>NZ_JAXAVY010000003.1:0-270884 GCF_035671315.1 Flavobacterium cheonhonense
ACGAGACGAGGACACGTTATAATCTCTAAATTGTTTTTAACGGATAGTGGCAATCATTTTGAATCGGACAATTACGACACTTCGGATTAGTTGGTCTACAAGTTTCTCTCCCTAAAAAGGATATAGCCATGCCAATTTCTCCCCAAATGCTTTTGGGAAGGATTTGCATTAATTGTTTTTCAACTTTATTTCCATCTTTACTTTCATTAGCTAAACCGATTCTTGGCGCAACCCTAATCACATGTAAATCCACTACGATGCCTTCGGCAGGAACTTTCATTTCCCGCATAATTACATTGGCCGATTTTCTGCCTATTCCTTTTAAAGCAGTCAGTTCCGGTAATGTTGTAGGGATGTTATCGACGGATTTTAAGGTTTTAGCAATTTCGAGTAACCAACTTGATTTGGTGTTAAAGTTTCTTACCTTATTTACTAAAGGGAATAGTGTTTCAAAACTTGCTGTAGATAAGCTTTCAAAGTCAGGATACTTTTGGAATAAAGCCGGTGCAATCTTGTTGATATTAGCATCAGAGTCTTGAGCCGATAGAACAACCATTACTATTAATTGGTACAAGTCTTCATACTCCAAAGGGTGTTTTTTACCTCGATACAAATCAATGACCGGTTGTAGTTTTGCGTCCCAAGTATTCGAATCAAATAAATTCATCTTCTAAGAATTTAAAAAGGAGGTAATGTTATGGATTACTGCTTCACTTCCTAAAATTTTGCGATGCCCTAAATGTTCTGTAATCATGAGTTCACTTTTTTCCAAATGTTTATGGATGTGGTGAGCCGCTTTGACCGAAACATCAGCATCGTTTTGATCGTGAATGACCAATACCGGAATTTTAACCTCTTGGGCTGCAAAATGCGCAGAATAATGTTCCATCGGTTCTCCGAATTTTTTTTCGAAATGGGCTTTCAACAACGTTGCGTATGTTACGGACAATTTTAATTTTTTAACAAAGTCTTCTAAAATGTCTTGAATCACATCACCACTACCAATGATCACTGCTTTTTTTACTTGAAGGTTTTGCTTTATGGCATTTAAAATAGACATGCCGCCCAAGGAGTGACCTACAGCAAACTCAAAAGGGCCAAATTGTTTTTCCAATTCTAAAATCGAAGCAATAAACTCAGTCATAATAGTTGTTTTGCCCTCCGATTTGCCATGAGCCGGTGCGTCAAAACTTACTGTTTGGTAACCCATTTTTACTAACTCATCGGCAATTTTCACCAATTGGGTTCCGCGTCCCGACCAACCGTGAACTAGTAATACTTTTTTCTCACTTTCTCCATAGTGATACACTTGAATTTTCTTTTGTATGGTAGGGATGTAAAGCTTCGTTTTCCGACTTTGTTCTTCCATCTGCCATTCGCGCTTCGGAATTTTGTATTTGATTGGCGTGGTAAAAAGTCGGGCTGCAAAAAGAGTGGTTAATTTTGGAGAAATTCTCTCTAATATTTTAGCTATAAACAAAATTGACTTCGGAATTTGCAATGATTGAGTAGATTTTTGGGCCTTTTTTGTCATTTCAATAATTTTTTGGACGCTTAAAAACTTAACTTAAATTTTGTTAAATTTCAACATCATAAATATACGTCAAAATGCAAAATCAAACCCGAATAATTATTGAAAATGTTACGCCTCAATTGGATGGCGGTGCTTTTTATATCAAGAGAATTGTTGGACAATCGGTTGTGGTAAAAGCCAATGTTTTTGCCGACGGACATGATGTAATAGCGTCTTGTGTTAAGTTCAAACATGAGTCGGCCAAAAAATGGCAGGAAGTACGCATGACCGAATTAGGGAATGATGAATGGCAAGCTGAGTTTACTGTAGAGAAACAAGGTCACTTTTCGTATTTCGTCGAAGCTTGGGTGGATTATGCCTTAAATTGGCAACACGGTACCGAGCGAAAAATACAAGACAATCAATATGTCAAATCAGAATTGCTTGAAGGCGCTGAATATTGCGAAGCTATTCTAAAAGAAGTAACCGCTTCTGAAAAAAAATACCTAAACGAAGCAATCAAAGCTTTTCAAGACGAGAAGCTATACGACAAGGCTATTCAAATCGCATTATCTAAAGAATTACACCATATTTTTGAAGCTTATCCCACGAGAACTTTAGCCAACAAGTCACACGAATTGCAAGTGTATGTCGATCGTCCCAAAGCCTTGTTCAGTACTTGGTACGAATTTTTTCCGCGCTCGTCTTCTCCTGAAAAAGGAAAGCACGGGACGTTTAAAGATTGTGAAAAGTTATTGCCTAGAGTAGCCGCGATGGGTTTTGATACCTTATACTTTCCGCCGATTCATCCGATTGGTGAAGTCAATCGCAAAGGGAAAAACAATGCGACTACTGCTGAACCGGGCGATGTGGGTTCACCTTGGGGCATAGGTTCTCAATATGGCGGACACAAAGCCACGCATCCCGAATTGGGAACGATAGATGATTTCAAATCCTTAGTCAAAACAGCCAAAAGTTTGGGGATTGAAGTGGCTATGGATTATGCGCTTCAAGCTGCGCCGGACCATCCGTATGTGAAAGAGTTTCCACAATGGTTCAAATGGCGCCCGGACGGAACGGTACAATATGCCGAAAATCCGCCGAAGAAATACCAAGACATTATGCCGATTTACTTTGAAACCGGCGATTGGAAAAATCTTTGGAAAGAATTGTTGGATGTTGCACTGTTTTGGGTTGAAGAATGTGATATCCGCGTGTTCCGCGTAGACAATCCGCATACCAAACCGTTTTATTTTTGGGGTTGGCTTATAGCCGAAGTCAAAAAGAAACATCCTGATGTACTCTTCTTAGCCGAAGCCTTTACACGTCCGAAAATCATGCACGAGTTGGCCAAACAAGGTTTCTCGCAATCCTATACTTATTTCACTTGGCGCAACACCAAAGCGGAATTAATCGAATATGTAGAAGAATTAACCAAAACCGAGCAAGCCGATTTTTACCGACCTAATTTCTGGCCTAACACGCCGGATATTCTTCCATACGCACTCCAAAGCGGTAACGAGAGCATCTATTTGCACAAATATTTCTTAGCGGCTACCTTAAGTTCCAGCGTTGGGATTTACGGACCGGTCTATGAGTATATGGTGTCGGAAGCCATGCCGGGAAAAGAAGAATATTTCAACTCCGAGAAATATGAATTTTACCACTGGGACTGGAGCATTCAAAACAAGTTGATTGCCATCATCACCAAAATCAATAAAATCCGCAAGGAACAACCGTCGTTGCAACAAACCAATAACATCCAATTTTGTGCTACCGACAACGACCAAATTTTAGCCTATTACAAATTTGACGATGCCAAACATGACGAAACGCTAATGATTTGCAGCCTTGATCCTTATTACGCTAAACAAGCCTGGGTACAATTGCCGTTGGCTTCGTTGGGGATTCATGCCGGGCAAACGGTAAAAGTGGTCGATTTAATTACCGGCAATAGCTACCATTGGGATAAAGAATGGAATTTCGTGGAATTGCACCCGGCCTTGCCGTTCCATTTGTTTAAAATTTACAAATAGTCTTATGGAAAACGCTAACCAAGACACCTTCGCCAATCCGTTTAAGTTCAAATCGGAATGGAAAAATGCTTTCACCGACGAAGAGTTTATCAAAGTCTTTGCTTCTGATATACTCGAGAATTACATCATCAACAAACGTTGGTATGGCGGTAAAGCCAGTACGTTAAAGTATATCGAAGTCGTAGATCATTTTAAAATCACGTCTAAGAAAAATACCTATTACGGGGTTTTGCTCGAAGTGAATTTCAAGGAAGCGTTTTACCAACATTATTTTATGCCGTTGGCCTTCATGACGTCGGACGAATTGGATACGAGTACCATCATCTCGCCGGCTAAATTTGGCCCTATCGAAGGCTATTTGGTGGATGCTTTGCACCAGGAAGATTTCCGCAAACTTTTGTTTGATAACATCGTCCAAGCCACCGAAAATCCGGAGCTGAAGTTGATTTTCCACAAAGGCACGCAGTTTAACGATAAAGAATACAAGTCGTCCAAATTCATGGGCTTGGAACAAAGCAATACGTCTATTATTTTCAATGACGCTTTTGTGCTCAAAATTTTCCGTCGCATTTATGTAAGTACCAATCCCGATTACGAAATCAGTCGTTTCCTGACAGAGCGCATGCATTTTAAAAGTTCACCGGCCTATACCGGAAGTATCAATTTGGCATTGCCCGAAGGTAACATTACTTTAGGTTTAATGCAGGAATTGGTGCCGAATCAAGGCGATGCCTGGAAATTCATGCTTGAGGAAATCGACGGTGTTTTTTCAAACTTAAAAAACAAAAAAATCAAGATCGATAAACTCCCGGATATTCCGATGTTCAAACGCATGAGGATTAATGATATTCCACCGGAAATTATTGATTGGGTTGGATTGAGTTTGTTCCTGCGTTTGCAAACTTTGGCCAAGCGCACCGCTGAAATGCACATCGCATTGGGCGGTGATATCCACGACACAGCGTTCACACCAACCACATACAATGGCGATTACACCGTGTGGCTCAAAAACCGAATGTTGTATCAGTTCCAAAACCGATTGAACATCATCGAGAATAGTTTGCACAAACTCGACGGACTAGCGCTCGAGCTGGCGCATCAGTTTATGGAAAATAAAAAAATCGTCCGCAAACACTTTGTCGATTTCGATTGGACCAAAATGAAATCCGAGCGCATTCGCATCCACGGCGATTATCACTTGGGGCAAATTTTGGTGAACGGGGACGATTTTTACCTGCTCGATTTCGAGGGCGAACCCGAAAGTACCATCCGCGATCGTAAAGTGAAACAACCGCCGCTTAAAGATGTGGCCGGGTTGTTCCGCTCCTTCCATTACGCTATTTATGCTACGATTTTCAACAACAAAGACAAGTATCCGTACGACCAAGACCAATTGTTCCAAGCGGCCGAAATCTTGTTCCACTATTTCGTAGGTGCGTTTTTGGAAACCTATATCGACAAAGCACAATCGGGTAATTTGAATATTGGCTATACACACGAAATCGAGTTTTTACTCAAGTATTGCCTGCTGGAAAAAGCGGTGTACGAACTCGGGTACGAACTCAATTCCCGTCCGCGTTGGGCGGTGATACCGTTGCGCGGCATACAGAGTATCATGAATTATTAAAAGGGGAAGCGAATCGTTCTGGCGGTTTCAGGAAGCGTCATTCCCGCTTTCCGCTCCAATCTTTTTGCTGACACAAAAAGGATTTCCACTCCAATCAGGGCTAGAGTGGAAAGGCCACTGAAACAAAAGACAAAACCTAACCAGCCCCGATTGGAAGTGCTACCGCGTAGCACAGAAAGCGGGAAAAAGGATAACAAGGAAGCACTGACCATTCGCTTCAAATCAATAACAATAGCAATGACAATTTCAATGTCAATAATATAATAACAACAACATGAACCAAGTACAAGTACACTCGCTTTTTACCGATTTCGACATCGATTTGTTCAAAGCCGGAAAGCATTTTCGATTATATGAAAAACTGGGCGCACACCTAACGGAAGTCAATGGTGTGAAAGGCGTGTATTTTGCCGTTTGGGCACCGGCCGCGCGTTCGGTTTCGGTCGTAGGCGATTTTAATTACTGGATCCAAGGCGAACACCAACTCAATGTGCGTTGGGACGGCTCGGGCATTTGGGAGGGATTTATTCCCGGCATCGACAAAGGCACACGCTACAAATACAAAATCCAATCCAATAACGAAGGTGTTATTACCGAGAAAGCCGATCCGTTTGCTTTGTTTTGTGAGCATCCGCCACAAACCGCTTCCGTCATTTGGGACTTAGAGTACAAATGGAAGGACAAAAAATGGATGGACAACCGCAAAGACAAAAATGCTTTAGATAAGCCGTTTTCGGTGTATGAAGTCCATTTAGGCTCATGGCGTCGCAATGCCGAAGGTAAATTCCTGTCGTATGTAGAAATGGCCGACGAATTAGTGGCTTACGTCAAAGAAACCGGTTTCACGCATGTCGAGTTTATGCCGGTGATGGAATATCCGTATGATCCGTCTTGGGGTTACCAATTGGTGGGTTATTTTGCACCCACTTCCCGTTTCGGCAAGCCGCAAGATTTTATGTTGTTGGTAGATAAATTTCACCAAGCCGGCGTTGGAGTTATTCTCGATTGGGTGCCATCGCACTTTCCGGAAGACGCACACGGACTGGGTTTTTTTGACGGTTCCAACTTATACGAACATCCCGACAGAAGAAAAGGATTTCATCCTGATTGGAAGAGTTTGGTGTTCAATTACGGACGCAATGAAGTGCGTTCGTTCTTAATCAGTAATGCTATTTTTTGGTTGCACCAATACCATGTCGATGGGTTGCGCGTAGATGCCGTGGCTTCAATGTTGTACTTAGACTATTCCCGCAAAGACGGCGAATGGGAACCGAATATTTACGGCGGTCGTGAAAACTTAGATACCATTAGTTTCTTAAAAGATTTTAATGAAGCCGTATATGCGGCTTTTCCGGATGTGCAAACCATAGCCGAGGAAAGTACGAGCTTCCCAATGGTTTCTCGTCCCACGTATATAGGCGGACTCGGATTTGGTATGAAATGGATGATGGGTTGGATGCACGACACCTTGCAGTATTTCAAAAAAGAACCGATTTACCGACGTTACCACCAAAACGACATTACGTTTTCCATGACCTACGCGTTTACCGAAAATTTTATGTTGCCGCTGTCGCATGATGAAGTGGTTTACGGAAAACATTCCATTTTAGGCAGAATGACCGGCGATGAATGGCAGCGTTTTGCCAATTTACGCTTGTTGTACGGCTATATGTTTACGCATCCGGGAACCAAGCTTTTGTTTATGGGCGCCGAATTCGGGCAAAGTGGTGAGTGGAATTTTGAAAACAGTTTGGATTGGCATTTGTTACAGTTTGGCTACCATCAAGGCATCAAAAAATGTATCACCGATTTGAATGCGTTATACAAAAATCATTCGGCTTTGTACGAGCAGCAATTCCACGCCGATGGTTTTGAATGGATTAATTATTCCGATAACGAAAACTCGGTGTTGGCCTACATTCGAAAAGGGTTGAATACTAAAGACGATTTAATCGTAGTGGCCAACTTTACGCCGGTCGTACATGAAAATTATCGTATCGGGTTACCGGCCAAAGGAAAGTTAGTTGAAGTCTTCAATTCGGATAATACCGAATACGGCGGAAGCGGGGTGATGTCAGTCAAACCAATAAAAATCGACAAACAAGCTTGGAATTTCCGTGAGTTTTCGGCGGAGTTGACTTTGCCACCTTTGGGTGTAACGGTTTACAAAATTTCTTAGCCTTATTTTAAGCCACGAATTACTTGAATTGTCACAAATTAAAAGGTGAAAATTCAAGTAATTCGTGGTTCTTCTTTTTTATTATTATCCGCAAACGTTGTAGTTAAAAACTACTTGAAACTGTTGTAAAATTTTGAGTATCATCTTTGTAAATTTGGCACTCGACTCTAATAAATCACTATGATTACCAATACAGAACTGGAATACAAAGGCGATCAATTTCCGTCGCAAATTGTTTCTTTTGAGCAAGATGTTGACAGTATTTATTTCCATACCGACAACAACGTTATTTTAAAAATCACCATACTTCGCGATAGCTTAATTCGTTTTCGATATACCACCAAAGGGTATTTCAGTAATGACTTTTCATATGCTATCGATAAAACCCAATCGCATGGCTACAACCAATTAGAGGTTACCGAAGAGTCGGAGTTTTACCAAATCAAAACCAGCAAAGTTTTTTGTAGGGTACAAAAAAAAGACCTTAAAATTTCGATTTACGACATTGACGGGTTCCCAATTTTAGAAGACGAACTCGGTTTTCATTGGGAAGAATGCTACGAACACGGTGGCAACATAGTGAAGATGAGTAAAGTCTCCAAAGACGGTGAAAGTTTCTACGGATTAGGTGACAAGCCAACGCATTTAAACTTGAAAGGCAAACGTGTGGAAAATTGGGCTACCGACCAATACGCTTTCCACAAAGACCAAGAACCATTGTACAAAGTAGTGCCTTTTTATATAGGTTTACACCATCACAAAGCGTACGGTATCTTTTTCGATAATACTTTTAGAACCTTCTTCGATTTTTGTCACGAACGCCGTAATGTAACCAGCTATTGGGCTGAAGGCGGCGAAATGAACTACTACTTTTTCTACGGTCCGAAAATGAGTGATGTGGTTGTGAATTACACGCACTTAACCGGAAAACCCGAGTTGCCGCCTATGTGGACTTTGGGTTACCACCAATGCAAATGGAGTTATTATCCGGAGAGCAAGGTGAAAGAAATTACCGGAAAGTTTAGAGAATTGCGCATTCCTTGTGATGCCATTTATTTGGATATCGATTATATGGAAGGTTTCCGTTGCTTTACATGGAGCAAAGAGTATTTTCCGGAGCCGAAACGCATGGTAGCCGAATTGGCTAAAGACGGTTTTAAAACGGTAGTTATTATTGATCCCGGAATCAAAATCGACAAAGACTATTGGGTATATCAGGAAGCGTTGAAAAACGATTATTTCTGTAAACGAGCCGATGGTCCGTTCATGAAGGGCAAAGTGTGGCCTGGCGAATGTAATTTTCCCGATTATACCAACCCGGAAGTTCGCGAATGGTGGGCAGGCTTGTTTAAAGAATTGATTTCGGAAATCGGCGTGAAAGGGGTTTGGAATGATATGAACGAACCTGCTGTCATGGATGTTCCCGGAAAAACCTTCCCGAACGACGTTCGCCATGATTACGATGGTAATCCGTGCAGTCACCGCAAAGCGCATAATATTTATGGTACCCAAATGGCACGCGCTACTTACGAAGGTGTGAAGCGATTTGCCTATCCTAAAAGACCTTTTATTATAACCCGTTCCGCTTATTCCGGTGCACAACGTTATACTTCGTCATGGACCGGTGATAATGTGGCGAGTTGGGAGCATTTGTGGATAGCCAATATCCAAATGCAACGCATGTCGATGTCGGGTATGGGCTTTACCGGTTCGGATATCGGTGGTTTTGCCGAGCAACCTTCGGGCGAATTGTACGCGCGATGGATTCAGTTAGGTGTGTTTCATCCGTTTTGCAGAACGCATTCATCGGGTGATCACGGCGAGCAAGAACCTTGGTCTTTTGGGGAAGAAGTCATCGATATCACAAGGAAATTTGTGGAATTGCGTTATCAGTTGTTACCATATTTGTATACCATGTTTTGGCAGTACGTTAACGAAGGTGTACCGATGTTAAAACCGTTGGTGTATTTTGATCAAGACGATTTCCATACACATTACAGAACTGATGAATTCATTTTCGGAAATCAAATTTTGGTCTGTCCTATTTTAGAGCCTAATGCTTTGGGTCGCCGTATGTATTTGCCTAAGGGCAATTGGTATAACTTCTGGACGAATGAAGTGATTGAGGGGAAAAAGGAGTTGTGGGTGAATACCCAATTTGATGAGATTCCGATTTTCATCAAAGAAGGCGCTATTATTCCGAAATATCCGGTACAACAATACGTTGGAGAAAAGCAAATTGAAGAACTGATTTTGGATGTTTATTATAAACTAGGTAAAGAAAAATCGACAGTTTACGAAGATGCGCAAGACGGTTATGATTACAATAAAGGTCGTTTCTCCTTGCGAACTTTCAACTTGAATGGGAAAGAAAAAGAGCTCATCATTCAGCAACACCAAGAAGGTACTTTTGAAACGACATACACCAAATTCAAAATCAACTTAAAAGGTTTGCCGTTTAAAGTCAAGAAAGTAGAAGTAGACAACGAAAAAATTGCATTAGACAAATTGCATCTTAACGGAGACAATTCCCTAGTTATCGACAAAGATTTTACCGAGTTGCATCTCATAGGTTAAGCCAGTTTTCTTACCTTTGTGAAACCAAAATATAAAACATGAAAAAAGGAATTTTTTTGGGTGTTTCGCTGTTGGTATTGATAGCGATTGCCTGTTCTACTAATCCGGTAACGGGAAAGAAAACTTTGGCCTTGGTGTCGAATTCGGAAATTTTCGCGTCTTCTTTTAGTCAGTACGGCGAATTTTTAAAGACGAATAAAGTCATTGCCGGTACAGCTGATGCCAAACGCGTTGAAACCGTTGGAATGAAAATCAGAGCTGCGGCCGAAAAATTACTACAATCCAGAGGAACGCAAGGACAATTGCAAGGTTATGCATGGGAGTACAAATTGGTTGACAATAAAGAAGTCAATGCTTGGTGTATGCCCGGAGGAAAAATTGTATTCTATTCCGGAATTTTACCTATTTGTAAAGACGAAGCCGGTATGGCAACCGTTATGGGACACGAAGTAGCTCACGCTTTGGCCAATCACGGTCAGCAACGCATGAGTGCCGGATTAGCCCAACAAGTTGGAGCCGGAGTAGCGCAAGCAGCTGTAGGCGGGAAAAGTGCCGAAACTCAAGCCTTAGTGATGCAAGCTTACGGTATCGGAACCACAGTAGGCGGTATGCTGCCTTTTAGCAGAAGCCATGAAACTGAAGCAGATGAAATTGGGTTAATTTTAATGGCTATAGCCGGTTACAATCCGGAAACATCCATTGCTTTTTGGGAAAGAATGTCGGCCAAGTCGGGCGGTGCAGCACCTGCTGAGTTGTTAAGCACTCACCCTTCGGATGCAACCAGAATTGCCAATTTGAAAAAGATGATTCCGAAGGCTAAAGCGGAAGCTGCCAAATTCGGGGTAACCTTTAAATAATAAAATTAGTTTATATTTGAATCCTGTCTCATAGTCGAGACAGGATTTTTTATTTAAAAACAAGCGTATGGCAACACTTCCCAAAGGGCATCCGAAATTATTAAATGCTTGGGCATTTTACGATTGGGCCAATTCCGTTTACAGTTTGGTAATCGCTTCGGCGGTTTTTCCGATTTTTTACGAAATGATTTTCAAACAAAGCGGTAAAAATTATGTTAACTTTTTAGGTTGGCAATGTAAAGATACCGCGATGATTAGTTTTGTTACGGCTTTCGCCTTTTTGGTTGTGGCGCTCTTTTCACCTTTTTTGTCCGGTATAGCTGATTATATTGGAAATAAGAAAGCTTTTTTGCGCTTTTTTTGTTATTTAGGCGCTTTGTCTTGTATCGGATTGTTTTGGTTCGATTTGGATAAGCTGTTTTTGAGCTACACTTTTTATTTTTTCGGATTGATTGGTTTTTGGTCGAGTTTGGTGTTTTACAATTCTTACTTGCCTGATATTGCCTATCCGGAACAACAAGATAAAGTAAGTGCGCGCGGATTTTCTATGGGTTATATAGGAAGTACCTTATTGCTTATTTTCAATTTGGCTATGGTCATGTTTCCGCATACGTTTGGTATTGGCGGTAGTGACGAAGAAGCCAGTATGATGGCCATGCGTATTTCTTTCTTAACGGTAGGTGTTTGGTGGATTGGCTTTAGCCATATTACTTATTATTATTTGCCTAAAGGAACGCGTAATAATGCAAAATTGAGCAAGGATTTTATCTTTAAAGGTTTTCGCGAGTTGAAGTTGGTTTGGCATCAGTTACAAGAAAACTTAGCATTGAAGCGTTATTTGTACAGCTATTTTGTCTTTATTATGGCGGTACAAACTGTAATGTTGGTGGCCACTTATTTTGGAGCTACCGAAATTGCTTGGGAATCGCCGGGTCAAAAAACGATGGGGTTAATCATTAGTATTTTGGTTATACAATTGGTGGCCGTTTTGGGTGCTTTTTTAACGTCACGTGCTTCTGCGGTATACGGAAATTTAAATGTTTTAATTTTCCTGAATGCTTTTTGGGCCGTGCTTTGTGCCTTTGCTTACTTTGTGGAAACACCGGTAGAATTTTACACTACAGCCGGTTTTGTTGGTTTGGTTATGGGCGGCATCCAATCGCTGGCCCGCTCTACTTATTCGAAACTATTGCCCGAAACCAAAGACACTACTTCGTTCTTTAGTTTTTACGATGTGACTGAAAAAGTCGGTATTGTAATCGGGATGTCAATTTACGGTATCATTGACCAAATCACAGGTAGCATGCGTAATGCCATCGTCTTTTTGGGGGCTTTTTTCATCATTGGCTTAATTCTGTTGTTCAGAGTTCCCAAAAATGCCTTGAGAAATAAATAAATCAATTATATTTGGAAAAAAATTACACAAACAAAATGAAAAACATAAAATATCTAATCGGGATATTCCTCATTCTAACAGCTTTTACCTTTACTTCTTGTGAAAATGAGCCGATTGATCCGGCCATTAATATAAACACTTGTAATGAACCATCGTCTCTTCAGGCTAGTGATTTTGTCAATAATTCAATTGTTAACTTAACATGGTCACCTGGTGGAAATGAAACTTCTTGGACTATTGAATACGGCGTTCAAGGATTTGCATTAGGAACAGGAACAACAATAGTTTCTCCCACAAATTCTGCTACCATCGCAGGTTTGAATTCAGGAAACAGTTATAGTTTTTACGTAAAATCAAACTGTTCTGCAGATGAAAGCAGCCAATGGGTTGGACCGGTAACTGTTCAGGCAGTTGTGAATCCGAATTGTGGAAATCCAACCAATTTAACAGCTTCTAGAAATGCTACTCAAAATACAACAGTGAATGTAGCTTGGGCAGCCGGAGGAACTGAAACATCTTGGGAGATACAATACGGTACAACCGGATTTCCACTTGGTAACGGAATTACAGTAGCCTCAACGACCTTAACTAAAGAAATCACCAATATAGCTACTACAGGCGGTTATGACTTTTATGTCAGAGCCAAATGTACTGCTACTGAATTCAGTAGTTGGGTAGGACCAATAAATGTAGCAGCTGTAAACAATACAGGTGGAACTGTTGCCGGGACTTACAGACTTACTGCTTTTAATACTTCCGTTCCAACAGACTTAAACAATGATGGAACTGCTTCTGTAAATCAGATGAATGAGACAGCTTGTATGAATGATATGTTTTTAACACTAAATGCTAACAATACTTTTGTTTCTGATTCTAAAGGAACTGATATTGATATTCAAGTTGATGCAGCCACCGGAGAAACGGTTGAAACAATAACTTGTTTTACAGATCCTGACTTGTCAGGAACTTGGACACTTTCAGGAAATATTCTATCGCTAACTTATACAGATCCCGAAACAGGTGATGTTATGACGGACAGTTTTAACGTTGTAGGCAACACTTTAGTTTACACCATAAACGATGGTGCTGTTGTAGGGACAGAAGTAACCACAGGAGCGCCGGTCTATTTAACCTGCGACATATCTCTTATTTATACCAAACAATAAAACCCATAATCATACATGAAAACTATAAAACTAATAGTTGGACTTTTTTTAATTTTTACTGCCTTTACCTTTACTTCTTGTGATAATGAACCGATAGACAGTAGTATCGAATTAAATAACGGCAACAACAACGGAGGAGGTAACAATGGCGGAGGTAATAACGGAGGCGGAGGAACTTCTACCGGAGATTATTGGCCGGCTGCATTGAATAATCAATGGGTTTTTAAGTTGGATGGAGTACAACAACCACCAATGAAAATAATTTCTATCAATAGCATTGGCGGTAGTACTTACTATACATTCGATACTTTATTCGGACAAGGTTCTATGGGAACTATGGGTTCCGCTACAACAAGAATGAAAAAGAATTCTGGTGATTATTACATCAAAATAGAAGATTTGAATCTGAATTTAGGTAATAATTTAACCGCAACGATGACAGGTTTTGAATATGTGATTTTGAAGGATTACTTAGCTGTAGGCCAAACTTGGAATGGGGTTTATACGCAAACAACCAATTATAGCGATCCACAAATTCCGGATATTACACAAACTACAAATTATACCGGTACTATAGTGGAAAAAGGCGCAACGGTAACCGTAAACGGAGCCAGTTATACGAATGTAATTAAATTGAGAATAAGCCAATCAACTACTTTTCCGGGATTACCAACGCCAACCGTTGCTGATTCGGATTATTGGTTTGCTAAAGATGTCGGACCAATTAAAGCCGTTACCGTTTCTCAAGGCAGTACAACTACTAATGAGTTGATGTCGTTTATTTTGAATTAATTATTACCAAGATAAATTATAAAGTCCGTCAATTTGGCGGATTTTTTTTGTGGCATAGTCATTGACTTGTCACAGCAGTAGAGTATCTTTCCCATAAACCAATCGTTTTTGGTATTAATGATATGTTAATCCATGACGATTAATTTTCAGCTACTTAAAGATGTTTTACCTTTGTGTATCATTATTTTTTTAATGTCAATTTGACTAAATTAAACGCCACATGCGAAACCACAATATTTTAACACTAGACAATCTGTCATTGCAGGAGTTCGATGCCGAAACCGATTTGATTCCGTTACTAACACCGGAAGACGAAGAGGAAATGAACAAGGAAGAATTACCCAACTCACTGCCTATTTTACCCTTGCGCAATACCGTTTTATTTCCGGGTGTCGTAATTCCGATCACGGCAGGAAGAGATAAATCGATTAAACTCATCAACGACGCCAATGCCGGAAACAAAATCATCGGTGTAGTCGCCCAAAAGAATGAAGAGGTTGAAGATCCAACCAAAAACGACATTCATACCATCGGAACAGTAGCGCAAATTCTACGCGTTTTAAAAATGCCTGACGGTAATGTAACGGTTATTCTGCAAGGCAAAAAGCGCTTTGAAATCGATACCGTAACGGCCGAAACGCCTTACTTGAAAGCTGTTATTAAAGAAGTCGAAGAAAAGCGTCCCAAAAAAAATGATACTGAATTCCAAGCGATAGTAGATTCAATCCGAGAATTAGCCATCGAAATTATAAAGGAAAGCCCGAACATTCCAACCGAAGCAACTTTCGCCATCAAAAACATCGAAAGCCAATCGTTCCTAATCAATTTTGTTTCTTCTAATATGAACTTAACAGTGAAGGAGAAACAAGATTTGTTAACGATTAATGTCTTGAAAGATCGTGCAATGGAAACTTTGCGTTATATGAACGTAGAGTTGCAAAAGTTAGAATTGAAAAACGATATTCAATCGAAAGTTCGATTCGACCTCGACCAACAACAACGCGAATATTTCCTCCACCAACAAATGAAAACCATTCAGGAAGAATTGGGTGGCGTTTCCTATGAACAGGAAATCGAAGAAATGCGTCAGAAGGCCAAGACTAAAAAATGGGACGAAAAGACTGGCAAGCATTTCGAGAAAGAAGTCTCGAAGTTGCAACGCATGAATCCCCAAGCACCCGATTTTGGTATTCAAAGAAACTACTTAGAGTTGTTTTTAGAATTGCCTTGGAACGAGTATTCTCAGGACAATTTCGACTTAAAACGGGCTCAAAAAATATTAGACCGCGACCATTTTGGTTTGGAAGATGTCAAAAAACGCATCATCGAACATTTGGCCGTACTCAAATTGCGCAACGATATGAAATCGCCTATCATTTGTTTAACCGGACCTCCGGGCGTGGGTAAAACCTCCATTGGTAAATCGATAGCAGAAGCTCTAGGTAGAGAATACGTGCGTATTTCGTTAGGCGGTTTGCGCGACGAAGCAGAAATTCGCGGTCACCGTAAAACCTATATCGGTGCCATGCCGGGCAGAATTATCCAAAGCTTGAAAAAAGCCGGTACGTCCAATCCGGTATTTGTGTTGGATGAAATCGATAAATTGTCGAGCAGTCACCAAGGCGATCCGTCATCGGCTTTATTGGAAGTGTTGGATCCGGAACAAAACAAAGAGTTCTACGATAACTTTTTGGAAATGGGTTACGACTTGTCGAAAGTGATGTTCATCGCCACTTCTAACAATATGGCTACGATACAACCGGCTTTGAAAGACCGTATGGAAGTGATTAAAATGACGGGTTATACCATTGAAGAGAAAATTGAAATTGCACGCCAACACTTATTGCCGAAACAATTAAAAGAACACGGATTAACCAACAAAGATTTATCCATCGGCAAAAAGCAATTGGAAAAAATTGTGGAAGGTTACACCCGTGAATCCGGCGTTCGTAGCTTGGAAGCCAAAATTGCTCAAGTCATCCGAAATGCGGCCAAATCGGTTGCTATGGAAGAAGATTACAATAAAAAAGTAACCGATGAAGATGTAGTAGCCATTTTAGGCGCACCAAAGTTAACCCGCGACAAATCGGAAAATAATGATGTGGCCGGTGTAGTAACCGGTTTGGCATGGACTTCAGTTGGCGGTGATATATTATTTATTGAATCTTTGATTTCTCCGGGTAAAGGCGCCTTGACGCTCACAGGAAATCTTGGAACGGTCATGAAGGAATCAGCCACGATTGCCCTCGAATATATCAAAGCAAATGCTGAACTTTTTGGTCTTGACAACGAAATTATCGGCAAATACAATATCCATTTACACGTACCGGAAGGTGCCACTCCTAAAGACGGACCAAGCGCCGGAATTGCGATGTTGACGTCGTTAGTTTCTTTGTACACGCAACGAAAAGTCAAAAAAGATTTGGCCATGACAGGTGAAATCACCCTGCGTGGCAAAGTCTTACCGGTGGGCGGAATCAAAGAGAAGATTTTAGCAGCCAAAAGAGCAAACATCAAAGAGATTATCCTTTGTCACGAAAACAAAAGCGATATTGAGGAAATCAAATCGGAATATTTAGAAGGATTGACATTCCATTACGTTAAAGAAATGAAAGATGTGATTGACATTGCCTTGACCCAACAAAAGGTCAAAAATGCCAAAAAACTATAAGTCATTTTATAAATAATTAGAAGGCATGAGTGATACCAAAGCTCATGCCTTTTTTATTAACTTTTTTCCTCCGAGATAAAATAATATCTTCGCATCTCCGTTATAGTAATTGCCTTAAGTTAATTTGAATGTTTAGAAACACAATTTGTATTGCCTTTTGCCTCGTCGGTTTGGTCGGTTTCGGACAAGTTGGCGGTCAATCGGTATACCAATTTCTAAACCTGGTTACTTCGCCCAGGCAAGCAGCTCTTGGCGGAAAAGTGATTACTTTTTACGACCAAGATGTCAACCAAGGGCATTTCAATCCGGCTTGTATTAATGCCGAAATGGACAACAAATTGTCGCTCAACTATGGTAGTTATTTTGGCGAAGTGACTTACGGAACGGCTTCTTATGCCTATACTTACGATCGTCATGTGCAAACTTTTTTCGGTGGTGTCAATTATGTGAATTATGGCAAGTTTGACGGATACGACGAAAATGGCCAGCAAACAGCCAGTTTTACCGGTAGCGAAATCGCGCTTAGTTTTGGTTATGCTTACAATGTGCCGTTTACCGATTTGTATCTTGGTGCCAATGCCAAGCTGATTTCTTCGTCTTTGGAAAGTTACAATTCGTTTGGAGCCGCCATAGATATCGGTGCTTTGTTTATCGACACTCGAAACGATGTCAATTGGGCCATTGCCATTCGAAACATCGGAACTCAAATTACGCCTTACGCCGAGACACGTGAAAAATTGCCTTTGGAAGTCTTAATCGGAGTGTCACAACTCATGGAAAATGTTCCGATTCGTTGGCATTTAACCCTGGAAAATATGCAGCAATGGCAGTTGGCTTTTGCCAATCCGAATAGGGCAGAAGGGAATTTGGACGGCGGTTCGACTCCTGAAAAAGTATCATTTTTTAACAATGCGTTACGCCACGTGATTGTAGGTGCCGAATTGTTTCCCGACAAAGGCTTTAACATTCGCCTGGGCTATAATTTCCGTAGAGCTGAAGAATTGCGTATTTTAGAGCAGCGAAATTTCTCCGGATTGTCGGTGGGTTTTGGCTTGAAAATCAACAACTTGAAATTTAATTATTCGTATTCGAGATATACTTTAGCGGCCAATACTAGTTTGTTTGGATTGACGATAGATTTTTCGGGGAACCGATATTAAAAACTGAGGTTCGCGAACAGCAAAAAAATAATATTGTGAGCAAAAAAATTACCATAGCCATCGACGGATTTTCTTCCACCGGCAAAAGCACTTTAGCCAAGCAATTGGCCAAACATTTAGGATATGTTTATGTAGATTCCGGCGCGATGTACCGTGCGGTGACTTATTTTGCCATGCAGAACGGTTGTGTTGGTCCCGATTTTTTTGACAAACAAACCTTAATCAATAGTTTGCCGTTTATCAAATTGCATTTCGAGTTTAATCCCGATTTGGGTTTTGCCGAAATGTATTTGAATGGTGAGAATGTCGAAGCGGCAATTCGTACCATAGAAGTTTCCGGTTATGTGAGCAAGATTGCTGAGGTTTCGGAAGTCAGAGCCAAATTGGTTGAGCAACAACAAGAAATGGGTAAAGACAAAGGCATAGTAATGGACGGCCGCGACATAGGAACAGTGGTGTTCCCCGATGCCGAACTTAAGGTGTTTATGACGGCCAGTCCGGAAACCCGTGCCCGTCGCCGTTATGACGAATTACAAGCCAAAGGCCAAGAGGTTTCTTTTGAAGCCGTGCTGAAAAACGTTGTAGAACGAGACCATATTGATACCCACCGCGAAGATTCTCCTTTGGTTATGGCCGATGGCGCTATCGAGATTGACAATTCCGCACTTACCCGAGAGGAACAATTTGACGCTGTCTTAGCCTTGGTGGACCAAGTCTCGAAATCGTTGTAAATATTTTTTTTTCTCAATATAAATAGTAGATTTACGGGTTGTTATTTACTAAAACCAAAAACTATTATTTATGAGTATAAAAAACAGATTAATTGCCATGAACTTCTTTCAGTTCTTTGTCTGGGGTGCTTGGCTTATTACCATTGCCAACTTTTGGTTTGGCACGAAACAATGGGACGGAACCCAATTCGGATTGGTATTCGGAACGATGGGAATTGCCTCTTTGTTTATGCCGACTTTAACCGGAATCATAGCCGACCGTTGGGTGAATGCCGAACGACTTTACGGGATTTTACATATAGCTTATGCTTTGGTTTTGTTTTACCTTCCGCAAGTTACCACACCGGAAAACTTTATATATGTGATGTTGGTAGCGATGTGTTGCTATATGCCAACCATTGCACTTTCTAATTCCATTTCTTATACGGCTTTGAAAAACAGTGCCGACAGCGATGTGGTGAAAGATTTTCCGCCTATTCGCGTTTGGGGAACTATTGGTTTTATTGCCGCCATGTGGTTGACCAATTTGACCGGAAACAAGGCTACTGCCTTTCAGTTCTACATAGCCGGAATTGCGGCTGTTTTGTTAGGATTGTATGCTTTTACTTTGCCGCAATGTAAACCGCAACACACCAAAGGCGAAAAGGCTTCGTTTATGGAATCTTTGGGGTTGGAAGCCTTTAAGTTGTTTGGTACCTATAAGATGGCATTGTTCTTTATCTTCTCTATGTTTTTGGGTGGTGCTTTGCAATTGACCAATGCCTATGGCGATGTCTTTTTGGATGAATTTAAACATTTTCCAAAATATGTTGATTCTTTTGTAGTAGAATATTCTACGATTATCATGTCGATTTCTCAGGTTTCGGAAACCTTATTCATTTTGGCGATTCCGTTTTTCTTAAAACGATTTGGTATCAAACAAGTAATGTTGATTTCGATGTTGGCTTGGGTATTGCGTTTTGGGTTGTTTGCTTACGGAAATCCAACCGATGGTTTGTGGATGATTATTTTGTCTTGTATCGTTTACGGAATGGCATTCGATTTCTTCAATATTTCAGGTTCATTGTTCGTGGAAACGTCTACCAATGCCAAAATTCGTTCTTCGGCTCAAGGTTTGTTTATGATGATGACCAACGGCTTTGGAGCAGTTTTGGGAAGCTTTACTTCCGGCTGGGCGATAGATAAATTCTTTACACACGACGGTGCCAGAGATTGGCACAGCATCTGGTTGGCTTTTGCGGCTTATTCTTTAGTGATTGCAGTATTGTTTGCCGTGATGTTTAAACACAAACACGATCCGAATGCGGTAGCCAATGTGAGTCATTAATTTAAAAGTGCTTACTATAAAAATAAAACCTGATAAGTTGTAAACTTGTCAGGTTTTTTTGTAGCCAAGAATGCGATGCGAATCCCGTCTAGCCCCGATAGGAGCAAACCGCCTTGCGGTGTGGATAGCGGGAAAATGCCCCGAAGCTTCGGGATGAAAATGCCCGAACCATTCGCTTCTGAAAAACAACCAACTAACAATAGTTTTTTCCGGTGTAATTGTTTTGTAATTAAGAAATTATGTTTAATTTTGCACACCTTTTGGCGGAGTAGAGTTTCCATTAGGGTTTACCAATTAAAATCTAACACTGCTGTGTTTGTTTTCGCATCAAGAAACTCTGGCAACATAGCATACAAATTTTTTATCAGCATGGCTGTATTAAACAAAGAACAAGAAGCGTTTTTAAATGAATTTAACTGGCACAACTATGCCGAAGGTATTGACGCGGTAGATGAGAAAAACTTGAAAGAGTTTGAAGATTTAGTAACTAAAACTTTTATCTCAACTGACCAAGAAGAAGTAGTAGAAGGTGTAGTAGTAAGAATTACTGAAAGAGACGCTATTGTTGACATTAACGCGAAATCTGAAGGAGTTATTTCTTTGAATGAGTTCCGTTACAATCCAAACTTAAAAGTTGGAGACAAAGTTGAGGTATTGATTGACGTTCGTGAGGACAAAACAGGTCAATTGGTATTGTCACACAGAAAAGCAAGAACTATCAAATCATGGGATCGTGTTATCGCGGCTAATGAAACCGGAGAAATCGTTCAAGGTTTTGTTAAATGCAGAACTAAAGGTGGTATGATTGTGGACGTTTTCGGTATCGAGGCGTTCTTACCAGGTTCACAAATTGATGTGAAACCAATCCGTGATTACGATGTATATGTGAACAAAATGATGGAATTCAAAGTGGTAAAAATCAACCACGAATTCAAAAACGTTGTAGTATCACACAAAGCATTGATTGAAGCTGATATCGAAGTTCAGAAAAAAGAAATCATCGGTCAATTAGAAAAAGGTCAAGTATTAGAAGGTGTGGTTAAAAACATCACTTCTTACGGTGTGTTCATCGATTTAGGAGGTGTAGACGGATTGATCCACATTACTGACTTGTCTTGGTCAAGAATCAACCACCCAAGCGAAGTATTGGAATTAGACCAAAAATTGAACGTTGTTATCTTAGACTTTGATGATGAGAAAACAAGAATCCAATTAGGTTTAAAACAATTAAACGCTCACCCTTGGGATGCTTTAGATGCTAACTTACAAGTTGGTGACAAAGTGAAAGGTAAAGTAGTAGTTATTGCTGATTACGGTGCTTTCATTGAAGTAGCTGAAGGTGTTGAAGGTTTGATCCACGTTTCTGAAATGTCTTGGTCAACTCACTTGAGAAGTGCTCAAGATTTCGTAAAAGTAGGTGATACTGTTGAAGCAGTTATCTTAACTTTAGACAGAGACGATCGTAAAATGTCATTGGGTATCAAACAATTGTCACAAGATCCATGGACAGACATTACCTCTAAATACCCTGTAGGTTCTAAACACACAGGTATCGTTAGAAACTTTACTAACTTCGGTATTTTTGTTGAGTTAGAAGAAGGAATCGACGGTTTAGTGTACATCTCTGACTTGTCTTGGACTAAGAAAATCAAACACCCATCTGAATTTGTTAACGTAGGTGACAAATTAGACGTAGTAGTATTAGAGTTGGATGTTGAAGGCCGTAAGTTGTCTTTAGGTCACAAACAAACTACTGAAAACCCTTGGGACAAACATGAAGATGCTTTTGCTGTTGGAACTATCCACACCGGAACTATCGCTGAGATTGTTGACAAAGGTGCTACTGTAGATTTCGGAGATGATGTAGTTGCGTTTATTCCAACACGTCACTTAGAAAAAGAAGACGGTAAAAAATTGAAAAAAGGTGAAGAAGCACAATTCAAAGTAATTGAGTTCAACAAAGAATTCAAAAGAGTAGTAGCTTCTCATACCGCTATCTTCAGAGAAGAAGAGGAGAAAAATGTAAAAGCTTCTAATGAAACTGTAGCTTCTACTAACAATGCTCCTGCTCAAACTTTAGGAGATAACAATGATATCTTAGCCGGCTTAAAAGCTGAAATGGAAAAGAAAGAGAAAAAATAATTTTTCCCTTTTGATTACATAGAAAAGCCCCGAGTAATCGGGGCTTTTTTTATTTCGAAGCTAAAAGTTTTGACTCCTCGGGTGTAAAATCGTTTACAATGGCGTAAGTTTTAATGTTTGTGATGTTCATTTCGTCTAAAATAGCCACTAGGTTACCATAGGTTGATTTTTTGCTGGGTTTGATTAGGACTATTGCGCCGTTTCTGGTATTTCTTTCAGACAAATATTTTTGAATGATTTTATTCTTAGCCATTAATTCTTTACGGATACCATTCTTACCGTATCCCAATTTTTTTGGCGGCTCGTTGGGCTCTTCTAACAATCCCCAATAAAAAATAATTTGGTCTTTCTCGTCTAATAAAAGTGTTATAGTACGATTAAAATCCGGGCGATGGCATCCACCAAAATGGCATCCGCCTTCATCGGCTAATCCCAAATCCATACTTTGTGGTCTGGCCAATTCTTTACTTACCATAAAGAAAACAATCAACAAAAATGAAACACTGACCATAGCAGCCAAGTCGATTCTTGTTTTGAACTTTTTGGTCTTGAATTTTTCTTTGATAATTCGGGAACTGTATTGCTGATTTTCCATTACTGTACGCTTTTAATGTAACAATCCTTTAAAGCTTCTACAGTTGTAACGGAAAAATAAATTAATTATTATAATATTCTCTTTTCCAAATTTCCTCGTTGAAGTTTTTACCCATCATAAAAAAGTAATAAGCAAATACTGCGAAAATCGATTTAAAAGCAAAAAGAAATACAATCAGCGAAGCCATAGGAACCGATTTGCTTAAATTGTTTTCAGGAACTAACATCGCAAGCAAAGCACTGAAAAGTATAGCCGTTACGGTAAAATAGCCTAAATTTTTAAAAGGCAAAACCATCAGTTTGCGCCACGGATTGATTTCGGTTCCCCATTGGTGAATCAAGTAATAGTAATCGTTTCTGATGGGCACAAAAAGCAATGGATCATCGTAGTTGAGCAAATGGAAAGCCTTACTCGGTGCTATGATTTTAAAGCCGTCTAATGAAGTCTGGTGCTGTTTTTCGAGACTTCTGATTTTGGTGATAGCTTCTTCGGGTATCTCGTTTTTAAAAATACTGCTGTCTAAGAATCGCAAGCGATAATCCACGCAAATTTTGCGGATTTGGTCGATGTGGAAAATTTTATCGGTTTCCAGCAAATCAAATTGCAAAGCATTAGAAATTGTTGAACTTTTGCGCTGCAACTTGTCAGTTACCATTTCCCGTTCCCACTCGTTTTCGGCTAAAATGGATTGTACTTGCGCTAAAATGGCAGCTTCTGATTGGCGTTTTTTTCTTTCGGAAAGTAATTCTTCTTGAAGGTTTACCTTGTGGAGCAACATAATGTAAATTTTTAAACAGTTGATAACTTGAAAATTACACAAACGAAATTTACAAAATATTTTTTTCAAAACTTACAAGCCGGCTTCCAAATTACTTTTCTACAGTTGTTAAAGTTTTGAAAAATTCTGCTGTAAAAATTGTATGCAAATTGCAATAAAAAACGCCCAAATTAATTCGGGCGTTTTTTATTTAATATCAAGGAAACAGTTATCTCAAACTGGCGCCTAATTCGTTTTCCATATTCTTCAACAACTTGCTCATGATTTTATCAATTTGCTCGTCAGTTAAAGTCTTCGTACTGTCTTGCAGTGTAAAACTTACGGCATACGACTTTTTGCCTTCCGGTAGGTTTTTGCCTTGGTACACATCAAACAAATTCACGGCTTTTAACAGCGATTTTTCGGTTTGACGCGCAATGTTGTAAATCGCATCAAAAGCCACTGTTTCATCTACCAAAAGGGCTAAATCTCTGCGAACTTCCGGATATTTCGGGATGTCGGTAAATTTAATTTTGCTACCGATGAGTTTTAAAATCAGATTCCAATTGAAATCGGCATAAAACACTTCCTGCTTGATGTCGAAATGTTTTAAAATCGATTTCTTCACAGTTCCGAATTCTACCAAAGTATCATTCCCGGAAGCTATGGCAATGCCTTCCGCAAACACATCCGAAGCAGCCGGTTTGTTTTGGATTTTGTTGATGCCCAATCGCTCTAAAACCGAACTTACATAACCTTTGAATAAAAAGAAATCGGAAGGTTTTTGCGGATTGGTCCAACTTTCAGCATTGCGATTACCTGAAACAAATAAAGTCAGGTGTTTCGGCTCGTCATAACCCGATGGCAATTTGTGGTACGTTTTTCCGAATTCGAATAATTTCAAATCACCGTTTCTGCGGTTGATATTATAGGAAACGGCTTCAAGTCCTGAGAATAGTAATGACTGACGCATGGCCGATAAGTCGTTGCTCAACGGATTCAACATCATTACATTGTATTCTTCTTTCAACATATCCGATAAACCAACGTAATCCGGTGTAGTCAAAGAATTGGCCATCATTTCATGAAAGCCTAAGCCGTTCAATTGGGTGGCCACTATGTTTTGTACTTTATAATCTTCCGTACGGGCAGAATTGGCTACTGTAGCATTTAATTTTTTGGTAAAATTGATGTTGTTGTAACCGTAAACGCGTAAAATTTCTTCAATCACATCGATTTCACGTTGTACATCAACACGGTAAGACGGAATGATTAAACCCAATCCGGCATCAGAAACCGTAGTCACTTTAATATCTAATGAAGCTAAAATTTTCTTGATGGTTTCTTTCGGCAATTCTTGTCCGATTAATTTATTGGCTTTTTCAAAATGAAGGAATACCGGGAAATCTTCAATTTTTTTAGGATATACATCGATAATGTCTGATGTTATTTCACCGCCGGCAACTTCTTTGATTAAAAGTGCCGCACGTTTTAAGGCAAACTCAGTAATATTAGGATCTATTCCTCTTTCAAAACGGAAAGAAGCATCGGTATTCAAACCATGTCTTTTGGCCGATTTTCGGATGGAAACCGGATTGAAGTAAGCGCTTTCTAAGAAAATAGCATTAGTTGTTTCGGTAACTCCTGAAGATTTTCCGCCGAAAACACCGGCCAAACAAAGCGGTCCTTTTTCGTCGCAAATCATTAAATCTTCTTCGTGTAAGGTTCTTTCCACCTCGTCTAAAGTGGTGAATTTGGTTCCTGCTGCAACCGTTTTCACAATAATTTTGCCATTAATTTTAGCTGCATCAAAGGCGTGTAACGGTTGGCCTAAATCGTGTAAAATATAATTGGTTACGTCAACAATATTGTTTTTCGGGGTTAAACCGATAGCTTTCAAACGGTTTTTCAACCAATCCGGCGATTCTTTTACGGTTACACCTGAAATGGTAACACCGCAATATCTCGGCGCTAACTTACTGTCTTTAACGTCAACGTCAATTTTCAAGGTTCTTTTGTCGATGCGGAATGTGCTTACTGATGGCGTGATTAATTCGACATTGCTGTTTTTTTGCAATAAGCTGGCACGCAAATCACGAGCCACGCCCATGTGCGACATCGCATCGGCACGGTTAGGGGTTAAACCGATTTCGAACACTTCATCATTTTCGATATTGAATACCTTAGCACAAGGCGTTCCCGGTTTTAGCTTTTCGTCTAATATCATAATGCCGTCATGACTGGTACCTAAGCCCAATTCATCTTCGGCGCAAATCATACCGTGGCTTTCTTGTCCGCGGATTTTTCCTTTTTTAATCTCAAACTCGTTACCGTCTTTGTCAAATAATTTGGTTCCGATAGTAGCCACAGGTACTTTTTGCCCGGCCGCTACATTAGCTGCACCACACACAATTTGCACCGGAGTACCATCGCCTAAATCAACAGTAGTGATTTTTAACCTGTCGGCGTCAGGATGTTTTTCACACGTCAACACATGACCAACAACTACACCTTCCAATCCGCCGCGAACCGATTGGTATTTTTCAACTACTTCTACTTCCAACCCTAAATCGGTTAATATAGCAGCAGTTTCTTCTGATTTTAAATCTATTTTAATGAATTGTTTTAACCAATTGTATGAGATTCTCATGTATCGTATTTTAAGGGTGCAAATATAGGAATTACAGTTTTCAGATTAAAATATATTTTTAAACGAAAGTGCGCTGAAGCTCAAATTAAAACATTGTTATATTGATGATTATTTGGGTATATTTTTAGAGAAACTCCAATTATCATTTGTTAAAATTTCCATATCTGTAAAATTGTGCTATAAATTGCCCGAATTGTGCTATTAGGAATTTGGGATTGACAGTACTTTTGAATGAATCAAAAAAATATAATTATGAGTAATTTAATTCAAAGACCCACATTTAAAGATAAGTACGACAATTTTATAGGCGGTAAATTCGTGGCGCCGGCCTCGGGTCAGTACTTCGATGTAGTGTCTCCGGTTGACGGAAAAGTATTTACCAAAGCCGCACATTCAAACAAAGAAGATTTAACCTTAGCGGTTGATGCCGCGCATGAAGCCTTTAAAACTTGGAGTAAAGTGTCGGTAACCGACCGAAGCAATATGCTGATTAAAATTGCCCAAGTGATGGAAGACAATCTCGAGTATTTGGCGGCGGTTGAAACCATTGATAACGGTAAAGCGGTTCGCGAAACTTTAGCGGCTGATTTGCCTTTGGCTATAGATCATTTCAGATATTTTGCCGGTGTAATTCGTGCCGAAGAAGGTTCGGTGAGCGAGTTAGATGATACTACGGTTTCCTTGATTGTTCACGAACCTATAGGTGTTATTGCCCAAATCATTCCGTGGAATTTCCCGTTGTTGATGGCCGTTTGGAAATTGGCTCCGGCTTTGGCTGCCGGAAACTGCGTGGTTTTAAAACCGGCTGAAAATACGCCAATTTCGATTATGGTTTTGATGGAATTGATAGGCGATATCATTCCGTCCGGAGTTGTTAATGTAGTGAATGGTTTCGGATCCGAATTGGGAAGAGCTTTAGTGACTAACCCGAAAGTAGCCAAAGCTGCGTTCACCGGTTCAACAGCAACCGGTAGAATGGTAATGCAATATGCTACCGAAAATATCGTTCCGGTAACTTTAGAATTGGGTGGAAAATCGCCTAACATTTTCTTCCCGTCTGTAATGGAAGCCGATGATGAGTTTTTAGATAAAGCTATAGAAGGAGCAGTATTGTATTGCTTGAACCAAGGAGAAGTTTGTACTTGTCCGTCACGTTTATTGGTGCATGAAGACATCTACGATAAATTCATCGAAAGAGTAATTGAAAGAGTAGCTGCCGTAAAAACCGGAAATCCGTTGGATCCGACAGTAATGATGGGCGCCCAAGCTTCTAAAGTGCAAAGAGATAAAATTATGTCTTACATCAATTTAGGAAAAGAGGAAGGCGCCGAGTTGTTAATTGGTGGTGATGAGAACAAATTGGGTGGCGATTTGGACAATGGTTATTACATCAAACCAACGGTATTCAAAGGCACTAATAAAATGCGCATTTTCCAAGAAGAGATATTCGGACCGGTATTGGCCGTGACCACTTTTAAAACCACCGAAGAAGCTATCGAAATTGCCAATGATACTTTGTATGGTTTAGGCGCCGGAGTTTGGACACGCGACGCTCACGAATTGTATCAAGTGCCGAGAGCGATTCACGCCGGTAGGGTTTGGGTAAACAGTTACCACGCTTATCCTGCAGGAGCACCGTTTGGCGGTTACAAGCAATCGGGTATTGGTAGAGAAAACCACAAAATGATGTTGGCGCATTACCGTCAAACTAAGAATATGTTGATTTCTTATAACAAAAATAAATTAGGGTTCTTTTAGTAGTTGAGATTAATTGGTTACTACCGCAAATTGGCTTTTCGGAGTCGGTTTGCGGTTTGTTTATACTAAAAATAGATAAAGATGAAAAGATTAGCAGTAACTGAAAACGCTTTAGCATTGGTACAAATGCTGAAAAAAAAGTTTGGCGATTTGATGTTTTACCAAGCCGGTGGTTGTTGCGAAGGGACGCAACCACAGTGTTTTGAAAAAGGTGGTTTTTACATCCGAACCGGAGATGTTTGCATAGGCGAAATAGCCGAATACGAGTTTTGGCTCGACAAAGATTTATTCGAATACTGGAAAAATGCGCATTTCACTTTAGATGTGATGGACGGCATAGGCGCGGGTGGCTTTTCGTTGGAAACCCCTTACGGCAAAACGTTTATAATCAATTATCGATTATTTACTGAGGAAGAACTGGCCCAACTCGAACCGGTCAAGTACAACACTTACGATTAGTGTGACGTAAAATTCATCAATTGGTATTGTTTCGGAGTGACGCCTTCGTATTTTTTGAACAGTCGAATGAAATAATTGCAATCTTCAAAACCACTGGCATAAGACACTTCGTTAACGTGAATGTTCGGATTGCTGAGGAGTTTTTTAGCGTGTTTTATTTTTTCGTTTAAGATGTATTCAATCGGACTCATGCCCAATTCTCTTTTAAAATAACGATAAAAAGAAGTCGTACTCATACATGCTTTATCGCTCAAATCTTTCAAACTGATGCTTTCGCGGATGTTCTTTTTGATGAAATCTATCGAAGGCGAAATCGGACTGCTGCTGTCGATGAACTTTTCATCTTCAAAACGCTTGGCTGTTTGGGTTTGAATGATGCGGATGATTAATTCTTGCAGCGTCAAATCGGCTATGGCATCTTTGGTAATCGAATCGCCCATGCATTCCTTAATCAGCTTATTGATGGTACCGGCCAATTCTACATTGTTGTAAAAAAAGTAGTTCTCATGGTCGAGTTTCCACAAATTGCTCTTGCCTTCCTTGGGGTATTTTTCGTTTAAAAAATCTAAAGTGTCGGTGATGATTTTATTATCGATAGCCAAAGCTATACATTGCGTAGGATTTTCTTTAGACGCTTCGGGAAAGTCAATTTTCATTTCCACATTCGAAGGTACAATCACGGTTTCTCCGGGCAAATACTCAAACTGCGGTTCCTCAAAAAGATGCATGATTTTTTTACCGCGCAACATACTCGTAACTACCAAATCATTAAACTTGAGCGGCACCAAATCCGATTTTTGATAGGTTTCAAAAATATTGAGTTCGCAATGGTCTAAGGAAAAAATAGTGCGGTTTTCCACCAAAGTCTTGAGCGACTTTTCGTGAGTAAGAGCAGGTTTGTTAAGCAAAATTTTGGACGCCATAAAAAAACAATCGAACTACTAAGATAAGACTTAAAGTAATTGCATTTTTATACAGAGCCAATTTTCTTGCTAAATAACTATACTTAAAGGATTTCTTCCACGTGGCGCTTGATGTTTTCGGCTATCTTAACGGTAGGCAAATCGTTCTCGTCGTTACCGAAAGGATCTTCAATTTCCTCGGCAATCAATTCCAACGAAGCCAAAACATAAAAGATGAAAACCACTACCGGTATCACATAATACCCTAAATTGAAAACATAGCCAAAAGGCAAAGTCATCACATAAAAGAATATAAATTTCTTGATAAAAGCACTGTAAGAGTAGGGAATAGGCGTGTTTTTGATGCGTTCACAAGCACCGCAAACGTCAGTAAACGATTGTAACTCGGCGTTCAAAATAATTAATTGTTCTCCCGATATTTTTCCGGCTTGGTGCAAATCATTTATTTTTAGAAACAACACTTGCGCTACCTGATTGGGTTTGTGTTTTTGCAAGTTGATTTGTAACTCGACATCTTCAAATAAAATTTGCCCGACTTCTTTATTGCTCAAATGCTTGGATAGGATAGAAGCGTAAGTCGGAATCAGAAAGCGCAAGTATTTTTTATCGTGTTCGTCTTTTAGTATGGCCGATAGCTTAATCGCTAAATTCCGACTGTTATTCACCAACGAACCCCAGAGTTTTCGGCCTTCCCACCAACGATCGTATGCCGTGTTGGTTCGGTAAGCCAACAATAACGAAATAACAAAACCCAACATCCCGTGCATGATGGAAATATTTTTCACATGACTGGTATCTGATAGTTTCCAGTATTCGACTTCCAAATAGCAAATGGCACCGGAATACAATCCGATAAAAATCATCATTGGAAACAATTGTCGAAACGTATCGGCTTTGTGAAATCGGAAAATAAAGGTTATCCAGTCTTTAGGGTTGTATTTTACCATTTTGATAATTGATTTGCGCTCAAAAATACATTAAAAACGCAAACTTCCCGCCAATTCTTTTAAAGTGATTTCGTGAATTTTAGTCAGATACAACGCATTGCTGTAACGCACTTTAGCCTCTAAAAAATTCTGCTGAGCGGTTCTGAATTCAATAGGCGTAATGGTTCCGATCTTGAATTTAGCCAACGTAATATCCAAATTTTGTGCTGCGATTTTGAGGTTTTGCGCCTCTACTTTGGTCAATTCCAAATTGGTGGTGTAACTGGCAAAAGCAGCATTTAATTGGCTTTCCAGGCTTCTTTTTTGTTGTTCCAAAGTAACGTTGGCGTTTTCCAATTGTACTTTGGCGATGCGCTCATTACGGTTTTGCAGGTTGCCGTTAAAGATAGGCATCGATGCGTTAAAACCATAGGCAAACCCACGGTTGGACGATTGCGTGATAAAGCCTAAAGAAGCTTCCGAACGCGTAAAATTATAGCCCGAAGTAATGCGAATGGTTGGATAACGTCCGGATTTGACTTGCTTCAGTTGTTGTTCTGCGCTGTTTTTGGTCAGCATTTGGGCTTGCAATTGCGGATTCTGATTCTCGGCAGCCGATTTCAATTCGTCATATTTCAACTGTTCGTCTACCGAAATTTCGTTGGCCACTACAAACTCGGTTTGAACATCACGCGCTAAAATTTCGTTTAGGCGAATCTTAGCATTTTTGAGCGTTTCCAGTTGTTTGAGTTGCAAACTTTTATCGGTATTCAAATCGACTTGTGCGTTTAAAACCTCTAATTTAGAAGCTTTCCCGATGCTAAAACGATTTTGTGCCGTTGTAACTCTTTCTTGTGAAATCACAATGGCTGTATCTATAGCCGCCAATTGTTGCTGCTGTTGGACCAAATCGAAATAGTTCAAATACACTTCACTGATTTTGGTGAGTATGGCCAATTTCAATTCGGCTTCGCCTTGTTTTTGCAGGATGTTAAGTTGCTCTTTTCGGGCAAACATTCTTAGTCCGTCGAAAACCGTCCAATCCAAACCTACACCATAAGTTAAGTTCATATTTCGCGCACCGTCTAAAGTTCTTTCCGAACCATCGGCTTGGGTTTGTTTGGTGTTTGTAATGCTGTTGTTGTCGGTTACTAACGCATTAATTGTTGGGAGCATACCGGCATTTCCTATGCTGTTGTTGAGCTCATCAATTTTGAGTTCATTTTTCGCCAATTTGATGTCGTAGTTATTTTCTAAGGCTATTTTAACAGCATCTTCCAGGGGCAACAATTCTTGAGCTTGCATTTTTGGTAAAAAAGCCAAGACCAAAGTGATGATATATATCGATTTGATTTTCATAATTACTTCTCTAAAGCTTCTAAATTATCAAATTCCGGACGGTGTTTCTTAGCTCTCGACCACATTAAGTAGAAGGCCGGAATTACAAACAAGGTCAGAATCAAAGAGAAAATGGTTCCGCCTACAATGACAACACCCATTCCGATTCGGCTGGTGGATGCAGCGCCAAGCGACAATGCAATTGGCAACGCACCCAAGGCAATCGCCAAACTCGTCATTAAAATAGGTCGCAATCGCGCTTCCGAGGCTTGGATGATGGCTTCGTATTTAGGCAAGCCTTGTTCTCGGAGTTGGTTGGCAAATTCTACGATCAAAATTCCGTTTTTGGTTACCAATCCAATGAGCATTACGGTTCCGATTTGACTGAAGATGTTCCATGTTTGACCAAACAACCACAAGGAAAATAACGCTCCGGCTACTGCCATTGGCACGGTTAAAATGATAATGAACGGATCGATAAAACTTTCAAACTGAGCAGCTAAAATCAAATAAATCAGTAATAATGCCAAGCCGAAGGCGAAGGAAGTATTGGAACTACTTTCCACAAAATCGCGCGATTCTCCGCCTAAATCGGTGGTGAAACTATCGTCCAGCACTTTCGCTTTAATTTCGTCCATGGCTTCAATACCGTCGCCCATACTTTTGCCCGGTGCTAATCCGGCGAAAACGGTGGCCGACATATAACGGTTGTTGTGGAATAACTGCGGTGGATTACTTTGTTCTTCCACGGTAACCACATTGTCAAGCTGAATCAATTCGCCTTTGTTGTTTTTCACAAACATCGAAGTCAAATCCAAAGGTTCATCGCGGTCTTTTTCGTCAAATTGCCCAATCACTTGGTACTGTTTGCCGTTTTGCATGTAATAACCGAAACGTTGTCCGCTTAACGACAATTGCAGCGTTTGCGCGACATCTAAAACCGAAATGCCCAAGCTCTCCGCTTTTTCGCGATCGATGGTCACGTTAATTTCGGGCTTGTTGAATTTCAAATTCACATCCACGGTGGAAAACACCTCGCTTTTGTTGGCTTCTTCCATGAACTGCGGAATCTTTTCACGCAACTTTTCAAAGTTTGGTGCCTGAATAATATACTGTATTGGCAATCCTCCACGACGGTTTACAGCTATGGTTGGTTGTTCCGAAATGGTGACTTTGGCTTCCGTATATTTTTTAGTCCATTTGGTAAAATCGTCTGCAATTTCTTTTTGAGAGCGTTCTCTTTCCTCCGGATTTTTGAGAGCCAAACGAATTCGGCCCGTATTTACTGAAGACGATAAAAATCCGGGTGACGTAATCACCAAAGCAATTTTCTTCTCCGGTATGCTGTCGTTCATCAATTTCGACATGTCTTCCATAAATCGGTCTGTATAATCAAAAGTAGCACCTTCCGGCGTGGTCACACTAACAATCACCAAACTTCTGTCGTCGTAAGGAGCCGTTTCTTTAGGTAATATATTGAAGAACAAAGCAATCAATCCGAAACAAACGATTACGATAGGGAAACTCAACCATTTTCTTCGCATAAATCCTTCTAAAGCCGAAGCGTAACCTTTATTTAAACTCTGAAAATACGGTTCGGTAAAAGTGTAGAATTTGGTTTTCTTTTGTTCGCCGCCTTTCATCAAATAGGCGTTCAACATAGGGGTTAAGGTAAGCGATACAAAGGCCGAAACCAAAACGGCTGCTCCGATGACGACTCCGAATTCTCGGAACAATCTACCCACGAATCCTTCCAAAAAGATAATCGGTAAAAACACCGCTGCTAAAGTGATGGAGATTGAGATTACAGCGAAGAAAATTTCGTTAGAACCTTTGATGGCAGCTTCTATAGGCGACATGCCTTCTTCGACTTTTTTGAAGATGTTTTCCGTCACTACAATTCCGTCATCTACCACCAAACCGGTGGCTAAAACTATCGCCAATAATGTGAGTACGTTCACCGAAAAACCACACAAATACATGATGAAAAACGTGGCAATCAATGATACCGGAATATCAATTAACGGACGGAAAGCAATAGACCAGTCGCGGAAAAACAAAAAGATAATCAAAATCACCAAAATCACCGAAATCAGTAATGTCTCAGCAACTTCCACTATCGATTTTTTAATGAAAACCGTATTGTCCAAAGCCACGTTGAGCTTGATGTCTTTCGGCAAGTCTTTTTGAAAACCTTCATATTGTTTGTAAAACTCTTCGGCTATGGCCAGATAATTGGTTCCCGGTTGTGGTACTATCGCCAAAGCTACCATCGATTGGTCGTTGGCTTTGAATTGGGTTTCTAAGTTTTCCGGACCTAATTCGGCGCGACCAACATCGCTTAATCTTACAATCTTGTCGTTGTTGGCTACAATGATAATGTTGTTGAATTCGGTTTCGTTGGATAAATTCCCCAACGTTTTTACCGTAAGTTCAGTATTGGCTCCGGTTAATTTCCCCGAAGGCAATTCGACGTTTTGTTTCTCCAAAGCAATTCTGACATCAGAAACGGTAACGCCGTAGGAATTGAGCTTTACCGGATCGAGCCAAATGCGCATGGCATAACGCTTTTGTCCCCAAATTTGTACTCCGCTCACGCCCGGTATGGTTTGCAAGCGTTCGGCTATAACATTTTCGGCATAATCACTCAGTTCCAATACACTCTTAGTATCGCTTTGAACGGTCATGGAAATGATGGCGTCCGAATCAGCATCGGCTTTCGAAACTACCGGCGGCGCATCGATGTCTTGCGGCAAGCTTCGGATGGCTTGCGATACTTTATCGCGGACATCATTAGCGGCTTCTTCTAAGTTTTTTTCGAGTTTGAATTCGATGGTAATATTACTTGAACCTTGGTTGCTGGAAGACGTAATGTTTCGAATACCATCGATGGAGTTGATGGCTTTTTCGAGCGGTTCGGTAATTTGCGATTCGATGATATCAGCATTGGCACCGGTATAATTGGTTCTAACAGAAATTTGTGCCGGATCAATCGAAGGAAATTCTCTTACGCCCAAATAGCTGTAACCGATGATGCCGAAAAGGATAATCAGCAAATTGATTACAATGGTAAAAACCGGTCGCTTTATACTTATAGTGGATAAACTCATTTGATTTCAGATTTTAGATTTCAGATTTCAGATTTGGGAATTGAAATGCTAAAATTATTTGACCATTATTTTAATGTCGGCTTCGTCTTTTAACGACATCACACCCGATGTCAATACCGTATCTCCGATTTTCAGACCGGAAGTAATGACTACATCTTTATCGGTTCGGGTTAAGGTTTCGACTTTTACTTCTTTGGCTTTACCATTATTAGCGATAAAAACTTTTTTACCGTCTTGAATCGGCACAATCGCTTCCGTAGGAATGATGATGGCATCTTTGATATTTTTGAGCGGTAATTCGATGTTGGCAAAAGTTCCCGGTAATAATTTTCCGTTCGAATTATCGGTTAAAGCTCTGATTTGTAAAGTTCTGGTTGTGGCTTCAATGGCAGGCTCTAAAGCATAAATTTTGGCTGTAAAGGTTTCTTTTACATTGGGAACCGTAAACGTTATGCTGTTATTTTTACTAATCTCAGTAGCGTATTTTTCCGGTATGGAGAAAGTGATTTTCAGCGGATTGGTACTAACTAACTTTGCGATGAGCGTAGTGGGCGTAACATACGTTCCCGGCGAAATACTGCGTAACCCAATTTTTCCCGAGAAAGGCGCTCGCACGGAGGTTTTCCCGATTTGTGCTTGAATCAATTGTGTTTGTGCTTTGGCGGTGCGATAATCAGCGCTGGCGATGTCGTATTCTTCTTGGCTGATGGCTTCTTTTTGCAGCAACAATTTGGCTCTTCTTTCGTTTTCGGAAGCCAGACTTTCTTTGGTTTTGGCTTGAGCCAGTTGTGCACGAAGTTCGATATCATTCACTTTGAATAATACTTGTCCTTTACTGACAGAACTACCTTCAGTGAAAGCGATGTTTTCTACTATGCCGGATACTTCGCTTCTAATTTCAATTTGCTCATTGGCTTCAATGGAACCGGAAAGTGAAATGGTATTCGAGAAATCCTGCCCTTTCACCACATAAAAAGTAACCGGAGTGGCCGGTTTTTTGCCGTTTTTATCGTTTCCTTTGTCGTTTTCCGCTTTGTTTTTGGTGATTCTGAAGGCTATCATTCCGCCTAGGGCAATGACTATAATGGCGATGACTAAGTTTTTTATTTTCATGTAAAAGAAAGGTAATTGTTGAAGTTAGTTGTGTCGGCAAAGTTACTTTTTACACACGGAAACCGCGACAGCCTTAGAATTTATTTAACAGTTGTAGGTACAACTATTCATTAACTGATGTAATTCCAAATATTTTTCTTTTTGGTTAATTCGATATAAACCGAACGGAGCGTTTGGTGTTCCGGCAAGGACATTGAAGGATCTTTTTTGAGCAATTTCATCGCTTCATGTCGCGCCAATAGCAGAATTTCTTTGTCTTTGACCAAATCGGCGATTTGTAAATTCAACACACCGCTTTGTTGTTTTCCCATGATATCTCCGGGACCGCGCAATTTTAAATCGACTTCCGCGATCTCGAATCCGTCATTGGTTTTGCACATGGTTTCCAGACGAATTTTACTGTCGTTAGACAATTTGAACGAAGTCATTAAGATACAATAACTCTGTTCCGCTCCGCGACCTACGCGACCTCTGAGCTGATGCAATTGCGATAAACCGAAACGTTCGGCACTTTCAATAATCATCACACTGGCATTGGGCACATTTACGCCAACTTCAATTACCGTAGTAGCTATCATGATATTGGTTTTGCCTTGGGCGAAGCGTTTCATTTCAGCGTCTTTATCGGCTGGTTTCATTTTGCCGTGTACCATCGAAATGCTGTAGTGTGGTAACGGAAAATCCCGTGATATACTTTCGTAGCCGTCCATCAAATCTTTATAATCCATTGTTTCACTTTCTTGAATTAAAGGATAGACTATATATATTTGGCGGCCTTTAGCGATTTCATCTTTAATGAATTTCCAAACTTTCAATCGGTTGCTGTCGTAGCGATGTACAGTTTGAATGGGTTTTCGGCCCGGCGGTAATTCGTCTATAACCGAAATATCCAAATCGCCATACAAACTCATGGCCAAGGTACGCGGAATAGGCGTGGCGGTCATGACCAAGATATGCGGCGGAATTTCGTTTTTTTGCCACAATTTTGAGCGTTGTTCTACACCAAAACGATGCTGCTCATCGATTATAGCCAAACCTAAATTGTAGAATTGTACTTTGTCTTCCAAAAGTGCGTGCGTTCCGATTATGATATGCAAACTGCCGTTTTCCAACTCCTCGTGGATGATTTTTCGCTCAGCAGTTTTGGTCGAACCGGTGAGTAATTTTATATTGATGTTGAGGTCTTTGGCCAATTCGGTTAACCCATTGAAATGTTGGTTGGCTAAAATTTCCGTAGGTGCCATCAAACAACTTTGAAAGCCGTTGTCTAGAGCAATCAGCATCGCCATTAAAGCGACTATGGTTTTCCCGGAGCCAACATCCCCTTGTAATAAGCGGTTCATTTGGGCGTTGGTTCCCATGTCGTTTCGGATTTCTTTCAGTACCTTTTTTTGGGCATTGGTCAACTCAAACGGCAAATGATTTTTGTAGAAATTATTAAAATGTTCGCCAACTACAGTAAACGGATGTCCTTTGATTTTGTGTTTGCGAACAAGGTTTTTGGTAATGAGTTGCAGTTGGATGAAGAACAATTCTTCAAATTTTAATCGGAATTGCGCTTTGGCCAACAGCTCCGGACTTTTCGGAAAATGGATGTTGAACAGTGCAGCGCTTTTGGGAATCATCTTTAATTCCTCTAAAAGATTTTGCGGTAAGGTTTCTACAAACAGGCCTTGGGTTTCCAAAAATACCTGTTGCATCATTTTGTTGATTACCCTATTGGAAACACCTCTGTTGGTAAGGGTTTCCGTAGAAGGATAAACGGGTTGCATAGACGAGCGCAGGCTTTGTTGGTGTTCTTGATACAATTCCATTTCCGGATGCGCCATACTGTATTGCCCGTTAAAATTAGTCACTTTTCCGAAAATGACATAAGGTGTATTGAGTTTGAGTGAATCCCGAATCCATTTATGCCCTTGGAACCAGTTGAGTTCCAGAACACCGGTTCCGTCTGTAAAACTGGCAACCAATCGTTTTTTGCCTTTGCCGAATTCGACTGTTTTGAGGTGAACAACTTTTCCAATAATTTGTACTTCGGCGGGATTGTTATTCAACTCATTAATTTGGTAATAACGCGTTCTGTCGATGTAGCGATTCGGATAAAAATTCAGCAAATCTTCATAGCGGTGAATGCCCAACTCTTTACGCAACAATTCACCGCGTTGCGGTCCGACGCCTTTTAGGTATTCAATAGGAGTTTGAAGAAGGTTAACCGACATTATTTAAAGCGTTAAAAGCATAGCGAAGATAGTTTTTTAATTTAAAAAAAAGTAAGCATAATGTGTAATTCAGTATATTCGTAATTATTAATTGACTCCACAATGCGCTCCCTTTATTTCCTTTTTTTTAGCTTTTTTAGTTTTGCCCAACAAACTACTAAAGTCGACTTCACTAAATGCCATTCCATCGTAGCACCCGATCATCATTTGAAGAAGGTAGTAGGCGCGGTAGTGTATCACTTTAAGGTTTTACAACCCATTGATACTATCCGCATTGATGCTAAAGATATGAATTTCAGTAAGGTGAAGATTAACAATAAACCGGTTAATTTTAAAAGTAATAAAAAAGAATTACTACTGTTTGAAGGTTTCAAGAAAGGAAATAACAGTGTCAGTTTCAGCTATACAGCCTTTCCAAAGCAAACGATGTATTTCACCGGACAAGGCGAAACCGCTCAGATTTGGACACAAGGACAAGGAAAGTACACCAGCCATTGGATGCCGAGCTTTGACGATGTGAACGAAAAAGTCGTTTTCAATCTTCAAGTTATCAGTCCAAAAAAATTTGTAGCTATTGCTAACGGTGTACTTCAAAAGAGCATGCCGGTTGATCAACATTTTAAGTCGTGGTTGTACCAGATGCAAAAACCTATGAGCTCTTATTTGGTAGCGCTTGTAATAGGCGATTTCAGAAATAAAGTCATTGCCTCAAAATCAGGGATTCCGTTACAGTTTTTTATTCAACCGAAAGACACTGCCAAGTTCGACGTTACTTACCGTTATTCAAATCAAATCTTTGATTACTTAGAAAAAGAAATCGGATTCAAATACCCGTGGCAAGTGTACAAGCAAATTCCGGTAGAAGACTTTTTGTACGCCGGTATGGAAAATACTTCTTGTACTATTTTTGCCCAAGATTATGTGGTGGACGACATTGGATTTAACGATAGAAATTATGTGAATGTCAATGCACACGAGTTGGCGCACCAATGGTTTGGCGATGTGGTTACCGCTAAATCCGGAAAGCATCATTGGCTGCAGGAAGGATTTGCTACTTATTATGCTTTATTGGCCGAGCGAGCGGTTTTTGGAGACGATTATTTTTACCATCAATTGTACCGAACGTCTTTGCAATTGCGCAATGCCGCTAAAACCGATACTATTCCGGTACTGAACGAAAAAGCCAGTTCGCTATCGTTTTACCAAAAAGGGGCTTGGGCGTTGCATACTATTCGAGAAGCCATCGGACCAAAACTATTTCAAAAAGCAGTGAAATCGTATTTGAAAAAGTACCAATTTAAGAATGTCGAAACTGATGATTTTCTGGCAGAAATAAAAAAAGCAGCACCGAATTTCGATACTGAAAAGTTCAAAAAAAACTGGTTAGAAGACTATCATTTTCAAACGGAAGAAGCCAACGCTTTGTTACGCCAAAGTCCGTTTATGCAACAACTTTTTGAAACCCAACAGTTGCGTAAAAAAGCATTAACTGAAAACAAACAGCGCTACACAGAATTGTTGCAATCCGATGTTTTTTATCCGATAAAAACCGAAATTCTATACCAACTGAAAGACGTTACTTTTGCTGAAAAGGCGGAGTTATTGTCACTCGCATTGCAAACCAATGATGTTAAAGTGCGTCAGGCAGTAGCAGAGTTTACAGGAGAAATCCCGGTGTCTTTTCAATCTTCGTATGAAGCTTTATTAGACGATGCCTCTTATGATACCCGAGAAATTGCCTTTATGACGCTTTGGAAAACGTTTCCTGAAAATCAAGCCAAATATTTGGAGAAAGCGCAACATTGGATAGGTGGCAACGACAAAAGTTTACGCATCATGTACCTCACTTTTGCGTTGCTTTCTGCGGACAATCAAAACAATGAGTCGTTGTATGCAGAATTAGTAGCCTATACAGCACCGACTTTCGAAAGTTCGGTTCGTCAAAACGCCATTACAAATGCATTGTCAATCAATCCGAAAGACTCAGCGGTGTTGAGAAATCTGGTCAATGCAACGGTACATCACAAATGGCAGTTCAGCAAGTTTGGTCGGGATAAAATTCGACAGTTGCTCAAAAAAGAGGGTTATGCCGACTTGTTTCAATCGATTCTACCTTCTTTATCGGAGAGCGAAGTGATTCAATTGCAAAAATTGTTAAGTGAAAAGGCATGAGGGCATTAGTGATTTCAGGTGGCGGAAGTAAAGGTGCATTTGCCGGTGGCGTTGCGCAATACCTGATGCAGGAAAATGGTTGTGAATACGATATTCTTATCGGAAGTTCTACCGGAAGTTTGTTGATTCCGCATTTGGCACTGGGCGAAGTCAATAAGATTTACAACATCTATTCTAATGTGAACATGCGCAGTATTTTTGATGTTAGTCCGTTTGTGGTTAAAAACAAAAATACGCCTAACGAAACCGTTTCTATCAATCACTGGAATGTGATCAAACAATTTGTCAAAGGTAAAAGAACCTTTGGAGAAAGCCATAAACTGTTGGAATACATCAAAGAAAACTTTACTATATCTGAATTTGCATTGCTTAAATCAACGGCTTGTGAAGTGGTTGTTACGGTGACGAATTTATCTAAGAATGAAGTAGAGTACAAATCCATAAAAGACTTTGAATACGAGGAGTTTTGCGAGTGGATATGGATTTCATGTAATTATATTCCGTTTATGTCTTTGGTGACTAAAAACGGTTATGAATACGGTGATGGCGGTTTTTCGAGTTTGGTTCCGATTCGTGAGGCGATTAAACGTGGTGCTACAGAAGTCGATGTGATAGTATTGGAAACCGAAGTACAAACGCGTCCGAAAAAGATTGGACGCAATCCGTTTTCTTTGATGATTGATTTGTTTCAAACCTTATTGACACAAGTAGAAAAACACGACATCACCATTGGTAAATTGGCAGCCAAAAACAAAGATGCCAAACTCAATTTATACTACACACCAACGCAGTTAACAGATAACGCGCTGATTTTCAACAAAGACAAAATGAAAGATTGGTGGCACAAAGGCTATGACTACGCCAAAAACAAGAGCGAGTTAATGAGCGATAATCTACAGTAAACTTCTTAATTCTTACAAAAAATATTTTATTGTAATTATTTTACTATTTTTATTTTATAAATGTAAGATATGTTAGTAAAAGTTTTTGGAAGTGCTGTTTTTGGAGTAGAAGCCACAACCATTACGGTTGAAGTCAATATTGATAAAGGAATCGGGTACCATTTGGTAGGTTTGCCTGATAATGCCATCAAAGAAAGTAGTTATCGTATAGCGGCAGCACTCAAGAATAACGGTTACGAATTTCCCGGAAAGAAGATTACCGTCAATTTAGCGCCTGCCGATTTGCGAAAGGAAGGTTCAGCTTACGATTTGACTTTGGCGGTTGGGATTTTATCGGCTTCCAATCAAATCAATGCTACAGAAGTTGACCAGTATGTCATCATGGGCGAGTTGTCGTTAGACGGAAGTTTGCAACCCATCAAAGGTGCGTTATCCATTGCCATCAAAGCCAAAGAAGAAGGGTTTAAAGGTTTTTTTCTACCGATACAAAATGTAAAAGAAGCCGCTATCGTAGACGGTTTAGACGTTTATGGTGTGGAAAATGTATTGCAAGTCATCGATTTTTTTGAAGGCAAAGGCACGCTCGAACCCACCAAAATAGATACCCACGAAGAGTTTTATAAAACCTTAGATTTCCCGGAGTTTGATTTTGCTGATGTTAAAGGACAAGAAAGTATCAAACGCTGTATGGAAATTGCAGCGGCTGGCGGGCATAATATCATTCTCATCGGACCGCCGGGTTCGGGAAAAACCATGTTAGCCAAGCGATTGCCAAGTATTTTACCGCCAATGACATTAAATGAAGCTTTAGAAACCACCAAAATACACAGTGTAGCCGGAAAAATCAAAGATGTCGGTTTGCTGAATCAAAGGCCTTTTCGGAGTCCGCACCACACGGCCAGCAGTGTTTCACTAGTTGGTGGCGGCAGTTATCCGCAACCGGGCGAAATTTCTTTAGCGCACAACGGCGTCTTGTTTTTAGATGAGTTGCCAGAGTTTAAAAGAGAAGTGTTGGAAGTGATGCGACAACCATTGGAAGACCGTGAAGTAACGATATCCCGAGCCAAATTCACCATAACTTATCCGTCGTCTTTTATGTTGGTGGCGAGCATGAATCCGAGTCCGGGTGGCTATTTTAACGATCCTGATGCGCCGGTCAGTTCTTCTCCAGCCGAGATGCAACGGTATTTGAGTAAGATTTCCGGGCCATTGTTGGACCGAATCGATATTCATATTGAAGTGACGCCTGTACCGTTTGAAAAACTCACCGAAACCCGACCGGCTGAAAGCAGTGTTTTGATTCGGGAACGAGTAACGAAAGCCCGTGAAATTCAGTCCAAGCGATTTGAGCAATACCAATCTATTCACTACAACGCGCAAATGACTACGAAACAAATTCGAACCTACTGTGCGCTGGACGACAGTTCGTTGCAATTATTAAAAACGGCCATGGAGCGATTGAATTTGTCGGCCAGGGCGTATGACCGTATTTTAAAAGTTTCGAGAACAATAGCTGATTTAGAAGCATCAGAAGTAGTAAAATCCAACCACATAGCCGAAGCCATTCAGTACCGCAGTTTGGATAGAGACGGATGGTTGGGTTAAGTTTATGGTTTATAAACCGTATTTATAATATCTCGCGCCAATCAAGACCGGATTTTCTTTTTCAATGCTGTCTAAATAAAATTCTTTACTCGGTTGAATCACTGCGGTTTTCAATTCCTTTTTATGGAGTTTTTCGTAAGTTGGGAAATCTATCGCTTGACAAGCTTCCAACGCTTCAAATAGTTTTACTTTGGCAATAGCCGATTGCCATTCGGTTGCCACTTCAGCTTCGAATACTTTGGATTTTGAACCGCTGCCGTAAGCAATAAACCCTAATTTTTGATGGGCCAAATTGGTTTTTTGTTGGTAATGATAGCACAAAGTAGATAACATCCCTAAGAAAATCGAACCGGTGTAGATGTTACCAACTTGCCCGGAAGCTATTTCGGAGGGTTGGATTTTTGCCTGTACCAAGCTGAGGTATTCAGAACTTTTAGCCAACGCTTTTAGTTTATCCTTATCCGTTTCGCCAATTTGTGCCGCTAACAGCTCCGGATTTTCTTTAGCAAATATTTCAATAAAGGTTCTTCTGCCTTGGAAACAGTAGGGAAGATGCATTAGGATGTTCGTCCAATTTTCGTAAATCTTTCCTTGTTGTTCACTCTCTGTTTTAAAGTGTTCGTAGGCTTCCGTAATGCGATTGATGTAGCATTGGTTGGAATATTGACCGTCGAAAACCGGTTGCTCTTTGTAAATCGCAATTTCATTTTCCAATACACCTTGCCATTCCGGATTTTCGTCTGATGTTGTTATTGTGGCTTTACTGACGGCTCTTCTTGGTTTAAAGAAATCGAATACGCCTTCAGTAGCTACTCCAACAGCGTTTGAAAAACTCAGGATGTTAGGATTTGCGGTAATTAACATTGCTATAGCACCGGCGCCTTGGGTATATTCTCCGGTTGAGTTCAAATCGTATTTGGCATTATCAGAAGCAATAACAATGGCTTTCTTGGTAGGATTAAGTCGAATGTAATCCAAGCAATTTTGCAAGGCATCTACAGCACCTATACAGGCAAAAGTCAGATCAACTACGTCACAATTTCTAAAACTGCCTTCACCCAAAACACTTTCTAAATTAGACAAAACGTAAGAACCAACAGGTTTCGAACTGTCTACGCCACTTTCGGTACCTACATAAATTCGGCTGATTTCATTAGGCTTAATATTTTCCTGACGGATGAGTTTCAAAGCCGCATTAGAGGCCATAGTTACTACATCTTGGTGTACATCAGGAAAGCTCATTTTTAGTAGTCCTAAACCTTTGATGAGTTTGTCGGCCTCAATATTTCTGGCTTCGGCTAAGGTGGTTATCGGTAAATATAATTGTGGAATATCAAATGCAATACTGTGGATGCCTACTTTCATTTTATTCAATTTTTTGCCGAACAAAATTAAAAAAGACAACTTCAAAATTCATTGAAATTGTCCTTAAAAATCAGTGGCTTGAACACGATTTGTGATTAATGCAATAAACCCGAGTTTTATTTTTTGATTTGTGATTTTTACCGGTAATAATTGCTTTTTTTTAATCTAACAAAGCTGAGAAAGTATCACCTTGTTTAATATCGCCCGAGGTGTATCCTTTTTTAAACCAATACATGCGTTGTTCAGAAGTGCCATGAGTAAAACTATCCGGTGTTACATGACCTTGCATTTTACTTTGTATAGCGTCGTCGCCAACTGCATTGGCGGCGCTTAAAGCTTCTTCAATATCGCCTGCTTCTAAGAGATTTTTATTGTAATGTGCCCAAACACCCGCATAAAAGTCGGCTTGCAATTCCAAACAAACCGAAAGTTTGTTGGCTTCTTTCTCACTTTTTTCCGCTTGTAATTGGCGTACTTTTCCGGAAGTTCCCAAAATGGTTTGCAAATGATGTCCCATTTCGTGTGCTATGACATAAGCAATGGCAAAATCACCGCCTTTAGCGCCAAAACGGTTTTTCAGTTCTTCAAAGAAGCGCAAATCCATGTAGATTTTCTTGTCGCTCGGACAGTAAAAAGGACCCGCAGCTGAAGTAGCGCTTCCGCAGGCTGTATTCACGCCATCGTCAAAAAGCACCATACGCGGTTCTTGAAAATCCATATTGTTCTCTTCAAAAATAGTACTCCAAGTTTCAGTGTTGTACACAAAACACGATTCAGCAAAATCGCCTAATTCTTTTTCTTCTGCAGAAAGCTCACGGGTTTGGGTAGTTTCGGTTTGCGTTTGACTGCCTTGGGTTTGTTCGATAATGGTGCCGATAGTTTGTCCGGTTTCGCCTCCAAACATATTTAGCAATAAAACAATAATACCGATGATTCCGCCGCCCAGCACCGCTTTACCGCCGCCCGACATGCCTCTGCGGTCTTCAAAATTGCCGCTTTCTTTTTTATCCCATTTCATAAGCTTTGGTTTTAATTGAGTTGCATGACTTCCCGAATAATTTTTTCCAACATTTCTTTGTCGATAGGTTTCGGGATGTAATCGTTCATGCCGAATTCGATACATTTTTCTTTTTCACCCAAAACAGTACCGGCCGTTAAGGCTATGATCGGAATTTGTTCGGAATCCGGTAATTTTCGGATAGCAGCTGTTGATTCGTAACCGTTCATAATCGGCATTTGGATGTCCATCAAAATCAAGTCCGGTCGCAAACTTTCTGTTTTTTCCAGTGCTTCCTTACCGTTTTGTAGTTCGATGATTTCGGCATTCGGTAGAATTTGTTTGACTAAAGTCTTGGCCAAAAGCATATTGATTTTGTTGTCTTCTACGATGTAAATCAACTTGTTATCTGTAGAAATTACATTGTTGTGAGGTTCGCTGGTAACCAATTTGAGTGTTGGCTTGTGGTTATCGGGAATTTCATCAGAATAACTAACTTCTAATACAAAACTAAATTCACTGCCTTGACCCAACTCACTTTTTAAGTCTAAATGACTGTTCATCAATCCCAATAATTGGTTTGAAATGGTTAGTCCTAAACCGGTTCCGCCGAATTTTTTGGAAGTTGAATTGTCCTCTTGTGAGAAAGCTTCAAATATTTTTTGTTGGTTGTTTTTTTGGATGCCGATGCCGGTATCCTTGACGGCAAAGAGTAATTTTATTTTGTGATTCTCGTTAGTTTGAAGTGTATTGACTGTTAAATCGATACTCCCTTTTTCGGTAAACTTAATGGCGTTACTCAACAAGTTGATGAGGATTTGCTTGATTCGGATATAATCCATCCAAACAAAGGTTGGTACTTTGTCTTCAATAGTTAAACGTAAGTCCAGTTTTTTGTGATCGGCTTCGTATTGGATAAGGTCGATTACCTGATTTAAAAGCTCAGATAAATTGATTTTTTCGACATGCAGTTCCAATTTACCGGACTCAATTTTAGAAAAATCCAAAATGTTATTGATGACTTCCATCAATGAATTCGCCGATTGGTTGATGGTATCCATGTATTTTTTCTGAATACTTTCGAGTTTGGTATTCATCAAAAGCTCGGTAAAACCAATGATGCCGTTTAGCGGTGTTCGAATTTCGTGACTCATATTGGCCAGGAATTCTGATTTGGCACGGTTGGCTGCTTCAGCATAATTCTTGGCTTTGATGGCTTCCTCGGCTTCCATTCTTTGGGTAATATCGATAAAAATCCCAACGATATAAACAATTTCATTGTCTTTAAAAATCGGTTCACCAAATTCTTCCACCCAAATGTATTGACCTGATTTGTTGATGATTCTGTAAATTAGATGGATTTTTTGTTTTTTCAGAAACAATTCGTTGGCATAATCTCTAACAATCGCTATGTCTTCCGGATGAACCAAATCGATGTAAAAGATTTTATTTTGAAGGAAATCTTCTTTAGGATAACCGGTTAGTTTCTCAATTTCATCGTTGAGGTAAATTTTAGACCATTTTTCGTCGTATTTCGACAAGTGAACAGTTCCCGGAATGTTATTGGCCAGCAAACGGAATTTTTCTTCACTTTCCTGAATAATTGCTTCGTTAATATTTCTTTCAAAAGCTGAAGAAATGTTGTTCGACAGCGATTGAAGAATTGTGATTTCATCGATAGACCATTCTCTTTCTATTGTAGAATCATCAAAAACTAAGAAACCATGCAGTTTGTTTTTAACGAAAATAGGCAAGAAGAGTACTGATTTAACATTAAGATTTTCTAATAAATTACGCGTTGTATCATCTTTAATTTTTCTAACTATGGCAGCATAATAGAAATTTTCTTCCATTTGTTGCAGTACCTCTGCAATCATTTCAGGGGTAATGTTTTGCAAAGTTTCGTTGGGTTTTGTAAAGCCAAATTCTGAGGCAATCCAACGAATTCTTTGGTAAAATACAGTATCGTTTTCTTTTTTGGCAAAAAAGGAAATTTTGTCAACTTTAAGGACTTTACCGATTTCTTTGACAATACCTTTCAGGATTTCATCGGTATCCTTATTCAATAAAAACTTATCGATATTTCTACTGATTACAGTCAATATCTCACTCTTATAGGAGAGCTTTTTATCCGATTCCAATAAGAGTTGAGATTCGATAGCAATGGCAATTAAATCGGCTATTGAGCGAGAAAAGTTAATGTCTTCGTTGTCCCATTCAATTGGCGAATCAGTTTTTTCAAAGCACAAAATACCGATGATTTTACCGTTGATGAAAATAGGCGTATCCAGCAACGACATGATTTTGTTTTTCGGAAGGTATTCTGAGCAGAGTTCAAAAGTAATGGTGTTGTTATATGCATTGGAAGCCACTATTTGCATACCGGAGTGCAGGTGAGAGAAGTAAACCGGATAATCCGACATTTGCAGGAAAAAGTTTTTTTCAAATCGGTCACTTTGCAAATAGTAAATGCTTTCACATTTGATGCCCTCCGGGATACAGGACCAATAACTAACCCTGTCAATAGCACAATTGGTCGATGCTACTCTTAGTATGTTTTTTAAAATACCATTGAAAGTATCTTTGTTGGAATAACTCTGTGACGTTAATACCTTTAAGGTTTCGTTATGAATTCGGACTTTTTTACTGCGGTTGTAATGCTCAATTTCCAGGTTTTTGACCAGTGTTATATCCCTGGCAATTCCGGAATAGCCTAAAATATAACCGGTTTCATCTTTCTTCAAAGTTACTTTTTGGGAAACCCAAATCGTTTCGCCGTTTTTCTTAACCAAAGGAAAGACCAAATCGCTGAATTCTTCGGTTTCTTTAGGAATGTCTTTGTAGAAATCTGTTACGTATTCCAAATAATCGTTTCTCACAAAATTAGAAATGCGCTTGCCTAAAATTTCTTCTTTGTCATAGCCTAAAGTTTTAACCGCAAATTGATTCACGTAGGTTACTGTTGCAGTCAAATCGATTTCATAAATCAGGTCGGCTGCCGACTCAATCAAGCTGCGGTATTGGTCTTTGATCTTGATTTGCTCTGTAACATCCTGTCCGATTCCAATGGTAATATCGTCTGAATATTTCTTGTCTTTCCACTGGATGAATTTATAATCACCATTTTTACACTTTAATTTTCGAGTGTAAGAGCGATCATCGACATAAGTGTTGTGATAGGCTTCGCCGATAAATTCAGCATCTTCAGTGAGTTGCCAAAATCCCATGCCCAACACTTCTTCCACAGTGTAACCCAAAATAGCTTCAACCGATTCACTGCAAAACGAAACTTCTCCTTTTCGGTTGGTAGTCATAATAAGCGAATTCCCATTGTTAACCACGATACTGGAGAATAAAAACTTGTTTTTGGTTTCTATTTGAGATAAATGTCTGGAAATGTGAACTGCCACTACAGCAATCAAGGCACAAATAAACATGACAATCAGTTTGGTGTCTGACAGTTGTAAATTGTAGGCCAGTATTAAAAAAAACAGCACACAGATCACAAAGATCCAGTAGTGTTTTATGGTTTTTAAAATGAAATACGATAAGAAAAAAGTAATAATTAAGGTAATGTAGGCCGTCATTTCAAAGGGATGAAAGAAGACCATATAAGTCATAAAACAAAAATAAGCCAGGTAAATACTGGTAAATATGACGTTGATATTCCGATAAAGAAAATTATTTTTTTTTGATAGTAGAAACAAACTTAACAACGAAAACCCAATAATGTAGTTGAGTGCTAATTGACTTTGCGGCCTAAGTTCAAAAAAATTAATAACGGTTTCCACCAACGGCAAGGTGATTCCGAAAAATAATGAATATATTCTGAATTGCTCTTCACGAGGTTCAAAATCATCCTCTTTTGAGTTGGCTAGGGTTAGTTTATTTTGTAATGTCTTCTGTATTGCCATGTAAAATAAGAACATTACAATCAATAGCAGAGCTATTACAATATAGCTATTTATTGTATTAGCAAATGAAAATAGGTTATTCAATTTACAAAGTAGATTATACCAATATTAAACAAAAATAAAGAGAGTGTTTTTTATCTCCAAGATTCCCACAAAAACAGTATAAATGTACAGTTTATTTTTGAAAAAACATTGGGTTTAGGAAAACCATTTTAACATTTTTTTTAAACCGGAAAGTTTTCCTTGGTAGGGAGCATATCGCAGTGGAATATCAAGCCAAGTGGCTTTTTTAACAATCGGTTTGTTATGGGAGAACAACTCAAAACTTCGCTTACCGTGATATGCGCCGATACCACTGTGTCCTACACCGCCAAAAGGTAATCTTTTATTGGCAAAATGAATCACGGTGTCGTTGATGCAACCGCCTCCAAAAGAAAATCGGGTGATTATTTTTTGGGCGAATGATTTTCTTTGTGTGAAAACATAAAGTGATAATGGTTTCTCATATCTTACAATGATTTTTTCTAAGTCGGTTTCCGAAGTATAACCCAAAATCGGTAAAATCGGACCGAAAATCTCTTCTTGCATGACCAAACTGTCTAATGAAGGTTCGTCAACTAATGTTGGTGCCAAATAAAAGTCGCTTACATCTGATTGTCCGCCAAAAATCACGGTTTGGTTTTCCAAAAGTTGCAACTGTCTCTTCCAGTTTTTTTCATTGATGATTCTCGGAAAATCAGTTGACTCCTGTGGGTTTTCACCATAAGCCAAAATAATTTCTGCTTTGAGATATTCAATCAGTTTTGGTTTGATATGCTCATGGACTAATAGATAATCCGGCGCTATACACGTTTGTCCGGCATTCAAAAACTTGCCCCAAACAATCCGTTTGGCAGCCAATTTCAGGTCGGCCGACTCATCAATAATACAAGGATTTTTGCCGCCTAATTCTAAAGTCACCGGGGTTAAATGTGTGGCAGCGGCTTGGGCTACAATTTTGCCCACAGCTACACTTCCGGTGAAAAAGATATAATCCCAACGTTGTGACAATAAGTTTTGGGATACTTCAACACCACCTAAAACGCATTGCACATGCTGTTCTTCAAAACTTGCTGCGATGATTTCTGCAATTATTCGGGAAGTATTTTCAGCCAACTCAGAAGGTTTTACCACTACTTGATTGCCTGCAGCAACAGCCGCAATTAATGGTGCTAAGGCCAATTGGTAAGGATAATTCCAAGGCGAAATTACCAATACCTTTCCGTAAGGTTCTTTGTAGAGATAATCAGTAGAGGGAAAGTTCAAAAAAGAAGGCAAAACCCGTTGAGGTTTTGCCCATTTCTTTAAGTTTTTTATAGTGTATTCCAATTCGGAAACGATGTAGCTGGTTTCCGTTGCTACCGCTTCGAAAGCCGGTTTTTTGAAATCGTCATACAAGGCTTGAATGATTTCAGCTTCTTTTTTTTGAACGTTAAGCAATAATTTTACTAACGCTTGTTTTCGGTAATTCAAATCCGTTTTAAAAATCATGACAAATTAATTAGCTAGGCTAATATAGGATTTTTAAAGAGATTCTGGCTTGTTTTTTACAAAAAGGCCCAGCGGAAACCGGTGTAAATGTCACCTTGTTTGCTGTCGCTGACCAAAGCACTTACCAACGAGCTGGTGCCTAAGTAAAATCCGCCCAATCTAAATCCTAAACCAATGTTGGTTCCGGAAATTTCGTTAAAACTTACCGGTACATAGGTTTCAAAGAACCCTAAATTCACTCTTGGTGTAATGCTGAAAATATTCGGCACAGTGATTTGGTCGTTGCCCGAATCTTCGTTGACTTTTTGTTGTAAAAAAGCGGTCACATACAATTTAGGCACAATGCGGAAATCGGCATAAGTAGAAAGAACGGTAGGTAATTTAACTTTGAAATCGGTTTGACCGCTAGTTTGGGTTAAATAACCGCCATCGGAAAGTATTTGCTCTACATCTCCTAAATTATCTACGTTTTCAAATAAACTCAAATCTAACGGATTAGTTTGTGGAATATTCAAAACATAATTAGTTGAGGCATTATTATCATCTTTAAAAGTCATACTGCCAATGTTTCTAATAGCCAAACCGGCGTTTAGTTTGTAGCCTTTCCCTTTTTTCCATTGGTAATTAAACCCGATGTCGCCTGCAAATCCGTTCAATCCGCCAAAGATAGATTTACTGTAATCATCAAAATTGGTAAAGCTATCCGCCAAGTTTCCGGAGTAAGCGATGTTTAAAGTAGCCGGCGAACTGGTAGTTAAGTAAGCTCCGGTAGCGTTTTCGGTTACTGTTCCGTTCAGGTTACTCAAACCAAAGTTGGAGTAAGAACCCGGGAATAATATTTTTAAAGTAACTCCGGCGCTAAACTTATGATTGTCGTTTTCAAAGAAAGTTCGCGCAGCAGACAAACCAACTTCACCATAAGAAGTACCACTCAAACGTTGGTTTCCCGGATAGTTTAAGGAAGTAGTGTTCAAAATAATATTATCATTGGTGATAGCATTTCCAATGGTTGGATCTACATTAACCATGTCAAATTTGGCGTGCGCTTTAGTAGTCACGGCAAAACCCCATTTTTGCCAACGAATGGCTAATCCAGGACCGTTGATTTCGGCATCAATTCGTGCGTTAACCGGACTGTTGCCCTGGAAAATCAAAGTTTCAAAGTCGGCATCGGATGAAATATCACTAAAGGCAATTTTATTGTTTGCAACATTAAAACTTAAGCCGTAAATATTGACTTCAAATTTTTTCGATAAATTGGCCAACTCGGCCGGATTGATGTTGGCGTTCAAAATTCCAACACGATTAGAAGTACTAATGCCCGAATAATGTTCTTGGGCTACTGTGTTTAGGCCGATAAGCAGCGCTACAGTTACAATGATTTGCTTCATAGGTAAGATGGATTTAGGTTATAACAGTCGGTTTTTTGAAAACCCTAACACAACTATAAACGTAAAAGTAGGCATTTTAGTTTACATAGCATTCCAAATGGCATCTTTTGGAGTAGGTGCTGTAATGACTAAATTTTCTTTAGAAACCGGATGGGTAAAAACCAATTGTCGGGCGTGCAAATGAATCCCGCCGTCAGGGTTACTGCGATCAAACCCATACTTCAAATCGCCTTTGATAGGGCAACCAATCGCCGATAATTGTGCTCTGATTTGGTGATGTCGTCCGGTATGCAAATTAATTTCCAACACAAAGTAGTTGTCTAGCGTTTTAATGATTTTATAATCCAAACTCGCTTTTTTGCTTTCCGGTACTTCTTTTAAGTGCGCTTTGGAGGTGTTATTTTTTTCATTGCGTTTGAGAAAATGAACCAAATTGTCTTCTGTTTTCGGCGGTTTGTTTTTCACCACAGCCCAATAGGTTTTTTGGGTTTCTCGTTGACTGAACATTTCGTTCAATCGGGTCAAAGCTTTACTGGTTCGGGCAAAAACTACAATCCCGGTGGTAGGTCGGTCCAACCGATGCACCACGCCTAAAAACACTTCGCCCGGCTTATTGTATTTCTCTTTAATGTATTCTTTAACCACATCCGATAAAGGTTTGTCTCCGGTCTTATCACCTTGTACAATATCGCCAACACGTTTGTTGACCACTATGATGTGGTTGTCTTCGTGCAGGATTTGGAGGTTGTCTTTATTTGAGACTAGCTTAGACATTTTAGATTGTTAGAAGGTTAGATTTTCAGAGTGGTGCGAAAACGAGAAATCATTTTGACAATTTCATTCAACTCACCGGCAATTTTTTCTGATTCTTCATTATTGACAAATCCTAAATCTGAAGCAATTAAAAGTTGTGTTTCAACTTCGTAAGCTGAACCAACAGCAATTTCTAAAAATCTGGAAAAATCTTTATTTGAACTTCTTGAAGAGCCTTCAGCAATATTTGAAGGAATTGAAACAGAAGCCCGACGCAATTGATTGGTTAAACCAAACTTTTCATCGCTAGGGAATTTTGAGGTTATCTCATAAATTTGAGAGCAAAATAATCTACTTTTCTTCCAAATCTCTAATTCCTTATATCTATGCATATTATTGTCTAAGAAGTCTAAAAATCTAACTTGTCTAAGAAGTCTAATTAATATTGCTCATTCGCATTCGGAAAATCCTGCGACTTCACATCGTCCACATATTGTCCGATGGCTTTGGTCATGTCTTCGTATAAGTTCATGTAGCGGCGAAGAAATCTCGGACTAAACTCATGCGTCATACCAATCATATCGTGCAAAACCAAAACTTGTCCGTCAACGCCACCGCCGGCACCAATACCAATAACCGGTATAGAAATGCTTTTGGCTACTTTTTCGGCCAGCGCTGCCGGGATTTTTTCCAAAACCAAAGCAAAACAACCAATGCGTTCCAATAATTTGGCGTCTTCAATCAGTTTTTCGGCTTCGGCATCTTCCTTAGCTCTTACGGTGTAAGTTCCGAATTTATAGATGGATTGCGGTGTCAAACCCAAATGGCCCATAACCGGAATTCCCGCATTCAAAATGCGTTTGATACTTTCTTTAATTTCGCTGCCACCTTCCAGTTTTACCGCATGACCACCACTTTCTTTCATGATTCGGATAGCAGAGCGCAAGGCTTCTTTAGGGTCACTTTGGTAACTCCCAAAAGGCAAATCTACCACCACTAGAGCGCGTTCAATCCCACGAACTACAGAGGAAGCGTGGTAAATCATTTGGTCTAATGTTATCGGCAAAGTCGTTTCGTGACCTGCCATTACATTACTCGCCGAATCGCCTACCAAAATCACGTCAACACCCGCTGAATCCACAATCTTTGCCATGGTGTAATCATAAGCCGTTAACATCGATATTTTTTCGCCATTGGCTTTCATATCAAACAAGGACTTGGTCGTAATTCTTTTGTAATCTTTTTTCGCAGTAGACATAATGGTTCGTTTAGAAGCTGTAAAAGTATTAAATCTATTTTTATGAAGCGCCAAATGTGAAATTATCTTATTTTTGTCGAAACTGATTTGAAGCGAAAGGCTCGGGCCAAAAGTAAACCGTATTCCTGCTTTCCGCGTTACGCGGTAACTGCTCCACACGAGCAATGCGACTGCCGAAGGAATCAGGGCTAGATAGCCAACCATAAAAAAGAATTATAAATGATGAGTTAGGAGTTATGAGTTAGGATTTTAACTTACAACTTACAACTTACAACTTACAACCCATATGCCCAAAATACTAATCATCGAAGACGAAGCTGCCATCCGTAGGGTATTAACCAAAATACTCACTGAAGAAAGCGATACGTACACCGTTGAAGAAGCCGAAGACGGCAAACAAGGTTTTGAAAAAATCAAAAACGAAGATTACGATTTGGTGTTGTGCGACATCAAAATGCCCAAAATGAGTGGTGAGGAATTGCTCGAAGCTGTAAAAAAAATCAAACCCGAAATTCCGATGGTTATGATTTCCGGCCACGGCGATTTGGAAACCGCAGTCAATACCATGCGTTTAGGCGCTTTCGATTATATTTCCAAGCCACCCGATTTGAATCGCTTACTGAACACCGTTCGCAATGCCCTCGACAAAAAACAGTTGGTGGTTGAGAATAAAATCCTCAAGAAAAAAGTTTCCAAAAACTACGAAATCATTGGCGAAAGCGAACCCATCAATCAAATCAAACAAATGATTGAAAAAGTCGCCCAAACCGACGCCAGAGTGCTTATCACAGGACCTAACGGCACCGGAAAAGAATTGGTTGCTCATCAATTGCATGAAAAAAGTGAACGCGCTTCAGCGCCTATGATAGAGGTGAACTGCGCCGCTATACCATCAGAATTAATCGAAAGCGAATTGTTCGGTCACGTAAAAGGTGCTTTTACTTCAGCCGTAAAAGACCGAGCCGGAAAATTCGAAGCAGCCGATGGCGGAACCATTTTCTTGGATGAAATAGGCGACATGAGTTTATCGGCTCAAGCTAAAGTATTACGCGCTTTACAGGAAAGTTTGATACAAAGAGTCGGCGCCGATAAAGACATCAAAATCAACGTACGCGTTATTGCGGCAACCAATAAAGATTTGAAGAAAGAGATTGCCGAAGGCCGTTTCCGCGAAGATTTGTACCATCGTTTGGCCGTTATCCTAATCAAAGTCCCGGCCTTGAACGACCGCAGAGACGATATTCCGTTGCTAATCGAACACTTTGCCGTAAAAATTGCCGAAGAACAAGGCAACGCACCTAAAGTATTTTCAAAAGATGCCGTCAAACTATTACAAGAATACGATTGGACCGGAAACATCCGTGAACTCAGAAATGTAGTTGAAAGATTGATCATTCTTGGTGGCAACGAGATTTCGGAAACCGATGTGACTTTGTTTGCCAGCAAATAAAACAGTTGTAGGTTGTAAGTTGTAGGTTATTTTAACTTAGAACTTAGAACTTACAACCTAGAACAAAAAAAATGAACCTAAAAAAAATAAACCCCGACCTCCAAAAAGCACTCATCGAAAACGGTTTGACCGAAGCCAATGAGATCCAGCAGGAAACCTTCTCTACCATTAAAAGCGGTGCCGATGCGGTGATTCAATCGCCTGCGGGAACCGGGAAAACAACGACAATTGTTCTGAATGTGATCCAACGTTTGGAAAAATCGGTAGGCGAAAGTACCCGAGCCTTGATATTGGTAGAAAACAAAGAGCGCGTTCAGGAGATGGAAGAATTGTTCCTGAAACTTGGCACTTACCACGATTTGAGCATATACGGTGTACACGACAAGGGCGACATCGATTACGACAAAAATATCGTGTCGATGGGCTTGGATATTTTAATCGGAACACCCAATAAAATAAATGCCATGTTTTCTTCTGCCGGCTTCAATAGCAATACCATCAAGATGTTTGTGGTTGACGATGCCGATATTTTATTCCGGAACCGTTTGGATGCCGTAGTATTGCGCTTGTCTCAAAGTATCGAGAAAACCCAACGCTTGTTCTTCTGTTCACAAATCTCCGAAAGGGTAGAAGTGTTAGCCGATAAGGTAATGATAGAGCCGACTTTCTTCGAAATGGAGGAAGAGGAATAGTTTTAATAAGTAAGAAATAAAAAGCAGATTTTTTAACTTAGAACATAGAACATACAACCAAATGGGATTAATAAAAATATTCTCCGGTAACGAAATTCTAGCCGTTACTTTAAAAGACAAACTGGAAGCAGTAGAGATCAATGTGGTGATTCGCAACAACAATCAGTCGAATGTATTGCCGAGTGTTTCCGCCGACAAACCGGTAGAATTGTTCATTCAGGAAACCGACTTCCACAAAGCGAATCCGGTGATTGAGGCGTTTCGTATGAGTATTTAGTTATTTAATGACTTTCAATCGCCAAACCAACAGCGATACCAACACCCCAAATATTCCTATTATTGCAAAGGAATGTTTTAAGCTCGTTAATTCGGCTATGTAACCAATTAACGGCGGTCCCATTAAAAAGCCAAGGAAACTGATACTGGTAACTATGGTTAACGCAATGCCTGTGGGTACATTTTCATTATTTCCGGCTACGTTAAAGATAATCGGAACTACATTCGAAACACCAAATCCTACCAACATAAAAGCTATCGTACACGGAATGATATAGGGCAACAAAACGGCGGTATACAAACCGGTCGAGATGACTAAGCCACTAATTATTAGTACTTTACTCGCGCCGTATCGGGCGACCAAAAAATCGCTTAAAAATCGCCCCGAAGCCATACTAATCATAAAAGTGGTGTAACCCAAAACAACCAAGGCACCGGGAGCTTTGATGATTTCTTTAAAATACACACCGCTCCAGTCAAACATAATGCCTTCGCTGGCCATCCCGCAAAAACAAATTAGGCCTAATAAGAGCAAGTTTTTATCGGGATTTTTCCAAAATGAATAGGTGGATTTTTCGGCTTCTTGTTTCGATTTGGCTTTAATGATAAACTTTTGGCTGGTTGCTATAATGACCAAAACAAAGGCAAAGGCAACAATAAAATGCTGAAATACACTTAACTCTAAAGCTAACATCAGCAAACCGGTAAGCGCACCGCAAAACCCGGCCAAACTCCACGAGCCGTGAAAGGAACCAATAATAGGTTTGTCGAACAATTGTTGGGTATAAACACCTTGCGTATTCACCGCAATATTGCAAAAATTGCCAAACAGTCCGAATAGAAACAAACCTACTGCCAACTGCCATTTTTCTGTAGCCAAGCCAATTAACGGTAAACAGGCTGCGTATAAAATCAATCCCAAAATTGTAATGGCCCTACTGCCATAACGGGTTACAATTTTACCCGAGAAAGGCATGGCAAACAATTGTCCGATAGGCATGGCAAAAAGTAAAGTACCCAAAGCCGCTTCGCTCAAATGCAAAGCCGATTTGATATCCGGAATTCGACTCGCCCAAGTGGCAAAGCAAAATCCCATCCCAAAGAAAAACAAGGATGTAGCCAAACGCACTCGGTTCAAATACGATTTTTTGGCTTTTCGGTAGCCTTTCTTAATCTTGGCTTTGGGGACTATTTTGCTCAAAAAGCTGTAATCAAATAAAGGCATACTTCAAATCATTATTTACTGAGCAAAAATACACATTAAGCTTTGTCAGACTTCGTTTCTAATGAACTAAAACGTTATTGTTATTAAATTATGGTTTCTGTCCTGCCTAAAAGCATCTTTCATTTTCAAATTTTCAAAGGCTTACATTTTCAAATTACCTAATTAAACTATCTTTGCCGCTTCAAATTGCTGAGAAGTCTTAAAATCTAATAATCTAAAAATCTAAATGATTACAGTTAACGACATAGCCGTCGAGTTTGGCGGTACCACTTTGTTTAGCGAGGTAACTTTCGCCATCAACGAAACCGATAAAATTGCCTTGATGGGTAAAAACGGCGCCGGAAAATCAACCTTACTTAAAATTGTTGCCGGACAAAACAAACCTACCAGAGGAAATATTTCAGCGCCCAAAGAAGCCGTTATCGCTTATTTGCCGCAGCATTTGTTGATGGACGACAATTGTACCGTGATGGAAGAAGCGTCGAAAGCTTTTGCGGAAGTGTTTAAAATGAAAGCCGAAATCGACGAAATCAATGAACAATTAACCATTCGCACCGATTACGAAAGCGATGAGTATATGAAGTTGATTGAACGCGTTTCTGAACTGAGTGAAAAATATTATTCCATAGAAGAAGTCAATTACGAAGCCGAAGTAGAGAAAGTGTTGAAAGGCTTAGGTTTTGAAAGAGACGACTTTCAGCGTCCTACTTCTGAGTTTTCCGGTGGTTGGCGCATGCGTATAGAGTTGGCTAAAATTTTATTAAAGCAACCCGATTTGATTTTGCTGGATGAGCCGACGAATCACTTGGACATGGACAGTATTCAGTGGTTGGAAGATTTCTTAATCAATCAAGCCAAAGCGGTTATGGTCATTTCCCACGACCGTGCGTTTGTAGATAACATTACCAATCGTACCATAGAAGTAACGATGGGTCGCATTTACGATTACAAAGCCAAGTATTCTCATTATTTGGAATTGCGCAAAGACCGACGCATTCACCAACAAAAAGCCTACGAAGAGCAACAAAAATTCATAGCCGAAAACCAAGCGTTTATCGAACGTTTCCGTGGGACATTTTCCAAAACCGAGCAAGTGCAATCGCGTGTTCGCATGTTGGAGAAATTAGTCTTGGTTGAGGTAGACGAAATAGATAATTCTGCGTTGAAGTTGAAGTTTCCGCCTTCGGTACGTTCCGGGCAATATCCGGTTATTGTGCGCGATTTGGAGAAATCGTATGGCGATAAAGTCATTTTTAAAGACGCCAATATGGTCATTGAGCGCGGTCAGAAAGTAGCCTTTGTCGGGAAAAACGGGGAAGGAAAATCGACCATGATTAAGGCGATTATGAAAGAAATCGAAATCAACGGTGGTTCGGTGGAAATTGGACACAACTGTCAGATTGGGTATTTTGCCCAAAACCAAGCCGCTTTGTTAGACGAAAATGCTACCATTTTTGAAACCATCGATGCGATTGCAGTAGGCGATATTCGTACTCAAATCAAAAATCTCTTGGGTGCTTTTATGTTCCAAGGCGATGATATTCAGAAGAAAGTCAAAGTGCTTTCCGGTGGCGAAAAAACGCGTTTGGCGATGATTAAATTATTGTTGGAACCGGTCAACTTGTTGATTCTCGATGAGCCTTCAAATCACTTGGATATGAAGACCAAAGACATCATTAAAGAAGCCTTGAAAGAGTTTGACGGAACGTTAATCTTAGTATCGCACGACCGTGATTTCTTAGACGGTTTGGCGGAGAAAGTATTCGAATTCGGCAACAAACGAGTGAAAGAACATTTTGAAGACATCAAAGGATTCTTGGCACACAAGAAAATGGAGAGTTTGAAGGAAATTGAGAAGTAGTTTTACTTGCACAGAGATAAAATAAACAAAACCCGTCCGGTTCGATGAACCAGGCGGGTTTTTGCATGAACAAATAACCACAATTTATTATTCTAAGGAGAAGCGCGTGATAACTTCACTTGTAACAGTAATTTTTTCGAATTCGATTTCAGTATTGTATTTGTCACTTTGAGCGTCATATTTTCTTTCAGAGGCATATCCTCGAATTCTAATTTGATTGGCATTTCCACGGTAGGCAACGTTTTTATTCTGACTAACAAACAATGCTTTTCCAATATTTTGTCCCAATGGCTTGGTAAAACTGATAGCATTGGCTTTCGCATTTTCCATCGCTTTGGTATTCATGAGCAATTGGAGTTTGGCTTCTTCGGAATGTTCCAATTTGTCGATTCGAACATTGGAAATGCCTACTTCTTCCAAGCCGATAAACACTTTTGCGGTCGATTTAGCATCATACACTAAAATCGAATACGACTTGGCTTTTTGGATGTCGGTTTGTTTGAGGAAAAACTTTTTGTAGTTGCTCATCATGTCTTGCATCGACACGTTTTTCTCGGTATCAATGCCAAGTGATTTGAGTTTGCTAAGCATTTCGCTTTCCAATTCTTCCACCGATTTTTTGCCTTTGGTGTCTTTCTCGGAAATCAGTACATCAATGTAAATGCGATTGGGTGTAACCAAAGTATCGGCTTTGCCTTGTACTTCCAAATAAGGTTTGTCGATAAAGTTTTTCTCTTGACTGTGTAGTAAAGCGCTACTAAAGACAACCAGTAATAAAATGATTTTTTTCATGTTTGTATGAGAGATTGATTTAAAAGGAAACGATTTTTTGTCGGAAATAGTATGTTTGGGTTTCAAAACCCTGCCGTTGTGCATCCGACAGGGTTTCATCATCACCCCAAAAAACACCCAACTTTTTTATTGTACGGCTTCAACTAAACGAATGAACTCCGCTTTGTAGCCATCTTGGTCGTAAGCCAAACCTTCGCGGGCTAATTGCGCAATGGCGGCTGAAGATTTATCGGTAACCAATTGCGAGTCTCTCAATTTCAATCCGAACCAAGCGACTGCTGTGCTGAATTTGAATCCGGCAGAAGTCTGGTTTAATGCAGAAACTTTGTTGGCAATAACTTCCACCATTTCAATGCTTTTGGCGCCATCCGGTTTTTTGTAACGAAATTTGATAGTTGCCAATTCGTCCTGAAATTGCGTTTTGCTTGGTTCCACTTTGGCGTATTTTAATTCGTCGATTTCGGTAAAAAAGTCGCTTTTAACATCCGCTGGAATGATTTCATACAAAGCCGTAACCGTATGACCACTGCCCAATTCTCCGGCATCTATCGCATCGTTTTTAAAATCTTCCGGACGCAATTTTCGGTTTTCATAGCCAATCAATCGGTAGGCTTTTACATGCGCCGGATTGAACTCGATCTGAATTTTCACATCTTTGGCAATGGCAAACATAGAGCCTTTGAATTCTTTGCCCAAAAAGCGATTGGCTTCCTGAATGTTGTCGATGTAAGCGTAATTGCCGTTGCCTTTGTCGGCCAAGGTTTCCAATTTGCTGTCTTTGTAATTGCCCATGCCGTAGCCTAAGCAAGTTAGGAATACACCCGATTTTCTTTTTTCTTCAATCAAAGTTTGCATGTCTTTATCGGAAGAAGCACCTACGTTAAAATCGCCGTCGGTAGCCAAGATTACACGGTTGTTGCCATCTTTGATGAAATTTTCCTGAGCAGTTTTATAGGCCAATTCAATACCTGCGCCACCGGCTGTACTGCCGCCGGATTCTAATTTTTCTAAAGCGTCAATGATGGTTTTTTTGTCTTTGCCCGAGGTTGGCGGTAATACCAATCCGGCCGCTCCGGCATAAACGACCATCGCAATTTTGTCTTCGTCTCTCAATTGGTTTACCAGTACTTTCATCGATTCTTTCAGTAATGGCAGTTTGTTGACATCACTCATGGAACCGGACACATCTATCAGAAATACCAAATTGGATTTCGGTAAATTATCGGTTGGAATGTCTTTGCCTTGCAAGCCGATGCGCACCAATTTGTTAGTCTTATTCCATGGACAATCGCTGTATTCGGTATGGATAGAAAACGGATGTTGCCCGGTAGGTTGCGGGTATTGGTATTTGAAAAAGTTGATCATTTCTTCCACGCGAACCGCATCTTTTGGTACCGATTGACCATTATTGATATAGCGTCGCACATTGGTGTAGGAAGCATTGTCAACATCGATAGAAAAAGTAGAGAGTGGCGCCGATTTCGGACTTTCAAAAGCGTTTTCTACAAAGCTGTTGTAGTCTTCATTTTCTGGTTCAATGGCGATAGGTGTAGTAGTTTTGTCGATTTCTTTGATTCGTTTTTGCAATTCTGACTTAGACAAATTTTGTGTAATACCGTTTTTGGTTTGAACGATTACAGCGCCATTCGCAGCTCTGTTGCCGTAAAGTGAAGTGGCAGCAGCGTCTTTAAGTACACTAACGGTGCTGATGTCTTGTTGATTCAGTTTTTTAAAGTCTTCTTCTTTTACAGGAACGCCGTCTACAATATAAACGGGATTGTTATTGTTGTGCAATGATTTTGCTCCACGAATCACTACGCCAGCCGCTCCGGGCTTTCCTTTGTTGTGGGCTATGCTTACTCCCGATGTTTGTCCGTGAAATGTTTGTGATAGAGAATAGCTTACCGCTTTTTCTCTTGAATAGCCCTGACTCACCATCACCACTTCACTCAAGGTAACCGCTTCATCTAAAACCACATTAATAACATTGGATTTAGTTACTTTAACTTGTTTCGTACCAAAGCCCACATAACTGAATTCTAAAGTTTGTCCTTCTGAAGCTTTGATAGTGTATTTACCGTCAAAATTCGTTTGGGTTCCGGTTGAGGTGCCTTTTACTACTACATTGGCGCCCGGTAATGGGCCAGTTTTATCGGATACGGTTCCGGTAATGGTTTTTTGCTTCGCCGATTCGCTTGCGCTCGGGTCTTGGCCAAAGGTTAGGAAACTAATAAGCATAGCGATGCCTAATGAAAACTTTTTGAAATTTTTCATGACGTTGAATTTTAAAAGATTAGACTAATTTATTGGCGTTTTTTGGCAGCCGGTTTTCCGTTTTTGGTGGAGATGATGACTACGCCTTTTTTGCCTTTTTGTCCGTAAGCGGCCATCGCTTTTTCCTGCTGCAGTACAGTAATGGAGTCGATTTCTTGTTCACTTAGCGGTGTATAAGGACTGGTTGGGTTGGGCCCGAATAATTCTTGTTCTGTGTATTCTACACCGTTAATAATGTAGAGCGGATCGGGAAGTTCTACGATGGATTCGATATCGTCCATTTCGACTTCTTTTACCGTTTGTTTGTTTTCTACTTTATTGTTGTACACCAGCAAAGGTTTTTCCTTTTTAGCATTGGAAACTTTGTTGTCTTTGTCGATAAAGACTTCCATCGTTTTGGCCTCATCATACATAGCGGCACTTTGTGGTACATGATTTCTCGCTGCCACAGCAGGAACTACAAAGCCTTTGGAAATACTATCACTGTCAAAGTGGTTTGGCATTGATACGGTTTCTGCGGTGGCGACTTTCGGTGCCGAAACGATTTGCTTTTCTAAGATTTTATCGGCTTCTTGTTTTATAGCCGGATGTGCTGTTTCCTGGGAAGTTATCGCTTCATTTACCACTGAATTGTTTTGCGGAACCGAATCTTTTTGTACTATGATTTCATTACTATTTACAACTTGCGAATCCTTTTTCAGAAATTGATACCCTAAAGTTCCGATGAGTAAGAGCGAAGCCGCGATGGCCCATTTTTTCCAAAGTGTTGTTTCTTGCTTCAACTCTTTTTGGTCGAGTTTGGCTTCCACGCGCGACCAAACTTGTTCCATCGAAGCGAATTCGGGCGACTCGGCGTTCTCGGCGGCTTTTTTGAATTGGTTAAAAATATCTTGATTTTCCATGACTACTTTGCTTTTTGATAATACAGGTTGTTGACTAAATCTTTCAACTTGGTTTTGGCAGCATTCAACTGTGATTTTGATGTGCCTTCCGAAATGTTCAGCATTAGGGCGATTTCTTTGTGACCGTACCCTTCAATGACAAACAAATTGAAAATGGTTTTACAACCTTCGGGAATTAAGTTGAGCAAGTTGAGCAAATCTTCTTCTTCCAATGGCGTTTCCTGCGCACTTTGCGGTTGGATGCTGAACGACGTTTCCTCTAAATACAAATTAAAGTTCACGTTGCGTTTTAATTGCAGTAAACATTGGTTGACTGTAATTTTTCGAGCCCAAGCTTCAAAGGCGCCAACTTCCTTTAATTGATCGAGTTTGGTAAAGATGGTGTAAAAAGCATCGGCCAGTACTTCTTCAATTTCCTCTTCCTTTTTTAAATACCGTTTGCAAGTGCGATACAGCTTGGGCGACATATAAGTATACACTTCCCGCTGCGCATCGCGTTGCATTTTTTTACAGGCTGCTATGAGTGTTTCGTTTATCACTATGGGTGTCTTTATGAGTAAAGAGCATGGATTTTAGAAAAAGGTTGGGACGAGATTGAAAAAAATAAAAAAAGTAGCAACGGATATGGCATAAGTACTTTTCCCTTTTCCCTAATCCCTTATCACTAATTTATAAATATTGGATTCTAATAGTTCACTATCCGTGTCTTCGCAAAGGAGGAATTCGATTTCGTTTTCGGATTGTTTGTATAGCGTTAAGCCCTCGAACTTATTTGTCTCGCTGATTTGGACTGAACCGGTCAGTTTCATGGTTTTTAAGTCGATAGTACCGATGATACTACCTAAAACTTCGCCATCCAAATACGTTGAGGTGGTATCTTCGGCAGAAGCTAAAAAATAAATAGTGTCGTTGACCAAAACGGCATCGGTGAAAGTAGTGGGAATGTTTTTGATTTTAGGTAAATCGAAAGGGACAAATTGGAACACTTGGTTTTCGGCATCGTCATTGGCATAGATGATCCCGTTTTTGCCGTTGGTTCCGTTACCGCGTTGAAAGAAATAAATGGTTTCGGTAGTCACAATCAAACCTTCAATATTGAGTTCATCGGCTGAAATATGGAGTTGGCTTTTGATTTTTTCATACATTTTCTCAAAATTCCGCTCCTGAATCTTTTTGGAATTCATATCGTATTTCACCACTTTATTTCGGTTTTGGGTAGAGCCTGAACCTAATACTACTAAATCATTTCCTTTTAAGGCGATGGCTTCAAAATCGGGTTTGTCTTTTTTGGCGATATTGTCTTGGGCGTTTTCGACGAGAGCGATTTTGTTCAGTTTTTCAGTCGGAATCGAATATTCATACAGAAAAGTACTGTTGTCGGAAATGAGGTAAAGTTTTTCGTCGTGATACACCAATCCGGAAGCCGAACCAATACCAATGATTTTAAATAATAGGGTAAGTTGAAATTTTTCCATATGTTAGCAGTAAGTTATTAGCCCCGATTGCAGCGGCATCCTTTTTTGTTTTCTGCCTTGAAGCACTTCGACAAGCTCAGTGTGACATTGGTTGAGGCAGAAAACAAAAAAGATATAGCGGAAAGCGGGAAACAGCTCCTACAAATATAAACATTGAAGGTATGAAAAACATCACTCCCGAAGATTTTAGAGTAAAAGGCAAAGTCGATTTGTCGAAAATCCCAACCCGATTGGCTACTGACACCGATAAAGAAGAAGAAACTTTGGCTTTGGATAAGGTGCAAATGAAGCTCAGCAAGAAGCAAGATGCGATGTATGCGCACAATCGGCATGCGTTTTTGATTTGTTTGCAAGGTATGGATACCAGCGGGAAGGACAGTTTGATTCGCGAAGTGTTCAAGGAATTCAATCCGCGTGGCGTGGTGATTCACAGTTTTAAAACGCCCAATTCGACCGAGTTGGAGCACGATTATTTGTGGCGTCATTATTTGGCGTTGCCAGAGAAAGGAAAGTTTGCGGTGTTCAACCGAACGCATTATGAAAACGTGTTGGTGACACGCGTGCATCCGGAATATATTTTATTCGAAAATTTGCCCGGTATTGAAAAAGTAGAAGACATTACACCCCAGTTTTGGGCGAATCGTATGGAGCAAATCAATAATTTTGAAAAGCACATTGCGCAAAACGGCACGACGATTTTGAAGTTTTATTTTCATATGAGTAAAGAGGAGCAACGACTTCGCTTGTTGAAACGCTTGGAGAATCCGGAGGACAATTGGAAGTTTTCGACCGGTGATTTGAAAGAACGCGAGCGATGGGATGATTACATGGCGTACTACGAAGAAGCCATTAACAACACCAATACCGATTACGCACCTTGGTATGTGGTTCCGGCGGATGACAAAGGCGTGGCGCGTTTCATAGTGGCGCAAACCATTTGGGAAAAATTGGAGTCGCTCACCGATATTACGGAACCTGAATTGGATCCGAAAGTAAAAGCTAATATTGACGTGTATCGCGAGCAATTGAAAGGATAAAACGTTATATCTTTGCCCACTCAAAAATTGCAAAGTGAACTTAGCCCAATACACCAAAGAATTCCGATACAATATGCAACTGGCTTACCCGGTGATTTTGGGTATGGTTGGACATACGTTGATTGGGATTGTTGATAATATCATGGTGGGCAAATTGGGTAGTACCGAATTGGCTGCCGTTTCCTTAGGCAACAGTTTGATTTTTGTAGCGATGTCTATCGGTATCGGATTTTCTACGGCAATTACACCTATAGTAGCCGAAGCCGATGCAGAAAAAGACACGGGTAAAATTCGTTCGGCTTTTCACCACGGCTTATTGCTGTGTACCATTTTGGGTTTTATGCTTTTTGGCTTGGTGGTTTTGGCACAGCCGATTATGGAGTGGTTGCACCAACCTAAAGAAGTGATTGCTTTGGCCAAACCGTTTCTGACATGGGTCGCATTTTCGTTAGTGCCATTAATTATTTATCAGGGTTACAAGCAATTTGCCGATGGTTTGTCGATGACTAAAGTTTCGATGTACGCCATTATCATGGCCAATATCTTGCACGTAATTATCAACTACCTTTTGATATACGGGATTTGGTTTTTCCCCAAAATGGGCATCATAGGTGCGGCTTTGGGAACGGTGATTTCCCGAATTGCGATGGTGGTTTTTATGCATTTTATCTTATCTCGAAAAGCAGCCCTTAAGCCGTATTTTCAAAATTTCAGTTTCGACCAAATCAAGAAAGCTACGATTTCAAAAATTGTCAGTTTAGGCTTGCCTTCGGCCATGCAAATGTTGTTTGAAGTGGTGTTGTTCACCGCAGCTATTTGGCTTTGCGGAAGTATCGGTAAAACGAGTCAGGCCGCCAATCAAATTGCGTTGAGTTTGGCTTCGATGACTTTTATGTTTGCCATGGGATTGAGTGTGGTATCTATGATACGCATTAGTAACCAAAAAGGATTAGGCGATTACAAACAGCTGATAGTTGTTGGGCGTTCCATCTTTTTATTGGCTATCATTATTGAAATCATATTTGCACTGATGTTTGTGGCTTTGCACCAAATTTTGCCTTATTTGTTTCTCAACATGGACAATAAAATGCAATTGTTAGACAATGCGGAAGTAATTGCTATAGCAGCTAAATTGCTTTTGGTGGCGGCTGTTTTTCAAATTTCCGATGGTATTCAAGTCGTAGTGCTGGGTGCTTTGCGTGGTTTACAAGACGTTAAAGTACCGATGTATATTACCTTTGTGGCCTATTGGATAGTGGGTTTCCCGATTTCGTATTACTTAGGTCTGAAAACTAATTTAGGTGCCGAAGGCGTTTGGATAGGATTATTGGGCGGATTAACAGCGGCTGCATTATTTTTGTACCTTCGCTTTCATTATTTAACTAAGAAGTTGTTGAGGCAAAACTCATAACTTAAAATTTATAATTCAACATGGAATTACCAAAATTCGTACTCGCAGACAACTCCGATTTCCCGGATGATATATTTGTTATTCACCTTGATTTCCCTCGTTTTATCATCAATTTAAAAGATGATGAAGTGGAGTTCTTGGAAGATTTGGAAGACGAAGATCAAACCGAATTGGAAAGTGAAATGGAGCATTTAATTACTTTGGCCGGAGAATTCTACGACAAAGAAATGGAGGCTTACGAAGAGTAAATTTTACTGATCGTAACCGTTTTTAATCGCATATACTGCTAAGCCTACTCGGGTTTTCAAATTTAATTTTTCGAAGAGATTGTCTCGGTAACTTTCTACCGTTCTCGGACTGCAAAACATCAGTTCGGCTATTTCTTTATAGCTTTTCTCGGTGATGGTGTATTTTAGGAATTCCTTTTCTCTGTCGGTCAGTTTGGATAAGGCTTCATTTGAAGTTTTGTTGATGCTCGAAAAGATGATTTTGGAAGCCCATTCCGGATAGTAAAAGCCATTTTCGACCAGTTTGAGTAAGGCGGATTCTAATTCGCGCGGATGGGAGTTTTTCAATAAATAACTTTTGGCCCCGTTTTTAACCATTTTGATGACGCTTTGTTCGTCGTTTTGCATGCTTAGTACCATCACCAAAACTTCGGGATGGTTTTTTTGTAACCAATCGGCAGTTTGGAAACCGTCCATCACCGGCATACTGATGTCGAGCAATACAATGTCGGGTAAAACATTATAAGTGTTTATTTTATCGATTAATTCCTGACCGTTCTCGCATTCGCAAATGGTTTCAAAATCTTCAAAATTGGCTATAATTCCTTTGATAGCTTGCGCAATCAGGATGTGATCATCAACAATGGCTATGGTTTTTTTACTGCCCATATGGTAATCGAATTAGGAGTTGGGTACCGCTGTTTTCAGTGCTTTTGAATTCTATTTTAGCTTTGATAATAGCTGCTCTTTTTTTCATGTTGGCAATGCCTTGTCCGGCCGAGATGGATTTAGGGTCAAACCCGATGCCATCGTCCTTCAAAGATAAGAGAATCGTGTTTTTATCGGTCATGAGCGACACATAAATATTTTGGCATTTGGAATGTTTGATACTGTTGTTGATGAATTCTTGTATGATTCGAATCAGAATAGACTTTTCTTGGTATTTTAAATTTGCCGTTGAAGTATTGCTTGTATATGCAATAGCACACTTGTTAAGCAGTTTTATCTTCTCACATTCTTTGTCAATCAACTGACTTAAGGTGTTGGTATCGATGGCGTTATCAATAAGTGATTTTGATAGTTCTCGTAACTCAGCTATCGATTCGTTGATGATATTGCTGATGTTTTCAATAGTGGTATTGATTTGCGGTGCTTTGTTTTCAAATTCCAATTGCTGGGTATACAAACTGGCTAAAGTAAGTTTCTGTCCGATGTTATCATGTATTTCCCGACCAATGTGCTCAATTGTTTCTTTTTGGATTTCTTTTTGGGTGGATAATAATTCTTGTTTGTGTGCTAGAGCAATGACTTCTTTTTCCTTTTCGATACTGAAATATTTATAAATCAAGGCGCCTACAAAACAAAGATTTTCCAAAAAATACCCATAGCATAAGTAATCGAAACCGGTATATTTACTAAACCCGTTACTGCTTATACTGTCCCACAAAGCAAGGAAACCACTTAAGAACACAAAACTTACGGCAGCAAACAAAAAGCGAAAGAAAATTTTATCTAAGTTTTTGAACAAATGATAATAAAACACCATCGACAACACAAAAATAAACACACGTGTAATTAAGAAATAGATAAAATCTTTGCTGACAAAGATGGGAAACAGCGCCAGTACAATGATGTAAACCACTGTAAAAATTTGGAAAACGACATAGGCCTTGTTTAGTTTTTTAAATTGACGGTCTTCCATAACCATGGCATGATACACAAAACTGCAGAAAAAGAAGTGACTCAGTATTTGTAACAAATCTGCAATCAAATTCAGGATCATCCTCAAACCGGATTCTTTAGGGTATTCGCCTGTGTTTTTAACATATACCAGTATAACAAAGGCTACAATAACCAACAAATAAGCGCCGTAAAACTTGTAAATTCGAGAGGAAAAATAGGTGTTTAAAAAAAGTGTAATGACACCTGCCAAGCTTAAAAAACCGATGGTAAAAAAGCAAAGTTCAATAAAAAAAATGTCATCTTTGAGCATAGTTTGCTGTCCTTAAGCTGTAAATTGTTAGTGTTAAATGAGCGCTGATTCACTTCAATGTTACGCAAACATAAAGAAACAATTACTTTTTTAGATTCAATCTTCAGTAACACTTTTTTTTATCCGTTAAACAACGGTATTTTTAGGGTTAAACAAACATAATAAAAAGGGTTGATTACCTAGATTTTTATTCCCGATATTCGTGCATCTTTGTAATGTTAGTCAAGATAATTTGTGAGACCCTACATTTTTATCATTGTCCAGAAAGGTAATTATTATTCAGGGTATTACTAAAAGAATTGCAACTAGATATTGTGGTTATTTGAGTTGTCATTTAAAGCCATGGAGTTCTCTCCGTGGCTTTTAATTTTTACACCAAATGGTTTTGAATTACTTAAAGTATTTTGCTAACAATTGCATCGCCGCAGCAAAAGGTGATAATTGATTTTCTTCCACGGCTTTTTTGTTTTGCTCCAAAAGTGCTGCAATTTCCGGATGTTGGTAGAAATGATTTTTCAATTGCTCATTAATGGTTTCCATCATCCAATACTGGCTTTGGCTTTGTCGTTTTTCTTCAAAATATTTATTGCCTTTCACTAATGCAAAATAGTCTGATATAATTTGCCATACGTTGTCAATTCCGGTTTTTTCATAAGCACTGCAGGTAGTAACGGTCGGAATCCACCCTGAACTTTTAGCGGGAAACAAATGCAAAGCTCTGTTAAATTCGGTTTTAGCCAATTTTGCCTTAGCAACATTATCGCCATCGGCTTTATTAATTACGATAGCATCCGCCATTTCCATAATGCCACGTTTGATGCCTTGTAATTCATCGCCGGCACCGGCAATTTTAAGCAGTAAAAAGAAATCCACCATACTGTGTACTGCGGTTTCACTTTGCCCAACACCAACCGTTTCAATGATGATGGTGTCAAACCCGGCGGCTTCGCAAAGTATTATCGTTTCTCGTGTTTTTCGCGCCACACCGCCTAAAGTCTCACCCGAAGCACTCGGTCTAATAAAAGCATTCGGATCTTTAACCAATTCCTCCATACGGGTTTTATCGCCCAGAATACTGCCGTGCGAAATAGAACTGCTCGGGTCAACAGCCAAAACAGCCACTTTTTTTCCTAAACCGGTGAGGTATTTGCCAAACACTTCAATAAAAGTACTCTTTCCAACACCCGGAACACCGGTTATCCCAATGCGAACCGATTGATTAGCGTGTGGCAAACAAGCCGAAATGATGTCGTTGGCTTTGGCTAAATGCGAAGGATTTGTGCTTTCCACTAAAGTAATGGCGCGACTCAAAGCCGAAATGTTTCCGGACAAAATGCCTTTTACCAATTCTTCCGCACTAGGTTGTACTTTTCGGCTAGTCAACACCTTAGCCATAGCCGAGACACTGAAGCTCTCCGGTTGCGGAATGCCGTCTTTCTCGTGTAAGGCGCTTTTTGGGTTGTCTTGTTCTTTCAAAGGAAAATCGTTTGGGTAAAATTAGTAAAATAAAAAATGTGGGATAAACTTCCCGAATCATTTTTTAAGAAACCTTTAGCGATTGATTAGAATGGTTTTCCTTTTTTTGCCGTTCCTTTGCAAAATAATTCCAACGGCTGAATGGACAACATTCTTTTAGTTTTTCTGAGTTTGATTATGGGTTTAGCCCTTCAAAGTGTTGCGTCTTTTCCTAAAAACGGATATCTGGCCCTAAACCAATTTGTTATTTATGTGGCTTTGCCGGCTTTGGCGTTGTACTATATTCCTAAAGTTTCAGTTACCACCGATTTGCTCTATCCATTGGGAATTGCATGGATTGGTTTTTTACTGTCTTTTGCTTTTTTCTACACCTTAGGAAAAAAAATGGGCTGGTCCAATCGCTTAATCGGCTGTCTCATCATTACTGCCGGTTTAGGTAATACTTCTTTTGTAGGCTTTCCCATTATTCAAGCGTTGTATGGGGAAGAAGGGCTTAAAACTGCGATTATTGTTGACCAACCGGGTTCTTTTGTAGTGATGGCCACTTTGGGTATCATTACCGCCGGAATATTTGCCAAAGGCGCTTCAAAAGGGAGTGACATCCTTAAAAAAATCATTTTCTTTCCGCCTTTTATTGCCTTTGTCTTGGCTTGTGTGATGAATGTTTTGCACTTCGATTTTCACAATAATATTCAAAGTGTTTTCATGAAATTGGGTGCCACAGTTACTCCGGTGGCCTTAGTCTCTGTAGGATTACAGCTTAAAATTGACCGTCACAGTCGCCATTGGAAATTCTTGAGCCTCGGATTGTTTTTCAAGCTATTCCTTACGCCGGCTTTTTTCTTTGTATTGTACCGAATTATCTTGGGAGGTAAAGGCATAACGGTAGACGCTTCTATCTTAGAATCGGCCATGGCACCTATGATTACCGGAGCTATTTTGGCTTCTAACTACGGACTCAAACCCAAACTCAGCAGCATGATGGTAGGCGTCGGCATTCCTTTGTCGTTCCTGTCACTCGCTTTCTGGTATTATCTTTTAATTAGTTTTTAAAATGGATTCCATCGTAAATGTTTCAACCAAAAATAAAGAGTTAGCCCAAAAAACGGTTTACTCTATCTTATTTGCCATCAGTTTTGCCCATTTGCTCAACGATTTGATTCAGGCTATCATTCCGTCGGTCTATCCCATTTTAAAAGAAAAGTACAATCTTTCTTTTTCCCAAATCGGTTTGATTACGTTTGCGTTTCAATTCTCAGCTTCTATTTTCCAACCGCTTGTTGGTTATTATACCGACAAACATCCGAAACCGTTCTCCCAAATTTACGGGATGTTGTTTTCCTTAGCCGGTATCGTTTCACTGTCTTTTGCCGATAATTTTTACTGGATTTTACTTTCTGTAGTTTTCATCGGCACCGGTTCCTCGATTTTCCACCCCGAATCGGCACGCATCTCTAATTTAGCCTCCGGTGGGAAACGTGGTTTGGCGCAATCGATTTTCCAAGTCGGCGGTAATTTCGGCACCGCTTTAGGGCCGTTACTCGTGGCTTTAATAGTGGTTCCGCACGGACAAATGCACATCCTTTGGTTTATCATAGCCGCTATGATTGGCTTGGCCATCATCAGCAAAATTGCCTTTTGGTACCGCGATCATTTGGTGTACCGAAAAAACAAAGTGCAGCCGTTTATCAACTTACACAACCTGCCCAAACGTAAAGTTCAAGTGTCGATTGCCATTTTGTTAATCGTGATTTTTTCCAAGTTTTTCTATTCGGCCAGTTTGTCTTCTTACTACACTTTTTACATCATCGATAAGTTTCACTTGTCCATCAAAGAGGCCCAATTCCATATGTTTATTTACCTCATAGCGTATGCTGTCGGCACCATTTTGGGCGGACCTTTAGGCGATAAAATCGGACGCAAGTATGTGATTTGGCTTTCGGTTTTCGGTGCGGCGCCCTTTGCCTTGTTGTTGCCTTATGTGAATTTATTTTGGACCGATGTGTTGATGGTGGTTATAGGTATTATCATTTCCTCGGCTTTCCCGGCCATTTTAGTCTATGCCCAAGAACTGTTGCCTAAAAAGCTGGGCATGGTTTCGGGCTTATTCTATGGTTTTGCTTTTGGTATGGGCGCTTTGGGTTCGGCTTTGCTTGGTAATTTGGCCGACGCCACTTCTATTCAATACGTCTATCATGTGTGTTCTTTCTTGCCTCTAATTGGCATTATTTGTTATTTTCTGCCTAATCTGAAAAGCAAAAAGACACTTTGATTTCTCTGTGAATCTCTCTACTTCTTTGTGTATCTCTGTGAAATAAATTATATTTACTTCTCAATTGTATACCATGTCACTTCAACCCGAAATTATTCAGAAACTCACCGCCATAGTAGGCGAGAATTATATTTTTACAGATATAGAAACCCGTAACCATTACGGTCACGATGAAACCGAAGACTACGTGTTTCCGCCTAATGTAGTCGTTAAACCGGCCAATGCCCGGGAAATTGCAGCGGTGCTTAAAGTCGCCAACGATTATAAAATTCCCACTACACCGATAGGCGCGAGAACCGGTTTGAGCGGCGGTGCTTTGAGTATTTACGAAGGCATCGGCTTGTCGACCGAACGTCTCAACAAAATCATTGATATTGATGAGTTAAATCTGCAAGTCACCGTTGAACCAGCCGTAATTACCCAAGTATTGCGAGAAGCTGTGGCCGAGAAGGGCTTGTTTTATCCGGTCGACCCGAGCAGTATGGGCAGTTGTTGGATAGGTGGTAACATCGCCGAAAATTCCGGTGGCGCTCGAGCGGTGAAGTACGGAGTGACCAAAGATTATGTGTTGAATTTAGAGGTTGTTTTACCTAATGGCGAAATCATTTGGACCGGCGCCAATACCTTGAAAAACTCTACCGGATACAACCTAACGCAACTCATGGTAGGCAGCGAAGGTACTTTGGGCGTTATCACTAAAGCAGTGTTGAAACTTTTGCCCCAAAACAGTCATAATGTGTTGATGTTGGTGCCATTTTACAAAGCCCACGAAGCTTGCGAAGCCGTTTCGGCTATTTTCAGAGCGGGCATAGTACCGAGTGCTTTAGAATTTATGGAGCGCGATGCCATCGATTGGACATTAAAATACCATGATAATATCAATGTTAGTGTAAACGAAAATGTTCAGGCGCATTTGCTGATTGAAGTCGATGGCAATTATCCGGAAATTTTGATGCTGGAAGCCGAAAAAATCATGACGGTAGTGGAGCAATTTGAAATCGATGAAGTCTTGTTTGCCGACACTGAAGACCAAAAAAATGCGTTGTGGAAATTGCGTCGTTCGGTAGCGGAAGCAGTAAAATCGAATTCGGTTTACAAAGAAGAAGATACGGTTGTTCCAAGATATATGTTACCTGAATTACTGAGTGGCATAAAAAAGATAGGAGCGAAGTACGGTTTTCAATCGGTTTGCTACGGCCACGCCGGCGATGGGAATTTACACGTGAATATCATTAAAGGTGATATGACCGATGACCATTGGAAAACTCAAGTGCCTATCGGTATCCGCGAAATATTTGAACTGACTGTTTCTTTAAAAGGCACTTTGTCCGGTGAACACGGTATTGGTTATGTGCAAAAGAATTTTATGGATATTGCCTTTACCCGAACGCATCTGGAATTGATGGAAAGCATCAAAAGGGTTTTCGATCCAAACAATGTATTGAATCCCGGGAAGATATTTCCGGATGAATTATAGTTTCAACTGTTTGATCACAGTTTCGTCAAACAACTGCTCGAATGTGGTTTTTTGTTCTGTAAAATCAAAATTGAAAAAGCGCCAATTGCCGTTAGTGTTTTCATTGTATACGGCTATGAAAGTAGCTATCATTTTGACGTTAAAACTATTGCGGTTCGGTTCGAAAGTCACGTCTTTGGTTTGGTTCATTTCTTGTAGCCAAGTCTTTTTCTCTAATGCTTTTTCCTCGCTTAGTTTTGCTTCAAAGAAATACCGTTTCGGGATCCGAACAGTAACCACGCAAAACCATTGGTTTCCAATTTTTGTTATCGGTCCGAATTGGAAAGGCACTGTCTGCAATTGATAACGCTGTCTATAGGTATCATTTTCGTAAAATTGTTCGGTTTGTTCCAGGAAGGCTTCTTTTCCGGTTTTTTCCACCATATTGGGATAAGACAATTGCGCTATGGTCTCAAAATCCATTAAATAATTGGCTTCGTAAAGTTGTTGCATAGCCGATTTTAAAGTTGTTGCACTTTGTGAATAGGCGTTGACAACTACAAAAAAGAATAGGATTGAAAGGTGTTTTAGTTTCATAGTTAAAATCTTAAACCAAGGCCTAACTTAACAAGGTTAATTTTAGTGTTATAGGTGGTTTTAGGGACATCAGCATCAACATTACTAAGAGAAATATATTCATAATTACCAAACACATAAAACTTAGTAAATACATCATAAGAAAGTCCGATAGTGAAATTTAAACCACTTTGGGAACTGTTGTAATCGGATATTTCCGTTTGGGAATCAAACGTGGTTTTGGCTTGTAAAATGGTATAACCAATACCAACCATAGGATGAATTTTAGTCACTTTTTTTAAATTAAGTTCGGCAAACGCCCTTGGCTGAATCATGTATAAAGTGGTTTTAAAACTCAAATTTTCATCAGCCAGCGGAAAAAATTTAGTGTCATTATAGGTAAACATCGATCCGTTGACTGAAACTCCGATATTGATTACTTCTAAATTCTTGATTTTGTATTTCAATCCTAAATCGGCTATTCCTTGATAATTTTCACCTAAAAAATTGTTATCAACCGGAATAGGATAAGCGACTTCAACGCTGAATTTTGAGGTTTGTCCGAATGCCGTAGCACTTAATAATAAAAATAATGACAGTACTTTAAGTTTCATAATGTTCTTTGTGTATTTTCAAATGTATAAAAAATCCCCAACAGTAGTAACTGTTGAGGATTGTTATTTGTAAAGGTTTAATATTATTTATTCATTAACCAAAACCCATTCGCCGGTGGCTAACATGCCTTCGGCTTTTTTGTATTTCATGGTTTCGGTTTTACCGCTCATTACGTGTTTGATAGTAACATTGTCATTGCGATTGATTTTTGGTGTTTCTCTAACAATGGTTTCAGTTACTTGCGGACGTTGTTGCGTTTGACCGGCCTCGCGATTAGCACTTTCGCTGCTCTCGATTTCGTCTTTGCTTTCCGTGTAGTTTTGTTTTTCACGAACCTGACGCGCTTCTTGAATGTTCTGGTTTTGCTGCGGTAAATCGCCTTTGAATAAGAACGAAATCACTTCTTTGTTCACGCCGTCTAGCATGTTACGGAACAATTTGAAAGCTTCTAATTTGTAAATCAACAACGGATCTTTTTGCTCGTGAACGGCTAATTGTACCGAAGTTTTCAACTCATCCATTTTACGCAAGTGCTTTTTCCAAGCTTCGTCTACGATGGCTAAGGTGATGTTTTTCTCAAAATCGGCTACCAATTGCGCTCCGTTGGATTCGTAGGCTTTTTTCAAGTCGGTTACTACGTTCAAGGATTTGATTCCATCAGAAAACGGCACTACAATTCGCTCAAACGTATTGCCTTCTCTTTGGTACACGTCGGCTATAATTGGGAAGGCTTCGCGAGCACTTCTTTCGGTTTTTTCAGTGTAATAGGTTGAGGCTGCTTTGTACACTTTTCCGGTGATTTCCATTTCGGAAAGTTTTTCAAACTCAGCTTGTGTTACCGGAGAAGTAATCGAGAAGTAGCGAATCAATTCGAATTCAAAATTCTTGAAATCGTTGCGCGCTTTGTTATCGCCAACGATTACCTCACAAGTGTCGTACATCATGTTAGCGATATCCAATTTCAAACGTTCTCCGAACAGAGCGTGACGGCGACGTTTGTAAACCACTTCACGTTGCGCATTCATTACGTCGTCGTATTCCAACAAACGTTTACGCGTACCGAAGTTGTTTTCTTCTACTTTTTTCTGAGCGCGTTCGATGGATTTGGTCATCATAGAATGCTGAATCACTTCACCTTCTTTCAATCCCATACGGTCCATGATTTTGGCGACTCTTTCCGAACCGAACAAACGCATCAAGTTGTCTTCCAAAGACACATAGAATTGTGAACTTCCCGGATCTCCCTGACGACCGGCACGACCGCGCAACTGACGGTCAACGCGACGAGAATCGTGACGCTCTGTACCTATGATAGCCAAACCTCCGGCGGCTTTTACTTCCGGCGTTAGTTTGATATCCGTACCACGACCGGCCATGTTGGTGGCGATGGTTACTACGCCCGGTTTACCCGCTTCGGCTACGATTTCTGCTTCTTTTTTGTGCATTTTCGCGTTCAATACGTTGTGTGCAACACCACGCATTTTCAACATACGGCTCAACAATTCCGAAATTTCTACCGAAGTAGTACCAATCAACACCGGACGACCGGATTGTGACAATTGGGTTACATCTTCGATAACGGCGTTGAATTTTTCACGTACGGAACGGTAGATTAAGTCTTCTTTATCTTTACGAGAAATACCTCTGTTGGTTGGAATTTCTACTACGTCTAATTTGTAAATTTCCCAAAACTCACCGGCTTCCGTTACGGCAGTTCCGGTCATACCCGATAACTTGCTGTACATACGGAAGTAGTTTTGCAACGTAATCGTAGCAAAAGTTTGGGTGGCTGCTTCAATGGTCACTTGCTCTTTGGCTTCGATAGCTTGGTGCAATCCGTCGGAGTAACGACGACCGTCCATGATACGTCCGGTTTGCTCGTCAACGATAAGGATTTTGTTGTCCATGATAACGTATTCCACGTCTTTTTCAAACAAAGTATACGCTTTAAGCAATTGGGTAAGGGTGTGAATTCTTTCTGATTTTACACCAAAATCCTGGAACAATCTTTCTTTGGCTTCCGCTTCTTTGTCTTTTTCAAGATTTTGTTTTTCGATATTGGCAATTTCAGTTCCGATATCCGGCAATACGAAGAAATCTTCCGAAGTATCTTTGGATAAAAATTTGATACCGTTGTCGGTTAATTCTACTTGGTTGTTTTTTTCTTCAATCACAAAATACATGGCTTCATCAACTTCCGGCATTCTGCGGTTGTTGTCTTGCATGTATTCGTTTTCGGTTTTTTGAAGCAATTGCTTGATACCTTCTTCACTTAAAAACTTAATCAAGGCTTTATTTTTAGGTAAAGCACGATAGGCTCTTAACAATTGGAAACCGCCATCTTTGTTGTTGCCTTCTTTAATCAAACGTTTGGCTTCGGTTAAGAATCCGTTGGCCAATTGGCGTTGTAAGTTGTATAAGTTTTCGATTTTCGGTTTGAGTTCATTAAACTCATGACGATCACCATCAGGAACCGGACCGGAGATGATTAATGGTGTTCTCGCGTCGTCAATCAATACCGAATCGACCTCGTCCACGATAGCATAGTTGTGTTTTCTTTGCACCAAATCTTCCGGAGAATGCGCCATATTATCGCGCAGGTAATCGAAACCGAATTCATTGTTGGTTCCGTAAGTGATATCTGCCTCGTAGGCTTTTCTACGAGCATCTGAGTTAGGCGAGTGGTTGTCGATACAGTCTACCGTCAATCCGTGGAACTCGAACAATGGTGCTTTCCAAGTACTGTCACGTTTCGCCAAATAGTCGTTTACGGTTACCAAGTGTACACCGTTTCCGGTTAAGGCGTTTAAGTATAAAGGCAAAGTTGCTACCAAGGTTTTCCCTTCCCCGGTTTGCATTTCGGCAATTTTACCTTGGTGTAATACGATACCACCAATTAACTGTACGTCGTAGTGAATCATGTCCCAAGTTATTTCCTTACCGGCGGCGTTCCATGTATTAGCCCAAACGGCATTTTCACCGTCTAAAGTGATGTAGGATTTCGTAGCGGAAAGCTCTCTGTCTTTTGGTGTCGCAGTAACTGTGATGTTACTGTTTTCTTTAAAACGACGCGCTGTTTCTTTTACCACAGCAAAGGCTTCCGGTAGAATTTCTTCGAGTACTTTTTCGGAGATTTGGTAAGCCTCTTTTTCTAAAGCATCGATGGCGTTGTAAATATCTTCTCTTTTATCGATGTCGGTAGTGTTTTCGGCTTCAGCTTTTTTAGCTTCGATTTCGGCGTCTTGTTTGGCACGTGCCTCTTTGATTTTAGCTTTGAATTCGGCTGTTTTGGCTCTTAATTCATCGTGTGACAAAGCCGCCAAAACAGGTTCTAAGGCTTTGATTTTATTAATGTAAGGTTGAGTGGCTTTGACGTCTTTTTGTGATTTGTCGCCTACAAAAACTTTAAGTATGCTGTTAATTAAACTCATATTGGGTTTGTTTATTTTAATGATGGTTAGCAGTGCGGTTGTGTCAGTAGTTGAATTTTTACCGTATTCTTCTAACTTTTAGAGTGTGCAAATTTAAACAAAAAAAAAGCCCTAATCGGACTTTTTTCATGGTTGTGATTGTTATTTTTTTAATATTCATCCTCGTTCCAAAGGTAATCTTCGTCGGTTGGATAATCCGGCCAAATTTCTTCCATCGATTCGTAAATTTCGCCCTCATCTTCTATCGATTGCAAATTCTCTACTACTTCTAGCGGAGCTCCTGTTCGTATAGCATAGTCGATAAGTTCATCTTTGGTAGCTGGCCAAGGTGCATCACTTAAATAGGATGCCAATTCTAATGTCCAATACATCTTCTGTCGATTTTAGTTTATGCAAAAATAAATTTTATACTGAAAAAGTCAAGTTTTTTTTGATTTATTTTTAAGTAAGTGTAAGAACGTTTTTATCAGTATACAGTCTCAGTCTCAGTTTACAGAATTGGACCACTTGAAACAGTTACTTTTTATTTGCGCGGAATCCATTTTACTTCCTCGGCTTGCAGGTCAAATGACAACTTCCGTGCCAAGACAAAAAGGTAGTCAGAAAGTCGGTTTAAGTACTTAATAACCTGTTCGTCGGTAGGCTCTAATTCGTGTAAATGTACAGCTAAACGTTCCGCTCTACGGCAGACACAGCGCGCAATGTGACAATATGACACGGTGGTATGACCGCCCGGTAAGACAAAGTGTGTCATAGGTGGCAAAGCGGTGTCCATGATGTCAATTTCGTTTTCTAAAAACGCGATATCTTCTTCGGAAATACGGTTGATATTTAAGCGCGGTTGTCCGTTTTTCAATACTTCTTTTTCCGGTGGTGTGGCCAAAATGGCGCCTACGGTAAAGAGTCGGTCTTGCACTTCAATTAATACGTTTTTGTATAAAACATTGATGTCTTGGTCGCGGATTAAGCCGATATGTGAGTTGAGTTCGTCGACGGTGCCGTAGCTTTCGATGCGAATATGGTGTTTTGGCACACGGGTACCGCCAAAAAGCGCAGTGGTTCCGGTGTCGCCGGTTTTAGTGTAGACTTTCATAGTTATAGGTGCTAAGGTACTGAGGCGCTAAGGTACTGAGTTTTTTTTAAAGGTGCTTAGTGACTTAGATGCTGAGTTTTATATTGACAAAAAGGCAAATAGATTCCTAAATAGCCCTGATGGGAGTAGTTGCCGCGCAACTCGGACAGCAGGAAAACGGACGGCTGATAAGTCCCGAACTTTTCGGCTCCTTACTTTATTACAAATGATTGGTGTTTTGAGTGTCGCTTTCGATGATACCGTCGCGCAAACGGATGATGCGGTGGGCGTATTGGGCGATGTCCTCTTCGTGGGTAACCAAAATCACGGTGTTACCGTTTTTGTGGATTTCGTTGAAGAGGTTCATAATTTCGACTGAAGTTTTACTATCTAGGTTTCCGGTTGGCTCATCGGCTAAGATGATGGACGGCTTATTCACCAAAGCCCTGGCGATGGCCACACGCTGGCGTTGTCCACCCGAAAGTTGGTTGGGTTGGTGGTCCATACGATCGGCCAAGTTGACTTGTGTCAATACTTCTGTAGCGCGCTGGTTGCGTTCCGATTTGGAATAGCCTGCGTAAATCATAGGCAAAGCCACGTTGTCTAAAGCCGTGGTTCTGGGTAATAAGTTGAAGGTTTGGAACACAAATCCGATTTCTTTGTTGCGGATTTCGGCCAAATCGTCATCGTGCATTTGACTGACGTCTTTACCGTTCAAGATATAAGTTCCCGAGGTTGGCGTATCCAAACAACCCAAAAGGTTCATCAAAGTAGATTTTCCCGAACCCGATGGTCCCATTAAGGCAACGTATTCGCCTTTGTTGATTTGTAAATCGATGCCTTTTAATACGTAGATGGTTTCGCTACCTAATTGGAAATCGCGTTTGAGGGCTTTGATGTTGATTAATGGATTGGCCATTGTTTGGGTGTGATTAAATTTCTCAAATAAGTAGTAAATATAATGATATTGTTACAAACTGTGTTTTAATTTTAAAAGGATGAATTATGATACAATTTCGGTGAATTGTATAAAAAACTAAAGCCTACTCTTAATTAGTTTTGATTCAACATTAAAATTAGAATAAAATGAAAAACAAAAGAATTGAATTTGGCGTTTTTATGGCTTTATTAATCAGTATGATATCTTGCAAAAATGATAAAACTGAAGCGACAGCAGAAGAAAGAATTGGCGCTATGGAAAGCTATGTTGATTCACTTGAAAGTGTAAAATCGGATGAGGCAGTATCCAATTGGGATCAAATAACAGTTGATTATGATCGAAGAATGGCAGAGGCCGATGCAGCGATTACATCACTTCGAGATGACGTAAAAAAGAGTAGTCAAGAAAGATTGGATTCTGTTAAAGCAAGGTATTTTTTCATCAAATCAAACCTAGAGGCAAGTAAAGCACCGGTTAAAGTTAATTACAATCAAAGGCTAAGAGATACTTTTTTTGGCGCCGGAAAATTAGGGGAAGACATGAATTTTTCCTGGGTAAACAAAGACAATATTTTGCAGACCTATCAAACTTTTTTTGAAGCTTATAAAGCCAATAAAGGCAATTTTACCAGAGAAGATTACGATGAAGTGAAGATGATTTACGAAGCTTTAGACAGCAGAAAAAATACAGTTGAAAATGAAGGTTTGTCTTCTGAGGACAACAATAAAATAGCAGCTATCAAGTTTAAATTTGCCCCCATGTTTAAAGTGAATAGAATAGGCGCTAAGTCAAGAGAAAATGAAGAAGCAAAAGAATAATTTTTGAATTGGTTTGTTAATTCTGAAATCGGCAATCAGTGATGATTGCCTTTTTTATGTTCGAATCACAAAGTGTTCTTTTTTCTGTTCAGTTCGAAAAAAAACCAATCCCCATTGAAAGGTGTCAATCGTTACCGTTACTTTTGGGTGGTTTTGGATGGTTTCCCAAGCGGCTTCCATATCGTTAGACCAATGGATGTCGTCGAAAATCCAAACGGTTTCGTTGGTTATGGTTGGTAGTAAGAGTTCGAAATAGTTTAATGTGGCAGCTTTCGAATGGTTGCCGTCAAAGTAAATGAGTTGTAGGTTGTAGGTTGTAGGTTGTAGGTTTTTTAAAAAGGAACTAAATTCGGTATTAACACAGTCAACATTATTGATATTGAATTTTTCCAATTGCGATTGACATTGATTAAGTGTGTTCTTGCAACCTTCTAAGGTTGTTATTTTAGCATCAGGGTTACCTAATGCTAAAGCCGAAGTCGCTAAACCCAAGGATGTTCCGATTTCAAGTATATTTTTGGGTTGAAAATACTTTGTTATTCTGAAAAGCAATTCCGCTCGTTTTGATGAAATTCCGGCGGTTTGGGCGATTTTATTGACAGCTCGTTTATTACTTTTAAATACTCGGGAGCCGGCTCCGAAGTCGGTTACTTCGATGGTGTTTTTGTTTTGTAAAAGCGATTTTCTGTAGTTTTTCAGGATGGCATATTCGGGATATGGCTGCTTATCATAAAAACATTTCGTCACCAAATTGAACACAAAAGGGGAATGCACGCCGTGTTCGTTTTTGGAATGGTAAAGGAAGTTGAGATATGATTTTAGTATTTGCAACATTATATTTTTATTGGTGATTTAAGATTAACGATATATGATTTCAGATTAGTTATACCTCGAAAATCAAAAATCGTTAATCTACAATCTTAAATCTATTCTTCCATTTTACTCGAAAGCTCAAACCAACGCTCTTCTTTTGCCTCTAATTTATTGATAATCGCTTGTAATTCTTCTGCTTTTTTGGTGATGTCGGCATCGGCCACTTTGCCTTCGGCGAATAGGTTTTCGATTTGTTTTTTCTCGTATTCCAGGTCTTTGATTTCGCGTTCGATTTTGTTGAATTCCTTTTGCTCGTTAAAATTCAAACCGGAAGTAGTTGGATGGTTTTGTTTCCAATTGACTTTTTCTTTGGCCTCGGATTTTTCGGGTTCGGCGCTGTCTTCGTAAGCTCGGAAATCAGAATAATTCCCGGGGAAATCTTCAACTTCGCCTTCGCCTCTAAACACAAATAAGTGGTCGACAATTTTGTCCATAAAATAACGGTCGTGCGACACTACCAGCAAGCAACCCGGATAGTCTAATAAGAAACTTTCCAAAACATTTAAGGTCACAATGTCCAAGTCGTTCGTAGGTTCATCCAATATCAAAAAGTTCGGATTCTGAATTAACACCGTACATAAATACAAGCGTTTTAATTCGCCACCGCTTAATTTTTCAACATAATCGTATTGTTTTTTAGCGTCGAATAAAAAGCGTTCCAACAATTGTGAGGCGGAGATGATTTTGCCCTTGGTAAGCGGAATGTATTCGCCGTATTCTTTAATGATGTCGATTACTTTTTGTCCGGGTTTTGGGTTGATGCCGCTTTGGGTGTAATAGCCTACTTTAATTGTTTCACCAATGACCACTTTTCCGGCATCGGGTTGCATGGTTTTGGTTAAGATGTTGAGAAAAGTAGATTTACCGGTACCGTTTTTTCCGATAATCCCGATGCGTTCACCGCGTTGAAAATCGTAACTGAAATTGTCTAAAATAACCTTGTCTTTAAACTTTTTATAAATCTTGTGCAGCTCAATAATCTTGCTGCCCATGCGTTCCATGTTGATTTCGAGTTCCACCACATTTTCTTTACGGCGACTTTCGGCTACCGATTTGATTTTGTAAAAATCATCCTGACGCGATTTCGATTTGGTGGTTCTGGCTTTCGGTTGGCGACGCATCCAAGCCAATTCTTTGACGAAAAGATTTTGCGCTTTATCTATAGTTGAATTTTCCATCGCAATGCGCTCTTCTTTCTTTTGCAGGTAATAGGAATAATTGCCTTTGTAAGCGTAGAGTTTCCCGTTATCCAGTTCGATGATTTCGTTGCAAACGCGTTCCAAAAAGAAACGGTCGTGCGTGACCATAAATAAAGTGATGTTTTCTTTGGCGAAGTAACTTTCCAACCATTCAATCATTTCCAAATCCAAGTGGTTCGTCGGCTCATCTAAAATTAATAAATCCGGGCGATTGATGAGGATAATGGCTAAAGATAAACGCTTTTTTTGGCCACCGGAAAGCGATTTTACTTTCAGTTTTAAATCGTCCAACTTTAATTTGGACAAAATTTGTTTGAATTGCGTTTCAAAATCCCAAGCGTTAAAGCGATCCATTTCGTCGAAAGCCAATTGGTATTTTTCTTCGTCCTCCGGATTTTCTAAAGCTTTTTCGTAACGCTCAATTACGTGTAGAATTTCATTGTCGGAGGCGAAGATGCTTTCCTCTATCGTTAGTTCATCTTGCAAATTATTGTTTTGCGATAAGAAAGCCATTTTAATGCCTTTTCGGATGATGATTTGCCCGGAATCCGGTTCGTCATCGCCGTTAATCATGCGCATAATTTGGGTTTTTCCCGAACCGTTTTTGGCAATAAAAGCGATTTTCTGGTCTTTGTTGATGCCAAAAGAGATGTCTTTAAACAAGGTTCTTTCGCCAAAAGATTTGGATATGTTTTCTACGGATAAATAATTCACGTTGATATGTCTATTATAAATTATGAATTGTGTAAAACACAACTTTCCGGCAAAAGTAATTCAAATTTCTAACAATCTACAGGCATGGCTGTGTCTAATAATCTAACAATCCATTATATTTGTCCAATGCAATTATCGGTCATCATCCTGAATTATAATGTGCGCTACTTTTTAGAGCAGTGTGTTTTGAGTGTGGAAAAAGCCATTCAAAACTTGGAGGCCGAAATTATAGTGGTGGACAATCATTCTTCAGACGACAGTTGCGCCATGATGCGCGCCCGTTTTCCGCACATCAAACGCATCGAAAACAAAGCCAATTTGGGTTTTCCGAAAGGCAATAACATCGCTGTCAAAGAAGCTAAAGGCGAATACATCTGTATTTTGAATCCTGACACGGTTGTTGCCGAAGACACTTTTGAGAAAATACTAAACTCGCAACTCGTAACTCGCAACTCGCAACTTGGTATAATAGGTTGCAAACTCATCGATGGCACCGGGAATTTTTTACCCGAAAGCAAACGAGGTGTTCCAACACCTTGGGTTGCTTTTACGAAGATTTTCGGTTTGTATAAATTTTTTCCGAACTCGACGCTGTTTAATCAATATTATGCCCAACATTTAAACGAGAACCAAAGTGGTGAAGTCGATATTTTGGTCGGCGCTTTTATGGTGATGAAAAGAGAGTTGTACCTTGAATTAGGCGGCTTTGACGAAGATTGTTTTATGTATGCGGACGACATTGATTTATCTTATCGCGCTTTATTACACGGCAAAAAGAATTACTATTTTGCCGAAACTACGGTCATTCATTATAAAGGGGAAAGCACGGTTAAAGACGGAACTTATATGAGACGTTTCCAAGAAGCGATGCAGTTTTTCTATCAAAAGCATTATCAAGGTTCATTCTTTTTTTCGATGTTCATGAGAATCGGTATCGTTTTCTTTGCTTTGGTCAAAATGTTTCAGGGAAAAGTATCGCCCAAACCTGTGCCTGAACAGTATCTTTTAGTTTCTGATAATGAAGCTTTGCGAGAAAAATTAACCGCTGTTTTGCAAAAAAGTGTGGAAAGAACCACCATGGAAAACGGGAAAATAGTAATTTCGCAAACGATTTCGAAAATCAAGCCGACGGAAGTCATTTTAGATGTCGATTATCTCGGATTTAAAAAGGCTATGTCGTTTTTAAAAGAAAACAAGAATAAGTCGTTTACCTTTAAGTTGTTACCGCCTTCGAGTAATTTTATCATAGGAAGCAACAGCAGCAATGACAGAGGAGAAGTGATACAGATTTAAGAAAGCAGAACACAGATTGCAGATTTCAGAATAAATAAACAAATTGATTTGCGTCAAAAAATATAGAATTACGGCTTAATCCTGATTTCTTTTATTAATTTTGCAATCGAAACAACAAAAAACAACTTTAGATTATTAATATGGCAAAGTTTGAATTGAAATTGCCCAAAATGGGAGAAAGTGTTGCAGAAGCAACGATTACCAACTGGTTGAAAAATGTAGGCGACAGCATTAGCGCTGACGAAGCGGTTTTGGAAATCGCAACAGACAAAGTAGACAGTGAAGTGCCAAGTGAAGTTTCGGGGGTTTTAACCGAGGTTTTATTTCAGGTGAATGATGTGGTGAAAGTTGGGCAAACCATTGCTATTATTGATACCGAAGGCGGTTCCGTTGCGGCGGCTCCGGTTGCGGAAATAGTGGCAGCTCCGGTAGCGGACTCGAGCGTTAGCGAACAGGCGCAGCAATTAGCTAAAACAGTTGAAGTTGCTGTGGCTACAGCAGCTCCGGCCGATTTCAAAGCATCGGATAAATTCTTTTCACCTTTAGTGAAAAACATTGCTGCTGCTGAAGGCGTTTCGGTAGCCGAGCTAGAGACTATTGCCGGTTCCGGAAAAGACGGTCGCGTTACCAAAGACGATATTTTAAATTACGTTAAAAACAGAGGAAATCAATCGGCAGCTGCAACTCAAGTAGCAGCTCCGGTAAGTACTTCGGCTCCTAAAACTACAACACCAATCGCTACGCCGGTTTCGGTTAACGGTGGTGACGAAATTGTAGAAATGGATAGAATGCGCAAGTTGATTTCGGGTTATATGGTGGCTTCAGTACAAACTTCGGCACACGTACAATCGTTTATAGAAGTCGACGTGACCAACATTGTAAAATGGAGAGATCGCGTTAAAAATGCTTTCGAAAAGAGAGAAGGCGAGAAACTGACTTTCACTCCAATCTTTATGGAAGCGGTAGCCAAAGCATTAAAAGACTTCCCGGGGATGAACATTTCTGTAGATGGTGAGTTTATCATCAAACGCAAAAACATCAACTTAGGAATGGCGGCAGCGTTGCCAAACGGAAACTTAATTGTTCCGGTAATTAAAAATGCAGACCAACTGAATTTGGTAGGTATGGCCAAAGCCGTAAACGATTTAGGTAACCGTGCTAAAGCCGGAAAATTAAAACCGGACGATACCCAAGGAGGAACTTACACGGTAACGAATGTAGGTACTTTTGGGTCTGTATTCGGAACGCCAATCATCAACCAACCGCAAGTGGGAATCTTAGCGTTGGGTGCCATTAGAAAAGTGCCGGCAGTAATCGAAACACCGGAAGGAGATTTTATCGGTATTCGTCAAAAAATGTTCTTGTCACACTCTTATGATCACCGAGTAGTGGATGGCGCGTTGGGCGGCAGTTTTGTAAAACGTGTGGCCGAATATTTAGAAGCTTTTGATGTGAATAGAGAATATTAAAAATCATAAAATCAAATTAACCCTTTCTGTTTCGGAAAGGGTTTTTTTATCCACAATTCATAAATCTTTATTAAGATATCGACAAACGGTAAAGTCATTATTTTATCTTTGTTGGCATAAATTATACTAATGGAATTAAAACTCACCCGACCGATTTGCTTCTTCGATTTAGAAACTACAGGAATCGATGTCGCCAAAGACCGAATCGTCGAAATCTCAATATTTAAAGTCTATCCTAACGGCAATAAAGAAAGCAAAACCTGGTTGGTCAATCCTACCATTCCCATTCCACCACAAGCCACAGCGGTTCACGGAATCTCTAATGAAAAAGTTGCCAACGAGCCTACTTTTAAAGAGTTATCGGGACAAATTCACAACATGATAAAGGATTCCGATTTGGCCGGATTCAACTCTGATCGTTTTGATATTCCGCTTTTAGCCGAAGAATTATTGCGTGCGGAAGTCGATTTCGATATGAAAAACCGAGTGTCGGTAGATGTGCAGACCATCTTTCACAAAAAAGAAGAACGCACTTTGAGTGCTGCCTACAAGTTTTACTGCAATCAAAGTTTAGAAAATGCCCACAGTGCCGAAGCTGATACGATGGCCACTTACGAAATCCTAAAAGCGCAATTGGATCGTTACACCGATTTGGAAAACGATATGAAAGCTTTGGCAGAATTCACCACACGAAAAAAATCGGTTGACTTTGCCGGGTTTATTGCATTGAACGACAAAGGCCAAGAAATTTTCACTTTCGGTAAACACAAAGGCGCTTTGGTTGAAGACGTGTTTGACAAAGAACCGGGTTATTTCGGTTGGATTCAGAATGCCGAATTCCCGCTGTACACCAAAAAAGTACTCACTGCAATTAAGTTAAGAAAGTTAAATACTAAATAGTTGTAAGTGCTAAGTTGTAGGTTCTGTGTTAGTAACTTACAACTTAGAACTTAGAACTTACAACCAGCAAATATGAAAATCATCTGCATAGGAAGAAATTACGCCAACCACATAGCGGAACTCCAAAATGAGCGTCCGGAGGAACCCGTTATTTTTTTAAAGCCGGATTCAGCCGTATTGCCGGATAAGGCTCCGTTTGTGATTCCCGACTTTAGTTCCGACATTCACCACGAAATCGAAGTGATTGTGAAGATTAACAAATTAGGCAAATACATCGATCCTAAATTCGCCCATAAGTATTATGACGAAATCGGATTGGGTATCGATTTCACCGCTCGCGATGTACAAAACAGACTCAAAGAAAAAGGTTTGCCATGGGAAAAAGCAAAGGCATTTGACGGTTCAGCGATTATTGGTGACTTTATACCGAAAAATGAGTTTAGTTCCACAGAAAATATTACATTTGAATTAACCAACAACGGACAAACGGTTCAAAAAGGAAATACCGCCAATATGTTGTGGAAAATAGATGAAATCATTGCTTATGTTTCTCAGTTTTTCACCCTAAAAAAAGGAGATATCATCTTTACCGGAACGCCTGAAGGAGTAGCAAAAGTATCGCCTAACGATGTTTTAGAAGGCTTTATCGAAAATAAAAAAGTATTAAGATTACAAATAAAATAATGGCAATCAACTACAACCTAGCAAAAGTATATGCGCTTTCAGACAACGATCCTGAATTCGTCATGCAAATCATCACTTTATTCGTTACCGAGGTTCCCGAAGATCTAAAGTTTGTGGAACAAGGCATCAAGGACAAAGATCATAAATTAGCCTATTCTTACGCGCACAAAATCAAACCTTCACTCGATTTGTTAGGGATGACCGTAGCACATCAGGAGATTTTAGAAGTAGAAGCTTGGACCAAAAGAGAAGGCAAACGCAAAGAAATCAACGACACTTTCGAAAGCATCAAAAGCCAAGTTGAAAAGGCTGTAAAAGAAATCAAAAAAGATTTCGAAGTATAAAAAATCAGAAGCGAATGGCTCGGGAATTATCGGTAATGGTAATTCCCGCTTTTCGTTATGTCTCACTTTTAGTGAGGATTTCTCCCGAAGCTTCGGGACAACCGGGGCTAGTCAGTTTTCCGTTTTTTTACTTGGAAACAATACAAGTTACCTCAAGCCTTAGTATCTCAGAACCTTACTACCTCAGCACCTAGAAAATGACACGAGCGGAGTGACTGCATGAGACCGCTGAAAAAAAACAATATTAACAATCGAATGAAAGCAACCATAGTCACCATAGGCGACGAAATTTTAATCGGTCAAATTGTCGATACTAACTCGGGTTACATCGCCAAAGCCTTAGATAAGATTGGCATACAAACCCACGAAATGCTGTCCATCTCCGATGATAAGCAGCATATTTTGGATACGTTTACCAAGCTTCAAAATCAAGTTGATTTGGTAATTATCACCGGCGGACTTGGGCCAACCAAAGACGATATTACCAAAAAAACCTTCTGTGATTATTTTGAAGATGTATTGGTGGAAGACCAAGCGGTTTTAGCGCATGTCACCGAAATCATAGAGAATTTTTACAAGCGTCCGATTAATCAGTTAAACAAAGAACAAGCTTTAGTGCCGTCGAAATGTGAAGTGCTTTTCAATAAAATGGGAACAGCGCCCGGCATGTGGATGAAGAAAGAGAACACTGTTTTTGTTTCTTTGCCCGGAGTGCCTTACGAAATGAAGTATTTGGTAGACCAAGAGATTGTTCCGAAATTGGTTAAAGAATACCAGCGACCACACATAGTGCACCAAACCATTTTAACGTATGGTCAGGGTGAAAGTATGGTGGCAGAACGAATCGAGGCTTGGGAAAATAATTTACCGCATTTTATCAAGTTGGCTTACCTTCCGGCACCAGGCAGAGTGCGATTGCGCTTAACAGCCAGAGGAGGAAATAAAGAAGTTTTGGAGAAAGCAGTACGGGAAAATGTGGCTTCTTTAGCGGCGATAATAGGTGATATCATTGTAGGTTTTGATGAAGACGAAACGATAGAGGTAGTAGTAGGAAAATTGTTAGCGACTCAAGGAAAAACATTGGCAACGGCCGAAAGTTGTACCGGAGGTAAAATAGCACAAATGATTACTTCAGTAGCCGGAGCCTCGGGATATTTTAAAGGAAGCATAGTTTCTTATTCTAATACTGCTAAAGTGGATGTGCTTGGTATTTCTCCTGAACTCATTGCCCAACACGATGTGGTTAGTGCTGAAGTTGCTCAAGCTATGGCTGTCAATACCAAACGATTGTTGCAAGCCGATTATGCTATTGCAACTACCGGAAATGCGGGTCCGACCTCCGAGCCGGGGAAAGCTGAGGTAGGTGTTGTGTTCATCGCTTTGGCAACGCCAGAGACGGTTTTGGTATCCGAATTTAATTTTGGACAACCACGAGAGAAAGTCATCGATAGAGCGGTTAATAAAGCTTTGGAAATGTTGCAACAAGCTATTTTGCGTAAAACTGTTTAGCTTGTTTCTAAGCTGATTATTAGTTAAATAAGTGAATTGGTTTTAGCCTGTAAACTGCAAATCAAAAAAAAGAAAAAAATCTGCTATAATTTTTTTGCTACAATGATTTATTTTCTGTAAGTTTGCACCCTGATTTTGAATAACGATAAAAGAAAAGCATAATGTCAAGAGTTTGTGACCTTACAGGTAAAAAAGCGATGGTAGGAAATAACGTTTCTCACGCTATGAACAAAACTAAGAGAAAATTTTCTGTTAACTTAGTTAAAAAACGTTTCTATCTTGCGGAAGAAGACAGATGGATTACGTTGAGAGTAGCTGCGTCTACAATTAAAACAATCAACAAAAACGGATTGGCTGCAGTATTAAAAGATGCTAAAGCTAACGGATTTATTAAATAATCTGAAATCCTTAAAAATAAAGTAAGATGGCAAAGAAAGGAAATAGAATCCAAGTAATTTTAGAGTGTACTGAGCACAAAGCAACAGGTCTTCCTGGAACTTCTCGTTACATCACCAAGAAAAACAAAAAAAATACTCCGGACAGATTAGAGATTAAAAAATTTAATCCAATCTTAAAGAGAATGACTGTTCATAAAGAGATTAAATAATTTAGAAGTTTTTACCCGATAGAAATTTCAAATAAAACATTATAAGTCATGGCAAAGAAAACCGTTGCAACGTTACAAACCGCATCAAAAAGATTAACCAAAGCTATTAAAATGGTTAAATCTCCAAAAACTGGTGCTTACACTTTCCAAGAGGCTATTATGACTCCTGAGGAAGTTGATAGTTTCTTGAACAAGAAATAATTTTTCAAACTCTATATATCAAAGCTACTTTCGTTCGGAAGTAGCTTTTTTATTTTTATATTTGCCAAGCCTGTCAGTTTCGTTTATGCCAAACTCGGGCGCATCAAATCAATTCGAATTTACAATCCGATACAATGAGTTTTTTCAAAAGAATATTTTCCTCCGAAAAAAAAGAGACTTTAGATAAAGGTCTGGAGCAAACCAAGACTTCCTTTTTCTCCAAACTAACCAAAGCAGTTGCCGGAAAATCTAAAGTAGATGATGAAGTACTCGATAATCTGGAAGAAGTTTTGGTTTCCTCGGATGTCGGCGTAAACACTACTTTAAAAATCATCGAACGAATCGAAGCTCGTGTGGCTGAGGATAAATACCTTGGCACCGATGAGCTTAATAAAATTTTGCGCGAAGAAATAGCGGCATTACTCTCCGAAACCCAATCCGGTGAAGAAACTGAATTCACAATACCTGCCAACAAAAAACCTTATGTGATTATGGTGGTAGGCGTGAATGGGGTAGGGAAAACAACCACGATAGGGAAATTGGCCAATCAATTTAAAAAGGCCGGTTACAAAGTGGTTTTAGGTGCTGCAGATACCTTCCGTGCCGCAGCGATTGATCAGTTGCAAGTTTGGGCAGATAGAGTAGGTGTTCCTTTGGTCAAACAACAAATGGGTAGCGATCCTGCTTCTGTAGCTTTTGATACCCTACAAAGTGCTGTAACCCAAAATGCCGATGTGGTGATTATTGATACTGCCGGCCGTTTGCACAATAAAGTCAATTTGATGAACGAATTGACCAAAGTAAAACGTGTCATGCAAAAAGTGGTAGAAGAAGCGCCTCACGATGTGTTGCTGGTGTTAGACGGTTCTACCGGTCAGAATGCTTTTGAACAAGCCAAACAGTTTACAGCGGCTACAGAGGTTTCTTGTTTAGCCGTAACCAAATTAGACGGTACAGCCAAAGGCGGTGTGGTTATCGGTATCTCGGACCAGTTCCAAATCCCTGTAAAGTATATAGGGGTTGGTGAAGGTATTGAAGACTTGCAGGTTTTCAACAAATATGAATTTGTAGATTCTTTTTTTAAATAAATAATATGAGCAAAATTCTATCTTTTTTCAAAGATTCATCTCCAATAAAACTCATGGGAATCAGTATTTTAATAGTTGTACTGAGCTATTTTATTGAAAAACCTTTGCCCAATGTCTTTATGGGTTTGCGATTGTTAGCCTTTGTACTGTTTTTGTACGGTGTTATGCGATTAATCAATCGCAAGTAAGCTTATTGGTATAAATCATTTATTTTGTCCCACAATTCATTGTCAAAACCGGACAATGCAAAAGTTGGATTCTCCGGATTGGCTACTTCTCCCATTCGGATAATAACCATTTTCATACTCGGAATCACATATATTTTTTGGTCGTTTTTGCCTAAAGCCGCATACATATCGCTTGGTGCATTCGGAATCAAAGTACCATTAAACTGTAATTGAAGTCCGGGTAAACGATAAGTTGATTTACCATTTAACCACCACAAATAGCCATAAGCTTGGTTTAAATTTTGTGAGGTTGTAGTAGCCTGATTAAAGTAGGCACTGTTTACAATGGTGTTTCCGTCCCATTTTCCCTGATTTAACGATAATAGTCCGAAACGAGCCATGTTACGTGTTGTACTCCAATATACGCTTAAACCGTCGCTGTTAATCCAAGCACCACCGGTCATTCCGATGCGATCTCTGAGTTTGGTGTTGAAATAATTGGTCCAAGTTTGTCCGCTCGCTTGGGCCACGACATCTTGTAATTTCACATATACATTATGATAAGCCCAACGGGTTCCGGCATCGGCTACATATTGTAAATTTGCCGGCGAAACATCGTCTCCTAAGGCATCATTTAAGCCTGAAGTCATGCAAAGCAGGTTCTTGCAAGTAATCATACTTTCTTTGGCCAATGGTGCGCTTGTCCATCCGGTGCCCAAATAATCCGATACTTTGTTGTTAATGTTGATTAGTCCTTCTTCTTGCGCAATACCGGTAACTGTTGCTGTTAGTGTTTTCCCGGCACTGGCCCAATACCATGGTGTTGTAGCGCTGTGTCCGTTAAAGTAGTTTTCCATTACTATACGACCATTGACCAAAATGATAAACGATTTGGTGTTTTTCAATTCTAAATAATCCAACAAGGGTTGTACTGCATTTTGATTCCAATTTAAATCGGCAACCGATTTGCTTTCCCAAGTATTGCTGCCATCACTGGGTGGAAAATACATGGCTTCCGGTGTAGGCTCTGTTTCACCATCGGAATCTGAATTGCAACTGAAAGTTAAAAAAGAGAGTAACAAAAGGGAGTACAAGTTTTTCATAATAGTAACGATTTTTCAGTAGGACTATAAATGTATAAAATAGTTTAATGTTGATAATATTAATTTTGTTTTTGTTCGCTTTTGCGGTGTAATGAATTAAATTTGTCTTCGATAAAATGTACTCTTGTTATGAAATACAATCTTCTTTTAGCCGTTATTTTTTTGTTGTTCTCTTGTCAATCGGAGGTAAAAAAAGAAAATTTAACCCAGCTTAACGGGTATTGGGAAATTAAAGAAGTCGAATTCAGCAACGGAGAAACCAAGGAATACAAGGTTAATGAAACCATAGATTATATAGAGGTTAAATCGGCTAAAACCGGACAACCTTTAGTAGGTTTTCGCCAAAAAGTTATGCCACAATTCGACGGTACTTTCAAAACCAACGGAATTCGAGAAAACCTAAAAGTCTTTGAGGTTGATAATGCTTTTTTCTTAGAATGTAAAACCGATTATGGTAAGTGGAATGAAGCAATCATTTTGCTAGAAGATTCGACTCTAGTGCTTAAAAACAAACAAGATATTATTTATACCTACAAAAAGTTTAAACCTTTCTCTCTCAAGTAATGGCCAAACGACTCAGCAACGAAAGTTCTATAGGTGACGTATTAAAAGCTTTTATCGAAACAAATAAGCTTCAGGCCGGTATGGACAAAATTGACGTACAGCAGGCTTGGAAAAACCTCATGGGTAATGGCGTAAACAGTTACACTAAAGAAGTAGTTTTAAAAGGAACTACTTTGTATGTAGCACTAACTTCGGCAGTTTTACGAGAAGAATTGAGTTACGGCAAACAAAAAATCATCAAAATGATTAATGAAGAATTGGGGAAAGAAGTTGTGAAAGACGTTATTCTTCGCTAGGTATTCATTTCCAAATCTTTGATATATTCTTCAAATTCAAAAAAGAACATTTCAAACTTTGTCATCGTTTCGCTAAAGAATTCAAAAATCTCCGGCCAGTAGTTGCGATTGTTCAAGCTGACATTCAGTTTTTCAATCCAAATTCTGCTAATGACTTTGCCGTTATCCAAGTAAAAGTTGCGCTCCAAAATGGCTTCGGATAAGTATTCTTCGTGGAGTATGGTTTTGAGAGATTCAATTTTTTCGTAGTAGATTTTTCTTTTTTCCTCGTCTTTGGGTTCGATATCCAGAAGTACTTGAGCCTTCTTGTTGTCGATATAGAATTTAAAAGTAACGTCTTTAATTTTAGTGTCATACAACAACCATTTTCTCGGATAAGCCTCGGCAAAGGCTGTCCAAAATTCTTTTTTTATTTGTTGCGCTTCTTCTTTACTGTACATTTTGTGAGGATAAAAGTGGGATGCTTTGTTTTTTTACGGTAATTTTATATTTCTAAAACGATCAAAATGCACTTTGAAGAGTTTTTAAAATACACGCCAAAAATACAAAATGCGCAGCTACCGGCAACCAAAGCACATGCAAAAATGGCTCCTTCTAATCGTATGGACTTATTGAAAGCCATCGATTTTACTAAAGTCGTACCCAAACGTGCTGCCGTAATGATGCTGTTTTATCCTAAAGCATCGCAAACCCATTTAGCACTTATACTTCGTACGAGTTATAATGGTGTTCATTCTTCTCAAATTGCTTTTCCCGGTGGTAAAGTAGAGGATGAGGATGCCGATTTGAGCCATACAGCCCTAAGGGAAACCCACGAGGAAATTGGTATACATCCGAAACATATTAAAGTGATTCGTCCGTTTACTGAAGTCTATATTCCGCCAAGTAACTTTATGGTGTATCCGTTTTTAGGCTACAGTGAAAGGGAACTCGATTTTGTGTTGCAAGAAGAAGAAGTTGCCGGTTTGGTTGAGTTTCCTTTTGCCGATTTTATGAACGACAACATCATTGTCAATACTGTAATGCAAACTTCTTATGCCGGCAGTATTGAAGTCCCCGGATTTCAGGTAAATGAACATTTTGTTTGGGGCGCCACTGCTATGATGCTCAGCGAACTGAAAGATACGCTTAAATTGGTTTTATAAGTTTAAGTTTTTTAGATTTGCAACCCGTCTGTTATTTTTGAGCAGTCGGAGATAAATTCAAAAAATTATGGGATTATTGAAAAGAAATCCTTTTGGTCATATCCTTTTTATCAAGAAATGGTTAATTCGCATTTTCGGAGTATTAACACACCGCCGGTATCGTGGTTTTAACGAACTTCATATTGAAGGTTCCGAAATCATCAAAGGCTTACCGGATACTAATGTGCTTTTCATCTCCAACCATCAAACCTATTTTGCCGATGTAGTGGCTATGTTTCACGTATTCAATGCCAGTCTTTCGGGCCGTGTTGATCACATTCGAAATGTAGGCTATTTATGGCAGCCTAAAATGAATATATACTATGTGGCCGCCAGTGAAACCATGAGAGCCGGTTTATTACCCAGAATTTTATCTTATGTAGGCGCCATTACAGTAGAACGCACTTGGCGCTGTGGGGGGAAAGATGTTACTGAGAAGAGAGAAGTCAATCCCAATGATACCGAGAATATTCGCATTGCCTTGGAAGACGGTTGGGTTATTACCTTTCCGCAAGGTACCACCAAATCCTTCAAGCCGGTTCGCAAAGGAACAGCACATATCATCAAGCAACACAAACCTATAGTAGTGCCAATTGTAATTGATGGTTTCCGACGCTCATTCGACAAAAAAGGCTTGCGCGTGAAAAAGAAAAACATACTGCAATCGTTTATCATAAAAGAGCCATTGGTGATTGATTACGAGAACGAAACCATAGAACAAATTGTAGAGAAAGTAGAATACGCTATCGAACAACATCCGTCTTTCTTAAAAGTCATACCTGCCGAAGAATTGGCCGAACAAGAGCGTTTGAATCAATTGCGCAAATGGCAAGTGGAGAAAGAAAGCAAAGAAGAAGTATAGTAAAATCCGATTTGTGATTGGAATCTTTAATTCATCTCGTTTCAACAAACTCAAACCGAGCCGGTTTCCGTATGCCATAAAAAAAAGGATAAGCCATTACTAACTTATCCCTTTTAACTTATCTCTTTTTTTCTAAACTAATATACCGCTTCTACTGTAAAACCGGCTTTGCGTAACAACGCAATGACACCTTCTTTCCCACCTAAGTGAGCGGCACCTACACCAAAAAAGGTTGGTTTGTTTTTGGCAATGGTTGTCATCCTACTGATCCAATTTTGATTTCTGTTTTTCAGCAATACATCGCCGTATTTAGACGTCATGGCATTGGGCGATTTTTCCGTGAAGGTTACCATTGCTTCCACATTCTCGCTTTTGTAAATTGCCATCATTTCGGTAAATTCCGTTTTATCGCGCTGCATATTGTCTTTGGCGGTAATCACCAATTCGTTCATTTGTTCTTGGTACGGAATGGCATCAAAAACTGCTAATTGCTCACTTACCGTTTCCAATCCGATGACTTCTTCATTTTGGGTTTTGGCTATTTTGATTAGCTCGGCTTCTACCGATTGCATTTCGCAGTTTAACATTTTCGGATAAAGCATCGCACTCACCATAAATGGTTTTACGGTATTCAGCATTTCGGCAGAAAAACCAACATTGGCCGTTAAAAAAGCGTCAACCGCTTTAAAATCCTCAGGTTTGGCCAGAGATTTCATGGTAACACCGTTTTGCATCATCATGCTGTTCATCATTTCAACTTGCATGTTTGGATCATCCATATCCAACTCTAAGCACAGCTGTTGGGTTTTGTCTAAGGCTGTTTTTACTTTATCAGATAGCGAAGCGTCGCAAGTAATGTGAATGGTGCCAAACAAGTAAGACGGTTCTTTGAGTCCGTTCCCCGAAATCTTCCATAACAAAGAATTATCGCTTTTTTGTCCAAAAGCCATTCCCAAAAAAAAGGAGCACAGCAGTAAAAATATTTTTTTCATTTTATAAGTCTATTTTTTTCAATTCCTTGTAATTCGCATTGAGCCTTCGTAATAGTGTTCCGTAAATTATTCGGTAGAACAACCAAAATAAGCCCACAAAAACAACTATAGTAATTAGAACCATACAAATGGTTATTGATAAGGTTTTATAACCATCTTCATGTTCAATTTGATATCTAAGTGTGTCCATGTTAGGATTGTAAATGAACGCCATGGCAAAACCAAGTAAAGTGCTGATGAATATCATAAAAAGGTTATACCAAACATAATGTTGTACCGTTTTTCGGGTGCGAATAATATCTTGCATCAACTGTTTGGTTGAGGTAGTGGTAGAGATACGGGCATAGTTTCGGTAGAAATTATAAATAAACCACAATACCACGGCATAATTAACGTAGGTGATAATTTTTAAGTATATTTCAAAACTTTCGGCATGTAAACTTTTGATAGCATCATCTGTATTAAACATAAAACTAACCAAAGCCCACAAACCAAACTCTAACAGACTAATCACCAATATCCATTTTACTATAGACGATGACTTCCTATGCAGCATTTTGTAAATTTCAACTTCTGTAACTTGCTCAAAAGAATGGGTGTCTTTTTGCCAAGCTTTTTTTAATAAATCCAACTCTTCCATAATCCTTAAGGATTTAATATCTTTTTTAATTTTCCTTTAATTCTGTTCATTTTAACGCGGGCATTCACTTCACTAATCCCTAATGTTTCCGATATTTCGGTATAGTCTTTATCTTCCAGATACAAAAAAACGAGTGCTTTTTCAATGTCGTTGAGTTGTTGCACGGCTTGGTACATCAACTTGATTTGCTCTTCTTCTTCGAGATTGTAATCTTCCTGGGATAAAAAGTGTTTCTGGCCTTCGTAAGTTACTGTGGCTACAGTACGGGTGCTTTTGCGGTATAACGTGATGGCTGTGTTTAAAGCCACTCGGTAAGCCCAAGTGGAAAACTTTGATTCGCCTCTAAACTTGGGAAAGGCTTTCCACAATTGTATGGTGATTTCCTGAAACAAATCATTGTGTGCATCTTCACCATTGGTGTACAACCGGCATATCTTGTGAATGATATTCTGGTTTTCCTTAAGTTGTTTTACAAATGATTTTTCTAAATCGTCACTCATAGCCCGTTAGTAGTGTAATCCTAAGTTTTGTTACACTTCGTAAAGCTACAATTTTTCGGTTTGCGGTTCAAGTTTTTAATTTGCCTATCTTTGCCCCGTAAAATACAACCCTTACTATGGAAATAGGCCACTACAATACACTTACGATTGCACGCGAAACTAAAATTGGACTTTATTTAACGGACGGTACATCCGATGTGTTGTTGCCTTTAAAATATGTGCCTAAGCAGTATGCCATTGGCGATGAGATAATCGTTTTTGTGTATTTAGATCACGAAGAAAGACCGGTGGCTACGACCTTGGAGCCGTATATTTTATTGGATGAATTTGGTTTGTTGCGTGTGAATTATGTGAATCAGTTTGGTGCGTTCCTCGATTGGGGTTTGGAGAAAGATATCTTTGTTCCGTTCAAAGAGCAAGCGCGTCCTATGGAAAAAGGCAAACGCTATTTAGTATATGCATATATGGACGAGAAAACCAACCGTATTGTAGCTTCCAGTAAAACGAATCAGTTTTTAAATAATGAAAATTTAACGGTAGCCGTAGGTGATGAAGTGGATTTGATTATTTCTCATATTACTGAGGTTGGTATCAACGTAATTATCAACGACCAACACAAAGGTTTGTTGTATAAAGATGAAGTGTACGACGATATAAAACCCGGCGATCGTATCATAGGCTATATCAAAAACATCCGACCGGATCATAAAATAGATGTCACGCTGCAAAAATTCGGCTATAGCAAAGTAGAACCTAATGCCGAAAAAATTCTGAATGAACTCCGTGCCGGCAGAGGTTTTCTTCGTTTAAATGACAACAGTCATCCGGAAGACATCAAAACTGTTTTGAAAATGAGCAAAAAGACTTTCAAAAAAGCCATTGGTGCGCTTTACAAAGACAAGCTTATCGAAATTAAAGACGACGGCATTTACTTGGTGAAAGAATAGTTTTATTCTCCGGTATAAGGCAATTCCGGTACTAAAGTCGGTTCCGGTTTTTTCTTTAAAAAGAATTCATTCGCCATACGCAAGGTTTCGTAAGGACGATTTGAATATTTATTCCCTAAACAAATGATGGTAATAGTATCTTTTTTAATCGGAACAAATGAAGTGTTGTTACCGTGCCACCAACCGTTGTGGTAAATCAGCTTTTCTCCGCTAGCCAAATAACGCATACGCATTCCTAAACCGTAATCTTTTATAGGTTTGGCAATATTGCCGGCGCTATATCCGGTGTAGGCTTCTTGCAATAGTTCGGGTTTGATAAAATCGGGGGAATAGGTCGCCAAATCAAATTTCACTAAATCTCTGGGTGTTGAATAAATGTTTTTATCGCCATACAAACGGTCGTATTGATCCCATGGAAAAATGTTGTTGCCGCGATAGGACTTGCAAACAGTGTCTCTGTCGGTATCGTAATTGAATACAAAGGTGTTTTTCATGCCCAAAGGTTTAAAAATCAATTCCTGCATGGCATCACGGTAATTTAAACCGGTAGCTTTTTCAATAATTAAGGCTAAAATGACGTAGTTGGTATTACAGTAATCAAAACGCGTATTGTCGTTAAATACCAATCTGAATTTATGCTTTACCAATATTTCATAAACATCTTGGTTAGACAATACCTTTTTGCGATCCCAACTTTTTTTCAATAGTCCCGGAAAGTTAGAGTAATGCTGTAAACCGCTGCGGTGGTTCAGCAAAGTTCGGATGGTGGTGTTTTTATAGGGAAATCGCGGCAGCCAATCGGTTACCTTTTGGTCTAACATGATGTTGTCTTCCTGTACTAGTTTTAAAATAGCCGTGGCCGTCAATATTTTACTGACTGAAGCCAAGTGAATCGCAGTATTAGCGTCGACCTTTTTTCCGGTTTTGATATTGGATAATCCTTTGTAATCTTCGTATAGAATGCGACCGTTTTTAGCCACTAAAAAACTACCGCTGTAAAAAGGCGAATTAATGAACTTGTTGTAAAACGAATCGATTTTAGGCTTCTTCTCCTGAAGGTAAGCTTCGGATACTTGACCAAACTTAACCGGAAACGGGATGGTGATTAAAGTGCTGTCACTATTCCTATTGGTATCATAAGCACCATTGCGCTCTCCGCCAACAGGTCCGGAAAAGTACAAAAGGGAAGAAAGGAAAAAACCGACGAGCGTAATCTTCATGATTTTAAAATGATTGCAATAATACCAATATTTAATCGAAATTAAAACCTTTTATTTACCAATAGATGTTAATGTTTTTCGGTTAATGCCAACAAAAAACCGCCTCATGGGCGGCTTTAAGGAATTAGATTTTAACCTTAATCGGTAACATGTAGAGTGTTCGCACCGGTTTGTCGTTTTGGTATCCCGGTTCCCATTTGGTTTTGAGCGATTTCAAAACACGAATGGCTTCTCTCTCTAAATTTTTATCGGTGCTTCGCAATGCTCGAATATCCGTCATACTGCCGTCTTTTTCAATCACAAATGCCATCACAACACTCATGGTGATTTGACTGTCTTCTTCTATTTCAGGTCGGTTGATGTTGTTGCTTACGTATTTGTAAAAACGATCCATTCCGCCCGGGAATAATGGGAGTTTGTCGAGTTTGTTAGTGGTGACCGGTTCGTTAATGCCAGGTGTGCTTGCGTCATCATTACCGTTATCATCACCGCCGCCATTGTTGCCAACATCAGTGAGTGTTCCGGTTCCGCTACCATCGTTGGCCGGTGGTGTTTCGCGAATTTCTTGGTTGGTTTGAACATCCGGAGTGGCTTCATTGGTTTGAGCTACTACCATGCGAGACAAATCTTGAGGTTTAACTTCAGAAATCTCTTGTGGAGCTGCGGCGGCACTTTCCTCTTTTTGCTGTTCCTTAATCGGATCCATATCAACTGGAACAATGCGCTCGTTCTCAATGATGGGAAATTGACAGATTACCTCGGTGTCATCAAATGAGGTCAGCATTAAGCCGCCTCCAATCAAGGATAACATAAAAGTAATCCCTCCAATAAAAGCAATCAATGAGGTTTTGGTGTTTTCTTGACGCAATTGATAAGCGCCATAGGCTTTGTTTTTGCCTTCAAAAACCAGATCTATCCAGTTTTTTTCATAAATACTAACGTGTGACATAATGAATTGTTTTGAGTTAAGTATCTATGTTACATAAGCATCGAATTTAATGTTATAACGCAAGAAATGTTAAAATAGTATAAAAACTTTTAACTATTTTCTTATAAGATAACAAATTCTCTGAAAAGGTTGGGAAGCGATGCCGATTTTTAAATAGAAAGTTATTTTTTACTTTCTATGATTTCAGCCAATAGTTTTTTAGCGCGAAGCAATTTGATTTTTACATTGCTTAAAGGTTCATTCAATTGTTCCGAGATTTCCTGATAGCTCATCTCTTGAAAGTAACGCAATTGGATCACTTCTTGGTAGTGCGGTTTCAATTCTTTGATGAATTGGAGTAGGCGAGACAGGTTTTGTTCGGTAATCAATTCGTCTTCTGCCGAAGGCGAACTATCGGCCACATTATACGCTTGTTGGTCTTCTTCGTCAGTTATCTCTACGAATACGGTCGACTTTTTCTTGCGTAACATGTCGATGTGTACGTTTTTAGCAATGGCAATCAACCAAGTGTTGAACTGGAATTCCGGATTGTAAGTCGCAATTTTGTCAAAAGCCTTCGAGAAAGTTTCTATAGTAATGTCTTCCGAATCGGTTTCATTTTCAGTACGTTTGAGCATAAAACCATACACTTCGTTCCAGTAACGGTCGAGCAAAAAGGTAAAGGCCACTTGGTCTCCTTTTTTGGCTTTCTCTATGTATTTTTTTATTTCCAATGTACTGGTTTAGAAAACGTATTGGTGATAAAAACATTCAGTTGCGTAAAAATCAAAACAATTTCTATGATGGGAAACCAATACATGACGTCTTTTTCTTTGAGTTTACCCGCGGCAAAACCTAAGGTTAGCCAAGCAAATAGATAGCGGAAACCGATTATACTTACTACCGCAATCCATTGGTATTGAAACGCCAATAAAACTATAGGCAATAAAAGAAAGAGTAACTGCGACACGTAAAACAAGCCTAACTGATTGCGGTCAAATAATTTGTAGTGTTTGGCAGTCGATACATGACGGCGTTTTTGGGTAAACCAATCTTTAAAACGGGTTTTAGGTGTAGAATAAGTAAAACTATCCGGTACGTAGCAAATGGTTGTATTATCTCCGTTAGCAGCCTGATTGATAAATAAGTCATCATCGCCGGAACGGATTTTCATGTGATCCATAAAGCCGCGTACTTTAAAAAACTCTTCGCGTTTGTAAGCCATGTTGCGACCAATTCCCATATAAGGTTTGCCGATTTTAGCCCAAGAAAAATATTGCGTAGCAGTTAACAAGGTTTCAAATCGAATGATTTTGTTTAGAAACGAATTGCTGATTTTTTCATAAGCACCATAACCCAAAACAATATTCTTTTGTTGCGTAAATTGCGCACTCATCGAAGTAATCCAATCTTTGGAAGTCGGATAGCAATCAGCATCGGTAAACAACAAGTATTCGTATTTAGCGGCTTTGATGCCTAAGGTTAGCGCGAATTTTTTATTGCCCCAAAAGGCTTCGTTGTTTTCTACCTTAACCAATTTGATGTTTGGGTATTGTTTTTCGAATTCTTCAAAGATTTCTAAAGTGTTATCGCTGGAGGCATCGTCAATCAATACGATTTCAAATGTGTGGTAATCTTGTTCGGCCAAAAGCGGTACAAACTTTTTGACGTTTTCTTCTTCATTTTTGGCGCAAACAATTACAGAAATCGGCACTCTTTTCGGGTTTACGGTTTGCGGTTTGGCAAATGAAAATTTACCGAATACCACAATGTAATACAAAAATTGAATAACAACTACGGCGATGAATACACAGAAAACTATTAATAACATGGTGTTCTTTTATCTTTTAAAAAGGACTGCAAATGTAGGTATTCTGCAACCAATAATCAAACGAATTTTAACAAATTCCTATCGGTTCTTTTTCATGGCTTCTGCTACGGCAAGGGCTTGATTTTCCTTAGTTTTTTCCAGCTCGGTGATGATGTTGCGGTAGTTTTTGTCATCGCGATTTTGGGAAAGTTTCTTTTGGGCTTCGAGGTTCGTAATTTCAATTTCAAAGGCAACGATACCACGCGCTTCCCGCATTGTTTTTTCGGATAAGTTTTCTACTCGAATAGGGTTTTTCGATTTAGCCTCGTATTTGTCGACTAATTTCTTCAGAAAATCTAACGCTTCTTCGTGATTGTAAACGCGTACTTTGCCGTAAACGTGTACGGCCAAATAATTCCAAGTCGGCACATTTTCATGATCGTACCAAGACGAAGAAATATAAGTATGCGCACCCGAAAAAATAGCTAATACTTCGTCATTATCATTGAAACTTAATGCTTGCGGATTGGCTTTAGAAATATGTCCGGTTAAGATGAGTTTACCGTCTTCACGGGTTTCTAACAACAATGGTGTGTGCGTGGCCCACAATTTTCCTTGCGTTTGATTAACCAAAATCGCAAAACCATTTTGGTGGACGAAGTTTTCAATTTCTTCGCGATTTTCGTTTTTGTATAACTCGGGAATGTACATGGGAATCGTTTTAAATTACATTCACTTCCGCTTCAATAGCAATGCTGTATTTGTCGAAAACGGCCTGCTGTACTTCACGCGAAAGAGCCAAAATATCCTGCCCGGTAGCCGAGCCGTAATTCACCAATACCAAAGCTTGATTTTTGTGAACGCCGGCATCGCCTTTGCGAAATCCTTTGTAACCGGCTTGTTCGATTAACCAACCGGCGGGAACTTTGACTTCGGTAGGCGAAACTTCGAAGAATTTAATCTCCGGAAATTGTGCTTGTACTTTTTCGAAATGACTTCTCGAAATGACCGGATTTTTAAAGAAACTACCACTGTTGCCCAATACTTTCGGATCGGGTAATTTGCTTTGTCGAATGGCAATCACAGCATTGGAAACGTCTTTCAAAGAAGGATCGGTCACGTTTTGCAGTGCTAATTCTTTAGTAATATCGCCATATGAAGTGTTGATTTTATGATTATGTTTGGTGAGTTTGAAAACTACCGAAGTAATGATGTATTGGTTTTTGGCTTCTTGCTTGAAAATGCTTTCTCGATACCCGAAACGACAGTCTTCTTTACTGAAAGTTCGCATCGTTTGGTCGTCGATTTTCATAGCGTCACAAGAAACAAAAGTGTCTTTGATTTCGGTTCCGTAAGCGCCGATATTTTGTACCGGTGTAGTGCCGACATTGCCCGGAATAAGTGACATGTTTTCCAAACCACCGAAGTTTTGATCGATAGTCCAAAGCACAAACTCGTGCCAATTTTCACCGGCCATACTTTCTACCCATACAAAGTTGTCGTCTTCTTTTACTATCCTTTTTCCTTTCAAGTCGATATGAATCACCAAAGCCTCAATGTCTTGCGTTAGCAACATATTGCTGCCACCGCCTAAAATGAATTTGGGTTCAGCCGCATGTTCTGCCAAAACGGTTTTTAATTCGTCCAAAGAATGAACCGCTACAAAGTTTTTGGCTTTGGCTTCTATGCCGAAAGTGTTGAAAGATTTTAAAGAGAAGTTAGATTGAATTTGCATGAGATGTAAAAGATAATTTATTCTTCGGTTTCTAAAGCGCGGTACAGAAAATCGTTTAAAGGTTTGAGCGCGATCAGTTTTTGCGCTACCGTTTTATTGAAATTTTTATCGGTAAATAATTTTTCGTCGATGGGTTGCGAAGCCGTAAAGCTCTTCAGTTTTAAAAATTCGATGGCCGGATGGTTCGGATCGAAATCCTTGGGCGCTTTTTTCAGTACGTTATCTGCTTCACGAGACAAATCGCCATATTCTTTTTTGAAAGCTGCATCGGCTACAATTTTCTCTAAATCGTCGTAGAAAAAAGCAATTTCTCTTCTAATTTGTTTCAATTGCGCCGGTTCCGGACACCAAACACCACCGGCTAGAAAACAGTTGCCTTTTTCGAAATGTACGTAATAGCCAGGGCTGTTTTTTTGGAATTTATTTTGGGTAAACCAAACGCCCATATTGGTTTTGTAGGGCGATTTGTCTTTCGAAAAGCGAATGTCTCGATTGATGCGAAACGTACAATTTTTTACTTCCAAATCGTCTAGTTTAGGGTCAAGTTGTTTCATTTCGGCCAACAAACCGGCAATAAACGCATGGTAATCTTTTTTATATTGCTCATACCGTTTTTTGTTGGCATGCATCCAATCGGTATTGTTGTTGGCGACCAAATCTTCTAAAAACTGTAGCGCTTCTTGGGTAATCATACTAAAGGTGTTTTTTTAAGTCTTCTTCACTGATGTAACCTAAGTTGCGCCAAACTTCTTTACCATTTTCATAAATGATAATCATCGGTAATCCTTCAATTTTCATGGCTTCGGTCAGGCCTTTGTTTTCGTCGGCATCTACTCTCACAATTTTGACTTGGTTTTTTAATTCTTCCTGCATTTTCAAAATATAAGGCTTCATTTTCTGGCAAGGTGCACACCAAACCGCGGTAAAATTGATGAGTACTTTTTTATCCGATGCTACTAATTTTTGATAATCTTCAACGGTCATGCCACCTGTTTTAGCCGTTTGTCCGGCTTTAGGCATCCCGGCTGTAGTCCATTTCATGATACCGCCTTCTAAGTTGTAAACTTCTGTAAAGCCCATGGCGACTAACTTATCAGCGGCTTGAGCACTTCGTCCGCCTACTTTACAATACACAAAAATGGGTTTCGATTTGTCGTATTGTCCCGCTTTGGTAGCAAAATCAGGACTGTTAACGTTTACATTATCGGCATTTTCTATATGTTCAACGCCGAATTCTTCCGGAGTTCTAACATCTAACAATTGGGGTTTTTCGGTGTTTTTTAATTTTTCCGCATAAGTTTTAACATCCAGGGTTTGCACCGGTTTTGTGGCTTGGCCTTGGCAACTTAAAAATAAAAAGCTGATGAATAGTAGGGAAAATAATTTGGTTTTCATGATAAAAAAAGTTTTAGCTAAAGTACAAAATACCGTTGCATTAAAGGTTAAATATTTTATAACTCTGGTGTGTGGTTTTTACAATATTTTCGGTGCGTTCCGGATGCGTATCGGAGATGAATAGTTGGCCAAATTCGTCATTATTCACCATTTCTACAATCTTACTCACGCGAAACTCATCCAGTTTGTCGAAAATGTCATCAAAAAGCAAAATAGGTTTTTCACCGCTTTGTTTTTTGACAAAATCGAATTGGGCGAGTTTAAGGGCGATTAAAAACGATTTTTGTTGTCCTTGCGAACCGAACTTTTTAATAGGGAAGTGGTCTATTTCAAAAGACAAATCATCTTTGTGAATCCCTACGGAAGTGTATTGTAAAGCTCTGTCTTTGCTGAGGTTTTCTTCCAGTAATGTCAACGTATCTTTCTCAAACAAATCACTTTGATACACCAATTGTACGGTTTCGGCCGAATCGGAAATCGTTTGATGATACGCATTGAAAATCGGCACAAAGTCGGCCAAAAACGCTTTTCGCTTTTCAAAAATAACTTGCCCTAAAGCCTCCAATTGTTCATTGTAGATGGACAAAGTATCTTTTTCAAAAACATGATTCAAGGCAAAATATTTCAACAGCGCATTGCGTTGGCTTACAATCTTGTGGTACTGAATCAACTGTTGTAGATAGCTGCTGTCTAACTGCGAAATCACACTGTCGATAAATTTGCGTCTTGTTTCACTGCCTTCAATGATCAAATCCCTGTCGGCCGGTGAAATAATCACCAATGGTATAAAACCCACATGATCGGAGAACTTTTCGTAGAGTTTGCCGTTGCGTTTGAGCATTTTCTTTTGGCCTTTTTTCAAGCTACACAGAATTTGCTCGGTACGGTTGTTTTTCTCAAACTCGCCGTCCACCACAAAAAAATCTTCACCGTGTTTGATGTTCTGCACGGCCAGCGGGTTGAAATAACTTTTACCGATGGCTAAATGATACACAGCATCCAAAATATTGGTTTTTCCAATGCCGTTTTTCCCTACGAAGCAATTGATTTTAGTATCAAATTCGAAGGTGGCATCCGAAAAATTCTTGTAGTTTAGGACTGAAAGGCGTTTTAAAAACAATTCGGTATCGCTTGAGTTAAGGTTAAATAATTGGTTTGCAATAATTTGTTTTCTTTTTGAAGCAGTTAAAGAAAGCCCTGCAAATTATTCAAAATTATTGATAAAAAGAATGAACGTTAGAATTCTTTAGCGGTTGCTCTTTTGTGAGCGATTCAAAAACGAGTATTTTCTACTTTAAAAAATATTAAATCGATTTTTTTTATGGGAGTTTGAATAAAAATTTTATTTTTGCGCACACTAAATTAAAAATAGATGGCAACTTTTAACAAAAGAGGATATAAAGCACCAAAAGAAAAAGCGGAAAAAGTAGACGAAACTTTCATTGAAGACGTAAATGTTGATGAAAAAGACAGTACTACAGCTAAAGCATTCGACACCTTAGACCAATCAGCTTCTAAAGCAGAAGATTTTATTGCTAAAAACCAAAAAGTAATTTTAGGTGGTTTGTTGGCAGTAGTGGTGGTAGTTGTGGGTTATTTCGCTTATGATAAATTTATTGCTGAGCCAAACCAACAAGAAGCTGCTGAAGAATTATTCGTATCCCAACAAAATTTCCAAAAAGCCGTTGATGGTGATGTGAAAGCGGATTCTTTATTCAATTTAGTATTGAATGGTTCTGAAGGTAAATTTGGTGTACTTAAAATTGCTGAACAATATTCAGGAACTGACGCCGCAAACCAAGCTAATTTCATGGCCGGTATCGCTTACTTGAACACCGGTAAATATGCTGAAGCTATTGCGAGTTTGGAAAAATTCAACTCTAAAGATGTTACTTTAAGCATTTTGGCTAAAGGATCTATCGGAGATGCTTACGCACAACAAAACAAACAAAAAGAAGCGTTAGAGTTTTATGTGAAAGCTGCTGATGCGAGTCAGACTAACGACTTTACCAGACCAAGATATTTGATGAAAGCCGGTAAAACTGCTTTAGCAATGGGTAACAAAGCCGAAGCTTTGAAATATTTCACAGACATCAAAGAAAATTTTGATACTGCTCCTGAAGCTCAACAAGTAGATGCTTTAATCGGATTAGCGCAATAAATTTCAAATTAATAATACCCAAAAAAGGATTAAGGAGTGTATCTTTAATCCTTTTTTAGTTTAAAATCATAAATTATGGCAACAGCTAATAAAAACCTTTCTAATTACGACAAAACCCAATTGCCCAGTGCGAAAGAGTTCAAGTTTGGTATCGTGGTATCCGAGTGGAATGATCATATTACCAACGGCTTGTACCAAGGAGCCGAAGCCGCTTTGTTGGATTGTGGCGCTTTGCAGGAAAACATAGTGCGATGGAATGTACCCGGAAGTTTCGAACTGATTTACGGCGCACAACGTATGATCGTCACCCAAGAAGTAGATGTGGTCATTACTATTGGTTGTGTGATCAAAGGCGAAACCATGCACTTTGAATTTGTGTGCGAAGGCGTAACCCAAGGCATCAAAGATTTAAACGTACAAACCGATGTGCCGGTTATTTTTTGTTTGCTAACGGATAATAACGAACAACAATCTATCGACCGAAGTGGTGGCGTTCACGGAAATAAAGGCACTGAAGCTGCCATTGCTGCTATCAAAATGGCTGATTTGCGCAGCAAAACGATGCAATAGATTCCCTTTTCGGATGTAAATGATAAGCCTATTCTTTTGTGAATAGGTTTTTTATTTTTAGGGAATGATTAACTATAAATCCCCATACTTTTTCCTTAAATTTGCTTGGTTTGGGTGGTAGCCCGAGTCCTTAATTCAAAACACTGAAACTAAATAATGTCGAGTATCATTCAATTGCTTCCGGATCATGTGGCCAATCAAATTGCAGCCGGTGAAGTAGTGCAAAGACCGGCTTCGGTAGTCAAAGAGTTGTTGGAAAACGCTGTAGATGCCAAAGCCACCGATATCAAACTCATCATCAAAGATGCCGGAAAATCATTAATACAAGTGATTGATAATGGCGTTGGGATGAGTGTCACCGATTCGCGTTTGTGTTTTGAACGTCACGCCACTTCTAAAATCCGCCAAGCCGAAGATTTATTTTCATTACATACCAAAGGTTTTCGTGGTGAGGCGTTGGCTTCCATCGCGGCTATTGCGCATGTGGAAATGAAAACCAAACAAGACCAAGAAGAATTAGGAACGCACATTGTCATAGAAGGCGGCAAGTTTATGTCGCAGGAACCGGCGGTTTTGCCCAAAGGTACTTCGTTTGCAGTCAAGAATTTGTTTTTTAATATCCCGGCACGTCGCAATTTCTTAAAATCGGAAACCGTTGAACAACGTCATATAGTAGATGAGTTCCAGCGTGTAGCGATGGCGCATCCGAACATCCATTTTACGATGTATCATAACGGTAGTGAGATGTTCAATTTGCCGATATCAAATTTCAGACAGCGCATCGTCAATATTTTTTCGGGCAAAACGAATGAAAAATTAGTACCTGTTAAAGAAGAAACGGATATCTTAAGTTTACAAGGATTTGTAGGGAAACCCGAATTTTCCAAGAAAAACCGTGGGGAGCAATTCTTCTTTGTTAACGATCGTTTCATCAAAAGCGGCTATTTGCATCACGCCGTTATGGCTGCTTATGAAGGTTTGCTGAAAGACGGTTCGCAGCCGAGTTATTTTCTGTATTTGACTGTTCCGCCACATACCATCGATATCAATATTCATCCTACCAAAACCGAAATTAAGTTTGATGACGAGCACGCTTTGTACGCCATTTTACGCTCAGCCATCAAACACAGTTTAGGACAATTTAATGTGGCGCCGGTATTGGATTTCGACCGAGATCCGAATTTGGACACGCCTTATCAATACCAAAATAAAGAAGCGGAATATCCAACCATTCAAGTGGACAGAAGTTACAATCCGTTTGCTGATGATAAGCCTAGTAAGTCGTTTTCAACACCATCCTATAAAAAGCCGGAAGCGCAGCCTAATTGGGAAAGTTTGTATGTAGGTCTGAAACAAGCCGGGCAAGAATTGGCGGAAATGACCTTTGAAAACGATGCTGTTACTTCTTCCTTGTTTGAGGAAAATGAAGTAGAACAGGAAGTAAAAAGAACTTACCAAATTCATAAAAAATACATTGTCAGTCCGATTAAGTCCGGAATGGTTATCATCAACCAAAACAGAGCGCATGAGCGGGTTTTATACGAAGCATTCCTAACCAGCATGACAGTACATCAAGCATCGAGTCAGCAATTGTTGTTTCCGTTGCAGTTGTATTTTTCGGCTCCCGAAATGGATTTATTGGCCGAATTAAAATCGGCTTTAGAAAATACCGGATTTGTATTTGAAGCGATGGAAGTCGACCACGTCATGATTTCCGGTTTACCTGTCAATGTGACCGAAAGTGAGATTTCCATTGTTTTGGAAGAGTTATTGCGTGATTTGCAAGACGGCATACCGGACAGTAGTTTTTCGCAAAATGATACTATCGCCAAGTCTATGGCGCGTAGTTTGGCCATTAAAACCGGAACGTATTTGACCGAAAAAGAACAGGAAAATTTGGTGCACAACCTGTTTGCTTGTAAAGAGCCGGATGTGTCGCCGTTTCAAAAACCCACTTTCATCACTATGAGTGTGGAAGATATAGACAAAAAATTCAGCGTATGATGCGAATGACCGAGACTGTTAAGCAGTTACTGATAATCAATGTTATTTTTTACATCGGCTCCAATTATGTGGGCGATGTTACTTATCAATTGTTTGCTCTTTTTTCTCCGGATAATCCCAATTTCAACTATTGGCAACCTTTAACGAGCATGTTTATGCATGCCCGTTTTCCAAACTTGATGCATATTGTCTTTAATATGTTTGCTTTAATTTCCTTTGGTAGTGCTTTGGAACATTTTTGGGGTGCGAGAAAATTTTTGTTTTTCTATATTTCCTGTGGATTGGGGGCGGCTTTATTGCATATGGGCGTGAATTATTACCAATACCATCATGCTTTGGAAATATTACAACAAGCGAATGTTCCGACGGAGGTTATTAATGCTGTTGTAAAAGAAGGACGATACAATAATGCCTTATTGGAAATCATTTCTTTATCGGATTTAGAAGCCATGTATAGTTCATATAATATACCGGCCGTTGGAGCTTCCGGCGCAATTTATGGTTTATTAATCGCTTTCGCTTTCATGTTCCCGAATGCCGAATTGATGATGATGTTTATCCCCGTACCTATTAAAGCCAAATATTTTGTACCGGGTTTGTTGGTTCTGGATTTGGTTTTAGGGTTCAAAGGCAGCTCAATTTTCGGGAGCGGCGGAACCGGAATTGCTCACTTTGCGCATTTGGGAGGTGCTTTAACCGGTTTTATTATGATGTGGTATTGGAAGAAAAATTCGTTCAACAATAAGCGCTGGGATTAGTTATGAGCATACTGGAAGATTTAAAACTGCAATACAGAATCGGAGGCATAGCCAATAAAATGATTTATTGGAATGTAGGCTTATTTATCTTGTCGATTCCGTTGTTTTATCAATTTGCAAGTGGTTTTTTCGATTATCCGACTTGGTTGGCCGTTTCTTCTCAACCCATGGAGGCCTTATATAAGCCTTGGTCACTTATCACTTATGCTTTTTTCCATCAGGGATTTATGCATTTGTTTTTCAACATGATGGTCTTGCATTTTTCGAGTCGTTTGTTCTTGACTTTTTTTACTCAAAAGCAATATTTAGGCTTGTATTTGTTGAGTGCTGTTTTTGCAGGTTTGGTTTATGTGTTGAGTTTTTACTTATTAGGTTATTCCTCTACTATGGTTGGTGCTTCAGCGGCTATTATGGCGCTTTTGGTAGCTACTACAACCTACCAACCTTTAATGGAAATCCGATTGCTTTTGATAGGTAATGTTAAACTATGGCACATTACCGGCGTATTGTTACTGCTCGATTTACTGCAAATCCAATTGGGCAATATGGGCGGACACATTGCGCATTTGAGTGGTGCATTTTTCGGATTTATTTACATCAAATTGTTGCAAAATGGCACCGATTTGAGTCGCATTGTTACCTCAGTGATTGATTTTTTTGCGAATTTATTTTCTCCAAAAAAAACAACACCATTCAAAAAAGTACACGTCAATCCGAAGAAGCCTGTCGCCAAACCAACTAGTAAAATTGTGGCCAAAGATAAAACCCAACAACAAATTGATGAGATTTTGGATAAAATCAGCCAATCGGGTTACGACAGTTTGACCGCCGAAGAAAAAGAATTTCTGTTTCGCGCTGGAAAATAGCAGTATTATTTTGCATATTTGTTTGTCGTTTTCTGTTTGAGGAAAATGAAATCTTAAATCAATCTTTTTGAAAAAGCTATCGTGGTTTAATAAAGTAATGTTCGGATTCAATATAGCGTTGACTGTATTGACATTCGTGGCTTATGCGTTACCTTTTTTAGCGCCAAAGTTGTTTCCGTTATTATCGGTGCTGACACTCATTTTACCGCTGTTTCTGATTTTAAACGCCTTTTTCTTTGTGTATTGGTTGTTGCAACTCAAGCGACAAGTTATTTTATCGGGATTGGTGTTGTTATTGGGGATTACTTTTATCAATAAGTTCTACAAGTTTTCCTCGAGAGCATTAGCTGAAGAGGAAAAAGATTTTACGGTGATGAGCTACAACGTTCGTTTATTTAATTTATTCGAATGGTTGCCCAACGAACATGTAGGCGATACTATTTTGTCTTTCATCAACGACCAAAACCCGGATATCATTTGTCTTCAGGAATATTCCGAAAGTGCCAAAGTAAATCTGAGAGCATACAAGTACAAAGCGGTATTCATGGAAGGCAAGCAAATCAAAACCGGTCAAGCTATTTTTTCCAAATATCCGATTTTCAATCAAGGCGATTTCAAAATACCCGATTTAGGGAATAATGTAGTTTATGCCGATATCAAAAAAGGAAAAGATACGATTCGCGTGTATAACATTCACTTGCAATCGATAAAAATTTCTCCGGATGTGAATGAAATTGAGTCGCATGTTGATGCTATCGACAAAAGCAAATCCCAACAATTGTTTGTTCGAATTCGTGAGGCTTTTAAAAAGCAAGAAAAGCAAGCGGAGAAGTTAGTCAACCACCGTAAAGCGTGTCCGTATCCGGTAATAATTTGCGGCGATATGAACAACAGCGCCTTTTCGTACATCTATCGCAATATTAAAGGCGATTTAAGCGATTGTTTTGAAGAAGCCGGCTTAGGTTTCGGACAAACCTATCGTTTCAAGTATTATCCGGCGCGTATTGATTACATCTTTGCCGATAAGCGCATGAAGGTGAAAAGTTTCCAAAGTTTTTCGCGTTTCGAAAATTCGGATCACTTCCCGATTATGACGCGTTTGGCTTTTGCCAATTAGACTACAGCCTTTGTTTTTTAAGATAATCTAAGGCATATCGGCCTTCGTTGAATAATAAGTCGAGGATGCTTAAATTGTTCAAATACCCGTGTTTTTCTCCGAAAACTTGCGTGTAAGGTTCGAAAACCGAAGTGTCTTTTTTACCGTTAATCAATCCGCGCCAATCGATTTTATCAGTAACCTCATGAAAGTATTCGGCCGTTTCGTTGTAATCGAATTCCAAGCCTAAACATTTTGAAACGACCGACATGGTTTCCAAATTCAAATCCATTAAAAAGGTATGTTTCTTTTGGAAAATAGGAGCGATGTCGTCTTCAAAATATTCAAAGAAAGGCGAAGTACGATACGCTGCTTCTAAGGATTTGAAGTGTTGTTTTTGCCAATCAAAAGCGGTTTCGAGTTTGACGTCTTTGGTTTTTTGATGGGCTACTTTGGAATGTTTTATAGGAATATTAAGCAACTGAATGCCGTTCGGACTGTAAATGTACATTCGGTTACGGTTAGTTTGCTTTTGGAAGTTATCATCCATTTCAAAAGTCACCAAATCACTTTGGGCAATAGCCACAAAATGACTGATGGAAGGGAAATAACCGGGATGAATCAGAATGTTATTCATTTCACCAATATTCTAAATTAATTGGCTTTTCTTTTTTTCCAGAAATACTCACCCACAAAGTACAATACCAGCAATCCTAAGAAGAATTTGAAATAAGATTGCGGTTGGCCATCGCCACTTACTGTAGTAAACAATCGGTCCCAACGAATTTTATTCAAACCTGAAGCACTGCTGTCCCAACTCATCCAAATAAATACCGGTTTCCCTACAATGTGGTCTTCCGGTGTGAAGCCAAAATAACGCGCGTCAAGCGAATTGTTTCTATTGTCTCCCATCATCCAGTAGTAATTCTGTTTGAAGGTGTAGCTATTGGTTTTTACGTCATTTATGTAAATGTCATCGCCAACTACTTTCAAAGTATTGCCTTCGTATTCAGTGATGATGATTTTGTATAACGGTAGGTTTTCTAAAGTCAGATTAATGTTTTTTCCGGCTTCCGGCATGTAAATCGGTCCCATGTTGTCGCTGTTCCAGTTGCGGGTAGTCGAAGGATGTCCATCTTTGTAATCCGGGAAGATTCCATCTTCGGCACCGGTTTTTAAATAGCGTTCTACTGCTGCTACGCGAGGGTCTTTTTTCAATTCATCGGCTTTAGCTTGAGTAAGATTGGCCTGGAACATTAAGTTAGAGGAAGTCAGTTTTAACTTGTCTACCAAGTCTTTGTCAACTGCTCCTAAAAGAAAAGTATTGGTGCTGTCTTTTTCAATCACAGCAAAACTATAGCCTTCTTTGTTTAAATATTGTTGTACCAAATTATTGTCCCACAACTTGGTTTCTATTTGGATTAAGGTGTTGAATTCGGTTACACCATATTGGTCTACAAACTCTTGTGTAATCGGTTCTTTCATTTTAATGTTGAACCCGAACTGTGGTTTGGCTCTCTCCGGTAAAATCAACTCTTTTCCATTGATGTAAACCACACCTTTTTTGATTTCTAAATTATCACCCGGAATGGCCACACAACGTTTTACGTAGTTGGTTTTCTTGTCGATAGGTTTGTTGTATCTGCGATCAGCCGGTAAATACATGTGGAATAGGGTGTCACGCGGCCAATTGAAAACTACGATATCAGCATTATTAATTTTTTCGAAGCCCGGAAAACGGAAGTAAGGCAATTGTAATTTGTTTTCCCATGAATTGGCATCGTGGTCGTTGTACAGGTACGACTTGGTTTTAATAAAAGGCAAAGTATCATGAACCATAGGCGCTGCCACTGAGGTCATTGGTGTTCTGGCGCCGTAATGAAATTTACTCACAAACAAGAAATCTCCGGTAAGCAATGATTTTTCCAAAGACGAAGATGGAATTACATACGGTTGCATTACATAGGTATGTACCAAAGTCGCCACAATTACTGCAAACAATAACGAACTGATGGTATCTCCGGTTTTGGTTCTCGGAGTTAAATCGCGGTCAGATATGTGAGTAACTTCTTGAGTGTAGTTAATATAGTATAGATAAAAACCGAATGTTAGCGCGCCCAACCAACTGTCGGCAGTCGAATTGCGTCCGAAGCTTCTCAAGGTTTCTACCCAAACTACCGGAAACATCAGTAAGTTAATAATCGGAACAAACAGCAATACGGTCCACCAAGTCGGTCTTCCGATAATTTTCATCAAAACAATGGCGTTATACACGGGGACAAAAGCTTCCCATCTTTTTCTACCTGCTTTTTCGTATAGTTTCCAAGTTCCCAAGCCGTGGATGACTTGTACAATTAAAAGGAAAATTAACCATTGAGTTGCTGACATAAGGCTTATTTTTTATTTAAACAGCTATAGGTTTACTATAACCGGGATTTGTTACAATTATTCAGTTTCTATTTTAAATTTAAGACATCTTTCATAGTGAAAACGCCTTTTTTGCCCTGAATCCATTCGGCTGCTAAAACCGATCCTAAGGCAAAGCCTTCACGATTATGCGCTACGTGTTTGATTTCAATAAAATCCACTTCGGATTTGTAAAAAACGCTGTGCGTTCCGGGTACATTTTCGATGCGTTTGGCGTCAATGTGAATTTGACTCTCTTGGGCTTGACCTTCAGTCCATGCATCATAAGTCGAATTTTGCATAATGCCTTTGGCTAAGGAAATGGCAGTACCACTGGGAGAATCCAATTTTTGGGTATGGTGAATTTCTTCCATAGAAACTTTATAAACATCGGCAAAACGCGCCATCATTTTGGCTAAGTATTCATTTAGTTCGAAAAATAAATTCACACCCAAACTGAAATTGGAACCGTAAAGAAACGTTCCGTTTTTGGCCTCGCACAAACTAATCATGTCGTCGTACTGTTCCAACCAACCCGTTGTTCCGGAAACTACCGGGATGTTTTGGTTCAAACAAGTAGAAATATTGCTAACAGCGGCAGTAGGCACACTAAAATCAATGGCAACATCTGCTTGCGCTAAACCTTCAAAAGTATCGGACTGACCTTTTCTTAAAACTATTTCATGACCTCTTTCCAAAGCAATTCTTTCGATTACTTTTCCCATTTTTCCGTAGCCGAGTAATGCAATTTTCATCAGAATCGATAATTTAGGGTTAGACCGAGATTGGGTTTGGCGGTAAAATCATTTTGGTAAACATCAGGCGCTACCGTGAGTTTTTCGTTCACGTTAAACTGGATCAAATGCGCATCTACATTGGCATCTACTATGTTTAAAACATAAAAACCTAAAGTCACCAATAAGGATAAGTCGCGATTTCTTTGGTAAAATCGTTGTGCCTGAATCAAACGGCTGTCGTCCAAATATTGGTATTGGTCATCGTTAAAACCGGCCAAACGTCTTTTGTAAGCGTCGCGGTAACTGTGGTATTTTTTGTTATTGTCTAAATAGAAGTACATACTGGTTCCAATAGCACCGTATACTATGGGGATTTTCCAGTATTTTTTATTGTAAGCTTGTCCTAATCCGGGCAATACAGCCGAGTAAAAAGCCGCTTTAGAAGGGGTTAACGGATCTATTTCTTTCGTTTTAATGGTGTCTTTAGCCACTAGTCCTTCAGCGATTTGCTGGGCATAAAGCGAGGGTTTTCCCAAAAGAAAGAACAATACAAGTATGTAGTAAAAGCGATTCACTATCCTTTAATTAGTTTGATAATGCGATTGAAATCTTCTTCAGAATGGAATGGGATAGTGATTTTTCCTTTGCCGTTAGCAGCCACTTTTACATCGATTTTGGTGCCGAAGAAATTCACAAATGCTTTTTTCTGGTCATCCGCCACCGCAAAACTTTCTCCTTTTTTAGCTTTCGCCGGTGCCGGTTTGCGACTGTCTTGATAGTTTTTTACCAAAGCTTCAGTTTCACGTACGGAAAGATTCTGACTGATGATTTTGTGGTAAATATCGGTTTGGATGTCTTGGTCTTCAATGTTGATGATCGCACGACCGTGGCCCATACTGATAAAGCCGTCACGAATACCGGTTTGGATAATCGGATCTAACTTTAACAAACGCAAGTAGTTGGCAATAGTAGAACGTTTTTTACCCACGCGTTCACTCATTTGTTCTTGAGTCAATTGGATTTCGTCAATTAAACGTTGGTAAGAAAGCGCAATCTCTATAGGGTCTAAATCGTGGCGTTGGATGTTTTCGACCAAAGCCATGACCAACGATTCGTTATCATTGGCAATACGAATGTAAGCCGGAACCGTTGTTAGACCAACGATTTTACAAGCACGTAAACGGCGCTCTCCCGAAATCAATTGGTATTTATTAAAATCTAATTTACGAACGGTAATCGGTTGGATTAGCCCTAATTCTCTGATGGAAGAAGCCAATTCCTGTAATTGTTCTTCGTTGAAATTGGTTCGGGGTTGAAACGGATTGATTTCAATCGCCTCGATATCCAATTCGATGATGTTTCCGACTACTTTGTCGGCATTTTTATCGTTTACTGATTTGATGTCGTTTTCCGGATCTTTCAGTAAAGCCGATAATCCTCTTCCTAAGGCTTGTTTTTTTATTGCTTTTGCCATGGCTTAGTTGCTGTTTTTCTTGATGATTTCTTGCGCCAAACTCAAATAGTTGGTTGCACCTCGGCTGGTGGCGTCGAAGTTGATGATGCTTTCACCAAAACTTGGTGCTTCGCTCAATTTTACGTTGCGCTGGATGATGGTTTTGAATACCATATCGTTGAAATGTTTTTGTACTTCTTCCACCACTTGGTTGGACAAACGCAAGCGCGAGTCGTACATGGTCAGTAGCAAACCTTCGATATCCAAATTCGGGTTGTGGATTTTTTGCACACTTTTGATAGTATTCAACAATTTGCCTAAACCTTCCAAAGCAAAGTATTCGCATTGAATCGGAATTACGACACTGTCGGCAGCTGTTAAGGCGTTTAGGGTAAGCAATCCTAATGATGGCGCACAATCAATCAAAATATAATCGTATTGGTCTTTCACACTTTCCAAGGCTTGTTTAAGCATGTACTCGCGGTTTTCTTTGTCCACCAATTCAATTTCAATTGCCACTAAGTCGATGTGAGCCGGAATCACGGAAACATTCGGCGCCGAACAAGTAATTGTGGCTTCCTGCGGCGTGTTGCTGTGTTCCAAAATTTGATAGGTTCCGATTTCAACACTTTCTACGTCAATTCCTAATCCGGAACTGGCATTCGCTTGAGGATCAGCGTCGATTAACAGTACTTTTTTCTCTAAAACACCCAAAGATGCGGCAAGATTTACAGACGTTGTTGTTTTTCCTACACCACCTTTTTGGTTGGCAATTGCAATGATTTTACCCATTTATTTTCTATCAATTTTAAGCCGTAAAAATACGATTAATTATGGCTTTGTCAAGGCTTATTTGTTAACATTTAGGTAAAGTTTTTAAGCCCTTAGTTTTCAGTTAGAGTCACTAATTACAGTCGGAAATTCCAGTGCTACAACAGCTGTAATTATTTACTGCCTTTATTTTTTATCATCGCCTCTAACATATCCCACATTTCTTGAGGGATTTTTTCCAGAATGTTGAATTGACCCGCGCCTTGCAGCCATTCGCCACCGTCTATGGTAATGACTTCTCCGTTAACATAAGCTGAGAAATCCGAAACCAAATAAGCAGCTAAATTGGCTAATTCCTGATGGTCGCCCACGCGGCGCAAAGGCACTTTTTTTGCCATATCGAATTTTTCCGCTAGGTCGCCAGGTAAGAGTCTGTCCCAAGCCCCTTTGGTAGGAAATGGTCCCGGTGCGATGGCGTTCATGCGGATACCATATTTGGCCCATTCTACAGCCAAACTACGGGTCATGGCTAAAACACCGGCTTTAGCTGTAGCACTAGGCACTACATAGCCAGAACCGGTCCAAGCGTAAGTAGTAACTATATTCAACACATTGCAATTGGTTTGTTTGGTGTTAATCCAATGTTTTCCGAAGGCCAGCGTACAGTTTTTGGAACCTTTCAACACTATGTCGATGATGGTGTCAAAAGCATTAGCTGATAATCTTTCGGTAGGCGAAATGAAGTTTCCGGCAGCGTTGTTCAAAAGCACATCGACTTTACCGAAGGTTTTTAAAACTTCCGCCAACATGGCTTCCACTTGGTCATAATGACGCACATCACATTGCAACGGCAAGCATTGTCCGCCGGTTTGGGTTTCCAATTCAGTTGCCGTGGTTTTTAATTTCTCTAAATCGCGAGAAGTTATGGCCACTTTAGCGCCTAATTCTAAAAAGTATTTGGTCATGGCTTTACCCAAGCCGCTTCCGCCTCCGGTTACTACAATTACTTTGTCTGCTAAGGCGTTATCGCGTAGCATTTTTGCTGAAAAATCCATATCGTTTTTTATTTTTAGTAAATATATTGTTTTAATTATAATTGGCGAAGTCTTTCGGCCGCTCTTGTCAAAGTTTCCTCATCTTTGGCAAAGCAAAAGCGAATGCATTGATGGTCATCTCCATTGGCATAAAAAATAGAAATCGGTATGGTAGCTACACCAAATTCGGTCACCAATCTTTTTGTGAAATCGATGTCGTTTTCCTCACTAATTGCCGCATACGAAGCCACTTGAAAGTAAGTACCTTCACAAGGCAGTAGTTTGAGTTTGGTATCTTTCATAAGGCTTTGGAAGAAATCTCTTTTTTGTTGGTAAAATTGGCCTAAAGTTTTTATGTCGACTAAATCTATGTACTCATTCAAGGCATGTTGGGCAATACTGCTCACGCTGAATACCAAAAACTGGTGTACTTTTTTGATCTCACGCATTAAATCCTCCGGCGCAATCACATAACCAATTTTCCAGCCGGTAATGTGAAACGATTTTCCGAAAGAAGAAATTGAAATGCTGCGTTCCCACAATTTGGGACGGTGATGGACTGAAATATGCGGCTGTTCAAAGGTAATGTATTCATACACTTCATCGGATAAAACCAAAAGGTTAGGGAAGGCATGGACGAGTTTTTCCAGCTGTTCAAAATCAGATGCAGTCCACATTTTTCCTGTAGGATTGTGTGGATTGTTTATGATGATCAGTCGGGTTTTTTCGTTTACCGCTGCGTTTATAGTTTCCCAATTCGGTGTAAAATCGATATTGAGGGCAACGCGAACCGGTTTGGCATTACTCAACAAAATCGGGGCTTCATAGCAATCGTAGCTCGGGTCTAAAATGATGACTTCTTCTTGGGCTTTGACTAAGGCCTGAATGGTAGCAAAAATGCCTTCGGTAGCTCCGGCAGTAATCAGGATTTCTTCTTTAGGAGTAACCGCTCTGCCATAGGATTGTTGGGTTAAGACAGCAATTTTGTCCAACAACGAAGGCAAACCGCTCATGGGCGTATATTGATGTACATTGGCTGTGGCGAGTTTGGCCAGTATAGCGGTCAATCGTTCATCCACCGGAAAATTAGGGAAGCCTTGCGACAAGTTGATGGCTTGGTGTTCGGTGGCCATTTGCGACATTACGGTAAAAATGCTGGTGCCGATATGCGGAAGTTTTGACATGCTTTTGTTTTTGGTAAAGATAAAAAAAGCACCTCGATTGAAGTGCTTTTTTTAATGGTGAAGAAGAATTTACTCTTCCGATTTGTTTTTTAACTGCATCAGTAAAGTGTAAGCACCTTTGACCGCTATTTTTTTATCTTTCAAAACTTCGGGATTGATTATTTCTGTGAAGCCGTTTTCGCTGTTTCCGGTTTTGACTGCGGTCATTTCAAATTGGCGTTCGTTCACTTTTACAAAAACGTATTCTTTTCCTTCAAAAGTCACTAGGGCATCTTCGGGTAACGTTGGAACCGCGTGGCGTTTTAACTCAACTACGGCATTCATATACATGCCCGGTAAAAGCGTTTTGTCGTATTTAGAAAAATGGCAATGAACTTCGGTGCTGTGCTCGTCGGTAGCGATGTCTTTACTGATGAGAATGATTTCACATTCGTGTTTTTTGTCGGGTTGACTGTTGGTGTAAGCCATCACTTTTTGCCCGATAAACAGTCCGTTAATATCTTTTTCAAACACTTTTAGGTTCAAATGAATGTCATCCGGATTGATGAGTTCGAACAAGATGTCGGCCGGATTGACATACTTCCCAATGTTCACATTCACCTTTGAAACAAAGCCATCAATAGGTGAGAGGATGTTCACGCTTTTAGAGATGTTTTTCTCCGAAAGTGTTCTCGGATTGATGTGAATTAATCGCAGTTTTTCGGCTAAGGCATTGAGTGTGATGCGTAAGTTTTTGTATTCGGCATCTGCCATTTGATAGACTTTATCGCTGCTGGCTTTGTTCTGATTCAAATCGCGTTGGCGCTCGTATTCTTTTTCGGCAAAATACAATTTGGATTGCGTGGTTAAGTATTCTTGTTGCAACTGAATATACTGTTGGTCTTCCATCACGGCAATTACTTCATTTTTGCTAACGTGCATACCCGGAAGGAGTTTGGTGCTTTTTAAATAACCGCCTAAAGGCATACTCACGGAAACTAGGTTTTGCGGTGGTACATCGATAACGCCGTTCAAATTGACAGTAGCAGATACCGTTCTTTCCTCAGTCGATTCAATTACTAAACCTGCATTTTGATATTGCTTGTCGGTAAGCGATACTATTTTTTCGGATACATTATTGGTGTTCGTTTCCGATTCGGTTTTATTTGAGTTGCAGCTCAAACTAATAAAGGCCAAAGCTGCTAATATGATGTTTGTTTTCATGTTTAATTTTTTGAAGTAAGGTAATTCCATTCGATGACACTTTCGTTGTACAAGTTTACCGTGTCGATGTAACTGTTATGGATGGTTAAGGCTTGGTTGACCAACATCACCCAATCAAGATAATTGATATCGCCACCCAAAAACTGACGGTTAGCTGTTTCCGAAATTAGAATCGCATTCGGTAAACCGGTTTTCTCGAAATAAGCCAGCTTTTCAGCTTCGTTTTTAATCCTTAATTGGGTTTGCAAAAGTTGTCTTTCCAGGCTGTTTTTCTCTCTTTGGTATTCTTCGGCAGCCATTTGTTCCTGTACTTTAGCTGCTTTGACTTTTGCACTTTGAGAACCGCCTAACAATGGTATGCCTAAGCCAATTTGCGCCGAGTGGAAACGGGTCGATTTGTCGTACAACACATTATCCGCGCCGGTACCGGTAATCGACATATTGTTGTAACCCAAAGTCAGCATTGGCAATTTTCGAGCTTTTTCTAACTGAGTTTGTGCAGTAGCTGTGGCTTTTTGTTGCTCTAAACTTTGCAATAACGGATGTTGTTCTACACCCGATGTTGCTTCACTTTTGAATTCGATTTTGGGCGAACCGGCTGTTGGAATGACGGTTTGTTCCGAATTTAACAGCAATTGCAGTTTGCTGTTCCAAAGCGCTTTGTCTTGTTGCAGTTGTAATAATTGCAATTTCAATTGGCCTAATTGTGTTTCAGCAGTGGTTTTCTCTAAAAGATTACTTTCTCCTTTTTGAAGTCTCAAGGTCGCTTTTCGCAAGAATTCCGTTAGTAACGTATCGCTTTTCTGCAACAATTTTTCCTTTTCGGTCAATGTTACTATCGCATAAAAGGTAAGAGTGACTTCTTTTTTCAATGCCGCTTCTTTCAAAGTTACTAAGGCCGAAGCTGTTTTCCATTCCGAGGTCAGCACCTTTTTTTGGCGGTTGTAAACGGTTGGAAAATCGAACGATTGTGAAATGCCAAAGCGAGTATCAGTAAAACTGCTGTTGAATTGCCCGATTTCCGAGTTGAGGTTGGTGGTCGGCAAATTGGCTGCAGTACGAATCAGTTTTTGTTGGTAATTCGCTCTCAGTCGGTCAATTTTTACCGATTGATTATTGCTAAGAGCCGTTTTAATGGCTTCGTCCAACGTTAGTTTAGTTTGGGCGTTCGCCGGAATTACTGCCAATGAAAGCAATAAAAGCAGTAAGGTAGTTTTAGAGGAAAGTTTCATTTTGAATCCTTTTTCAAAAGTGACATAAAGTATAGGTAAAACGAATAAAGTTAATAAGGTCGCAATCATCAAACCACCAATTACTACAGTCGCCAGCGGTCGTTGCACTTCGGCACCGGAACCGTTGCTGATGGCCATCGGTAAAAATCCTAGAGAAGCCACGAAAGCAGTCATCAACACCGGACGCAAACGCACTTTGGTTCCCATTAAAACGATGCGATGTAAGTCGTCCATACCTTCCGCTTTGAGTCGGTTAAATTCGGATACCAAAACGATACCGTTCAGAACAGCAACTCCGAATAAGGCAATAAAACCAATGCCGGCACTGATGCTGAAAGGCATACCGCGCAAAGCCAAAAAGAAGATACCGCCTATGGCCGAAAGCGGAATAGCGGAATAAATCAGTAAGCCATGTTTCACCGATTTGAAGGCGAAGAACAACAAGATGAAAATCATCAATAAAGAAATCGGAACCGCAATCATCAAACGATCTTTCGCTTGGTTGAGGTTTTCAAAAGCACCGCCGTAAGTGGTGTAATAGCCGGCAGGGAGTTTGATTTGTTGGTCGACTTTGGTTTTCAATTCGTTGACGATGCTTTCCACGTCGCGTCCATTCACGTTGAATCCGACAACAATTCGGCGTTTGGCATCTTCGCGTTGGATTTGATTCGGACCATTTTTAATAGACACATCAGCCAATTGCGATAGTGGAATTTGAGTCCCGTTTGGCGTTGGAATCAGTAAGTTTTTCACGTCTTCTAAGTCTTTGCGTTTTTCGTTGTCGAGGCGAACGACCAATTCAAATCGCTTCTCGCCTTCAAAAACCAATCCGGTACTTTGTCCGGCAAATGCGGTATTCACTACACGATTGATATCGGCGATAGATAAATGGTATTGGGCAATGACAGGACGATTGTATTCGATAATCACTTGCGGCATGCCGGTTATCGGTTCTATAAACAGGTTTTCGGCTCCTTCAACTGTGTTGACAATTTTGCCTAATTTTTCAGCATAAACTGCCAGTGTATCTAAATTTTCGCCAAATATTTTACAAACCACATCTTGACGCGCACCGGTCATGAGTTCGTTAAAACGCATTTGCACCGGATATTGGAAACCGGCGGTAATTCCGGGTACATCTTGCAAGGCTTTCCCCATTTTCTCGGCCAATTCGTCAAAGGTTTTTGCGGAAGTCCATTCCGATTTGTCTTTCAGAATGACCATCATATCACTGGCTTCCATCGGCATTGGATCGGTTGGTACTTCGCCGCTACCGATTTTGGTCACCACTTTTTCTACTTCCGGGAATTGGCTTTTTAAGATGTGCGCAGCCTTCTGGGTACTTTCTATAGTAGTATTCAGGTTACTGCCGGTTAGGACTCGAGTATCAACCGCAAAATCACCTTCTTCCAGAGCCGGAATGAATTCACCTCCCAAAGAGCTCAACACAAATACAGCCATGACGAAAAGCGCAATAACACTACCGATTATGGCTTTTTGATAATTCAAAGCCGTTTGCAACCAGTGTTGGTATTGGCGTTCCAATTTGAACATCATACGATCGGAGAAATTCGGTTCGTGCTTGATTTTTTTACTTAAAAACAAAGCGCTCATCATCGGAATATAGGTCAGCGATAACAAGAACGCTCCCAATAAAGCGAAGGCTACAGTTTGTGCCATCGGTTTGAACATTTTACCTTCGATACCTTCCAAAGTAAAAATAGGTAGGTACACAATCAAAATGATGATTTGGCCGAATACCGCGCTGTTCATCATTTTTCCGGCAGAAGTTTCTACTTCTTTGTCCATTTTGCTTTGCGATATACTATTGATATGGCTGAACTTTTTACTGTGGGTGAGTTGGTGCATTACCGCTTCTACGATAATTACGGCACCATCGACTATCAAACCGAAATCGAGTGCACCCAAGCTCATCAGGTTACCGCTCACGCCGAAGGTATTCATCAGGATGATTGCAAATAGCATCGCTAGCGGAATTACCGAAGCCACGATTAAGCCGGCACGGAAATTACCCAAGAACAAAACCAATACAAAAATCACAATCAACGCACCTTCCAAAAGGTTTTTTTCTACTGTTCCGATGGCATTGTTCACCATTTTGGTTCGGTCGAGGAACGGTTCGATAGTCACGCCTTCCGGTAGTGTTTTTTTGATGAGTTCGATGCGTTCTTTCACATTTTTAATCACTTCACTACTGTTGGCGCCTTTGAGCATCATTACGATAGCTCCGGCTACTTCGCCTTCGTCGTTATAGCAAAGTGCGCCGTAACGAGTGGCATGTCCGGTAGTAATTTTAGCGATGTCTTTTAAAAATACGGGTGTACCGCTTGGTGTCGCTTTAACGGCAATATTTTCAATGTCTTCCATCTTACCGATTAATCCTTCGCTTCGGATAAACAAAGTGGTAGCGCCTTTTTCGATATACGCGCCACCGGTATTTTGATTGTTTTGTTCTAAAGCGTTAAAAACATCGTTGATGGTTAAGCCATGTGCGTTCAGTTTGCCCGGTTCAATGGCAATTTCCAACTGTTTTAATTTTCCACCAAAACTACTCACTTCGGCAACGCCTTTTACGCCTAAGAGTTGTCGGCGGACAATCCAATCTTGTATGGTTCTGAGTTCAGTTTCATCGTATTGGTCTTCGTAGCCTTTTTCAGGACGTACTACGTATTGGTATATTTCGCCTAAGCCGGTTGAAACCGGACCAAGTTCGGGAGTTCCGATACCGGCGGGAATTTGGGTTTGGACTTGTTGCAGGCGTTCGGCTACTTGCTGGCGTGCCCAATAAATATCGGTTTCATCGTCGAAAACGATGGTGACTAACGATAAACCAAAACGTGAAAAACTTCGGATTTCTTTTAAACCCGGAATGTTGCTGTTGGCTTGTTCTACCGGAAAGGTAACCAAGCGCTCTATGTCGGTCGCTCCGAAAGAAGGCGCAATGGTGATGACTTGCACCTGATTATTGGTAATATCAGGAACGGCATCAATAGGTAATTTGGTGGTTTCATAGATACCGTAAAGCAATAGAGCTATGGTAAACAAACCCACGATGAGCTTATTCCTAACGGAAAAAGCGATAATTTTATTTAACATGATTTTTAAATAACTTAATGAATACTATTTTACTGTTGGCATTGATTAACCAACAAACACTAGGTAATTAAGCTATTTTAGGCGGTTGCCAAATGGAACTTTGGTCGGAAGAATAAATACGACTTAGATAAAAGTCGGTTTCCGATTTGTCTTTTAATTGGAATTTAGGGCGACTGATTTCAAAATGAATTTCGGGTAACAAGGTTAAGTAAGTTAGGCCATTGTTGCAATCTACACTTTTGTAAGGCAGTTTCATGTCTTCCTCTCGGTCAGCATCATTTACATCGCCGTGACCGTAGTGCAAACATAAAAATGACCATAAACTCATGTTTTTATTTTCTTCTTTATGGTCGTAAAAATGTTCCACCAAAGCCGGAATCTTCAACAACTCGAAACATTCGGTTGAAGAAGAAACGTATAATGATAAAAGCAAGATTGCTAATACTCTTCGCATGGAAAATTGAATTGACAGAAACAAATTTACTAAAGTTTCACTTCCAATGCACATGACCTATGTCACAAAAACACATTTCAACGGTTTCTTAATCAAATCTTAATGGAAAGCATCGATTACTCTTCCAACAAAACCTCCAAAATCTGAATCGCGGCATCGCTAATCTTTGTACCTGGTCCGAATACTGCAACAGCTCCGGCATCGAATAAGAATTGGTAATCTTGCGCAGGAATAACGCCACCTACTATGACCATAATGTCATCGCGACCGTATTTTTTGAGTTCTTCAATCACTTGCGGGACTAAGGTTTTGTGTCCGGCCGCTAGGGAAGAAACTCCTAAAATATGCACATCGTTTTCCACGGCTTGTTTGGCGGCTTCTTCGGGTGTTTGGAATAGCGGTCCAATGTCTACGTCGAAACCTACATCGGCATAACCGGTGGCTACCACTTTGGCACCACGGTCGTGACCGTCTTGTCCCATTTTGGCAATCATGATACGTGGTCGACGGCCTTCTTTTTTGGCGAAAACGTCGGCTAATTGTTTGGCTTTTTCAAAGCTCTCGTCGTTTTTGATTTCTTTACTGTACACGCCGCTAAAACTTCTGATTTGTGCTTTATAGCGTCCGAAAACTGCTTCCAAGGCATCGCTGATTTCTCCCAAAGTGGCTCGGTTTCGGGCTGCTTCTACGGCTAAAGATAATAAATTTTCGCCACCATTTTGGGCACTTTCGGTAATCTTTGCTAAACTGGCTTTTACTTTAGCGGTATCTCGAGTGGCTTTGATTTGGTTCAAACGTTCAATTTGTTGTTGGCGCACCATTTGGTTGTCTACATCCAAAATGTGTAACGGATCTTCTTTGTCCAAACGGTATTTGTTGACGCCTACAATAATATCTTGTGCGCTGTCGATGCGGGCTTGTTTACGAGCAGCAGCTTCTTCAATTCTCAATTTCGGAATACCGGCTTCAATGGCTTTGGTCATGCCGCCTAAGGCTTCCACTTCTTGAATCAAAGCCCAGGCTTTTTCGGCAATCTCGGCGGTTAAGCTTTCCACATAATAACTGCCGGCCCAAGGATCAACGGTTTTGCAGATTTTGGTTTCTTCTTGTAAAAAGATTTGGGTATTTCGGGCAATGCGCGCAGAGAAATCTGTTGGCAAGGCAATGGCTTCGTCTAATGCGTTGGTATGCAAGGATTGCGTTCCGCCAAAAGCCGCTGCAGCCGCTTCGATAGTCGTACGAGCCACGTTGTTGAACGGATCTTGTTCGGTTAAACTCCAGCCTGAAGTTTGACAATGCGTTCTTAATGCCAGTGATTTTTCGTCTTGAGGATTGAATTGCTTTAACAGTTTCGCCCACAACATTCTTCCGGCGCGCATTTTGGCGATTTCCATAAAGTGGTTCATTCCAATCGCCCAAAAGAACGAAAGGCGAGGCGCGAATTCGTCTATTTTCATTCCGGCAGCCAATCCGGTTCGGATGTATTCTAAGCCATCGGCTAAAGTGTAAGCCAACTCAATATCGGCGGTAGCTCCGGCTTCTTGCATATGGTAGCCTGAAATCGAAATCGAGTTGAATTTCGGCATTTTTTTGCTGGTATATTCAAAGATATCGGCGATGATTTTCATGGAAGGCGTAGGCGGATAGATGTAAGTATTGCGCACCATAAATTCCTTCAGAATATCGTTTTGTATGGTTCCGGAAAGTAATTCGGAAGCCACACCTTGTTCTTCAGCTGCTACTATGTAAAACGCCATAATAGGTAAAACCGCACCGTTCATGGTCATGGAAACCGACATTTCGTTGAGCGGAATTTGATCGAAGAGCACTTTCATGTCTTCTACAGAATCTATCGCAACTCCGGCCTTACCAACGTCACCCACTACGCGCTCATGATCAGAATCATAACCTCGATGTGTGGCCAAATCGAAAGCGACCGACAAGCCTTTTTGTCCGGCGGCTAAGTTTCTGCGATAGAAAGCATTACTTTCTTCTGCCGTAGAAAATCCGGCATATTGGCGAATCGTCCAAGGACGACGTACGTACATGGTGGCGTAAGGACCGCGTAAATTGGGGGCAAATCCGGCTCCGAAATCTAAATGTGTTAAGTTTTTGATATCGGCTTCAGTATACGTTGGTTTGACTTCGATGCCTTCGGCAGTTAGGAAGTTTTGCCCCTCGACTGCGCTCGGGGTGACAACTAAATTATCTAATTGTATATGTTGGATGTTTTTTCTCATGACTAGGCTTCTTGCGATAAACGTTCTTGTTCCAGTTTCTCGGCCAAACGCTTTTCAATCACCGGAGTGATTAAGGTTTTGCGTGGATTTTGTTTGACAAACGGATACAGCTCGAGGTCGTGTTTCATCTTGTCGTTTTTGTTGGGGTATTTATTGGTGCCCAATAGAATTTCTTTGCCATTGTCGAAAGCCTCTTGTTCTTTGGCGGCACTTTCGCTGATTTTTCGTTGGATAGTACCTTCGATTAATTGGGTAATCAAACCACCGTTGGCTTCGATATCTTTAAATAGGAGTAAAGCTTTTTCGGCTAATTGTTCGGTTAAGGCTTCGATGTAATAAGCACCGTCGGCTGCGTTGTTGACTTTATCAAAATAACTTTCGTGCTTTAACACCAATAATTGGTTACGCGCAATTCGATCGCCAAATTCATTGTCTTTGTGGTATAACGCATCGTAAGGCGAATTGGCTATGCTATCGGCACCGCCTAAAATAGCACTCATGCATTCGGTTGTAGTACGCAGCATATTTACGTTATAATCGTACAGTGTTTTGTTGCGTTTGGTTGGCGTGGCGATGATGTGGCAATCTGTATTGTGATTGTATTCTTTCGCCAAAGTACTGAACAACAATTTTAAGGCGCGCAATTTGGCTATCTCGAAGAAGTAATTGGTGCCTACGGAAACTTCAATTGTAATAGGTTGGTTGAGGTTTGTCACCCTATGGAAATACTCATTCACTTGTGCCAAAATATACGCCAACTGTTGCACCATATTGGCTCCGGCATTTTGGTAAGTACCGCTGTTGATGTTTAAGAAAGGAATCGTTGTTTTGGAAGCGATTTGGTTGAGTTTTTCAAAATCCTTATCCAAGTTTTCGAACCAATTACCGTCTTTTACCAACTGGCCGATCGGATCGATTTGAATTGCGATATCGGCTTTGTGCTTAGAGGCGAAATCGTTGATTTTAGTTACGAAATCGATTGAAAGGAAAGGCAAATAAAAAAAATATTGGGTGTTGGTTAGCGGCAGATTTTGCATCAGGGCTTCCAAATTAACCGCATCATTTTCTATGGTAAAACGAATGCTTTCGGCACCGCGATTCAAGGTTTCTAAAGCTCTTTTATTGGATTTTACCACATCGTGAACAAAGATGTTTTGTAGTATTGAAAATCCGTTTTCCTTAGGTGGTGCGGAAAAATTGATTTCCGTTTCGTCTATGTGGTAAAAAGGTTTGACTTTGATACCTTCCGGACTTTCCCAAACTAGGGTTTCGTTATAGTCGGCGCCTTTGAGTTCATATTGAATTTGTTGTTTCCATTGTTTGGAAGACACCGGTTCGAACTCATTGAATAAATTGTCAGCCATGGTCAGGGTTTATAAAGATTTTGACTTGGATTGTTCTTCTTTCAGGGAATCTTCTTCAAATTCGATGATATAAACATCCTCGCTATCGCGTTTCATATAGTATTTTTCGCGGGCGTATTTTTCTATTTGGTCAGGATTTTTGAGGAGTTTGATATTTTCTTCGTCCTTTTTGATTTCTTCCTGATAGTATTTTTTATTGTCTTCGAGTTCATCGAGTTGTTGGTCTAACACCCGATGTTCCATATAAGAGGTATTGTCTAAAAAAAGCATCCAGATGGTAAAAAAACACAACACGATAACGTATCGGTTACCCAAGATTTTTAGGATAGGATAGGCATCGGTTAAGTTTTTAAAGAAGCTCATTGGTGTAAAATTAGGTAATTCTTTGGTTGATTACAGCTCTAACCACATCGATAGCTACCGTATTGTATTTGTCATTTGGAATAATGATATCGGCAAAAGCTTTGGTAGGTTCGATAAATTGTTGGTGCATTGGCTTAAGCGTGGTTTGGTAACGATTCAATACCTCTTCCATATCACGTCCGCGCTCGGCAATGTCTCTTTTTAGACGACGAATTAAACGTTCATCAGAATCGGCATGCACGAAGATTTTCACATCAAACAATTCGCGGAGTTCCGGATTGGTAAGGATTAGAATTCCTTCCACAATCATTACTTTTCTCGGATGCGTAATGATAGAATCGTCGGTTCTGTTGTGCGTGATGAAGGAGTATACCGGTTGTTCGATGGTTTTTCCTGCTCTCAAATCTTTTAAATGTTGCACCAAAAGATCAAAATCGATAGCACGAGGATGGTCGAAATTAATCAAGGCTCGCTCTTCAAAGCTCAAGTTGTTGTTTTCTTTGTAGTAAGAGTCTTGAGAAATAACGCCCACTTCGGTTTGGGGCAATTCATTCATAATTTGATGAACCACAGTTGTTTTTCCGCTTCCGGTTCCGCCGGCAATTCCGATAATCAGCATAAAGAGTTGTGTTATTTTTACTGAACACAAAAATAGAAATTATATCGAAAGCGCCTTTTGTTTTTTTGAAAATTAAAAAAAGGGAAAAACTTTTTGTAAACTAATTTATAGTTTTATATTTGCACTCCCATTTGAGGGAACTCGGGGTGTAGCGTAGCCCGGTTATCGCGCCTGGTTTGGGACCAGGAGGTCGCAGGTTCGAATCCTGCCACCCCGACGAGTAAATCCTTTCTGCCAAAGCAGAAAGGATTTTTTTATGGAACAAAAAAGTGCAACTCGTTGCAACTTTTTTGTTCCATAAAAAAATCTTCGGATGTTACATCCGAAAGGATTTACTTGAAATAGAGCCTACACTCAGGATCACGGAGTAATCCTGCTTTTTAATTTGAGATGTATTTTTAAGATGTAGGCACTTCGACAGGCTCAGTGTGACAATGGCGTTTTGAATTGTTATTTATTTTAGTTGTTACATCCGAAAGGATTTACTTGAGTTAGAGCCTACACTCAGGATCACGGCGTAATCCTGCTTTTTATTTGATAAGTGTTTTGTGATTATGGCACTTCGACAGGCTCAGTGTGACAATGGCGTTTTGAATTGTTATTTATTTTAGTTGTAACATCCGAAAGGATTTACTTAATATAGAGCCCACACTCAGGATCACGGCGTAATCCTGCTTTTTAATTTGAGATGTATTTTAAGATGTAGGCACTTCGACAGGCTCAGTGTGACAATGGCGTTTTGAATTGTTATTTATTTTAGTTGTTACATCCGAAAGGATTTACTTGAGATAGAGCCTACACTCAGGATCACGGCGTAATCCTGCTTTTTAATTTGAGATGTATTTTAAGATGTAGGCACTTTCGACAGGCTCAGTGTGACAATGGCGTTTTGAATTGTTATTTGTTTTAGTAGTTACATCCGAAAGGATTTACTTTATAGAGCCCAGTTTCAGGGTATATAATTCAGCCTGTTTTAGCAAGTCCAAATACGTTGTTAAACACTACCAAAACGTCAATCCTAGCCCCGATGGGAGCAAACTACCGCGTAGTGCGGACAGCGGGACGACTTGTCCTGCGATACCCAATGTGGTGCTCCTAATTATAAAACCAAACTTGTTTTTAACAATAACTGCATCTTATTCACAAATTGCGTAAAGCGATTGGGTTGTCTTATTATTTTTTAATGAAATCGCATACATTTGCAACCTAAATAAACTTCAAATCATGTCAGAGACTATAGAAAAAATCAAATGCCTTATTATAGGTTCGGGGCCTGCGGGTTATACGGCTGCTATTTATGCGGCCAGAGCCAATATGAATCCGGTATTGTACCAAGGAACGCAACCGGGCGGACAATTAACGACTACCAATGAAGTGGAAAATTTTCCGGGTTATCCTGATGGTGTAACCGGACCGGAGATGATGGTGCAATTGCAAGCGCAGGCGCAGCGTTTTGGAACCGATGTTCGTGATGGCTGGGTGACTAAAGTTGATTTTTCGGGGCCTGTGCATAAAGTTTGGGTCAATGATACCAAAGAAATCCACGCACAAACGGTGATTATTTCTACCGGAGCTTCGGCTAAGTATTTAGGATTGCCTTCAGAGCAGCATTATTTACAAATGGGTGGCGGTGTTTCGGCTTGTGCGGTGTGTGACGGGTTTTTCTACCGCAACCAAGAAGTGGTAATTGTAGGTGCCGGAGATTCGGCTTGTGAAGAAGCGCATTACCTTTCTAAATTGTGTAAAAAAGTAACGATGTTGGTTAGAAGTGAGAAATTCAGAGCTTCTAAAATTATGGAAGAACGCGTACGCAAAACCGAGAATATTGATATTTTGATGAACCATGACACTGTTGAGGTGATTGGCGACGGACAAGTGGTGACTGAAATCAAAGCGTTGAACAAAACTACAGGAGAAACTATTACCATTCCGGCTACCGGTTTCTTTGTAGCTATTGGACACAAACCGAATACCGATATTTTTGCCGATTATATCACTTTAGATGAAACCGGTTATGTTGTTAATGTTCCGGGCAGTTCCAAAACCAATGTTCCCGGAGTTTTTGTAGCCGGTGATGCTGCCGATCATGTATACCGCCAGGCAATTACGGCCGCTGGAACGGGTTGTATGGCTGCTTTGGATGCCGAAAGATATTTGGCTGCTTTAGACTAAAACAAATTATTTATAAAAAAAATCCCGTCTTTACTCGAGACGGGATTTTTTTATTTGCTTGGTTTTTTGAGTAGTTCGGCACTGTCGGCAAAACGTTTCATTTCGATTTTGATGGGTTCGCCGTAGAGTTCGATTTCGCTGTCGCCTGAAGCATCTATGGTGACGATGTTACTAACATTGATACTGCTTTTCGAATATCCTCCGGTTTCTAATAAAGCGTTTTTGGCCGTTAATTTTTTGCCGATAAAATCGGTGTTGTTGTCTAGTCTTAATTTAAGGTCTATGATGTCGCCTTCGACTTCGGCGGCCGATTTTTGGTACAAATCGAATTTCATCTCGCTCGAAGAAATTAAGGCTTTAACGTAGGCGCTTTTGCTTAAGTCGATAGCCGTTTTAGTCGATTTTAAGTTCAGTTCCACTTTCGATTTATCGTTAGCCATTAAGGTGAAACTTTTGGTGTTGGCATTGAGAAATAACTTGGCGTAATCGTAACTCTTGAAGGTTACATTGTCTAAAACCACATCGGATAAAGCTGTCACGTTGGTTTCATCTTTAGCGATTACCATATTGAGCTTGTCGGTGTAAGTGATGCGAACGCTTAGTTTTTTGTAGCTTGAGATGTCTTTGGCGGTTGAAATTCGGAGGTTGCTTCCGTTTATTTTGTATTCGATGAACGGAATCAGGTTGTCATCGGCTTCAATCTCCAAAGCACAGTCGTTTCCTTTCACCAGAAATACTTCGAGGTTGTCTTCCAATTCGATGCTCTCAAAATTATCGATGGTTTTGAGTTCCGACTTGACAATTTTCGACCCTTTTACTTTTTCTTTTTTTTGTCCGAAAGCTAGAACGGTTAATAAAAGACAAGTGATTAGTAGCTGTTTTTTCATGACTGTGGCTGTTTGGTTGTTACATCAATTGGGTGCAATGACCTCGATGTCAAAAATAGAAAAAAAAACATCCCAATGGTTATTGAGATGTTTTATTAACTTATTCTTTCGAAACGCTGCCGCCGGAACTTTCATCGACTCTGACTTCTTTTGGTGTTTTGGTGTAGGTTATAGAACTGCCGCTGGAGGCTTTTCCGTCTAACAATACTATCGGATTTACAGTGGTCGAACTGCCGCTGGATGATTGGGCATACACTTCATTAGCCAATAGTTCATCGGCGTCGATATGGCTTCCGCTGGATGAAGCTGAATATAGCTTTAGGGCTTTACCGGTCACTTGTTGTTCGCTACCGCTGGAAGTCTCTAAGGTAACTTTATCCGATTCTACGGCTATTTCCATACTACTGCCACTACTTGATTTAAGAGTAATGTCTTCGCCGGTTAGCAGATTTCCTGATTTTAAGGTTGAACCGCTTGAACTTTCCAAACTCACAATTTTAGGTAGTTTTACAGTTACTTTTTTGGCGGTGATATTGATGTAATTATTGTACTCCGAGTAAATCACCAGGGTATTGTTTTCAACCTTAGTTTTGATACCGTTGATTAAGTTGTCATCAGCTTCTACCATTACATCGAAGTTATTCGATTGTACGATTTCGCATTCTAAGCCATTGGCTACCGTAACTTTGTCGAAATTACTCAGATTGCGTTTTTCGGTCACTACTTTACCGCTTCCTTTGATACTGTTGCCCAAATCGAAATTGGCATTACAAGAAGCTAATGTTAAGGCTACCAGAGCAGCCGTTACTATTTTTGAAAATAAAACTACAATTTTTGTCATGACTATTCAGTTTTAATGATTACACCATCACTTCCCACAGTGAGTTTTCCTTTTTTGTCTTTTTTACCCGATTTGGTTTCGGTTACTACTTTGCCGTTAATTTTAACAGTAACGGTTTCAGAGGAGTCAGTTTCATCTATGATATTAATTTCTTCGGTTTGAACGCCGCCTTCCACATCGTTGTATTCGTTCTCATCGGCCGGGCAATTCAAGCATTTAACTTTGTTTTCATCAACTTTATAAATGTATTCATCAGAACTATGGTGTAAGTTGAAGAAGTCGTTGTCGGATTCATCAAAGTGTTGCACGGTTTCATCAGCTACAAATACAGTTCCTTTAGGAAGATACAAATACAGTTCTACACGTTGGTCGCGGAATTTACTCGCCATTTCGGTTAACAGATAGTTGTCTAAAAGCAATTGATTGCCAACAATCTTGAAGCCGTATTTGATTTTTTCTGCTCTTTCATTGGCTTCTTTGAATGATTTTCCATCAGCTAGTTTTTCAATTTGCAGATAAGGTTCGGTTTTATCAGTGCTTTTAATTTCAAAACTGATTTGATTGGAGTATATTACTTCGTTTTTGGCGGAATCTTGTGTGAAGATGAACTCTTCGTGTTCATATACATTTTTAGAAAAGAAATCGTTGCTCACAAACTTAATTTTTAGTGTATCTGTTGGTTGGATATTGATGGTTTCTTTGGTCACTACTTTGCCTTCAAAGGCAGACTCTGTGGACTGCTTGATTCCAATAACTACCAGTGAACCTACGGCGAAAATCCAAATGGCCAATAAACTGTATTTTACGGCAGCGCCCAACGATTTCATGTTGCTAACCAATAATTTTAATCCTAACAATAAGAAGAAGAACAAAGGAATTCCGATGGCTAAGAAGGCCAACAAACCGAACGCCCAAAGCGGAATATCGGTGTAATTAACCGCTTCTACATAACGTTGCCAAGGCGCGTCAATAAAGGAAGTTGTCCCGAAGGTAAACAATCCGATGAACAATCCGGCTAAAGACATAGCCGAGAATACTAAAATAATAGCGCCTAATACTTTGGCAAAAGCACCGAAGATTTTCATGATCACATCGCCTAAACCACCGGCTACTCTTTCAGCTCCGTTTTTGACTTGGTTGCCCATTTCGTCGTAATTGGCATTTTTGAATTTGTTGGAAACTGATTCAAATTCCTCTCTGACTTTCTTTTCAATGTTGGATATGGTTACCGGTTCTCCGGTCATTTCTAATTTTTCGGATGTAGTTACTGCTTTCGGAGTAGCAATCCAAAGGATCAAATAAGCGATGACTCCAAAGCTGGTGAACGCTAACAATAAGAAGATAATTTTAATCCAAACCGCATCTACCCCAAAGTAGTGTCCTAAACCGGTACAGACACCGCCAATTAAGCCTCTGTCTTTGTCACGGTACAATTTTTTTCTGCCTGTCGCTGCGAAGAAAGGTTCCGATTTGCTTTCGGTACCATCGTCGTCAATGCGGTAATCTTCCGGTTGTCCCATAACCACTATCACTTCGTCAACATCTTTGTTATTGATTACGTGTTTGTCTGATTTTTGTTTTTCGGTTAAAAGCTCAGCCACACGCATTTCAATGTCTTTCATGATTTCGTCCTTACCGGAAGAATTAGAAAGCGAACGTTTTATCGCATCAAAATATCTTGATAATTTTTGGTATGCATCTTCATCGATATGAAAGAATAAACCACCTATATTAATATTTACTGTTTTGTTCATGATTGTTATTTTTGATTGGTTATGATGTTCACGGCGTCTGATAATTCGGTCCAAGTGCCGTTCAATTCAGTTAAAAATGTCTTGCCTAATTCGGTTAAGCCATAGTATTTTCTGGGCGGCCCCGAAGTTGATTCTTCCCAACGGTAGTTGAGTAATCCGTCGTTTTTAAGTCTTGTCAATAGCGGATAAACCGTTCCTTCTACTACAAGCAGTTTAGCGTTTTTTAAAGTGTCTAAGATTTCAGAAGTGTAGGCGTCTTTTTCTTTTAGGACAGACAAGATACAAAATTCTAAAACACCTTTTCGCATCTGGGCTTTTGTGTTTTCAATGTTCATAGTACATGATTTTAAATTTTTCTGATTAACATTCGTTTTTTGATTTCGTGATGATTGAAACCGGTGATTGATTATGATTGATTATGAATTGTTTTTATTTGAAAAACGGTATACTTAACGGGTATTTGTAAAATTCTCCGTTTGATGTTTTCACGGCACCGTAAATGATCAGTACAAATTCGATTACTTTAATAAAACAGAACAGCAACACGGCAATAATACCCAATATTGAAATTCCGGTTAAGTTACCCATGCTTAAGTTGTCGATTACAAATTCTCTATTGATATGAATGTCTCCTTCCGGTACATTTTTAAAGATAGAATAGATAAAAATCGGAATAGCAATCAAACACAATACAACAGTGTAAACAAAGATGCTCAATTGGAAATTCAAAACTTGTTTCCCGTTGTAATCCACAAATTCAGATTCATTTTTTTTGGTACTCCATATTACAATCGGGAAGATGTAATTTCCAAAGGGAATAACATATTGTGTCAAAGCACTCAAGTGCAAGAACGTAGCAATGTTTTTTTCGTTAGTAGTTGTCATTTTTTTGATTTTTTTAGTTGATGATTAAAACTCCGAGCTCACAATACTATAGATAAGCTATTAATTTCTTATACAAAGATAAGGTTAAAAAAAAGGTATTATGCAATGCAAAGTACTTAAAATTAACAAAATATTAACATTTAAAAAAACGTATTAAACCCATGTCTTTTTTGTACTTTTACAGTAAAATCAAGTACTTATGGAATTTTCGCCTTCAAAATTGAATACTTTCTTATTTTTTAAATTGCCTTCCGCATTTTGGTCCGGCGTTAGGGTAAAGGCGATTTCAGAGCAACAATGCGTAGTTACGGTGAAGCACCGTTGGTTCAATCAAAATCCCTTCAATTCCATGTATTTTGCGGTTCAGGCTATGGCGGCAGAACTAACAACCGGTGCTTTAGTAATGATGCAAATCAAGAAGTCAGGCAAAAAGATCTCTATGTTAGTCGCCAATAACAAAGGTAATTTTACAAAGAAAGCCACCGGAAGAATTACTTTTACTTGTAATGACGGTCATTTGATAACCCAAGCCATTTCGCAAACCATTGCTACCGGAGAAGGACAAACCTTTTGGATGAAATCCGTCGGGGTTAATGAAAAAGGCGAACAAGTCTCCGAATTGGATTTCGAATGGAGCATTAGAGTAAAGTAGTCAACAAAAGTTAAACCCATTATAATTCCACTCTTTTTAGTGTACTAAGGTTGTAACTTTGATTAAAAATTACAGTAATGAAGATTTTGATTACGGGAGCAACGGGTTTAATAGGGCGTGAGTTGGTTACTTTATTGTTAGCCAATCAACACACGGTGCATTATTTAACCACCTCAAAGACTAAAGTGGCAGAGAAACCTAATTTGAAAGGTTTTTATTGGAATCCGCAAGCGGGTAAAATTGAGGAAAGTTGTATTTACGGTGTGGATGCCATTATTCACTTGGCCGGCGCCAATATTGCCAAACGTTGGACAAAATCATACAAGCAAGAAATCATTGAAAGCCGTACTTTGTCGAGTGAATTACTGTTTAATCTGCTAAAAAAAACACCGCATCAAGTCAAACAAATCATAACCGCTTCCGGAACGGCTATTTATCCTGAAAGTGTAAGCCAAGTGTATGATGAGTCGGCTACGCAAACAGAAGATAGCTTTTTGTCGAACGTAGTCAAAAAATGGGAAGCCAGTGTCAATACTTTTCAAGTGCTGGGCATTAAAGTCTGCAAACTCAGAACCGGTATAGTCTTCTCTGAAAAAGGCGGCGCTTTGCCTGAAATGGTGAAACCGATAGCAATGGGTTTCGGAGCTGCTATGGGTTCCGGTAAACAAATGCAATCATGGATTCATATAAACGATTTGGTTGCGATGTACCGTTTCGCCCTGGACAATCAGTTGGAAGGCGTTTATAATGCGGTTAGTCCTAATCCGGTTAGTAATGCAGTATTGACCAAAGCCATAGCCAAAGTTTTGAAGAAACCGCTTTGGTTGCCTAATTTGCCTGAATTTGTAATGAAATTAATATTGGGTGAAATGGCTTATTTGCTTTTCTCGAGTAAAAACCTCAGTGCCGATAAAATACAAACTCTCGGATTTCAATTCCAGTTTCCCGAAGTCGAATCCGCACTTCGAGATTTATACAAATAAAAAAAGAGCTGTCATTTGACAGCTCTTTTTTTACTATAAAAGTTTGTTGAATTAATAATTTTTACAGCGAAAAGCTAACCTGAAAGTTTGTTTTTAAATTGTTGTCTAACAAATATAAAGCTTTCGAAAACGTGATAGTCTTAAAATTATATTAAAATTATATTAAATTGCCGAATCGCAGCTTTGTTGGCATCAGAATAAAATTAATGACAATTTGACATTTTAAAAGAATTGGCAGTACTTTTGCTAATTGAGAATCCGGAAAAATTCCCAAATGAAAATCAAAAATATTTTTAAAAATACAACACAAATGAATACGGATAACACGGAAAAAGAGCCAATAGAAAGCGCCAATGAAAATGCAGCCAACGAAATTGAAACAGCTGAGGAACTTAGTGTTGAAGCCCAATTACAAGAAGATTTAGCCAAAGAAAAAGATAAGTTTTTGCGTCTTTTTGCCGAATTTGAAAATTACAAAAAGAGAACAGCTAAAGAGCGAATCGATTTATTTAGAACTGCCAACCAAGAAGTATTGCAAGCCTTGTTGCCGGTTTTAGATGATTTTGACAGAGCAATGGTGCAAATCGCTAAAAGTGAGGACGAATTGTTGTTGAAAGGGGTCGAATTAATCCATGAAAAATTAAGAAATACTTTAGTTTCCAAAGGTTTAGAGCAAGTAGAAGTGAAAGCCGGCGATGACTTTAATGCTGATTTCGCTGAAGCTATTACACAAATTCCGGCGCCAAGCGAAGCTTTGAAAGGAAAGATTGTAGACGTTGTGGAAAAAGGATACAAGTTAGGAGACAAAATCATTCGTTTCCCTAAAGTTGTCATCGGAAACTAACCAACGATGATCTTATAAAGTGCCGAAAGCCATTTCGGATCAACTAAAATTTGAGAATAAATATTATGAGCAAAAAAGATTTTTACGAAATATTAGGCGTTTCTAAAAGCGCAACTGCTGAAGAAATTAAAAAGGCCTACCGTAAAAAAGCCATCGAGTTTCATCCTGATAAAAATCCTGGGAATAAAGAAGCGGAAGAGAACTTTAAAACGGCAGCTGAAGCCTATGAGGTTTTAAGCGATCCGGATAAAAAAGCCAAATACGACCAGTACGGTCACGCTGCTTTCGACGGCGCCGGTGGTTTTGGTGGTGGACATCACATGAATATGGATGACATCTTCAGTCAATTTGGGGATATTTTCGGAGGTGCTTTTGGTGGCGGATTCGGAGGTTTTGGCGGAAACGGTGGCGGACAACGTCGCGTAAAAGGAAGTAATCTTCGCATTAAAGTCAAACTTACTTTAGAAGAGATCGCCAATGGTGTTGAGAAGAAAGTCAAAGTGAAACGCAAGGTGCAAGCACCGGGTGTACAATATAAAACTTGTTCAACTTGTAACGGACAAGGACAAGTATTACGTGTTACCAATACTATTTTAGGTAGAATGCAATCGGCTACGACTTGTCACGTTTGCGGTGGTTCCGGACAAACCATAGAAAGCAAACCCAACAATGCCGATGCTCACGGTATGATTATGGAAGACGAAACGGTATCGATTAAAATACCGGCCGGAGTGGTTGATGGCATGCAATTAAAAGTATCCGGCAAAGGAAACGATGCGCCCGGTAATGGAATTCCGGGGGATTTAATTGTCGCCATCGAAGAACAAGAACACGAATTTTTAAAACGAGAAGGCGAAAATCTTCATTACGATTTATACATTAGCTTCCCGGAAGCAGCTTTAGGGGTTTCAAAAGAAATTGAAGCAGTTAACGGAAAAGTTAGAATTAAGCTGGAAGAAGGCATTCAATCCGGTAAAATTCTTCGCTTAAAAGGCAAAGGAATCCCAAGCTTAAACAGTTACGGCAACGGCGATCTATTAGTACATGTAAATGTTTGGACACCAAAGACTTTAACCAAAGAACAACGTCAGTTTTTTGAAAAAGCAATGACCGACGAGCACTTCACACCAAAGCCTGAAAAGAGCGATAAATCTTTTTTTGAAAAAGTAAAAGATATGTTTTCATAATTAAAAAATATGTTTTACATTTGGTTATTACTTGGAAACAAGTAATTTCTTTTTCATAGCAATTTTTCCCATCCTTTTGTAAAAATTAGGGTGGGTTTTTTTTGTAACAAAAATGAAGATGTGCTACTTATTGGTTACTTTTACAACATCCAATAGCAATGGAAATGAAAATCAAGAGTAGCGCAGGCTCATATTGCTATTGTTATTGATATTGAAATTTACAATCATGAGCAACATACTCGAAGTCAAACAAGTTGTCAAGCAATACGGTGATTACACCGCGCTCAACGAAGTTTCTTTAACAGTTCCTAAAGGCAGTATTTACGGACTTTTAGGTCCGAATGGCGCTGGGAAAACATCTCTTATTCGCATTATCAATCAAATCACGATGCCCGATAGCGGTGCCATTATATTAGATGGCGAACCACTTAATCCGTCACATGTTCACGCTATTGGTTATATGCCTGAGGAAAGAGGGTTGTATAAAACCATGAAAGTAGGCGAGCAGTGTTTGTATTTGGCGCAATTAAAAGGATTGTCCAAAGCCGAAGCCAAAAGAGAATTAGACTATTGGTTTGACCGATTAGAGATTCAAGGTTGGTGGAACAAGAAAATTCAAGAACTTTCAAAAGGCATGGCTCAAAAAATCCAATTTGTGGTTACCGTTTTACACAAGCCGAAATTGCTCATTTTAGACGAGCCTTTCTCCGGTTTTGATCCGGTGAATGCCAACTTGATTAAAGATGAAATCATCGAGTTGAACCGTCAAGGAACTTCTATTATTTTTTCTACGCATCGTATGGAAAGTGTTGAAGAAATGTGCGATTACATTGCCTTGATTCACAAATCGAATAAACTCATAGAAGGCAAACTTTCTGATGTTAAAAAGCAGTACCGAACCAATAATTATGAAGTAGGTATCCTGACCAATAATGTTGAAGGTTTGATGTATGATTTGTCACAAAAGTTTACCTTATCGCCAACCGATTTCAAATCGCTTAATGATGAACTTAAATTAGAAATCAATCTCGGAAATGCCACACCAAACGAGTTGTTGAATACGTTGGTGCAACGCGGACAAGTCACTCATTTTATGGAGAAGATTCCAAGCGTGAACGATATATTTATTAAAACAGTAACACAATAGATTGTTAGACTGACTTAGACAGTTTAGACTTTCAGTCACAATCTAATAGTCTAATAATCCAAGAAGTCTAAAGATCTAACAAATCTAAGAAATCCGAAATATGAGCAAACTAGCGCTAATCATCAAAAGAGAATTTGTGGCCAAAGTGCGCAATAAATCGTTTATTGTTATGACTTTTTTAAGTCCGCTCCTGTTTGTAGCCATTGGTGTTTTTGTGGGCTATCTGAGCACTATGAAAGCCGATCAAAAAACAATCGCTATACACGATGAAAGCGGTTTGTTTGTCAACGAATTCAAGAGTGATGAAGAATATAAATACCTTGACTTGTCGAAAGTAGACACCAAAACACTCAAGGACAGTATTATCAGTGAACACTACGAAGGCTTACTTTTTATTCCAAAACTAACGCCAACAGATTCGTTACCAACCAAAATTGAGTATGTCTCTAACGACAGCCCGAGTGTGATGTTTGTGGAAGATTTAGAATCGGTTATCAATAACAAACTCACAACTGAAAATTACCATAAAGCCGGTTTAGATGTCAAAGCTATTGACAAAGCCCAATCGAACATCAGCATTAATTTGACCAAAGCTTCCGGAGAAACCGCTTTGAAAGGGTTAAACGAAATTAAAATTGCCATTGGCGGTGCTTTTGGCTATTTAATTATGATGTTTATCGTTATCTATGGCAATATGGTGATGCGCAGTGTGATTGAAGAAAAAGTATCACGCATTATCGAAGTCATCATTTCCTCGGTAAAACCTTTTCAATTGATGATGGGTAAAATTATCGGGACTTCTTTGGCTGGGATTTTACAGTTTATGATTTGGGCCATTCTCGGATTGACGGCGATGTTTGTGTTGTCTTCCATTTTCGGTATCCAAATAGGAGCTACCTCAGGCGTTAATGCGGAAGCGGTGCAAACAGCCCAGCAAGAAATGGGCGGTTCTATGGCTTTGTATGTAAAGGAGATTTGGAACTTGCCTATAGGTACTATTTTAATTTCATTTATCTTTTATTTTATTGGCGGTTACTTTTTGTATAGTTCGTTTTACGCTTCCATAGGAGCTGCGGTAGATAATGAAACCGATTCGCAACAGTTTTTATTGCCGATCATCATGCCGCTGATTTTGGGAGTTTATATCGGATTTTTTACCGTAATCAATGATCCGCACGGAACAGTGGCTACTGTTTTTTCCATGATTCCGCTAACGTCTCCCATTGTAATGATGATGCGTATTCCGTTTGGCGTGCCGTTGTGGCAAATAGCCGTTTCTTTGGTCTCATTGTTTGCTACTTTCCTTTTAGTCGTTTGGTTTGCGGCCAAAATTTATCGTGTTGGGATTTTAATGTACGGCAAAAAACCTACTTGGAAAGAACTGTACAAATGGTCAAAATACTAAAGATGAGACAAGCTCTTTTGATACTCTTTTTGCTTTTTGGTTTTTCGGGTCAAGCCCAAAAAGCCGAAGTGGAGCAAACCATACAAACTTTTTTCGAAGGTTTTCACGCCAAAGATACCTTGAAAATTAAGTCGACTTGCAGCGATAAACTGGTTTTACAATCCATTTCGGAGACGGCTAAAGGCAATAAGTTCTCTACTGAAACGCCTAAAGAATTTTTGATTTCTATGGCTACTATTCCGGCTGATATGCAATTTGAAGAGCGCATTTTGAGCTACAACATCCAAGTCGACGGCACTATGGCACATGCTTGGACACCCTACGAATTCTACATCAATGGTAAGTTTAGTCATAAAGGCGTCAATGCGTTTACCTTGTTTAAAACAGCCGAGGGTTGGAAAATCGTTCATCTTATCGATACCCGACGAAAGTAATCTTTATAAAATCTTTATATTTTCCGAACATTACTTTATATCGTGCTTATAAGTATTGCCGTAACTTTGTCAAAAAATAAAAGCCATGGACAAGTTCGCTTTAAAGAGCACTAAGAACCAGTATCTTATCAGTTTTTTGTCGGTTACCGCAGTGTCTCTTTCTTGTTTGATTGTTAGGGACATAATCGATTATAGGATTGTTGGTTATTTGTTGTTGGTCGTGGTTTCTTTGTTGGCCATTTTTTTGGAAATCAAACCGGTGCTATTGGGTGCTGTGTTGAGTGCTTTGGCCTTGAACTTTATGTTTATAAAGCCCTATTTTACCCTTCAAATAGAAAAAGCCGAAGATATATTTTTGTTGGTAATGTATTTCATCATTGCCTTAATTAATGCAGTGTTGACCAACAATTTTCGCCGAATGCAACGCGCTATTCAAGTCAAACAAACGCGCGCCAGTACTTTAAAATTATATAACACTTTATTAGATTCGTTATCTCACGAACTAAGAACTCCTATAGCCGCTATTTTGGGTTCGATTGACACCTTGCAACAAAAGAATGTCAAACTTTCTGAGGAAACCCAACAAAAGCTTCATAATGAAATCGAAAAAGCCTCTATGAAGCTGAATTATCAGGTAGAGAATTTGTTGAATATGTCTCGTTTGGAATCAGGTTATATTCATCCTAAACTCGATTGGTGTGATGTTAAAGAAATCATTTACAACGTTTGTGATCGTTTAAAAGAAGAAACCAAAGACCATAAAATAACTTATGCCATCAATGAAAATTTGCCGCTTTTTAAATTAGATTATGGTTTGATGGAGCAAATTATTTACAATTTGGTTTACAATTGTGCGCAGCATACACCTAAAGGCGCTACAATTAACATCAGTGCTAAATATGAAGTCGATGCCGATTACGACACCCATATTGATTTGATTAAAAAATGTGTAATCACTATATCCGATGATGGCTACGGATTTCCACCCGAGGAAATAGACAAAGCCTTTGATAAATTTTATCGATTTAAAACGGCTAAAACAGGAGGAACCGGATTAGGACTTTCCATTGTTAAAGGTTTTACCGAAGCCCAAAACGGTTGGATTACTTTACACAATGCTGATGAGGGCGGAGCCGTTTTTGAATTGTCTTTTGTGGTGGATTGCTTACCTATAAATTCTTTAAGTCATGAATAACGCATTTTCCATATTGGTCGTAGATGACGAGGCGCAAATCAGAAAGTTGCTGGAGATTTCTCTAGAAGCCAACCAATACAAAGTGCTGTTTGCTGTAAACGGAAAGGAAGGCATCGCGATATCTGCCAGTCACCAACCCGATTTGATTTTGTTAGATTTGGGTTTGCCTGATGAAGATGGGCAAGTAGTGCTGAGAAAACTCAGAGAATGGTACCAAAATCCGATCATTATCTTATCGGTCAAAAGTGCCGAAACCGAGATCGTAAAAGCTTTAGACAGCGGTGCCAACGATTATTTGACCAAACCTTTTCGCACCCAAGAATTATTGGCCCGAATCCGAACCGCATTGAGGAATAAAACAACGGTTAATCGGGAGTCAGTAGTAACTTTTGGGAATTGTAGCGTTGACTTGAGTTCCAGAATTGTAAAAGCCAACCACGAAATCATCAAGCTTACGGCTACCGAATATAATTTACTTGCTTTACTGATTAAGAATGACGGAAGGGTATTAACCCATCAGTACCTATTGAAAGAAATTTGGGGGCAAAGCTATGCTGATCAAACCCAATATTTACGCGTTTTTGTGGCCCAACTTCGCAAAAAGATAGAAGAAGATGCCAATCGCCCGAAATTCATAATCACTGAATCCGGTGTTGGTTATCGCTTTAATTCGGGTTAAAAACAATTATCTAAAATCATTTTATTCACCATTTGTGAAAGCCTTTTCGGTCTTCGCCAAGGCATTTTTGTGCCAAATTTTAACTAAAAATCAATATTCAAATGAATGCAACTGCTAAACAAAAAATTACTGCGGCTTCGCTGTTAGTCGCCCTTGGAATTATTTACGGCGACATCGGAACGAGTCCGCTTTATGTTATGAAAGCCATTGTAGGCGAAAGAGAAATTACCGAACTTTTAGTATATGGCGGGATATCTTGTGTTTTTTGGACACTAACCTTTCAAACCACATTAAAATATGTTTTATTGACACTTTCTGCCGATAACCACGGTGAAGGCGGCGTTTTTTCGCTCTATGCTTTGGTCAAACGCTTTGGTAAAGGTAAGTTAGTGATACCAACAATATTAGGCGCTACAACTTTGTTGGCCGATGGAATTATCACTCCGCCTATATCGGTTGCGTCTGCTGTTGAAGGCTTAGAAGCCATTTTTCCGAACTTGCCCACGATTCCGATAGTGATTGCTATACTCTCGGGTTTGTTTATTTTTCAACGGTTTGGTACCCAAAAAGTAGGAAGTATTTTCGGCCCTGCTATGGTGGTTTGGTTTGGTATGTTGCTGGTTTTAGGCTTGTCACAAATTATCCATCACCCCGATATTTTAAAAGCATTGAACCCGGTGTATGCTTATCGATTATTGGTTGAATACCCGCAAGGTTTTTGGTTGTTGGGTGCAGTGTTTCTATGTACAACGGGTGCAGAGGCTTTGTATTCTGATTTAGGACATTGCGGTCGTCAAAACATTCGGATTACTTGGATATTTGTAAAATCGGCTTTATTGATTAACTATTTGGGTCAAGGTGCTTGGTTGATGCATCAAGGCGATGCATTTTTAAAGGGTCAGAATCCTTTTTATACCATTATGCCGGAGTGGTTTTTGATAGTTGGAATTGTAATTGCAACATTGGCAGCCATTATTGCTTCACAAGCTTTAATCAGCGGTTCTTTTACCTTGATTAATGAGGCTATTTCTTTAAATTTTTGGCCGAGAGTGGCTTTAAAACATCCTACGAATTTAAAAGGACAAATTTATATTCCATCGGTTAATACCATACTTTGGATTGGCTGTGTATTGATGATTTTGTACTTCAAAAATTCGGCACATATGGAAGCCGCCTATGGTTTTTCTATCACGGTAGCCATGATGATGACCAGTTTATTATTGGCTTATTATCTGTTTTTTATCAAGAAAATTAAAATCGGGTGGATTGCCTTAATGTTGACCGTTTTTGCTTTGATTGAGGTTTCGTTTTTTATGGCGAATATTGTGAAAATCAAAGAAAGATGGATGTTCTTGTTTTTTGAGTTGTTTATTTTTATGGTCATGTATGTTTGGTATTATTCCCGAAAAATCAACAATCGTTTCCTCAAGTTTGTCAATTTGGCCGAAGAAACACCTAAGTTGCAAGCCTTGAGTTCTGATGACGCTATTCCGAAGTATGCCACACACTTGATTTACTTGTCCAAAGCTAACAAAGCCTACGAAATCGAAGAAAAGATTATCAAATCCATCTTTGCCAAAAAGCCTAAAAGAGCAGATGTCTATTGGTTTTTACACATCAATCGAACCAATGAACCGTTTACGTTGGATTATGAAGTGATTGAGCTTTTGGATGACAAAGTTATTAAAGTGGTACTCAACGTTGGTTTCCGAATCCAGCCCAAAGTGGAATTGTATTTTAAGAAGATAGTGCAAGAATTGGTAGAACAAAAAGAGCTTAATTTGCATATTCGCCCTGATGGTTCAACCAAATACAATGCAGAACCCGATTATAAATTTGTCATTATTGAAAAATTTATTTCCGTTGAAAATGAGTTTGCTTTTAAAGACGGATGGTTATTAACTTCGTATTTTTGGTTGAAAAAGTTATCGCTTTCTGATGAAAAAGCCTTTGGTTTAGACAAAAGTGATGTGGCTATAGAAGAATATCCAATGGTGTACACACCGGTTAGTAATTTAGAATTGAGCAGAAAGCAAAAAACTATTTAGTATGAATAAATCATTAAAATTATGGGCTTTATTGTTAACAGTTACTATTGGTTTGGCCCAAGAGAAAAATGAAGTAAAATGGTCTTTCTCCGGTTATCTGGAAACTTACTATTCCTATGATTTTAACCAACCTGAAGCACCAATGAAACTTCCGTTTATGTACAATTACAACCGTCATAACGAGTTTAATGTGAACCTTGGATTGGTAAGAGTCAAAGCGGAATACGATAACGTTTATGCTTCTTTGGCGCTGCAATCCGGAACTTATGTTGAAGACAATTATGCCAACGAAACTACTAAAATCATCAATGAAGCTTTTGTAGGGTTGTACCTCGATCAAGCTCAAAAAAACACAGTTGAATTTGGGATTTTACCAAGTTATATAGGATTTGAATCGGCAACTACCGGTGCGAATCTGACCTTAACTCGTTCGATGTTGGCTGAAAATTCACCCTATTTTATGACCGGTGTGAAATATACTTATAAACCCAATAACCAATGGCAATTTTCGGGTTTGGTTACCAATGGTTGGCAACGCATCAACAAACCGGATAAAAATATTTCTCCGGCTTTGGGTTCGCAAATTGTTTACAAGCCTAAGGAAAACAGCACTTTTAACTGGAGTACTTTTATAGGTAAAGAGTTGTACAATGGTCAATGGGGAATGCGATACTTTAGTAATTGGTATTGGGACAAACAATGGAATTCTAAATGGCGAAGCATATTAGGCTTTGATGCCGGAATGCAGACAGATGTTACAAATAACGACAGTAAACTATTTTGGATGAGCCCAGTGATGATGGTTCAATATACTTTGACACCCAAATGGCAAACCGCTTTTAGAGCCGAATATTACCAGGATAATGACAATGTGATTATCACTACAGAGGACAGTTTTAAAACCTTTGGCATCTCATTCAACATAGATTATCTCCTTAATGATAAAGTCAAATTCAGAACCGAAGCGAGACATTTAAACAGTCAGGAAAAGGTGTTTGTCAAAGAGGCTTCCTTGACCAATAACAATTTTTATATAACAACGAGTTTGACGTTCGAGTTTTAACAGTCCGCCATATTCACCGCTACAGCCAATCCGCCTTCCGAAGTTTCTTTGTATTTAGAATTCATGTCTTTGGCCGTTTGCCACATGGTATCAATTACTTTATCCAAAGGAACTTTGGCGTTTTTGGCATCGGTTTCCAAAGCTAATTCCGCAGCGTTTATAGCTTTGATAGCGCCCATGGTGTTGCGTTCGATACACGGAATCTGAACCAAACCACCAATAGGGTCACAGGTTAATCCTAAGTGATGTTCCATTGCGATTTCGGCCGCCATTAATACTTGCTCAGGAGTGCCACCCATTACTTCGCATAAAGCGCCGGCCGCCATAGCTGAAGATACGCCTATTTCGGCTTGACAACCGCCCATAGCGGCAGAAATGGTGGAGCCTTTTTTAAAGATGCTTCCTATTTCTCCGGCTACCATTAGGAATTGCTTGATATGCTTTTCATCGGCTTGGTGGTTTTCAATTACCATGTAATACATCAATACAGCCGGGATTACACCCGCGCTTCCGTTGGTTGGTGCGGTCACTACTCGGCCTAATGCGGCATTAACTTCATTTACTGCGAGTGCAAAACAAGAAACCCATTTTAGGATTTGGCGAAACTTTACTTCGGTTTTGCGAATGGTTTCCAGCCATTCTTGAGGGGAATTATAGTTGGCTAAACCGATGAGGTTTTGGTGCATGTCGAATGCTCGACGACGAACGTTTAATCCACCCGGTAAAATGCCTTCCGAGTGACAGCCTATGTACATGCATTCCAACATGGTATTCCAAATTCGAAGGAGCTCATGATGTACTTCGGTTTCGGTTCGCATAGATATTTCATTGGCGTAAACAATTTCAGAAATGGATTTGTTTTCTTTGATGGTGTACTCTAACAATTCGGCTGCGTTCTGAATTTGAAACGGAAATGCACATTTGATTTGGTGTTTCTTTTTGGCATTGACACGTTCTTCTTTCACCACAAATCCACCACCTATAGAGTAGAAGGTAGATTCTATGGTTTTACCATCATTGGTGGTTGCGGTAAACGACATGCCATTAGCATGGAAGGGTAAAAAGTTTTTATTGAAAACAATGTCAGTTTCCGGATTAAACGGAATGAGCATAGTATCAGCTAAATTAATCTGGTGGTTTTTTTTAATGGCTTGGATGATGCTATCAATATTTTGTACCGGGATGTATTCCGGATCTTGTCCGCTTAATCCAAGCATTACCGCATAATCTGTGGCGTGACCTTTACCGGTTAGGGATAAAGAACCGTACAAATCGACTTTAATATGGGCGACTTTACTTAACTTATTAGCTTCTTTTAATTCGTTTAAAAAACGTTCAGCTGCACGCCATGGGCCTAAAGTGTGTGAACTCGATGGTCCAACCCCAATTTTTAGCATATCAAATACCGAAATGCATTCTTCCATTACTATATCGATTTAGTTATAGCAAATATAGAGAAGTATTGTCGATTCTGAAAGCCATTAACAGGTGTAGTTAACTCTCGAACTGATAATGGTTTTCTTTGCAAGAAGTTAATACAAGCTAATTGTTGTTGAGCTCATCTTCTTCTTCAGACAATTCAGTGGTGTCAGCGTTAAAGTGTCGGGTAACTTTTTGCTGGTCTTTTTGATTTTGTTTGATAAGATAAACGATTAAGGCCAATAGTGTTGCTACTACTATTCCAATAATAATCCAATTGATTTCCATGGTGTTGCGTTTTAATATAAAATTAAAGTACTGTGATGGTATATTTGTTTCAATTGGTTTATCAAATGGTTAAGAAAACATGCTGTTTTAAATTAATCCGGAACCTAAACCAATTGAGACAAGTATTAGTAACAAAGCAACAATGGTTTTTATGAATTGGAGTGTTACCTTCTTTAATAATCTATTGCCAAGATAAGCACCCAATATTGCTGATAAAGTAGCGCAAATTACCAAAGGTAAGTTTTCGGTGAGATCGGCTTTATGGAATTGGGTAGTGTATATGCTCAATCTGGTAATGTCTACTAAAGTTGAAACTACAACGGTTGTAGCTATAAACGCTTCCTTGGTTAATCCTGCCTTAATTAAAAAAGCACTGCTTAAAGCACCTTGAACTCCGGCTAAGCCTCCAAAAAAACCGCTCAAGATTCCGCCAACAGGTAATTTTTCTTTTCTAAATTCTAAACGGTTGAAATAAGGAATAAGATCAATACAAGCAAATACAATCAATAGAAGTGCAATGATAAATTTCACCGGAAATACGGCAATGAGTTTGTTGCCCAATGTATAACTGAATAGGGGTTGGGTATCGGATAGATTCAAAAGTAACCATGATCCCAAAGCAGCGGCAATAACGGCAGGTATTCCGAAGCGGAAGATTACCGTTTTGTCAGCTTTGTTGCCTACTAACAATAGCTTGAAAACATTGTTGAAAAAATGAACTACACCGGTTAAGCCAATAGCGATGTTGGTTGGAAAGAAAATCATAAATACCGGAGTTAAGATTGTCCCCAATCCGAAACCGGAAAAAAAGGTTAAAACAGCAACCAAGAAAGCAGTAATGGAAATGATGAATATTTCCATGGCTTACAGACTTTTACAAATGGCCACAAAGTGAAGTATGGTGCCCAGCAGTACAAACACATGCCAGATAGCGTGGTAAAAGGGTTTATGACTTTTTACATAAAAGTAAACGCCTACAGTATAACTCAGTCCACCGCCTAAAATCCACCAAAAAACGGTCAAAGGCACATTGTGAATCAGCGGTTTAATCACAAAAACAATCATCCAACCCATGGCAAGGTACAGTATCACCGAAAACCACTCGAACTTGTGGATGAAAAAAATTTTAAAAAGCGTGCCGAACAATACAATGCACCACATGGTAGTCAGAAATACAAAAGCAGTTGAAGTCGGAAGATATTTAATCATCAACGGCGTGTAAGTACCGGCAATCAGGAAGTAAATACTGATATGGTCGGCAATCTTAAGGATGTTTTTAATTTTTTTCTCTTGAACAAAATGGTATAAGGTTGATGAACTGTAAACTAATAATACACCCACAGCAAATGCGGCAATTCCATAAAAAGAAGTCAAATCCGCTTGATTAAAAGTAATGGTTAAAACGACCGGCATAGCCAAAACACATAATACAATGCCCAATCCGTGTGTTAAAGCATTGGCTAATTCTTCCTGTCGGGTTTGTGCTCTTTCTTTCATGGCTAATTACAGACTACTTTTTTTAGTGGCATATTCTCATTGAATTTTATTTTGGTCACATCTTTAAATTGAGTACTATTCGTTTTACGTTCACCGTAACCCTCTAAAAGTTCGTTGTTAATCCGTTTAAAAACTATTTGACGTTCTTTGCTTTTCCCTTTTGCTTTATAGTAGTAATTGGCAACTAAAATATTGTTTTCCCATTTTCCTTTGAAAGCTCCCTGAGTAACTTCTTTACCGGAAAAGGCATAAGTCAAAGTTCCGGTTGTTACTTCGGCCTTGTTTTGAATTTGTAGTTCGATAATATTTCCAGCTATATCAGCTTTGTAACAATCGGAAAGATTGGTTGTTTTAGTCGGAATTTCTCCCTTGGGTTTTCCTTTCGGTTTGAGCGGTTCTATGTTGTCTTTTTTGCAACTAACTGCTGTAATAATAAGGAGGAATAACAGTATTATCTTGTTCATAGATTTAATTGAAAAGAGCAGGTTATCTTAATGTTTTAAGGGTTTTTTCTTAATCATACCGCCTTTGGTGTCTTTGATGCTATTCATAACCACAAACGCATCGGGTTCGATTTTTTCGATCTCGGTGTTGAGTTTGTTCAATTCAAGGCGAGTGATAACTGTATAAATGATTTCGGTTTCTTTGGTTTCTCCGCGTTTGCCATAGCCACGTTTGCCACTGTAAACCGTAACGCCTCGGCCCATCACTTCAATGATCATTTGTCGGATTTCGTTGCTTTTAGAAGAAACGATGGTTACTCCGATGTATTCATCAATACCTTCTACTATAAAATCCAAAGTTTTGGAAGCGGCTAAATAAGTGATCATCGAGTACAATGCAACTTCAATTCCCAAGAAATAGGCTGCAGCCGAGAAAATTAGTATGTTGATAACAATGATGATATCGCCAATGGTAGTACCGAATTTTCTGCTAAGGAATATTGCCAAGACTTCCGTTCCGTCTATTACCGCGCCGCCTCTAACCGATAAACCAATACCGGCGCCCAAGAAAAACCCACCAAAAACAGCCACTAGAAGATTGTCGTTGGTCACATTGGGAAAGGTTACCGTTGCCAAACAAATGGCCAAACCTGAAATAGCCAAAGCCGTTTTAATGGCAAAAGCTTTTCCCATAACCCTGTATCCCATAATCACAAACGGCAAGTTAACGCCAATGATGAGCATGTACAACGGTATCTTGGTTAGAATAGAAATTAACAAGGAAATACCGGTTGCACCACCGTCTATAAAGTGGTTGGTCAGCAAAAAACCTTTGAATCCGAAAGAAGCTGAAAAAATTCCCAAAGTGATCAAAATAAAATCTTTCGAATTTCTTTTGGCCAAGATGATAAACTCACGGTAGCCCTTTGCTAATTCGTATTTAGAATAGCTTTTGGTTTTGCCGCTTTTTTTTCGCGGTTTTTTCAGTATGGTTTCGATAATGATTTTTTCCCAGAGTGAATTCATAGACTGATGTTTAAGTGCTTATAGTGATAATTGTGTTAATGTACGATAATTTGGCGAAAAGGACAAATACTTATAAAGGTTTGTTCTTGATTTCTTTGGTAGCAAGGGCCGATACTTTGTTTTCGGCATCAATGGTAACTTTGAGCTCTCTCTTGAACATTGGTTTTTCGTATTGAATATCGTATCGAAATACATAGTCGTCAGTGATTTCGTTGTGTACAATTTCCACCAACTTCAAGTCGATAAATCGTCCGTTGCGCAAGATGATTTTTTGGCAAGTGGCAGAAATTTTCTCGGCAGTAGCATTGGCAATCACTTTGGGTGTAGCTTCGACAGTGGTAAACGCCTTAAAACGCGAGTTGTTGCAGGCTTCCAATACTCTTTTGCCCAATTCATAAGCCCTGTCTTTTTTGAGTGCTGCCACAGCTTCCGGTTTTACAATGACTGCCGTTCTTTTTTCGGCTACCGCTATTTCCGGTGTGCTTTTTTGGGTTTTACAGGACGCAAGAAATAGAATAGGGAGTAAGATTATTATTTTTCTCATGGCTGTTTTTTTTGAATGGGCAAAATACCTTTTTCTGTAGCGTAAGCCAAACAGATTAACATTTTGATAATATCGATTCTGTTGATATAACTATTGAAACTATTCATTTTTTACCGGATGATTTCAGCATCGAATTTGTATTTTTGAGACGCTAAAATAAAGTACTATGAAAATTGTTATCTCTCCGGCCAAATCGTTGAATTATGAAAAAACGGTTCCGGTAACAACGTATACCGAACCGCAGTTTTTAAAACAAGCGGCTACCATTCAAAATACTTTAAAAAAGAAAAAGCCTAGCCAACTGTCTGAATTGATGGATATCTCGGCTAAGTTGGCGGAACTCAATTGGCAGCGCAATCAGGATTGGCATTTGCCTTTTACCGCTGAGAATGCACGTCAAGCGGTGTATGCTTTCGACGGTGATGTGTATACCGGTTTGGATGTTTACACCTTGCCGGAAGATAAAATAAGTATTTTACAAGAAAGACTTAGAATCTTATCCGGTTTGTACGGTTTGCTCAAACCACTCGATTTAATGCAGGCGTATCGCCTGGAAATGGGCACTACTATGCCGATAGGGAAAAACAAAAACCTGTATGAGTTTTGGAAGAAAACCATCACCAAGGCGTTGAACGATGAGTTGCAAAAAGACGAGTTGTTTCTCAATTTGGCCAGTAACGAATACTTTAGTGCTGTTGATGCCAAAATGTTAAAAGTACCTTTAATTACCCCTGAATTCAAAGACTACAAAGACGGCAAACTCAAAATGATCAGCTTTTTTGCCAAAAAGGCGAGAGGCTTGATGGTGCGTTATATTATAGATACTAATGCTGAAACTCTCGACGATTTAAAAGGCTTTAACTATGAAGGCTATGCTTTTGATGCTAATTTAAGCAAAGGCAATACCTTAGTTTTTACCCGATAGTTAAAAATACAAATACTCTTGGTATTCTCTGAGTGTTTCATTAGTGGCTTTACGTTGGTCTCTGGCCAATTCTTGCATGGCTTCTACACCTTTTTTGGCGCAGCGCTTCACCTTGTACAGTCGGCTAGAAAAAGATTGTAACTTTTCTAAATCTTGCGGAGAGAGCTTTTGTTCCAATTCGTTTACAAAAGCGTTGAATTCTTTTAAAACGATTTTATTTTCTTCGTATTCCGTTTTTAAATCATCGAGTAATTCATTGATTTCTTTACTGATGTCATTGCTGATGGCTTCACTTTTTTTACAAAGTTCGGCTATCACTTTTTTCTCGTGATTGGTAAAAAGTCCCATGTTTTTTTGGTTTAGATAGTTGTTAACGAGTGTTTTAAACCAAATTTAGGGAATTGTTTTTATAATCAATGCAGATTGTTAATAACTTGTAAAAGAGTGTTTTAGTGCATGGCTTCGCTTGGATTGACTTTGTTTTTACCTTTCTTGATTAATAAGATAAAGGGTATGCAGAACAAGAATAAAACACCCAAATACAGGAATACATCCATATACGAAAGCACGGTACTTTGCTTGGTAACACTCAATTCCATGACTTTGTAGGCTTTTTGCAAGGCAATTTCAGCGCTGTATCCTTTGGCTATAAAGGCGTTCTGTAAACCGTGTATTTTTTCCTGAACCGCCACTCGAGTAGGATCTAAATACCCAATCAAGTTAACGCGATGTTCTTGCCCGAATCGCGCCAAGAAAGTTGTGATAATGGCTATCCCGAACGAACCGCCCAATTGTCGCATCATTCCCGTAAAAGCGGCTCCTTCTCCTATGCTTTTGCCTTTCAAACCCGAAAGCGATAAAGTAGTTATGGGTACAAACAAGAGTCCCAATCCCAATCCGCGGACAATTAACGGCCAAAACATATGTTCTTCACCAGTATCCGGTGTCATAATGTTGTGCATCCAATAGGTGAATATAAAGAACGATAAAAAGCCCATGGCCACTAAGTAGGTCTGTGGCACTCCGCGCTGGATCAGTTTACCGATAAAAGGCATCATAATAGCTACAGTAATCGAGCTTGGCACCAATAACAATCCGGCATCTGTTGCCGTCCAACCTAGAATAGATTGAGTATAAATCGGAATAATGAAAGTCGAACCATACAACCCAAATCCCATTATAAAACTCATCACCACGCCCACACGCAGGTTACTGTCTTTGAGTACTTTTAAATTTACTATCGGATAAGCATAAGACAACTGTCGCCAAATAAAGAAAAACAAACCAACAACGCTTAGTACCGATAATCTCACGATCCATTCGTCGTTAAACCAATCGTCCTGCTGACCGTGTTCTAAAACGTATTGTAGCGAACCGATAAAAGCCGACAGCAAAACAATCCCAATCCAATCCACTTGATGGGCTTTGAGTTTTTCGCCGTATTTCGGACTTCGTACAAACGATAAGGTCAAAAGAGTTGCAATAATACCGATTGGTACATTAATATAAAAAATATAAGGCCATGAAAAATGATCGACCAAATAACCTCCCAATGGCGGGCCCAAAGTAGGGCCTACAATCACACCCATACCATAGATAGCTTGAGCCATGCCGCGTTTTTCTACCGGATAACTTTCCGTTATAATGGTTTGTGCTGTTACTAACAAAGCGCCGCCACCCAAACCTTGTATGAATCGAAACGCTACCAATTCCCAGATGTTATCGGCATTACCACACATAAAGGAAGCTACCGTAAAAATGATAATTGAAGCGGCAAAGTAGTTTCTTCGACCAAATTGCTGCGACAACCAACTCGTCATCGGAATCACAATGACATTGGCAATGGCATAAGCCGTAATCACCCAAGCCACATCGGTTAAAGACGCGCCCAAACTGCCTCGCATGTTGTTCAGCGCTACGTTCACTATGGTCGTGTCCACAATTTCCAAGAGCGCACAAAGCACCGCGGTAATGGTGATAATTACCCTGCGAAAGCCATATTCAACCAAATCTTCCTGAACGACTGCTGTTGCCATTTTTTTAAATTATGAATTATGAATTTTTTTCCCTTATCTATTATTTTGTGACCCTGTCCCGAAGCTTCGGGAGTCGAAGGGCCTTATCCCTTACTTCAAAATCACATCCACTTCCGCGTTCATCCCCGAGCGCAACAATTGTAGTTTTTTCGAATCATTGTTAGCTGTAAAGTTGATTCTAACCGGTAGTCTTTGCACTGTTTTGACAAAGTTTCCACTGGCATTGTCGGGAGGCAAAAGAGAGAATTTAGAGCCGGTAGCTGGCGAAAAAGACGTAATTTCACCTTCAAACTCAGTACCCGGAAACGCATCGATTTTCAATTTTACTTGCTGACCCACACGCATTTTGTCGAGTTGGGTTTCTTTAAAATTGGCCACTACCCAAGTTTCTTGGTTGTTAATGATGTAAAACAACGATTGTCCGGGTTGTACCAATTGCCCGGGCTGCATGTCTACGGTAGAAACTTGCCCGTCAATTGAAGCTTTTACTACAGTATATGATAAGTTCAAATTGGCTGCATCCAGTAAAGCTTTGGCTTTTTTAACATTGGCTTCAGCGACTAACACTTGTTTGTTGCTGACATTGGTTTTGGCCGAGGCTACGGTTTTTTGGTAAGCAGAAGCTTTTTGTTGCTCTTGTAAAATACGCAATTGGCTTTCCGCTTCTTGTTTGGCCGCTTCCGCTTGTTCAAATTGCTGTTTGGTAATCGAACGGTTTTTGTACAAGTTGTTGTAGCGCTCGAAATCGGCTGTAGCTCTGCGCAATCTTATTTTAGCCGTTTCAATGGTTCCGCTTGCCGATTTCACATTGGCATCCGAAACGGCAACATTGGCTTCCGAAGTGGCAATATCAGCTTTAGCGGCTTCGTAGCTGTTTTCGGCGGCAACCAAAGCGGCTTTGGCTTCGGCTACTTTAACCAAATAATCGCTGTTGTCTATGGTGAACAGCGTGTCACCTTTTTTAACCAACTCATTGTCTTTCACAAAAACCCGACTAATGTAACCGCCAACTCTGGGGATAATGGGGTTCATTTTTTTCGATACTTGTGCATCGTCTGTGGTTTCATGCGACAATGAGTGGATGTATTTATATCCTCCGTAAGCAATTCCGAGTACCAGGAATACTATAAAAATGAGCGTGAATTTTCTATTGGTTTTTGTAGCTGTCATAAGGCTGTATTTAGTTTTGAGTAAGTTGTAATGAATTCAATAATTGTCCCGAAGCAAATTGTAGTTCGTAGTATTTCTGAGCTACATCGGCTTTTGAGAGTGCTTGGTTGATTTGCGCCTGAAGTTGTTCAAAATCGGCTTCCAATAAGTCATTGGTGGTCGACAAACTGTTGTCGTATTTGTCTTTTACAATGCGATAATTTTCCGAAGCTTGGGCTACTGCTTCATCGTATACGGCACTTTGTTTGAGTGATAAGTTATAGTTTTCACTGGCTTGGAAGACTTCTTCTTTGACTTGTTCGTTCAGTTGCTCTAATGCTAAAGAAGTCTCTTTGGCTTTGCTTTGGGCGAATTGCACTTGCTTGCCGTTTTTAAAAATACTCGACAAATCATACGAAAAGCCCAATCCGAAGTTCATCGCATTCGTTACGGTCAACACATTGTTTAAATCTAAGGCAATGTAACCACCGCTGAGGGCTAGGGAAGGATAGTAATTGCTTTTGGCGACTTTAATCTCGCTATCTGCAGCTGCTTTTTTGAGCGATAAGGCTTTGAGGTCGTTTCGTTCGCCTTCCGATTTTTGGTACGGATGAGCAGCCATATCTTTTTTGATGGCTTCAATATCAATATCGACCACCGTACTTTCCGGCAGTTTTAATAAAGTGATGAGTTGATAATTGGCCACCGCAGCGTTCTTTTTGGCATTGTCTAACGCCAGTTTTATGTTGGATACCTGCAATTGGGCTTTCAGCAAATCGTTTCGGGCAATTAAACCGTTTTCTTCCATCGCAGTAAAGTCTTTTACCCTTTGTTCCGCAGTTTTCATATTATCGGCTATCAGCAGTGTCATTTGTTGGGCTTTGTAAAGTGAAGCGAACAATTCTACTACTTCAAGTCCTATAGCTTCATTAGAGTGCTTTTTAGCGAAGGTTTCGGCCTGGTATAGGCTTTCGGATGTTTTGATGCTGTTTTTAAGCTTAAAACCGCTGAAAATCGGCATCGTCACATTGGCTTGGCCTAACAGTAATTGGTCTACTTTGAGTGGGGCAGCAGGTTCTGAACTGTTATTCGATTGTAAATTGGATTTTACATTAGCACTCGACAAGCGCATGTATTGCCCTGAGATTTTGGCACCGGGATATTGATTGTTTTTGGTGTTGGCCAACGCCAACTCGGCGCTTTTTACTTTTGTAGTAGCCAGTTCTGCCGAAGTACTGTTTTGCACAGCCATTTCGATGGCTTCTTTTAAAGTCAACTTTCTTTTTTCTTGAGCATATCCTGAACCTAAACTCAAAAGAGTCAAGAAAAATAGGAGAGAAGCTTGTTTTTTCATGTTTTGTATTTTGTTATTTGCAACTACCATTGCTTAATTTATCGGTTATTCGAATCAAAAACCAGCAATGCTTTAATCGTTTTCTGAATATGAGCGGTGAGTTCGGTTAGTACGTAGTTTTCAAAGTCGGCCTCAGTATTTAAATTCAGTACTTCTTTGTAATACACTTTGTTCATGTGCATGTGACTATAGCTACCCAAGATGATGGTAGGTAATAAAGTCACATTGATGTTGGGTTGGAAAACACCTTGATCTTGCCCTTCTTTGATGATGTTTTCCAGAAATCGCAGGTTGTTTTTTTTGACTTCGGTAAAGGTTTGCAAGTTGATTTCTCTTTTATTGTTCGATAACTCGAAGTGTAAAATTTGGTAAATACTGCGATTTTGGTGTACGCGTTGGATGTAGTAGGCGATGAGTTTGTCCATTTTATCCAAAGGCGAAATGTTTTCCTGGTACAAATTCTCCAAGTGCATGCTCATCGCTTTGATACGATAAATAACCAAAGCTTCCAGCAACTTTTCTTTGGAACCGAAATAATAGGAAATCATCGCAATGTTGATATTTGCCTTTTTGGCAATATCCCTAACCGAAGTTCCATCGAAACCTTCTTCAGCAAAGAGCTTTTCGGCAACTTGAAGTATTTCGATTTGCTTTTCGTTAAAATCTGTCATAAGGGTCATGAATTAATTTCGAGCACAAAGTTAAACAAGTGTTTAAATTAAACGTTTGTTTAAATCAATTTTAACATATTTTTGAGGAGAAAAACACTTATAGATAAATCTTATAGTAGATATTTATTAATTTGTTTTTCAGTTGTATAAATAAAATTATCTAAAGTATATTATTGATAAAATTTTTTATATCGGATATTTTGTTTTTACTGATGAATTGGATAAAACTACTCCCGATTATAGCTCCTTTTTGGTGTTTGACAGCTTGTTGAAAAGTGATTTTGTTGCTGATGCCGAAGCCAATTAACTGCTGATTTTTCAAATTCATTCGAGCAATTCTTTCAAAATACTGCAGCTGATTTTCCTCAAATTGGTCTTTGCTCCCGGTTATGCCTGCGCTGCTTACCATATAAATGAAAGCATTGGAATTGTCATCAATAAGTCGGATTCTTTCTTCTGAGGTTTGCGGCGTGATTAGGAATATCATTTGAATGCCATAGGAATCGAAAAGCTTCTTATAATCAGAAAGATAGATTTCCAGCGGTAAGTCCGGGATAATCAAGCCGTCAATTCCTGTTTGCCGGCAGGCTTTCAGGAAGTTTTCTATTCCAAATTGCAGCATTGGGTTGAAATATCCCATAATGATTAACGGAATATCAACAGTGTTTCTGATATCTTTCAATTGCTCGAAAAGTAAAGTTGTAGTCATGCCGTTTTGCAAGGCTTGCATAGAGCTTGATTGTATCGTTGGGCCGTCGGCCAAAGGATCACTGAAAGGCAATCCGATTTCGATAATATCTACCTTGTTTCGGGCTAATTCTTCTATTAAACTTTTAGTGCCATTTAACTTAGTAAAACCTGCTGTAAAATAAATAGATAGAATTTTATTTTTAGCTGATAATTGTTGTTGAATTCGGTTCATTTTTATAAATCAAAATAGTTCGTATAAGTGTTTAAATCTTTGTCGCCGCGCCCGGATAAATTGATTACAACGATGTCTTCCGGTCGGAATTTTTTTTGCTCTAAAACGGCAAAAGCATGAGCGGTTTCTATAGCAGGAATGATGCCTTCGGTTTGGGCTAATGCTATTCCGGCTTGCATTGCTTCTTTGTCGGTTACAGCGATAAATTCAGCTCTTCGGGTTTGGAACAAATGCGCGTGTAGCGGACCAATTCCGGGATAATCCAATCCGGCCGAAATAGAGTAAGGTTCTGTGATTTGTCCGTCATTCGTTTGCATTAATAACGTTTTACTGCCGTGTATAATTCCCATTTTGCCTAATGCTGAGGTGGCAGCACTTTCTCCGCTGTAAATACCTTTCCCGGCGGCTTCTACGGCTATTAATTTTACTTTTTCTTCCTCTAAAAAATGATAAAAAGCACCGGCAGCATTGCTTCCGCCACCAACACAAGCAATAACATAATCGGGGTTTTGGCGGTTTTCTTTTTCCAGTAATTGTTGTTGGATTTCTGCTGAGATTACACTTTGAAAACGTGCCACCATATCCGGATAAGGATGTGGTCCTACCACGGAACCAATGATATAAAAGGTGTCTTCCGGATTGCTGATCCAATCGCGTATGGCTTCGTTGGTGGCGTCTTTCAAGGTTTTTGAGCCTGAAACCGCCGCTCTGACTTCGGCGCCGAGCATTTTCATTCGGGCCACATTTGGAGCTTGACGTTGAATGTCGACTGCTCCCATATACACTATGCATTGCAAACCCATTAAAGCACAGACGGTTGCTGTGGCAACGCCGTGTTGTCCGGCACCGGTTTCGGCGATGATTCGGGTTTTACCTAATCTTTTGGCTAGTAGGATTTGGCCGATGGTGTTGTTGATTTTGTGCGCACCGGTATGGCATAAGTCTTCGCGTTTGAGGTAGATTTTAGCGCCAAATTGCTCTGATAAGCGCTTGGCATAGTAAAGTGGCGTTGGGCGGCCGACATAGTCCCGTAAAAGCGCTTTAAATTCGTCTTGAAATGATGGCTCGTTGCTAAGGGTTAAATACTGTTGGCGCAAGGCTTCTACATTCGGGTAAAGCATTTCAGGGACAAAAGCGCCGCCGAATTCGCCGTAAAAGCCTTTTTCGTTAACGTTGTAAGTGGTTTTCATAGCTGTTCTTTGAGTTTTTTAAGGAATGTTTTTAAGGTTTCGGGATTTTTCTGCCCGGGTTGTGTTTCAAACCTACTGTTGAGGTCGAGTGCAATACAGTGTCGGGCGGATTCAGTTTGGAGGAAAATCTGCAAATCAACAAGGCTTTCGGGTCCGATACCACCACTCAAAAAATACGGTTTGTCGAGATGATATTGTTTCAAAAGCTGCCAATCGAACGCGGTTCCGTTGCCGCCGTAATGATTGCCTTTGGTGTCAAATAAAAAATAGTCGCAATAGTTTATATATGATTCTAAAGTTTTAAAATTAAATTGATTATCTATATTAAATGATTTTATTACTTTAAGTTTTAATAGTTGAACAGAACGGCAAAAATCCGGACTTTCTTCACCATGCAATTGAATGGTTTCCAATTGGTGTTGTCTTGCTTTTTCTTTGATTTCTTTTACTGTTGCATTGACAAAAACGCCGACTTTGGCAATCGATTTTTCCAAGCTCGGAATTTCGTTTTCCAACAAGCGAGGCGATTTATCGTAAAAAATAAAGCCTAAATAATCGGGTTGTAAAGCTGCTATTTCTTTACTGTTTTCAGGGTATTTCATACCGCATATTTTAATTTTCATACCGCTTTCAATTGTTGTAGTAGTGTGGCTAATTCGGCTCCGGGATTATTGGTTTTCATAAAAGCTTCACCCATCAAAAAGCCATTAAATCCGGCACTTTTGAGTAGTTTGATTTCCGCTGCTGTGTGTAAGCCGCTTTCAGAAATCTTTACAACATTAATCGGGATTTTATCAACTAAGGCTAAACTGGTGTCCAAACGCACTTCAAACGTTTTGAGATTTCTGTTGTTCACGCCAATCATATCCAATTCGGGTATCAGACTTTTATCCAATTCCGCTTGGTTGTGGACTTCCAGCAGCACTTCCAAGGCGATGGAATGCGCAAAAGCAGCGAGGGTTTTTATTTCTGATTGGGTCAAAACCGCGGCAATCAGTAAAATGGCATCGGCACCATACGCTTTGGATTCCAAGATTTGGTATTCGTCGACAATGAATTCTTTGCGCAACAAAGGTGTTTTGACGCTGGCTTTTGCTAGTAAAAAATCGTCTAAAGAACCACCAAAAAAGTTAGTGTCTGTCAATACTGAGATTCCACTTGCTCCGGCATCTTCGTAGCCTTTAACGACATCTTCCAAGAATAAATTGTGGTTGATAGTAGCTTTGGATGGAGAACGGCGTTTGTGTTCGGCTATAATCCCGAATGGCGAATGCAATACGGATTTGCTCAATGAAGTAGTTCGGCTGTTGAATAGCGCTGTATTTTCCAATTGGTTTGCCGAGACAAGGCTTTTCTTTAAAACTACTTCTCGTTTTTTCTGTACTATGATTTGGTCTAAGATGTTCATGTTAACTGGCTGATTTTTTGAAGTTTTTGTAATTTTTCTAAGGCTTTTCCGGATTGTAAACTGGCTTCCGCTTTGGCAAAAGCTTCAGGAATACTGCAGTTTTCCACTGTGGCGATGGCTAAAGCTGCATTGGCGCAAACAGCATTTTGTTGGGCTTTGGTGCCGTTACCGGAAATGATATTCTTAAAAATTTCAGCCGATTCTGCTACAGTAGTGCCGCCTTTTAGGTCTTCAAGTGCCACCGGCTTAAGATGGAAATCGGAGGCATTGATCATACTATCTCTGGCCTTGGTGATGATTTTGGCATCGGCGGTTAGTGAAATTTCATCAAAACCGTCTAAAGCGTGAAGAATGGTGTAATTAACTGAGGTGTTTTGGTACAGATAAGCATACATACGGGCTAATTCTAAACTGAAAACACCTACCAATTGATGTTTTGGAAACGACGGATTGACCATTGGTCCTAACATATTAAAAAAGGTTTTAACGCCTAATTCTTTTCGAATCGGACCAACGTTTTTCATCGCCGGATGGAATAACGGCGCGTGTAAAATGGCGATATTGGCTTCTTCCAAACATTTGGTTAAAAAGGCTTTATCATTGCTGAATTTCACGCCCAAAGTTTCCATTACATTGCTGGAGCCGGATATAGAAGAAACGCCGTAGTTGCCGTGTTTGGCGACATGAATTCCAGCGCCTGCAGTGACAAATGATGCCAAAGTAGAAATGTTGAACGTGTCTTTGCCATCACCGCCGGTACCACACAAATCGATGGTGTTGTAAACCGAAAAATCGATGGCAATGCAGAGTTCTAATAAGGCTTCTCGAAAACCGGAAAGTTCTTCAATTGTGATGTTTCGCATCATATAAACCGTTAAAAATGATGCAATTTGACTCGGATTGTACTGTCCGTTAGAAATGTTGACTAAAACGGTTTTGGCTTCCTCTTTACTGAGGGTTTCGTGATTGATTAATCGTTGGAGTATGGGTTTCATAATTCTTAGTTTAGGTGAACTGCCGAAGTGTCGACAGCATAATAAAGTTACTGTCGACGTTGGGCAGACAGTAAACTAAGCGTTAAGCCAGTTTTTTAAGATGGTTTTGCCGTGTGGTGTAAGTACGCTTTCGGGATGGAATTGAACGCCTTTAACGTCAAGCGTTTTGTGTCGGAGCGACATGATTTGGCCGTTTTTGTCGGTGGAAGTGATTTCTAAAACCTCCGGAAAATCAGCGGTGTTAACTACCCATGAATGGTAGCGGCCGACTTCAAATTCTGACGGTAAATCTTTAAAAAGGGATTCATCGGTAACGGTTGGGTTGACTGTAGTTGCCACGCCGTGGTAGACTTTCTCTAAATTGATTAGGTTACCACCAAAAACTTCGCCTATGGCTTGTTGGCCCAAACAAACGCCTAAGATACTTTTGGTAGCGGCGTATTGAGCAATGATGGGTTTGAGTAAACCGGCTTCATCGGGTATACCCGGACCGGGAGAAAGAAGGATTTTATCGAAAGAGTCCAATTCTTCCAATTCGAGTTCGTCGTTGCGAAAGACAGTCACCGTGGCGTTCAAATCTTCCAGATAATGAACCAAATTATAAGTGAAGCTGTCGTAATTGTCGATAACGGCTATTTTCATGTTGTAAAGTTAAAGGGTTTCTGCTAATTCTAATGCTTTATTTAACGCGTTTAGTTTGTTGTAAACTTCTTGTGTTTCGTTGACTTCCGAAGAACTTTCCACAATTCCGGCACCGGCTTGATAATGCAATTGGTGGTTTTTACTAAGGAAAGTGCGAATCATAATGGCGTGATTAAAGTTGCCTTCGAAGTCCATAAAACCAATGGCGCCGCCGTAAAAACTTCGGTTGACAGGTTCTATTTTTTCAATTAATTGCATCGCTTTGTATTTTGGAGCGCCACTTAAAGTACCGGCAGGAAAAGTATTCGCTACCAAAGTCATAGTGTTTTCTTTTAAATGACCGCTGACTTTAGAGACGAGGTGGATCACATGCGAAAAAAATTGGACTTCTTTGTATTTTTCCAGCGTAACCTTGTCACAATTTCGGCTTAAATCATTTCGTGCTAAATCAACCAACATTACGTGTTCGCTGTTTTCTTTCGGATCTTCGGCTAGTTTTTTGGCGAGTGCGGCATCTTGTTCGTCGTTACCGGTTCGCAAAAATGTTCCGGCTATCGGATGGATTTCGGCTCGATTGTTTTTGATGATCAATTGGGCTTCGGGCGAAGAACCGAAAATCTTGAAGTTGCCATAATCGAAATAAAACAAATAGGGTGAAGGATTGATGTTGCGCAAGGCTCGATACACGTTGAATTCATCGCCTTTGAAGGCTTGGGTAAATCTTCGGGACAAGACCAATTGGAATACGTCGCCACGATGACAGTGTTTTTTGGCTAAAGTAACCATCGCTTTGAATTCGGCATCGTTTAAGTTTGACTGCACATTGCCCTCTTTAAAGAAACGGAAACTGGCAAAGGCTTTGGTTTGTATTAGTTTTTCGATTTCGGCGGTATTATCCGAATTATCGGTGCTGTGGCAAAAAATATAGGCTTCGTTTTTGAAATGGTTAATCGCGATGATGTTTTGATATACAGCGTAATACAAATCGGGTAAAGTCAAATCACCGTCTTTTTTACTGATGTTTATTTTGTCGAAATAACGCACGGCATCATAACCGATATAGCCAAATAAACCGTTGTTGATGAATTTAAAGGGATTGGGTTCGGGTTTGAATTGTTTCACAAAAGTTGCTAATTCCCGAATGATATCAGTTTCAGGAGTAACAGTACCGACAGTCGTTTTGCCATCGGGAAAAGATTGGGTTAGGCTATTGTTTTCTAATTTGATAAACGCTAACGGGTTGCAACAGATGTAGGAGAAACTGTTGTCTGAAGCATGATAATCGCTGCTTTCCAACAATATGCTATTGGGGAATTTGTCGCGAATTTTCAAATAAACACTCACCGGTGTAAGCGTGTCGGCTAAAATTGATTTGTAACGAGTGTGAAGCGGATAATTTTTCATAGTGTAATTTTTGGGCATAAAAAAAGGCTTGTCGTGAATGACAAGCCTTTTTGGATATTTAGATTTTAAAATATACTCATAGCGGACCAATTCACGACGTTCGACGTAAAGTATTCCACCACCAAGTATTGTTTAAAATGTTGTTCATTGTGAATGATTTTTGACAAAGTTAGCCAAGTGCCTTTGAATATCCAAACAGAAAATAAAAAAAACCTCGAAAAATCGAGGTTTTGATTTCATAACAATGTTTCCCGTAATTAGAATTGTAAGCTTACTTTCAATTCAAATTCATCATAGATGGTTTTGTCTCCTAAACCTTCGAAGAAACTTTTAGAACCGTATTTGATATCGTATTTAGCGCGATCAACCACTACAGTTGCAGTAGCGTTGTTTCCTTTAACGTTCAAGTCGAAGTTAACCGGTTTGGTAATACCTTTGATGGTTAAATCGGCTGTAACTCCGTATACTCCGTTTCCTTTATCAGCAATTTTAGTGAATTTTAAAGTAGCTGTTTTGAATTTGTCAGTACCAAAGAAATCATCAGCTTTCAAGTGACCGTCTAATTTAGCTTTCCATTCTCCGGTTAAGTCAGTAGTGTTGATAGAAGTCATATCTACTGTAAAGTTACCTCCGGCTACATTTTTACCTTTAAAAATCAACATCCCTTCTTGGAAATTGATGGTTCCGCTGTGTTCTCCTGTTACTTTTTTACCAACCCAGTTGATGGTACTTTTTTCAACGTTGATTTTTTTGTTTTGAGCTGTAGCAGATGAAACACCGAAAGCTACGAATAGGGCAAGAGCAATAGTTTTTAAATTTTTCATTGTAAGTAATTTTTAGTTATTGATTATAAATTGATAAATAATTCTTGTTCTGATTTGCGCACTTTAGCATAGCTTTGAGTGGCGTCTTCTGCGTGACGGTAACCGATAGTAGCGATAAGACTTGCGTTTAAACCTTTTTCATTTAAACTTAGAATTTCATTTACTTTTTCCGGTTCAAAACCTTCCATAGGCGTGACGTCAATGTTTAACTCGGCTGCAGCATTCAATAAGTTACCTAAAGCTAAATAGGTTTGCTTAGAAGTCCAAATATTTTTTTGTTCAGTTGTTAGTGAGTTGATTTTCGATTTCATGAAGTCGCCATAGCCTTGTAAAGCATCTAATGGTAAGCTTCTGGTTTCGGCTACATTGTTTAGATAAGCATCGATTTCAGCATTTCCAATATTAGTAACATTAGCAAATACCAAAACATGAGAAGCATCAACCAGTTGTGCTTGTCCCCAGGCGGCCGGCTGTAATTGAGCTCTTAATTCAGGGTTTTCTACCAAAATAACTTGGTAAGGTTGTAAACCGTATGAAGAAGCGCTCAACCGGATAGCATCTTTTAGGGTTTGTAAATCGGCATCCGATACTTTTTTAGTAGCATCGAATTTTTTGGTGGCATAACGCCAATTGGCATTTTTTATAAAGTTACTCATAGCAATATATAATTAAATTAAAGTTCTGTATTTTTCTAATAGTGTATTCAATAGAATTATTTCATCTTCGGTAAGATTGTTAGCGAATAACTTTTCGTGTTCGTCTACTTTCGGATCCAATTCGGTTAGTAAGTCTAAGCCTTTTTGGGTGATGAGGACTTCTATTTTACGACGGTTATCCGGACATACATTACGGGTTACCAAATCCTTCAATAAGAGTTTGTCAATCAATCGGGTAGTGTTGCTGTTTTTGGCTAACATGCGCTCTTGTATAATACACATATTGGCCGGATTCCCTTTTTGTCCTCTTAAAATACGCAATACATTGTATTGTTCGCCTGATAAATCGTAAGGTTTCAGAATTTCGTTGAACTTGTCATTAACCACGTTTTGGGTGTACATGACATTTAAAATCACCTTTTTGGCATTTTTCAACGCTACATTTGATTTTATGACTTCCTCGATTTTCATAATTACTATTACAATATTTGTAGGTACAAATGTAAAAACATTTTTATTTGTATATACAAGTGTTTTGTTATTTTTTTGTTAATTTTTAAAAACACCCAACGGAATAGGCGAGAAATGGTTTTTGCTCAACCAAGAAATGCTTTATCTTTGTTAAGTTAATATTTTATAATGATGAACTTATCACAGCAAGATTGGAAGACGCAATTGGATAGAGATCCGGATGCCGTTATTTTAGATGTCAGAACAGCAGAAGAATGTAGCGAAGGATATATTCCCAAAGCCATCAATATTGATATATATAAAGGACAAGGCTTTATTTATGCGGTAGACGAATTGGATAAATCCAAAAACTATTATGTGTATTGTAAAGCCGGAGGGCGTAGTGCACAAGCTTGTCAGATTATGAATCAAATGGGATTTGAAAACACCTATAATCTTGATGGTGGTTTTATGAATTGGAAAGGCGATGTGGCTTTTTCAAACGAAGACTAACCTATGAATATCCCGGCTTCAAATAAACCTAGAGTGGTAATAATCGGCGGCGGTTTTGCCGGTTTAGCTTTGGCCAAAAAACTCAAGAATAAAAACGTTCAAGTGGTTTTGCTGGACAAACACAATTACCATACTTTTCAGCCGTTGTTGTATCAGGTTGCCACAGGAGGCTTGGAAGCCGGATCTATTGCCTATCCGATTCGAAAGGTAATTCAAGAATACCCTGATTTTTATTTCAGGCTTACAGCTATCAAAGAAATAGATACCCAAGAAAAGAAAGTCATTTCCGAGATAGGCGATTTGCATTACGATTATTTGGTGATTGCCACCGGTTCCAAAACCAATTATTTCGGGAATAAAGAGATTGAGCGCAACGCCATGTCTATGAAAACCATTCCGCAATCGTTAAATATTCGCAGTTTGATTTTGGAAAATTTTGAACAAGCTGTTTTGCAACGGGAAGATAGCGAAAAGCGTTTATTGATGAACTTTGTATTGGTAGGTGCCGGGCCAACCGGAGTCGAATTAGCCGGTGCTTTGGCCGAAATGAAAAAAGCCATATTGCAAAAAGATTACCCCGATTTAGACATCTCCAAGATGGAAATCAATTTGATTCAAAGTGGCGACCGAATTCTGAACACGATGAGCGAAAAATCATCGGCCGCATCCGAAGCTTTTTTAACCGGTTTGGGCGTGAAAGTATGGAAAAATGTACGAGTAACTAATTACGACGGACGGACAGTTACCACCAATTCCGATGTGACTTTTGAAACCGCTACCGTAATTTGGACTGCCGGAGTACAGGGTGCCGCTATTCGCGGTTTAAAAGCAGAGGCTTTACTCGAAAAAGTAGAACGCATTAAGGTAAACGAATTCAATCAAGTGAAAGGATATGAAGATATTTTTGCCATAGGTGATATCGCGCTGATGGAAACACCCGATTATCCGCTAGGACATCCCATGATGGCTCAGCCGGCTATTCAGCAAGGCCAACTTCTCGGAGACAATTTAATCCGATTGATTGGTGGCCGAATCATGACACCTTTTCAATACCACGACAAAGGTTCGATGGCAACCATCGGCAGGAATTTGGCCGTAGTAGATTTGCCCAAATACCATTTTAACGGCATTTTTGCTTGGTTTGTTTGGATGTTTGTGCATCTGTTTTCTTTAATCGGTTTTAAAAACAAAGCGGTTGTTTTTATGAATTGGGTATACAATTACATTCGTTTTGACCGCGAAGGCAGATTAATTGTACGGCCGTACAAAAAAAGAAGTTTTACCACCTTTACCAGCGATGAAATTTAACCATGAAGAAACTTCTTTTAATACTAGTTGCTTTAGTTTTAGTTTCCTGTAAATCGTCTTATTTAAGTTCGAAAAAATCAGCAGTATTGCTTGATATCAATCAAGAGAAAGACGACAATACTTTTGTTAATCTGAAAAACTACAGCCGTGATTTTGTCTTCGACATGAAATATGCCACAGCGGATAATTTTCTTAAAGAACAAGTTTATCCTTGCGATGAGTGTTTTCTCAGGGTTAAAACCATAAAGGCTTTATTGCAAGCCAACCAAGCGTTTATTGAAAAAGGCTATCGAATTAAGTTATACGATTGTTACCGACCATTAGCCATCCAAAAAAAGATGTGGAAAATAGTGCCGAATCCCACTTATGTAGCCAATCCGAAGAAAGGGTCCATACACAATAAAGGCGGTGCGGTTGATATTACTTTGGTGGATTCCTTGGGTGTAGAATTAAATATGGGTACCGGTTTTGATTTCTTTGGTCCTGAGGCCGGACACAATTACACTGATCTTTCGGCGGAAATTTTAGCCAATCGACAATTGTTAAAAAGTATAATGCTGCAATACAATTTCAAATCTTTCGATTCGGAGTGGTGGCATTACAATTTGAACAACAGTGCAACCGATGAAGTTTCTAATTTAAAATGGCGTTGTGAAGATTAGTTTTCAATGCATTTTAAGTTCTGGATGAAATAGTTTTCAGGCTCGTATTTCACTTTGTCCATTTCCGCAACTAATTCTGTTCTGAACGGATAATCTACCGTTTCTCCGGCAAATCTTACCCGCATAAAAGTCACGGGAGATGTCCTTAAATCTTCGTAGTTTTCTCTGGCAAATACAAAACTTCCGGTCATAACCCGATTGTTAATATTGCCTTCACCAACAACTAAAGTACCGCAAGTATCAGCACCGGCATGCAATAAGGTTACGATTTTACCATTGCTCAATTGCAGGTAAATTTTCGAGTTACTGTCGAAACAAGTAGCTTTAATAAATTCTTTGCTTCTCTGTAAGAACTGCGCTTCTAATCCTAACACACCATTGTTACTGGTGAGTGAAAAAAAGATGTCGGTTGAGTTTCCGGCAAAACTGCGTTCAAAAACAATATAGGCTTTGGTGGATTTAAAAGTGCCTAAACTGTCGGCTATATTCTGGTCTATTTCGCAAGGTTTCTGGGCAAAAGCGGCAACATTGAAAAGCAGTAGTATGGCAAAAAACAATCGTTTCATATCTCGGTTATAATTTGCTGCAAAGTAAAACTATTTTGTGGTTATTCACATCAGTGGTAAAAAAACTATAACAATTTCCTCCGTCGTTAATTTTCCATTTTTTGCGGATGTTTTCCACCGTATCGGGAAAGTTTCTAATAGTGATGTTTGCCTTTTGGTTCCCTAATAGTTTCATTTCCGTTTTGTTATAAGGGACAGTTTGGTCTATGGCAAATACTCTTCCGGGAAACTCAATTAAGGTGTCAGAAGTGTATAAATGCGAATGCGGATGGAGTTTTTTGAGTTTGAATTGTGCTGAAATCCAGTCAAAGCCGCCCGATTTCATGATGGCGGCATTGGGTTCGTACAAATAGGTTTTCGGTTCGCTATATTCGGCTACTGCAACTGAATTCCATTCAAAAGAAAAGGTTTCCGTTTTCTCTTTAGTGAGGTTGATCGTTCTGATTTTCGGATTACCTATCCAATTTTTTTCAATAATCCACAACAATTCTTTGACTTCGTTTTCGAGTGCTACTATGTGTATGGCTTTTACATTTTGCAGTTCGCTCAAACCGGCCGTAATGTCTAAGATTGGTGCGGTTTTTATCATCAAGTTAGAAGTGAAGCGATAATAAAAATCGAGTTTCTCGGGTACATTGGGCAAGCAATCCTTCAGCATAAAAACTTTTCCTTTGGCTTCATTTCTTCGCGACGGATCAATGTATAACCAATCGAATGACTTATTCAGATTTGTTAAAGTAACTTCGCTGTCGCCTGAAACACACTCGATATTGGAAACGCCCATTTGCTCAAAGTTATGCTGTACAATCTTGGATAAATCGATGTCAATTTCACAATGGGTTACATTTAGGAAGCGTTGGGCAAAGTAAAAATCATCCACTCCAAAACCACCACTCAGGTCGATTAAGTTTTTACCTGAAATCAAATCCGATTTGTAACGGGCTGTTTTTTCGGAAGAAGTTTGTTCCACAGAAACCTTACTCGGATAGTAAATATTCGGCGTTTTAAACCAGCTGGGCAATTTGGTTATTGCTTTTTGTTTGGCGGCAATTTGTTGTAATATCAGCGTCCAATTGGTTTCCGGAAACGGATTTTTTTGCAAGGCCAATTGGGTAATGTTTGCCGAAATGTTTTGGTTGATAAAGTCCTGGACAACCTGCGTCAGTATGGAATGATCCATGCTAAATATCTTTAGTGAGCAATTGGATGATTTTATTTTCGGGATAAAATTCTTTGCCGAAAACTTTCAGTATGGTGTAGAGCGGAATGGCAATAATCATTCCGATGATACCAAAAAGATAGCCAACGATTAACACGATTAAAAAAATTTCTAGCGGATGCGAACTCACACTTTTGGAAAAAATAAGCGGCGAGGTGACATTGTTGTCTATCAATTGTACAATCCAAAATCCTACCATAACATAAATGGTAAGTGGCAGCATTTGAGTTTGAAAATCACTTCCTAAGTTTCCAAGCATAGTTAAAATAGCCGCAATTACCGAGGCGATTAGCGGTCCGATATAAGGAATGATATTCAAAACAGCACATAAAAAAGCAATTACTACTGCGTTTTGAACTCCGAAAATTAAAAGCACAATGAGGTACAACAGAAAAACAATGGAGAGTTGGATTAACAGCCCGATAAAGTAGCGAGATAGCAAAGTGTAAATTTTGTCCAGTGAATTCAAAATCTTTTCTTCTTGCGCATCAGGAATCAGTTGTTTGGCACTTACGATAAATGCCACCCGATCTTTCAAGAAAAAGAAAGTGATAAAAAGTACCGATACTACGCCAATCCCAAAAGAGCTTATGGTGCTGATTATTGCATTGAAAAGGTTAGGAATAAAACTGAAATTCAATTTAGAACTGAGATCAGCTTCTTTAAAAAGAGAATCGGAATTGATGTTGTGGCTTTCTAAAAACAGCGCAATTTTATTGAGTAGTTCCAATAAGTTTTTTTCAATTTCAGCGGTATTGAGTAAGGAAAGATTGTTGCCCTGGTCGGCTATTAAAGGCACAAACATCAACAGTATCCCGAAAATCATCAATAAAAAAATGCCTAAAGTGGCTATGGTAGCAGCAAGATGATTGAATTTTAATCTTCTTTTAAAAAAATCAAGAATCGGATTTCCAATCAAAGTGAGTATAAAGGCAACCACCAAATAAATCAGTACAGCCTGAATTTGATACAGAAAATATAAGCCTAAGGCGGCCAATACCATTATGCCGACACCTTTAGCAATTCCCAGTGCAATAGTTTTTGAGGTAATCATGATTTTTAATTTGGTTTAAAAGTAAAAAAAAACTCGTCCGGTTACGAATAACCAAACGAGTTTTTCCAATTATATAATTTAAAATTATGGCTGCGCGAAAGAGAATCTGGCTCCACCTGAAATAAAGATAGCATCGATTCTGGATTTTTGACCGGCAGTAAACATGTACATACCTCTGTCATCGGTGTAATCCATATAATTCATGGTCATTTCAACCGGCGCTCCGGTACAAGTGCTGTAGTGCGGATAGGTTGGTACCCCGTAGTTGGCTGTGTTGTGTGTAGGTGTATCGGCTACTAAATCGCTACCGCAAGTAGCATCACCCCAAATGTGACGTAAGTTCAACCAGTGTCCTACTTCGTGAGTAGCCGTTCTTCCTAAGTTATAAGGATATGAGGCTCCGGTGTTGCTGGTTACCCCTACATATTTAGAATCAACGACAACACCATCAGTAGCAGAAGCGCCTCCTGGGAATTGTGCATAACCCAAGATACCACCGCCAATGGTACAAACCCAAAAGTTTAATTTGGTTGTTGGAGATGTTGGGTTGATTCCACCTTGTTTAGATTTCTTCATAGCATCTCTGGTTCCCCAAGAGGTTTTGGTTGTTGATTTTCTGATTACCTGATCTAAGACAAACGTAATTCCAACATTGGCTTTAACTCCGGAAAACAAAGCCGGTACCTGATTGAAGTCGGCGTTAGCAGCATTAAAATCAGCGTTCAATACATCTAACTGTGATTGTAATTGTGCATTTGAAATATTCTCAGCGGCAGTTCTGTACAATACGTTGAAAACAACCGGAATTTCAATTTTACCGTTTACCAAACGACCTTGTTGTATAGCGTTTTCAGTAAAAGCTTCAATTTCATTCATTTTGATAGCCAAGCTAGGGTTCTCTTGCAATTGTCTTTCTAAAACTTCATGAGAGACACAAGTTCTTTTGGCTACTCTGGCCTCAGTGTTATTGCTTTTTTCGTCTTCTTGACAAGAAAACAACAACAATAAGCCTGCTAGTGATAAACAGATTTTTTTCATAATTCTATAATTATTTGGTTAAATAGTTATTGCAATTTTATAGAATTACTTTTTTAAATAAAAATAATGTAAAGTAAGTTTTCAACAAATCGATGAACACCACTCTTTTTTAAGAAGAATGACAATCGAAATGCTAAAAAAGAAAGAAAAAGATTAGTTGTTGAAAATGTAGTTTAAAATATTAGCACCCATTTTTAGTGCTTTTTCCCGAACGTCTTTAGGGTCGTTGTGAACTTCCGGATCTTCCCAACCGTCACCCAAATCGCATTCGAATGTGTATAACAACACCAAACGATTCTCTACAAAAATCCCGAAAGCCTGTGGTCTTTTGTTGTCGTGCTCATGGATTTTGGGTAAACCCGAAGCGAAAACATTGGGTTTTTGAAAAATAGCATGATTGCCCGGAATTTCTATCAAGTCCTGATTTGGAAAGATGCGTTTGATTTCACGGCGAATGTATTGGTCCATACCGTAATTGTCATCAACATGTAAAAAGCCGCCGGAAAGCAAGTAGTTTCTCAGATTCACAATGTCGGCATCGCTGAAAACCACATTGCCGTGACCGGTCATGTGTACAAATGGATAGCCAAAAATGTCCGGACTTCCCGGTTCAACCGTAGCCGGTTTGGCTTTGATATTGGTGTTAATAGTTTGATTGGCAAACTTGATTAAGTTTGGTAAAGAGGTCGGATTCGCATACCAATCGCCACCGCCATTGTATTTTAACAGTGCAATTTCCTGAGCGAATCCCATGGAAGTGACCAATAAAAAAAGCAACCCTATTTTTTTCATAAATCTGAAATCAAAAATCGTTAATCTTCATTCTTAAATACCACACTATGACAAGCCACTACCGCTGCTGTTTCTGTTCGCAATCGCGTTTGTCCCAAAGATACCGGAATAAAATGATGTTCGAGTGCCGATTGGATTTCTTTAACAGAAAAATCGCCTTCCGGTCCAATTAAAATCACCACATCTTTTTGCGATTGCAACTCATTTTTCAGCGATTTTTTATCGGTTTCTTCGCAATGGGCAATGAATTTTTGTCCGCTGAATTCTTTTTTGAGAAATTCTTTAAAGCTAACAGGTTCATTCAACTTAGGAAGATAATAGTGTAATGATTGTTTCATGGCACTTTCCAAAATCTTCTGAAATCTGTCGGTTTTGATGACTTTTCGCTCTGAATGTTCGCAAATAATGGGTGTGATTTCCTGAATGCCGATTTCAGTAGCTTTTTCCAAAAACCATTCGTAGCGCTCATTCATTTTGGTAGGCGCTACTGCTAAATGCAATCGGTATTTTGGTGGTTCTTGACGCTCGAAAGTGTTGATTTTAACTGTGCATTTATTATCGGAAGCCAAAGTGATTTCGGTGGTAAATAAAAATCCCAATCCGTTGGTGACAAACAAAATATCGCCTTCTTTTTTGCGCAAGACTTTTACGATGTGCTTGCTTTCTTCTTTGTCAAAAACAAAAGAAGTGGCGGTTTCATTGATACTGGGATTGTAAAATAGTTGCATGACTTAAAATTCAATTCGGGCTTTAGAAACTACAGTCGAATCGGTAAATTGATCTTGTAAATATTTTTGATAGCCCACAATGCCAATCATCGCGGCATTGTCGGTTGTGTATTCAAATTTCGGAATGTAGGTTTTCCAACCGTATTTACCTTCAGCGGCTTTCAGCGTATTTCGAATCCCTGAGTTGGCCGAAACTCCGCCGCCAATAGCGATTTGCTTTATACCGGTTTGTGCTACGGCCATTTTCAACTTGTCCATCAAAATTTCGATAATGATGTTTTGAACTGAAGCGCAAATGTCGTGTTTGTTTTCTTCCACAAAATTAGGGTTGGCTTGTACATTTTTCTGTATGAAGTACAAAATTTGGGTTTTTAAGCCCGAAAAACTAAAGTCTAAGCCGTCTACTTTAGGTTTGGTAAAAGCGAATTTTTTCGGATTTCCTTCTTTGGCAAATTGGTCAATCAACGGACCGCCGGGATAGGGAAGTCCTAATATTTTAGCGGTTTTGTCAAAAGCTTCGCCCACAGCATCGTCGGTAGTTTCGCCTATGATGTCCATCGAAAAATAATCGTTCACTTGTACAATTTGAGTATGTCCGCCCGAAATGGTCAACGCCAAAAACGGAAATTCGGGTTTGTCAAAACCTTCTTCGTCTATAAAATGCGCCAAAATATGGGCTTGCATGTGGTTAACAGCTATCAGCGGAATGTGCAGCGCCATCGCCAATGATTTGGCAAAAGATGCACCAACCAACAATGAACCCATTAAACCCGGACCTTGCGTAAAGGCAATGGCTGAGAGTTGTTCTTTGGTAATTCCGGCTTTTCTTAACGCTACGTCTATGACAGGAACGATATTTTGTTGGTGTGCCCGTGAAGCCAATTCCGGTATCACACCGCCGTATTCTTCGTGTATGCTTTGTCTGGCTACCACGTTAGACAACACTTTGTTGTTGCGTAAAACCGCAGCCGCAGTATCATCACACGAACTTTCAATGGCCAGAATAAAAACTTCTTCGGTATGCATAAAAGGCACAAATTTTGATTTATATTTGACAAGCCTACAAAAAATCAAAAGTACTGATTTTTTGCAAAGGTAATTTTCTTTCCTAAGTCAGTACACCATTTGGAAAAAAATAAAAAAAATAACAAGCTCATCAAAGTCAGAAAGATTGTATTGCGCACCTTAGCTGTGTTGCTGTTACTGTTGCTATTGTTGGCTTTTGCGCTTTCCCTTCCGGTGGTTCAAACTAAAATTGCCCATTACGCTACGGATAAACTCAATAAAGATTTTGGTACGAATATCAACATCGACGAAGTAGCGATTACCGTTTTTGGCGGTGTTAAGCTCAAAACCGTTTTGGTGTTAGACCATCACAAGGATACGCTGATTTACGCCGACAGGATTAAAACCAGTATTTTAGATTTTAAGAATTTAGTCGATGGTAAACTCCGATTCGGTGATTTGCGATTTGATGCATTAACCTTGAACATCGTTAACTATAAAAAGGAAAAAGACACCAACTTGGATTTGTTTGTCGCCGCTTTTGACGATGGCAAGCCGGGTTCCGGGAAGTTTTTAATGACTTCAGGAAATGTATACATCAAGAATTCCCATTTTACCATAACCGATTACAACAGAGCCGTTCCGAAAGATGCCGATTTTACCAAACTCAATGCGCATCTGAAACAATTCAAAATCAAAGGACCGAATGTAACGGCACAAATTGCTGAAATGTCTTTTCAAGATCATCGCGGTTTGTATGTGAAAAATTTGACTTCCGATTTTGGGTATACTAAGAGAAACATCAGTTTGGAGAATTTAACACTCAAAACCGATGAATCCTATTTAGAAGGCAAGGTTATTTTAAGTTACAGCCGAGAAAACAAAGACTTCAGCAACTTCAATAACAAAGTGGTTTTTGACGTTGCCTTGGATAAAGCAACTATCGCTACTAACGATATTCGTCATTTTTATGCCGAATTAGGAAAGAATAAAACCTTCTTTTTAAAATCGAAAATCAAAGGTACGCTCAATAATTTTGTAGCGACTAATTTGTATTTAAGAGACGATAAAAACTCGATTATTCGAGGAGATGTCAATTTTAAAAATCTATTTCCGCGCAGTCCGGGTGCGTTTTATATGAAGGGTGATTTTGATAAAATATCTTCCAACTACAACAATTTGACAAAGTTATTGCCCAACATACTCGGCAAGAAATTGCCAACGTCTTTACAAAAATTCGGACAGTTTCAATTCACAGGCGAAGCGGAAGTGACTCAAAAACACATCAATGCTGATTTCGTTATGAATACGGCTCTAGGATTAGTGGAATCCAGTTTAAAAATGTCTAATATCGATAACATCGACAATGCCCAATACAAAGGCTATGTTATCCTTGACAATTTTGACATCGGAACGTTAATTAACGACAAAACCGTTGGCCGAGCGAGCCTCGATTTGGATATAGAAGGCCAAGGATTTACCCAGAAATACCTCAATACTTCTTTTGTAGGCGATATTTACAAGTTGAAATTCAACAACTACAATTACAGCAATATCATAGTCGACGGGAAGTTCAAGCAACCTATATTCTCCGGAAAAGTGATTGCTAATGATCCTAATTTGTACATGGATTTCAACGGAACGGTAGATTTATCGGCCAAAGAAAACATTTATGATTTCCACAGTAAAATCGATTATGTCAATCTGGACAAACTCAACTTCCTTAAAGACTCCATTGCGGTTTTCAAAGGCGATATTGTAGTGAAAGCTACCGGGAATTCGTTTGACAATCTCAAAGGGAATTTGGTGTTGAGCAATGCGTCTTATCAGAATAAAAAAGACATTTATTTCGTCGATTTATTGGAAGTCAATTCGAGTTTCGATACCAACGGCGAAAGAACCATCATTGTCAATTCGCCCGATGCCATTCAAGGCGCAGTGGTTGGTAAATATAAATTCAATCAGGTACAAAAAATGGTGGAAAACTCGTTGGGAAGTTTTTATGCCAATTACAAGCCCAATAAGGTTTTACCGGGACAATACCTGAAATTCAATTTCGACATCAACAGTAAAATAATCGAAATCTTTAATCCCGATATTTCGCTCTCGGCCAACACCCAATTAAAAGGAAATATCGGCTCCGACAGTAAAAACTTCAACCTTGATTTTAATTCGAAGCAAGTCGTTGCTTATGAGAATGTTTTCGACAATGTCACTTTGCAAGTCGACAACCAAAATCCGTTGTACAACGCTTATGTTCAATTGGATTCTATCAAAACGAAGCATTACAAAATCAGGGATTTCAGTATGATTAATACCTTTGCTAATGATACTTTGCAGTTTAGAACCGAGTTCAAAGGCGGTAAAAAAGGACTGGATTTTTACAACCTGAATTTTTACCATACCATCAACAACGAAAACAAAAATGTGGTTGGTTTCACCAAATCGGAGTTGCAGTTCAAAGACTATCTTTGGTACCTAAATGAAAAAGATGATTTGAAGGAAAATAAAATTGTTTTCGATAAAAAGCTGACCAATTTCTCTTTCCAAGATTTAATCCTTTCACACGAAAATCAAAGCATCAATTTTGTAGGCTTGATTGCAGATAAAGTCAATAAAGATCTACAGTTGTCTTTTAAAGATGTCAATTTGAATAAAGTCACACCCGACGTCGACAAGTTTCGTTTCGACGGTATTTTGGACGGGAAAGTCAACTTCAAACAAACCAATACGGTCTTTCAGCCAACATCAACCTTGCAAATCGACAGTTTATCTGTCAACGGCATTGCTTTAGGTAAACTGAATTTGGATATTTCAGGTGATGAATCGCTCAAGAAGTTTTACCTGACTTCCAATCTGGAAAATGATAATTTTGATTCCTTTGAAGCCGACGGTAAATTGGAAATTGTAGACGATCAAACTTTGTTGGATGTTGATTTGAGTTTTGACAAATTCAATTTGGGGATATTGAGTAAAATTGGCGGCGATGTAATTACCAATATTCGCGGATTTGCCTCAGGAAATGCTCGAATTGACGGAAATATCAATAGTTTGGATTACAACGGTCGACTCTTTATCAACGAAGCCGGACTAACGATACCGTATTTGAATACCGATTACCAATTTGTAAACAATTCCATAGTTGACGTAACCGAAAACAAATTCATCATACGTGAAACCACGATCACCGATACCAAATTTGATACACAAGGCAGTTTGAGTGGCTTTATCAAACACAAACAGTTTGGCGATTGGCAGTTGGATTTGGCTGTTAATTCCAATCGATTGTTAGCGTTGAACACCAAAGACCACGAAGATGCGGCTTATTTTGGTCAGGCATTTATGAATGGTTCGGCTACCATCAAAGGACCAACCGAAAGTTTAATGATTACCGTTAATGCCGAATCAGCGAAAGGTACCGATGTTAAAATTCCGATTAATGAAGCTGAGTCTGTAGAAGAAAATAGTTTTATCCATTTCAAAACGCCGGCTGAGAAAAACAAGAACAATAAGGATAAATTAGCGCTGAACAAAAAGTATAATGGTCTCGAATTAGATTTCAATTTTGAGATTACCAAAGATGCCGATATTGAAGTGATTTTGAACCGCGATTCCGGACACGGAATGAAAGGCAAAGGATACGGAACTTTATTGTTCCGTATCAATACGATGGGTAAGTTTGAGATGTTTGGTGATTTTATAGCCTTAGAAGGTTCGTATAATTTTAAATATGGTGGTTTAATCGATAAGAAATTTGAAGTTAAAAAAGGCGGTTCTATCATTTGGGCCGGTGATCCGATGGCGGCTACACTGAATTTAGAAGCGGTTTATGTGACTACAGCCAATCCGGCAGTTTTGATTGACAATCCGTCGTTTAACAAAAAAATTGACGTAGAAGTAGTCATTGGTGTGAAAGGAAATTTAGCCAGTCCGGAACCCGATTTCAATATCAATTTCCCCAATGTCAGTAGTTCGCTTAAATCCGAAATTCAATACCAACTCGATGACAAAGACAAGCGCCAAACCCAAGCGTTGTACCTATTGTCTACCGGTAGTTTCTTGAGTCAGGATGGTGTAAACCAAAACCAATTGTCTAATAATTTATACGAAAAGGCGAGTAGTTTATTTAAAGATATTTTCTCAGGCGATAACGACAAGATTTCTATTGCGCCCGAATATGTAGTGGCCGACAGAACTGCTACCGGACAACAAACCGATGGTCGTATCGGAGTAACTGTTTCTTCTAAAATCAACGACCGTATTACTGTTAACGGAAAAGTAGGCGTTCCGGTTGGCGGCATTACCGAAACCGCCATTGTAGGCGATGTGGAAGTGCAATACAGAGTAAACGAAGACGGAACTTTGAATCTGAGAGTCTTCAACAAAGAAAACGACATTACTTATATAGGTCAAGGGATTGGATACACCCAAGGAATCGGTATGTCTTATGAAGTCGATTTTGATACGATGAAAGAACTCATCAACAGAATCTTCAAAAAGGCAAAAATTGATAGGGTCAAAACAGCCAACCACGACGACCACGATTCCGATATGTTTCCTGAGGGCATGAACATGAAATCGAAAAAAGCAGAAGAAAAGGACAAAAAGAAACCCGAACCATCCTCAAACAAAGAAGCTGTTCCTACCGAAGATTAACTTTTCACTTTCTTTTCATCATAACAAACTAAAAACTTATCAACGAAAACGATTGAATTTTAGTCATATTATTAATATCTTGATAATATGGGTAAAAAACTACTGTCTCTTTGCTAATTTTACATTTTAATACATCAATTATGTCTAAAAATATAAAAAAGATAGGAGTGTTAACTTCCGGAGGTGATTCACCGGGAATGAATGCTGCTATCCGTTCAGTAGTTAGAACTTGTGCCTACCACAATGTAGAATGTATCGGTATTTACCGAGGCTATCAAGGTATGATTGAAGGCGATTTTAAAGAAATGGGTCCGCGTAGTGTGAACAATATCGTAAACAAAGGCGGAACTATTTTAAAATCGGCACGTTCTAAGGAATTTATGACACCGGAAGGCCGTCAAAAAGCTTATCAAAATTTGAAAACTGCCGGTGTAGATGCTTTAGTAGTTATTGGTGGTGACGGTTCTTTTACCGGAGCGGAAGTCTTTAATAATGAATTCGATTTTCCGGTGATGGGTATACCAGGGACTATTGATAACGACATTTTCGGAACCAGTCACACTCTAGGATATGACACTGCTTTGAATACCGTTGTTGAGGTTATCGATAAAATCAGAGACACCGCCAGTTCCCACAATCGTTTGTTTTTTGTAGAAGTTATGGGTCGCGATGCCGGTCACATTGCCTTGAACGCCGGAATCGGTGCCGGGGCAGAAGAAATTCTGATTCCTGAAGAAGATTTAGGATTAGACCGTTTGTTAGATTCATTAAAGAAAAGCAAAGCTTCCGGAAAATCATCGAGTATCGTAGTGATTGCCGAAGGTGATAAAATTGGTAAAAACGTATTTGAATTGAAAGATTATGTAGAAGCCAATTTGCCGGAATACGACGTTCGTGTTTCCGTTTTAGGACACATGCAACGCGGTGGCGCGCCTTCGTGTTTTGACCGCGTTTTAGCGTCGCGTTTAGGCGTAAAAGCAGTAGAATCTTTGTTAGAAGGGAAAACCAATTTTATGGTTGGCTTGCTTGCCGATAAAGTAGCCTTGACTCCATTAGAACAAGCCATCAAAGGTCATTCGGAAATCGACAAAGAGTTGTTGCGTGTATCCGACATCATGACCACTTAGTCAACAGCAAAACCAAAAATCAATAACAATAATAATTTAATCAGTAATACAGATAAAATGTCAAAAGTAAAATTAGGAATTAACGGTTTCGGAAGAATTGGAAGAATTGTTTTCAGAGAAACTTTTAACAGAGATAATGTAGAAGTAGTAGCCATCAACGATTTATTAGATGTAGATCATTTGGCTTATTTATTAAAATACGATTCGGTTCACGGGCGTTTCAACGGTAAAGTGGAAGTAAAAGACGGAAAGTTGTATGTAAACGATAAATTCATCCGCGTAACTGCCGAGAGAGATCCGAAATTAATCCAATGGGATGACGCTTCCGTTGATGTGGATGTAGTGGCCGAATGTACCGGCTTTTTCACCACTTTGGAAACAGCTCAAGCGCACATCGCCGGAGGTGCTAAAAAAGTAGTGATTTCTGCGCCGTCTGCCGATGCTCCTATGTTTGTAATGGGTGTGAACCACCACGAAGCAAAAGCTACTGATACTGTAGTATCTAATGCTTCATGTACCACCAACTGTTTGGCACCTTTGGCCAAAGTAATCAACGATAATTTCGGAATTGTAGAAGGATTAATGACTACCGTTCACGCCACTACTTCAACTCAAATGACTGCCGACGGACCTTCTCGTAAAGATTGGAGAGGCGGACGTGCTGCCAGCGTAAATATCATTCCTTCTTCTACCGGAGCAGCTAAAGCTGTTGGAAAAGTAATCCCGTCGTTAAACGGAAAATTAACCGGAATGTCTTTTCGTGTACCAACTGTAGACGTTTCTGTGGTAGACTTAACCGTGAAATTAGCCAAAGAAACCAGCTACGAAGACATCATGGCAGTATTGAAAAAAGCTTCTGAAAACGAAATGAAAGGTATTTTAGGATTTACGGAAGACGATGTGGTTTCACAAGATTTTGTCGGCGATGCCAGAACCTCTATTGTAGACGCTAAAGCCGGAATCGGTTTGAATTCAACGTTCTTCAAATTGGTTTCTTGGTACGATAACGAATACGGTTATTCCAGTAAGTTAATCGATTTATCGGTACATATTGCCAACTTATAATAACTGAAATCCCGTCTGCAGTTTTGTGGACGGGATTTTTTATACCTAACAAACAACCAAACCGAAATAATAAAGAGAATTAAGTTTTATGATTTGAGACTCATATCAATTCGTAACTCCTAATTCGTAATGCTTAATTCATTATGAAATTACTAGTTGACAGCGGATCTACCAAAGCCGATTGGATTGCCATAGACGATAACGGTAAAGTGCTTTTTACAACCCAATCTTTAGGATTAAATCCGGAAGTGCTGAACGAAGAAGAAATCATCCATCGCTTAGACGATAAATTCGATATCGAACACAACAAAGACAAAGCCACACATTTGTTCTTTTACGGTGCCGGTTGCGGTACCGACAGAATGAAAAACTTTTTGACCAAAGTATTCGAAAACTATTTTTCCAATGCGGTGGTTTCTGTACACGAAGATACATATGCGGCAGTCTATGCCACAACGCCTAAAGACGAAGAAGCGATTGTTTGTATTTTAGGAACGGGTTCTAACTGCAGTTACTTTGACGGTAAAGTATTGCACCAAAAAGTACAATCGTTAGGCTATATTGCCATGGATGATTGCTCCGGAAATCGTTTCGGACGTCATTTGATTCGCGGGTATTACTTCGGAAAAATGCCGGCCGATTTGGCTAAGGAATTTGAAGAAGAATACAATGTCGATCCGGATTACATCAAAGCCAATTTGTACAAAGAACCGAATCCAAACGCGTATTTAGCAACTTTCGCCAAGTTTTTAATCAAACACAAAGACACCGAGTTCTGTCAGAAGTTCATCAAAGCAGAAATGACTGATTTTGTGGAAAACTACATCATGCAGTTTGATAATTGTACCAAAGTACCGGTGCATTTTGTAGGCTCGATTGCATTTTATTTGAAAGACGAATTGGAGCAAGTACTCAACAGTTACGGTATCCAATTAGGCAATGTGTTACGCCGCCCGATTGACGGTTTGATTGCTTACCACATTCTGAATAAATAATCATTTTAAAGTCCCGATTCGTCGGGATTTTTTATTTTTACTAAAAATTATACTATGGAAATAGCCATTATAGCACACGACGGCAAAAAGGCTGATATGGTGCAGTTTATCAATAAAAACAAGCACATACTGGAGAAAGAGAATATCAAACTTATTGCTACCGGAACTACTGGTGGTAAAGTAGAAGCCGTTGGGATTAAAGTCAAAAAAATGCTGTCCGGACCTTTAGGTGGTGATGCGCAAATAGCCGCGCGTGTAGCCGAAGGCAAAACCAAAATGGTCTTATTCTTCAAAGATCCGAATTCAAGCCATCCGCACGAACCCGACATCAACATGCTCATCCGGATTTGTGATGTGCATAACATTCCTTTGGCTACTAACGAAGCCACCGCTCAGCTATTATTGTTGGGATTGGATGAGGTTAAGTAATAAAAAAATCCTTTGTGCTAAACAAAGGATTTTTTTTATTTAGTTGAATTTTGAAAGCTATTTAACAGCGATCATCGAAATTTCTACATTCACATTTTTAGGCAAACAAGCCACTTGAACCGTTTCTCTGGCCGGCGCAGTAGCTTCGTCAAAATAACTGCCGTAAACTGCGTTAATGCGGGCAAAGTCGCCCATATTCATAATGAAAATGGTTGTTTTAACTACATCGGCAAAAGTCATATCGGCGGCAGCTAAAACGGCTTTCATGTTTTCCATTACTTGTTTGGTTTCGGTTTCAATATCGTCTAAAACCAATTCCATTGTATTTGGGTCTAAAGCAATCTGCCCTGAAGTATACAAAGTATTGTCTATTAAAACGGCTTGATTATACGGACCAATCGGCGCCGGTGCTTTATCGGTAAAAATTATTTTTTTCATAATATATATTTAAACTTCGTACTTCAAACTTCGTAAATCTTACCTTAAGGTTCTATCCGGTAACGAACGTTTGTCCCACTTGATATCGCTCAACACACCCGATTTTATTCCGATAAAGAATCCCCAATACGCATTGTCGCCAAAAGGTACCCAATTGAAATCCATGCGCCAACTTAACAAGTCGCGCTCAAAACGGAATTGGGTAAAAGTCACGCCTTTTTGCACAAAATCATAACCGGTTGATACTCCGATTTTCCATTTTGGTGTTAAATCGGTGTTCATGGAAACCATTAACGAATTTCCGGTGATTTTTTGTTCCCTGCGGTTGTTAGAATAGGTTAGGGCATAAGCCAAGTTCATGTCCCAAGGCAGTTTGTATTTGAAGAACTCTGACACTACATTTTCATTGTCACCGCTGTCGTCAAATTGGCTGTCCCTTCGGTCACTCAAATCGGTGTTGGTGCCAAATAAATCATCGCCTCGACCACCGTTTCTTTCGCCTTGTTTATTTTTCTTTTCGCCTTCACCATCGGAACTTGCAAATGCATAGTTTATGGTTAGGTTGGCACTGGTCATTCGGAACAAACTGCCACCGTTGTCAATATTCCAAGTATTGATGCGTTGCCCGGAATTGTTGATAGCATACGGATCCAAAGTAGCCGCAAAGTTGATGTTCATTTTTTGTTTCAAAATCTGTGTTCCACCACTAACGCGCATTGGTGCCCAACGCAATGAATCGGCGGTGATGTCATAACTGGTGGAAAAGTTCAAGTTGTTCAACAACATAATTTTTTTCGGCTCAGTTTTGGTCGAATCTTTATCGGTTACCTTCGCTTCAAATGTATTACTCAAAGTAAAACCGATGTTATTAGACATATTCTGACCCGGAGCACCGAAAATTCCACCTTCAAAACGGGTGTATTGTTTCAGCATAGTACCGCTACCGTCCGGATCATAAGTGTCGTAATATTTTGAAAAACTTGGTGTGTAACTGTAGGAGATGTTTGGTCTCATCACGTGGCGAATGGCCTGGATTTTTTTCTTATCGCCAAAATTAAAAGTACCGTAAATGGTTGTTCCTATACCGGCTGAAAAGGAATACGTTCTAAAGGCGTCAAAGCCGCGGACTTCGTTATTTACTATTGTGTTTTGTGTCGCATCAAATTCCTTTTGAATGGTTTTGAAATACCAAACTTCGTTGTAGTTTACCGAAGTGGAAGCACTGAAATGTTTGAAAACTTTAAAGTTGGTGCTAAGCGGAATGCTGTGTTGGAAACCTAACAAAGCATTTTTAAACATTTCGGGTTTGAAAAACAAGGAATCCGTCGTGTTGATTCGGTTTTCACCTCTCAGGTTGTATTGGAAGTTGATGTTTTTGAAAAAGCCTTTTTTTATACCTTCTTTGGGGGCAAAAGGGAACAAACGATCGACACTCATTTGCAGCGTCGGCAAGGTCATGTTGATTTGCTCTGTGTTGGTATTTTGCGAGTGTGTAGCCGTTAACGACAAATTCACTTGCGGGACAGAATTGAAGGTTTTAGAATACGAAATAGATGAGCTTAAAGTATTGTTCAAAGTTGAACCTACGTTAATTTGGTTCAACGATTGACGGAAATAGGTACTACTTCCTAAGTTAACTGAAGCCGAAAATCGGGAATTCGGATTTGATTTACTGTCTTTAGAATGCGACCATTGGATGTTGTAGATGTTGCTTCGGGCATAATCAGGATAACCTCTTTCACTGTTGATGAGGTTTTCAAATCGAACATTCACATTGCCGTTAAACTTGTATCGCTTTCCGTATGAAGACTCAAAGCGAAAACCATAACTTCCGTTGGTGTAGTAATCGCCCAAAACCGCTAAATCGTAATAATCGCTTAACGCAAAATAATAACCTCCGTTTTGCAATGAAAAACCTCTGGTGTTACTGTCGTTGTAAGTTGGCATAATAATCCCGGAGCGCGCTTTTTCTGTCATCGGAAAGAAAGCAAAAGGCAAAGCCAATGGCGTTGGTACATCTGCAATGACCATATTGGTAAAACCAACCACCACTTTTTTACCGGGCACTAATTTTACTTTGTTGGTTTGAAAATAGTATTCCGGATTTTCGATGTCTTTAGAAGTAGTAAAGCGCGCACCTTTCATAAAGTAAACCGAATCGTTTTCTTTTTTGGTGATGGCTGCTTTTACTTTGAATTCGCCTTGGTCTGTTCTGGAATTCCATACCAAAGCTTTTTTGGTTTTGAAATTAAATCGAATCGAATCCGGTTCAACCACATTACTGCCTTGTTTAAAAACCGGTAACTGCGTGTATTTTCCTGTCGAATCTTTTATTCTTCCGGCATATACTTCCTCTTTTTCATAGTCGATTACAATGATACCCGATTTCAATTCGATATCTTGATAATATACTTCAGCTTGATTGTATAGCGTGATTTGCTTCTTTTTTTGATTGATTTTTTCGTAATCTACCGCTTTCCTTTTGATTTTATCTTCCAATAAAGCTTTTTTGGGTTTCAAGCTGTCTTTTTTGGTGGAATCAATTGCCTTAATCAGTTCAGGTAAGGCTACTTTGGTGCTATCTGTTTGGTTTTTAGCCGGAAAGCTTCCACTTTTTGGAGGAGCATCTTGCGAATAAGTTTTGTGCTTTCCTACTGTTAGGAAAATTGTTAAAAAAACGATATAAATTAACTTTCTTTGCAAAGGTTTAATGCTATTTTTGTAGAAGTATGGCTTGATTTTTGACGGGACAAACTTAAACAATATTTTCGGTCAAAAATAAGGAAATAATGATTTTATAACCTTTCGGTTTTAATTAAAATTAACTTTTAGATTTAATGCTTTTGTTTACCCACAGAAATATATTTTTATTGCTGCTGTCGTTTTGTGTTATCACAGCGATGGCTCAGAAAAAAAACACCAAATTTACAGTGGTCTTAGATGCCGGTCATGGCGGAAAAGATCCGGGGAATTCTTATCACGGTTTTGTAGAAAAGGAAATTGCGCTGAAAACCACGCTTAAAGTTGGCGACTTACTCGAAAAACAAAAGGATTTTGAGGTAGTGTACACCCGTCAAACCGATGTTTTTATCGAATTGGTAAACCGTCCGAAAGTTGCTAATAAAATTAATGCCGATTTGTTTGTGTCTATACATTGTAACTCGGTTACCAACCAAACGCCGGCCGGAACTGAAACTTTCGTGATGGGATTGTCTCGAAGCAACATGAACTTGGAAGTAGCCAAAAAAGAGAACTCGGTAATTTTGCTTGAGGACAATTACAAAAAAACATACGAAGGTTTCGATCCGCACAAACCCGAAAGTTTAGCCGGATTGAAAATCAAACAGGAAGATAATCTCAATAGTAGTATCACTTTAGCGTCCATCATTCAGGACAATTTTACAAATAATTTAAGCCGCAAAACCCGTGGTGTAAAACAGCAACCTCTTTGGGTTTTAGATGCGGCTTACATGCCTGGCGTGTTAATTGAGTTGGGTTTTTTATCTAATAAAGAAGAAGGAGAATATTTGAATTCAGAGGAAGGCCAAGATCAAATGGCAGAGCAAATCGCCAAAGCTATTATGGCTTACAAAAAAGAATTTTTTAGCGAAAATGCTTCAGTTGAAGAGGATAAACCAATTGTAAAACCACCAAAACCGGCCAAAGAAGATGTCAAAGAAATAACCAAAGCAATTACCCAAGAAGTAGCGGAAGTTAAACAGTCGGATACGGTTGTTGTGCCGACTTCCGAAAATGGTAAATACAAAATACAGCTTTTTGCTTCTTCCAAAAAGAGAGACGTGACTTCGCCTGATTTTAAAGGTTTGAAAGCAATATCATTTACCTTCGACAACAATTTATACAAGTATTTTTACGGCAGCGCCTCCGATTTGAACGAAGCCAAAAAGTTGTGTCAAGAAGCAAAAAAAAGCGGTTTCTCTGATGCTTTTGTTGTGGTAATTAAAGATGGTAAAACGGTAGCCGTAAAATAATTCTAATACTATTTGAAATTGATAAAACCAATGAAAGGACTCAGCGCAGTTGTAGGGACGATTTTATTATTCATGGCCAATGTAACGCTGGCCCAATCCGGCGAAAAATTTAAAGTAGCACTCGATGCCGGTCACGGTGCGCATGACTTTGGTGCCGTATATCACGGACATATAGAAAAAAACATCGCTTTGGCTGTGGTGCTTAAAGTAGGTAAAATTCTGGAAAAAAACTCAGCGGTAGAAGTCGTTTATACCCGTAAAACAGATGTGTTTATCGATTTGATTGAACGCGCCAACATCGCCAACAGGGCAGATGCCAATATTTTTGTGTCCATCCATTGTAATGCGAACAAGAATACTGCCGCTTGTGGTTCGGAGACCTATGTGATGGGTATGTCCAAAAACGCCTCCAACTTGGAAGCTGCCAAAAAGGAAAATGAGGTAATCACTATGGAGAAGGATTACAAACAAAAATACCAAGGTTTTGATCCGAAATCTCCGGAAACCTTTATCGGTTTGGTGGTGCAACAAGAAGAGTTTATGGAAGGCAGCATTGCTTTGGCCGGCAATGTTCAGGAATTTTTCATGAAAGGCGGTTCTAAAAGTCGCGGCGTAAAACAAGCACCATTCATGGTTTTACATAAAGCATACATGCCGAGAGTTTTAATTGAAATGGGATTCATCTCTAATCCTGAAGAAGGTAATCGATTGGATTCAGAGGAAGGTCAACAAGCCATCGCCGAAGCCATAGCCAATGCCATTCTAAAATACAAAAAAGAGTTTTACGGTACTGGAGAAGGTGATATTTCGGTAAGACCTTCCCAAAAAGTAGAAAATATCAAAACAGTTGATTCGCCGGCTGTAACCAAAAATACTAAAACACCAGAGGTAAAAAAGGCGGAACCCAAAGTTGAGCCTAAACCTTTAGTAGTCAATAACGGTGTGGCTACTTTTAAAGTGCAATTGTCTGCGAGTGGCACTAAATTAGAGCCTGTTCCGAGTAATTTCAAAGGGTTGAATAATATTTCGGTTGCCAATGAAGGCACTTTATACAAGTATATGTATGGCGAAACTTCGAGCTATGAGGAAGCCAAAAAGTTGTTAGCAGAAGCCAAAGCCAAAGGGTTTACATCGGCTTTTGTGATTGCATTTAAAAACGGTAAAAAAGTGTCTGTGCAAGAAGCTTTAAAACAATAATAACAAGGAGTTTTAGTATTTTATTTTAACTTTGCCAAAAAAATCAGCTTTGAAAATTACCAGAGAAATCAAAACAGCCATTTTAGTTATTGCCTCTATTTTATTGTTTATTTGGGGATACAGTTTCTTGAAGGGTAGAGATTTATTGTCCAGTTACAATAAATACTACGTTACCTATACTAATGTTGACGGTTTGGTTGCTGCTGCTCCGGTAACTATCAACGGATTGACAGTTGGAAAAGTAAACTCTATTGTATTACAAGATGACTGGACTTCATTAGTTGAACTTCAAATCAATGGCGATTATAAAATACCCAAAAACAGTGTGGCCGAATTGTATGCTCCGGGACCTATCGGCGGCAAACAAATCGCCATCTTACCCAATACGGAAACTCAAGATATTGCCGTTTCAGGCGATTTCTTAAAGTCGGCTAACAAATTAGGACTAACCGAAGAAGTATCCAACCAAATCAAACCTATCAAAGAAAAATTGGATAAGGTTTTGGAAAATGCCAATACAATGTTGGTTAATATCAATCAAGTGTTAGACGAAAAAACCAAGCAAAACCTTAGAGGTAGTTTGGAAAATCTGAATGCTACTTTAGCCGAGTTTAAAGAAGCCTCGGCGACAGTAAACGGAATGCTGGCAGAAAACAAAGGTAAAATCAATAGTACGATGACTAATTTCGAGAAGACATCGGCCAATTTGAGTAAAATGTCCGATTCTTTAGCCAAAGCCAATATCGCTCAAACCGTTAAAAATCTCGAAAAAACATTGGCCAGCGTAGACAAGCTAATGGCCGATATGCAATCCGGAAAAGGCACTTTGGGCAAATTAGCCAAAGATGAAGCGCTGTATAATAACTTCGCTAAAAGTTCCAAAGAGTTGGAATTGCTCTTGCAAGATTTACGATTGAACCCAACCCGCTATATCAATGTTTCGCTTTTCGGTAAGAAAAACAAACCTTACAAAGCGCCGGTTAACGATACAATTACCAAGTAAAACACTATTTTATGCTTTACATCGACAACATACTTTTCGCCATAATTCTAATAGCCGGAATTGGTTTTTTTTCCCAAAACGTAAAGAAACTCAAACGCAATATCAATTTGGGTCGCGACGTGAATCGTACTGACAACAGTTCAGCTCGTTGGAAAAATATGACCATGATTGCTTTAGGCCAATCTAAAATGGTAAAAAGACCGATAGCTGCCTTTTTGCACTTAATTGTTTATGTTGGTTTTATCATCATCAATTTAGAAGTGCTGGAAATCATCATCGACGGTTTGTTTGGAACGCATAGAGTTTTTTCAAAAATGGGTTCGTTTTACGGCTTTTTGATTGGTTCTTTTGAAGTTTTAGCAGTTTTGGTTTTAGTAGCTGTAACTGCTTTTTGGATCAGAAGAAATGTACTTAGTATAGGCCGATTCAGAAGTACTGATTTAAATGGTGCTCCCAAAAAAGATGCCAATACCATCTTGTATTTCGAAGTAGTTTTGATGTCGTTATTCTTAATCATGAACGCCTTCGATTTGCATTTTCAGGATATGAATTCCGGAAATATCATTTCGCAATTTTTAGCGCCTTCGCCGGATACATTTTCGTTAGAAGCCGTGACCATTATTGAAAGAATCGCATGGTGGTTGCATATAGTCGGGATTTTGATTTTCCTGAACTATTTGTACTATTCCAAACATTTACACATTTTATTGGCTTTCCCGAATACGTATTTTGCTGATTTGAATGCCAAAGGTAAATTCGATAATTTAGAGAGTGTGACTAAAGAAGTCAAGTTGATGATGGATCCGAATGCCGACCCTTTTGCAGCGCAGCCGGTGGATGAAAATGCAGTGCCAAGTAAATTCGGAGCTTCGGACGTACAAGATTTAAATTGGGTGCAATTGCTTAACGCTTACACTTGTACCGAGTGCGGACGCTGTACTTCCTCTTGTCCGGCCAACCAAACCGGGAAAAAGTTATCGCCGCGAAAAATCATGATGGACACCCGTGATCGTTTGGAAGAAGTCGGGAAAAATATGGATGCCAACAAAGGCGTATTTGTACCGGACGGTAAGTCGTTATTAAACGATTACATCACTACAGAAGAACTTTGGGCTTGTACTTCCTGCAACGCTTGTGTGGAAGAATGTCCGGTAAATATCAGTCCGTTATCTATTATTATGGACATGAGAAGGTATTTGGTAATGGAGCAAAGTGCTGCGCCTCAATCATTGAATGCCATGATGACCAATATCGAAAACAACGGCGCGCCATGGCAATACAACCAAATGGATCGCTTGAACTGGAAAGACGAAAATTAACTATAAAAGGACGAATTCTCATAATTGTGAGGCTTGGGAATTTGTCGAATGAATTTGAAAAACTATAAAAAGTACACAATGAAAGCGGAAGACATCGAGAAAAAATTACAAAGCATCACAGAGAATGGCCAACATTTAAGTCCGATTTTACCGGAAGGTATCAAGAATTATCTAATCGACATCGACGGAACTATCTGTGATGACATTCCAAACGAAGAACCGGAAAGAATGCTAACTGCCGAAGTATATCCCGACGCTTTGGTTACCTTGAACAAATGGTACGATGAAGGACATATTATTTTCTTCTTTACCTCAAGAACCGAAGCGCACAGAGACTATACCGAGCGTTGGTTAAAGCAACACGGTTTCAAATACCACGGCATCTTGTTCGGAAAACCGCGTGGAGGCAATTACCATTGGATAGACAATCATTTGGTAAAAGCGACGCGTTACCGAGGCAAGTTCACCGATTTGGTAGACAAAGAAGTAACCATTCAAGTGTTCGACGACGAGCACCACGAGTAATATCAAATATCAAATATCAGACATTAAATTTTAAAATATTTAATATCTGATATCTTAAATCTAATATTGATTATGTCAGAAGTATTAAACGTGCCGACTATGGCAGAAATGATGGCTCAAGGCAAGCAACCCGAAGTATTGTTTTGGGTAGGTTGTGCCGGAAGTTTTGACGACAGAGCCAAAAAAATCACTAAGGCTTTCGTGCGTATTTTAAATCGCGCGAACGTTGAGTTTGCCGTTTTAGGAACTGAAGAAAGCTGTACCGGTGATCCGGCCAAACGCGCCGGAAACGAATTTTTGTTTCAAATGCAAGCCATGATGAATATCGAGGTACTCAATGCTTATGAAGCCAAAAAAATCGTTACCGCTTGTCCGCATTGTTTTAATACTTTAAAAAATGAATATCCGGAATTGGGCGGCACCTATGAAGTGGTTCACCATACCGAATTTTTAAAACAACTTTTAGATTCGGGTCGATTAACTATCGAAGGCGGCCAATTTAAAGGTAAAAAAATCACTTTCCACGATCCGTGTTATTTGGGACGCGCCAATAATGTGTATGAAGCACCAAGAGATTTGATTCAGAAATTAGATGCTGAGTTAGTCGAAATGAAACGCTCTCGTGCCAATGGTTTGTGTTGCGGAGCCGGTGGCGCCCAAATGTTTAAAGAACCTGAAAATGGGAACAAAGACATCAATGTGGAAAGAACGGAAGATGCTTTAGAGACCAAAGCAGAAATCATTGCAGCGGGTTGTCCGTTTTGCAATACCATGATGACCGATGGTGTAAAAGCCAAAGAACAAGAAGGCAACGTAAAAGTAATGGACGTGGCCGAGCTTATCGCGAATGCACAAGATTTATAATTCATGAAATTGAAATTTGTTTTTTTACTTTGGGTCAGTTTTGGCATTGTTGGTTGTTTGAATGCTCAGCAAGCAAACGATAGTATCGTACATGTCATTGAAAAAGACACAACCAATTTAAAATTACAATTCAAAAGTGTTGTCATACCGGCTGTTTTTGTCAGTTATGGAATTATCGGTTTGGAAAGCGGTCAAATCAAAGGATTCAATTCGGGTGTTCGTACTGAAGTTGCGGAACATATCGATGAGAAAGTTTCCATAGACGATTTTACTCAATACGCGCCATTAGTCTCCGTTTATGCTCTAAGTGCTATGGGTGTGGAAAGCAAAAGTTCACTCAAAAAACGACTTATTGTTTCTTCTACGGCAACACTTTTAATGGCTTTAACGGTAAACTCATTTAAGATGACTGCTTCAGTAGAAAGACCCGACGGAACCAGTTTTAATTCCTTTCCTTCCGGACATACTGCCACCGCGTTTATGGGTGCCGAACTGATGAACCAAGAATACAAACACCAATCAATTTGGTATTCCATTGCAGGTTATACTGTGGCCACCGGAACCGGAGTATTCCGAATGTACAACAACAGGCATTGGTTGTCCGATGTAGTTGCCGGAGCCGGAGTAGGGATATTATCCGCCAAAGCCGGATATTGGCTTTATCCCTATGTTTCAAAGCTTTTTAACGGTAAAAAGCCAAATAAAGCAACCACCTTTTTACCAATGTACGACGGAAAGCAAGTCCAAGTTGGTTTGATATCAAGATTTTAATTATGTATATACCTTTTGAAAGTTTACCCGAAGAATCACGCATTTGGATTTACCAATCCAATCGCAAATTTTCCGATGACGAAATGGCTGAAATTGAGAGCGATTTAAAAGCATTCCTCGAAAATTGGTCGGCACACGGCACCGGTTTAGAAGCTTCTTATTTGTTAAAGTACAACCGTTTCATCATTATTGCGGTGAACCAGCAAGTGCAACAAGCTACCGGTTGTTCCATCGATGCTTCGGTTTCGTTTATCCAAAGTTTGGAACAAAAATACCAAGTTGATTTGTTGGATAAAATGAATGTGACCTTCAAAAACGGAGAGCATATCGCACACAAATCTTTAATCGACTTCAAGCGAATGGCCAAAGAAAAAGCGGTTACCGCCAATACCATTGTGTTTAATAATTTGGTCAATACCATCGAAGAATTCAACGAAAGCTGGGAAGTTCCCGCTGCCGAAAGTTGGCATAGTCGTTTCTTTTAATTCCCTTTTTTCATGAAGCAGTTTTTGTTCAGAATAGCAGTATTCAGCGCTTTGTTGTTTTTGGTGACGAATTGTTCGACTACCAAAGACAAAAAGTCGGTTGTAACCCTGAGCAAAGCCGGCATTGCTGAAGAGGAAGAAGTATACATTCCGCACATAAAATCGGAACGCAAGAACTATTTCCCGGAAACCTTAGCCGAAAACCAATGGGTTGACAGTATTTACAACCAAATGACTTTTGAAGATAAAGTCGGACAGTTGTTTATGGTGGCCGCTTATTCCAACAAAGATTCTATACATACCAATGCAATCAAAAAGTTGGTACGCGACTATAAAATAGGGGGTGTGATTTTCTTTCAAGGCGGACCGAAACGACAAGCCCGTTTAACCAACCAATACCAATCGTTAGCCAAGGTACCATTGTTTGTAGGGATTGATGCCGAATGGGGAATGAGTATGCGGTTAGATTCTACTTTTCGCTATCCGTTCAACATGACTTTAGGTGCGATTAAGGATTTGAAGTTGGTAGAAAAAGTGGGCGTTGCCATGGCTAAAGAGAGCAAAAGAATGGGCGTACACTTTAATTTTGCTCCTGTTTTAGATATCAATACCAATCCCAAAAATCCGATTATCGGTTTTCGTTCTTTTGGAGAAAATAAAGTCAGCGTAGCCGAACACGCCATCGCCTTAATGAACGGTACTCAAGGGCAAGGCATATTTGCTACCGGAAAACATTTTCCGGGTCACGGCGATACGTCAACCGATTCACATTATGCATTGCCCGTTGTTAATGCTACTGCTGATCACATTGAAAAAGTCGAATTGTATCCGTACAAGCGCATGTTCGATGAAGGTTTGGTTTCGGTAATGGTCGCGCATTTGAATGTGCCGAGTTTAGAGCCTCGTGAAGGTTATCCGACTTCCATTTCGCAGCCCGTAGTGACAAATTTGTTAAAAAACGAAATGGGATTTGAAGGCTTGATTTTTACCGATGCCTTGAATATGAAAGGTGCCAGTAATTTTAAAAAGCCTGGTGATATTGACTTGGAAGCTTTTATGGCCGGAAACGACATCTTGCTTTTTGCCGAAAATGTGCCTTTGGCGGTTGATAAAATCAGAGCAGCTTTTCAAGAAGGCTCAATTTCTGAAAATCGATTGGCCGAATCGGTAAAGAAAATTTTGCGGTACAAATTCAAAGCTGGTTTAAACCATTACAAACCTGTTGAGGAAATCAATTTGTACAATGAGTTGAATCCGAAATCCAATCTTTCTTTGCAGTACGAACTTTATGAAAACGCCGTAACGGTAGTTAAAAATGAGGCTGTTTTACCGATTCGCAATCTAAATCAAAAGATAGCTTACGTTAAAATAGGAGAAGACCAGAACAGTGCTTTTGTCAATACATTAAAGAAATACACCGATGTTACCGAAGTGTCGGATGTAAATACCGATTCTCTTTTGGTCAAATTAGCCAATTTCGAAACTGTTATCATTGGTTATCATAAATCGGATAAGACTTGGTGGAAAACCTATGAATTTACAGAGGCCGAATTGCAGTTGATTGCCAAAATTTCGGAACAAAAGAAAGTGATTTTGGATTGTTTCACTAAACCGTATTCGCTTTCTAAAATCTCGAACTTTGAAGCTATTGAAGGCGTTATCGTTTCTTATCAAAATACTGAAGTAGCTCAGGAAGTTTCGGCCGAATTGATTTTTGGGGCGATTGAGTCCAAAGGAAAGTTATCGGTTTCGATTAATGACGAATATAAAGCCGGACACGGATTAACCACACAGAACTTAAATCGTTTAGGATTTTCTACGCCTGAAAATATGGGAATGAGTTCGGAAAAACTCAATCAAATCGAAAAATTAGCTAATAAGGCCATCGACGGAAAAATGGCGCCCGGTATGCAGATTCTAGTGGCACGCAAAGGTAAAGTCATTTACCAAAAATCGTTTGGACATCAAACCTATGACGGAAAGATAAAGGTCAAGAACACCGATTTATACGACGTGGCCTCTTTAACCAAAATGGTGGCGACTTTACCCAATGTAATGCAGTTGTACGATCGTAAAAAAGTGAATCTTGAAACTACTTTAGGTGAAATGTTGCCGAGTTTTCAAGGGTCGAATAAAGCGGGTATAACTTTTAAAACGTTGTTGTCCCATTACGGACAATTGCAAGCGTGGATTCCGTTTTATAAAGCTACGGTTGGTGCCGATAAAAAACCGTTGGAGCGCTATTATCGTAAAACCGCCCTTCCCGGATTCAGTAAAAGAGTATGCGACAGTTTGTACCTGAGAGATGATTACCACGACAGCATCATGAAACAAATTATCGACAGTCCGTTACTCGATAAAAAAGAATACAAGTACAGCGATTTTACCTTCATCATTCTGAAACAATATTTGGAAAAGAAAACCGGAAAATCGTTAGACCAACTCACTTACGAGAATTTCTACCAATCTTTAGGGATGAATAACACTTTGTATAATCCGCTGACTAAGTTTGATAAAAGTGTGATTGCCCCAACGGAAGAAGATACTTATTTCCGACAAACTACCATTCAAGGTTATGTACACGATATGGAAGCGGCTATGGAAGGTGGCGTTGCCGGTCATGCCGGTGTTTTTTCCAATGCCTTGGATGTGGCTAAAATGATGCAGTTGTTTTTGCAAAAAGGCCAATACGGCGGTGTTTCATACTTTTCTCCGGAAACTTTTGAGGTATTCAATACTTGTCATTTTTGTGCCGAAGGCAATCGCAGAGGCTTAGGTTTTGATAAACCGCAACTCAGTGGTGGCGGACCAACTTGTGGCTGTGTTTCCAAATCAAGTTTTGGTCATACCGGATTTACCGGAACTATTGCTTGGGCAGATCCTGAAACGGAATTAGTGTATGTTTTCTTGTCCAACAGAACTTACCCGGATTCGAATTTACCCAACAAACTTTCTAAGGAAAATATCCGTGAAGATATTCAGAAAATCATTCAAGATGCTATCATAGTGCGTTAATTCTTTAACGCTTTTTTACCATTTCACATCGCTATTTTCCCTACATTCGTACTAGCAAAAACAGTTTATGAAAATAGCCATAGTTTGTTATCCTACTTTCGGAGGTAGTGGTGTTGTAGCCACCGAACTCGGACTCGAATTAGCTCATCGCGGTCACGAAATACATTTTATTACCTACCGACAACCGGTGCGTTTGGCCTTGTTGAATCCGAATGTGCATTACCACGAAGTTAACGTACCTGAATATCCTTTGTTTCATTACCAACCCTACGAATTGGCTTTGTCCAGCAAGTTAGTGGATATGGTAAAATTGTACAAAATAGAAGTATTACACGTGCATTATGCCATCCCGCATGCCTATGCCGGTTATATGGCTAAGCAAATGTTGAAAGACGAAGGGATCAACATTCCAATGGTTACTACACTGCATGGCACCGACATTACTTTGGTTGGTAATCATCCGTTTTACAAACCGGCGGTGAGTTTCAGTATCAATAAATCAGATGTAGTTACTTCGGTATCACAAAGTTTAAAAGACGATACCTACAATTTGTTTCCTATTGAAAAAGACATACACGTTATTCCTAATTTTATAGAACTCGACAAAATTCGAAACGAAAGTTTGATTTCCTGTCAACGTTCGGTTATGGCTAAAAAAGAAGAGCGAATAGTTACCCATATCAGTAATTTCAGAAGGGTAAAGCGCATTCCTGATGTGGTGAAGATTTTCTACAAGATTCAGCAACAAATTCCGGCCAAATTGATGATGGTTGGTGATGGTCCCGAAAAAGCCAAGGCGGAACAACTTTGTGAAGACTTAGGCATACAAGATAAAGTCATCTTCTTTGGGAACAGTAACGAGATTGATCAGATTTTGTCCTATTCTGATTTGTTTTTATTACCGTCGGAAACCGAGAGTTTCGGATTGGCTGCCTTGGAAGCTATGGCTTGGAGTGTTCCGGTTATTTCCAGTAATTCCGGTGGTTTGCCCGAAGTGAATTTTGATGGTGTTTCAGGGTACTTGAGTGCTGTAGGGGATATAGACAGTATGGCTGAAAATGCCGTTACAATTTTGAAAGAAGATGCTATTCTGGCTGAATTCAGAACCAATGCACTGAATGTGGCCAAGCAATTTGACATCAAAAATATATTACCGCTTTACGAAAATTTGTATCTTGAAGCCATAAAAGAAACCCAATGCGAAAAATAATTCTCTTGCTGGTTGTACTGGCATTGTATTCGTGTTCATCCACAAAAACAAACGAGCCTTTGCCGCTATATGAAGTTTTAGTTACTAATAACGATGGCGGTGCCAATATTAAGTTCTATGAAATTCTCACCGAACCTAAAGAGATCATGATGCTTTTGGGTGATGAAACTTTAAGGAAGAAAATCAAGTCGCAGGACACCCAAAAAAGTAGTTTCATCATTTTAAATTCGGGCCCAACCAAAGAAAGTTACAATAGGGTAAAAGTGCTGAAAGTAGAAGAGACACCAACTGAAATTGTGGTTTATGTCAAAGATACACAAAAGGCAACCGAAGCCGATATCAATGATGAAGCTATTAGCTATCCTTATACGATTATCAAAATCAATTCTAAGAAACCCATAACAATTAAATAAAAAATCCCGATTCTATTTGAATCGGGATTTTTGTTGTATTTTAATTGAATTACCAACGGTAACGAATGCTCAAAGCAATATCTGGTCCGAAGCTGTCGTAATTGTCAAAGTCTTTACGGTTGTCTCCAAAGTACAATTCCGGTCTGAAATCTAATGCCAATTGCAACGGAATGTCAAAATTGTACTCAATTCCTACGTCACCTGCAGCTAACAAAAATGTTCCTCCATCAGGATCTGCACTTCCGGGTCCGTCGTAACTCCAACTTCCTACACCACCACCAACTCCGGCATACCAATTGAAACCGCCGTCAATGTTCCAAACCCATTGGTACAAACCAACCAATTTAAAAGCATCGATGTTTTCACTGTTTCTCCAACCAAGGTCTAATTCTAAACGATTTTCTTTTGATAAACCTCTTTGGTATGAAATTTCACCTCCAAAACCATCGTTGTCGCCTAAACGTAAACCTAAAGCATTTTTTGAAATGTCCTGAGCTTGTGCGCTGAATGCTAATCCCATTAGCATAAAAGCAGATAAAATGATTTTCTTCATAATGTGTTTTTTTGTTAATACAAATATACTTATAAAACGAAGAAATACTCGCCTTATTGCCAAACACACTCTTATATTTTTGTTAAAATCGTTAAGATGTCTTTGAAGAAATTATAGAAGCGATAAGTTGTTGCTCTATATAGCTCTCCATTTCAAACAAATCTTCTTCCTCTGTTTCAAGTTCAGTGTGGTCTTCGTATCGGTATAATTTCCAGCGCTTATTTTGGTATTCCAACGCTGTCAAATTTTCTACCCAATCACCCGAATTGAGATACGTTGTTGAGCCGTTTTTGTTTTCTTTTTCGATAATTTTAGGTTCGTGTATGTGACCGCAAATCACGTAGTCGTAATTTTTTTCGATGGCTAAATCGGTAGCTGTTGTCTCAAAATCGGAGATGTGTTTCACCGCTTTTTTGACTCCTGCTTTTATCTTTTTTGAGAATGAATAAGGTTCTTTCCCCATTTTTTTCAAACACCAATTGATAAATCGGTTTAGTAGAATTAAATAGTCATAGCCAATACCGCCCAATTTGGCTACCCATTTGGAGTGTTGTACAGAAGCATCGAAAACATCTCCGTGGAATATCCAAGCTTTTTTATGGTCGAGTTCTAATACAAGTTTGTCTAAAACTTTAAAGTTACCAATCGAAGTATCACTGAATTTGCGTAGGAATTCATCGTGATTGCCCGTGATATAGTAGACTTTAGTGCCTTTGGAAGCTAGATTAAGAATCTTTTGAATAACTTTTAAATGTGATTTAGGAAAATACGACTTCCTGAACTGCCAAATGTCAATGATGTCGCCATTTAACACCAAAATTTTAGGTTTAATTGAAGATAAGTAATAGCTAAGTTCATGAGCATGAGCGCCAAAAGTACCAAGGTGAACATCGGAAATTACCACTACGTCCGGTTTTCTTTTTTTCAAAATGTTTCTTATTAAGGTTTCACAAATTAAGGATTAAGGTGTTAGCCTAACTTTACCATAGGATTAACTTTTGAATAATAAACTTTTGCACTTTTAAACTTTGCCCTATATTTGTTTAAAATCGATTTGATATGGCCGGGAACAGTTACGGAACCCTTTTTAAAATCACTACTTTCGGAGAATCTCACGGAGAAGCTTTAGGCGGTATTATTGAAGGTTGTCCACCCGGACTAGCGCTCGATTTTGGAGCTATTCAAGCCGAAATGCAACGAAGAAAGCCCGGGCAATCCGCCATAGTAACCCAACGTAAGGAAGCGGATGAAGTACAGTTTTTATCTGGAATTTTTGAGGGTAAAACCACCGGAACGCCTATCGGATTTATCATTCCGAATACCAATCAAAAATCCGATGATTACAGTCACATCAAAGACAATTATCGTCCGAGTCATGCCGATTATGTGTATGAAAAAAAATACGGCATTCGCGATTACCGTGGCGGCGGAAGAAGTTCGGCCAGAGAAACAGCTAGTAGAGTAGTAGCCGGTGCTATCGCTAAACAAGTGCTGCCTACAGTAAAAATAAACGCTTTTGTTTCTTCTGTGGGTGACATTTTTATCGATAAACCTTACCAAGATTTGGATTTCTCTTTAACAGAAAGTAATCCGGTTCGTTGTCCGGATAAGGCTACTGCAGCCAAAATGGAGGAACATATTAAAGAAATTAGAAAATCTGGCGACACCGTTGGCGGCACTATAACTTGTGTAATTCAAAACGTGCCTATTGGATTGGGAGAGCCGGTTTTTGATAAATTACACGCTGAGTTAGGCAAAGCCATGCTTTCCATCAATGCCGTAAAAGGATTTGAATATGGTAGTGGATTTTGTGGTGCTCGCATGAAAGGCAGTGAGCACAACGATTTATTTAACGAAGACGGAACGACCAAAACCAACCTTTCCGGAGGTATTCAAGGTGGCATTTCCAATGGAATGGATATTTATTTCAGAGTTGCCTTCAAACCGGTAGCTACTTTGATGCAAAAACAAGCAGTTTTAACCAATCAAAATACTATAGTTGAACTACAAGGGAAAGGACGCCACGATCCTTGTGTGGTGCCAAGAGCAGTTCCGATTGTGGAAGCAATGGCAGCACTGGTGTTGACCGATTTTTATTTACTAAACAAAACTTATCAAAAATAAATGGACACAACTGAAACGTCGAAAAAATCATTACTTTCCAATCTTACTTTTCAAATCTTAATTGCAGTAGTTCTTGGTGCGGTTTTGGGTGTTTTTGTTTTTAAGAATTTCGACGAAACTTTCCGCGAATCTTTCAGCAAAAATATCAAGTTGTTGGCTACCATTTTTATTCGATTGGTTCAAATGATTATAGCACCATTGGTTTTTACCACTTTGGTAGTGGGTATTGCCAAATTAGGCGATATTAAATCGGTTGGGCGAATAGGAGGAAGAGCTTTGGGTTGGTTTTTTACGGCTTCCTTTATTTCTTTGTTGATAGGAATGTTTTGGGTCAATATTTTAGAACCAGGAAAAAAAATACAATTACCTGATTTAGATGCTGATAAGGCTACCGAAATTGTTCAAAAAACAGAAGGCTTTTCTGCGCAAAACTTTGTAGAACACATCATTCCGAAAAGTGTAGTCGAGGCTATGGCTACGAATGAAATATTGCAAATCGTTATTTTTTCTATTTTTTTCGGATTGGCCGCTGCATCCATCGGATCACATGCTAAGCCAGTGATTAATGCCTTGGACAAAACATCGCATATCATTTTGAAAATGGTGAATTACGTAATGAAGTTTGCTCCATTCGGAGTTTTTGGTGCCATTGCCAGTGTATTGGCGATGATTGATTTTTGGCAATTGATAACCACTTACGTTTACTTTTTTGGCTCCTTTTTAGTCGGAATAGGAACACTTTGGATTGTATTGCTTTTGGTAGGCTATTTGTTTTTAAAAGGACATATGACCACTTTGTTAAAAAGGATATTAAGTCCGCTAGTAATTGCATTTGGTACTACAAGCAGTGAAGCTGTTTTTCCAAAATTAACAGAGGAATTAGAACGTTTTGGCGTCAAAGACAAAATAGTTTCGTTCATGTTACCTTTAGGTTATTCGTTCAATTTGGATGGCAGTATGATGTACATGACTTTTGCCAGCATCTTCATCGCTCAGGCTTACGGTGTGCCTTTAGATACGGGAACACAAATGACGATGTTATTGGTATTAATGCTTACCAGTAAAGGAATTGCCGGTGTTCCGAGAGCCAGTTTGGTTGTCGTTGCAGCTACTTGTGGAATGTTTAAAATTCCGGAAGTCGGTATCGCTTTAATTCTCCCGATTGACCACTTTTGCGATATGTTCCGAAGTGCCACCAATGTTTTAGGGAATGCTATTGCGACTTCTGTTGTAGGTAAATGGGAAAAAGAAAGTTAAAAGTACTTTATATTTCAAATACTTTGCTAAATTTGTTACCATTAAAAAACTACTTATATGAAAAAACTTTTACTTTTAATTTTTACAGTTGCTGGTGCTTTGAATGCAAGTGCTCAAGCAACATGTGCAACTGCTACTGCACTTACCACAAGTGGTACGTATACAACCGGTACCATAAATGGTACATACAAGGTTGCATGTTTTAACTCTGCCACTGGTATAAAAGGCTATTGGTATTCATTTACAGCACCTAGTAATGGTGAAATATCAATTTCTTCCAACTTAGCAGCTAATGATGGAGTTGCCAAAAGTAACGATACGAGAGTTAGTATTGCAACGGGTTTGTGTACTGGTACTTTAACTTGTGTTGCTGGGAATGATGATATTAGTGATACTAATTACAAATCGGAACTATTAAACATTCCTGTTACTTCTGGTACTGTTTATTTAATTCAATGGGATAGTAGATGGTCTGCTTTACCGCTAGATTTTACTTTTACTTTTACTCCTGTTACTTGTACAAGACCAACTGTTTTTTATTTACCGGAGTATGTTTCAACAACATCTGCTGATTTATATTGGGATCAAACTACAACTATCCCTGCTAATTATCAAGTAGACTGGAGTACAAACTTTGCTACTGCTGCCGGTGCCGGAACTTTAGTAGATGCCCCTTCAGGTGCTTTAACTTATTCAACCGTTAACCTAGCTTCTTTACCGGCTTCATCTAACTTTAGATATTATTGTAGAGCCAACTGCGGCGCTACACAAAGTACATGGTCAGGTCCATACTACGGATATCTTCCTGTAACGCTACCTTATTCAAATGATTTTGAAAACCCTGCAGAAAATTACACAGATGGTTTCATTAATTTCACTTTAATCACTACTGATGGAACTACGACACCACCAAACTATGCTGATGGAGGTGCAGGAACTGCAGTTTATACTTTTAATAGCACTACTGCTGTTTCAAACTCAAGAGCTTATTTTAGAGGTGTTAGCTTGCAAGCCGGAGAAGTAGTTACTGTATCTTTCAAAACAAGATTATACACTCAATCTACAACTACTCCAGCTTCACCAATGAATTTTGATTTGACTGTAGGAGCGTCTCAAAGCGCTGCCGGTCAAACTACTTTAGTTCAAACATTTACAAATAGCAGCGATGCAGCTTACACTACGCACACAGCTACTTACACAGCACCAGCTGCTGGGATTTATTACTTCAGTGTTTTCAATAATTCAACTCCGGGTACTACTCAGACATTCTTGTTCTTAGATACTATCCAGATGAGTACTAACTTATCAACTAATGATTTCTTAGTAGACTCATTCAGTGTTTATCCTAACCCAACTAGTGATGTTTTAAATATTTCATCTTCTAGTTCAGCTGAGATTACTAAATTATCAGTAGTTGATGTAAACGGAAGAACAGTAAAAAATCTTGAGGGAGGTGTTATTAACCAAGTAAATGTTGCTGATTTAAATTCAGGTGTTTACTTCGTTAACATTGAATCTAACGGAGGAAAAGTGACTAAGAAATTCATCAAACAATAATTATTCATTTTAATCATAAAAAAACGACTAAGGAAACTTAGTCGTTTTTTTTGTTCTTACTATTCATCATCAGGAATATGGCGCCAACCAGTCCAATGATGACCAGGGCAAATACGCCAACCATAATAAAGGCACCGTTGTCCCAAGAATACAAGGAAATGTTTTGTGATGTCATGATTTATCAATTAGAGTTTATCAAAATTACTTTGATAAATTCTAATACGGTATGATAATTATCATGCGAGAAATTTGGCGGCTAATTGAGGTGTTGGCATCATACAACTTTCTTGTTTGCCATACCAATGGTAACGATTTTTGGCGATGTAATCGTAAACCGAGTTCGAAATAAACTTTGGGAATATTTGCAAGATGTTAAGCAGATAGTACAAACCTCCAAATTCATTTATTATCTTCAATGCTGCTTCTGCTTTGTAAAAATAGGCTTTGCCGGGTTCATAAAGCACCATACTGTCGGTATGCTCACGATTGATGCCGATATGATTCAAAATCTTATTACCCAAATCAGATTGCACCGCTACAAAACGAAATACATCTTTGGTATCACGTTTAATGACAAACTGCACAGAGGCATTGCAAAGATTACAAACCCCGTCAAAGAGTATGATTTTCTTGTCTTTGGGTAATTCGTAAATTTCCATCCTTAATGGGCTTGAACAAATTCTAATTCTTCTAAACTGACTTTAGAAGTAAAGATGCCGTAATTCACTACGGCTTTATTTTTCTCAATTTTATCAATAGTACCAATCGATTTTCCGTCAACCATTCGAACCCTGTCGCCAATTTTTAAAATTACTTTTGGCTTTTCGGCTTCGAGTTTTTGCGCTTTAATCTTCTTTTCTTTTTTGGCGACCCGAATTTCTTCCACTTTAACTTTAACTTCTTCCACCACCTTTTTTTGGATAATCTCCTTTTCCTTTTTCTCTTTGGCTGTGGCTTTTTTGCGTTTGGAATTTTCGATTTCAACCAACTTCAAAAATTCTCCAATCAACACTTTTTTGTCTTTGTTGTTAAAGTATTTTTCCGATAAATCATCGACTTTCTGCCCCATATAAATCAGACGCTGGTTGGCATCATACAGTTCTTGATAGCGCTCCAATTTTTCCTGAATCTTAGCATTAATGGTTTCCATTTTCTTGCTTTCTTCTCGGGCTTTGATTTCCTCCTCTTTCAAGGTTAGCGATGTTTTCTCGAGTTTGGAACGCTCTTTTTGCAGCGTGGCAATGGTTTTGTCAAAACGTACTTTTCCGCCTTCAATTTTCTTCTTGGCTCGATTAATTAAACCATACGGGATACCGTTCTTTTGCGCTACTTCAAAGGTGAAAGAACTTCCGGCTTGTCCTAAAATCAACTTGTACAAAGGTTCCAAAGATTTTTCGTCAAAGAGCATATTGGCGTTGGAAGCAAAAGGCAATTCGTTGGCCAATATCTTCAAGTTGGAATAATGCGTGGTAATGATTCCGAAGGCTTCCCGATGGTAGAATTCTTCCAAAAAGGTTTCTGCCAAAGCGCCACCCAATTCAGGGTCAGAACCGGTTCCGAATTCATCTATCAAGAACAGAGTTTTAGCGTTGCACTTTTTCAAAAAGTAATTCATGTTTTTCAATCGGTAACTGTAAGTGCTCAAATGGTTTTCAATCGATTGATTGTCGCCTATGTCCGTTAGAATTCTGTCAAATAAAAAGGTTTCACTTCGTTCGTGTACCGGAATCAGAATCCCGCATTGTAACATCAATTGCAGTAAGCCGACTGTTTTTAACGAAATAGTTTTACCACCGGCATTCGGTCCCGAAATCACTATTATCCTACTGTCGTTTTTCAATTCAATGGTCTGCGGAAACGTTTTTTCCTTTTTTTCCAAATTGTTTAAAAACAATATCGGATGATAGGCTTCGCGGAAAAACAAACGCTTTTCCTCTGTAATATTGGGCAATATCGCATTGATTTTACGCGCATATTTTGCTTTTGCAGCCACTACGTCGATGTCGCTCAGAAAATCTTGGTATTGTTTTAATAAGTCAACATAAGGGCGGATTTCATTGGAAAGTTTCTTTAAAATCCGAGTGATTTCCTCTCTTTCTTCGTATTCTAAATTGTTCAATTCTCTCGAATAGCGCAGCGTAGCTTCGGGTTCAATGTAAGCGATGCTTCCGGTTTTGGAACTGCCTAAAATAGATCCTTTCACTTTTCTTCTATACATGGCCAAAACTGCCAAGACCCGTCGGTTTTCAACGATACTTTCTTTAATCTCATCCAAATATCCTAAGCTGTTGTATTGGCTGAGTGCTTGGCCGAAACTTTGGTTGACTTTCCCACGAACTACATTCATATCACGGCGAATGTTAATCAAATCGGGCGAAGCATTGTCTTTGATTTCCCCGTATTTGTCAACTACTTCATCAATTTTTTGTGTGATGTATTTGGTGTATTCAATTTGGACTGCTTTCTCGTTTAATTTCGGATAGTAATCGTGAAATTTCTTCAGAAACAATAACAATACATTCACAGTTTCAGACAGCGTAGCGATTTTACGAAAACTGCTTACTTCCAAAAAGCTGTCCTCAATAGCCAAAAACTTTAAATCTTGGGTAAGGTTTTCAAAACCGTGGTTGGGAATGGCGTTGTTATTGGTGAACGACGACAGGTATTCCGAGGTTTGACAAAGCTCATTCATCAAAGTGGCTTTGTCTTTGAAGGGAACAATGTCGAGCGCTTTTTGTTTGCCGATTTCAGTGTTGCATCGGTCGGATATGGTTTGCAGTACCGTGTTGAATTCTAAATCTTGTAATGTTTTCTCAGTGATCGCTATCATGCTGTCAGGTCTATGCTTCAAAGTTACAAAGGTTAAAAGCCATATTGCAACAGAAAATGCTATTTTTGGTAAAATTTTATGAGATGTTAATCAAAATGGAGCCGACTTGGCAAGAACAACTTTCCGGCGAATTTAACCAACCTTATTTTGATCGATTAGTAACCTTCGTCAAAGAAGAATATGCCACCAAAAGATGCTTTCCCAAAGGCAGTCAAATCTTTGCTGCTTTTGAAGGTTGTCCGTTTGACAAGGTGAAAGTAGTCATCATCGGGCAAGATCCGTATCACGGTTTGGGTCAAGCTAATGGTTTGTGTTTTTCGGTAAACGATGGCATTGCCTTTCCGCCTTCGCTTCAAAATATTTTCAAAGAAATTGAATCCGATTTGAAAATTCCGTTTCCCATCAGCGGTAATTTAGAACGATGGGCTGACCAAGGGGTTTTGTTGCTAAATGCTACCTTAACCGTTCGTGAAAGCGAAGCCGGAAGCCACCAAAATCAAGGCTGGGAAACCTTTACCGATGCGGTTATTCAGAAAATATCAGACGCTAAAGAAAACGTTGTTTTTTTACTTTGGGGCGGATTTGCTAAAAAGAAAGGCGCTAAAATCAACAGAAACAATCACCATGTTTTAGAAACCGGACATCCTTCACCACTAAGTGCTAACCGCGGTTTATGGTTCGGCAATCAGCATTTCAGTAAAACCAATCAATATTTAGAAAGTCTCGGAAAAGAGCCTATTCGTTGGTGATTAGTTAACGGTGAAATAATAATATCCGTTGTTATCTAAATTTGAAACAGCCGCATTGATATTTACGATTAAATCTTTCGGAGCACTCAAGGAAACCATCTCTACACTGTTAGTGGAAGAACTGTTGTAGCCGAATGTAAGACGATAATTTCCGGCAGTCAACAGCGGAAAGCCAACATTATAGCGATAGTATTCATCGGTACTATTGTAATTGCAGATAGCGTAAACATATGCGCCGTTTTGAGCTGCACCGGCAACAACATCCAATTGGCTGTCACTTACGGTAACTACTTGCCAATCGGTAGCGTTTATTTTTCGCTCAATCACATACGAAAAAACAAATTGTGAAGCATTTCCGGTGGTTTTATAAATGTCCAAAAGAGCGGTTTGTGTTTGTCCCGGTTCCGGAATATAACGCGCCAAATCAGCTTTCACATATAAGTAATCGCCAACATTATATGAGGATTGGGTTTCAATCCTTACTATGTTGTTCCCGCCTTCTACATAGATGGTTTTGTAGAAATCATCATCATTAGTGTCGCAGTTGGAAAATAACAATCCAACAAAAAGTAAAGCTATATAGTGTATTTTTTTCATGACTTATTTTTTAAAATCGATAGCCTAAGTTAAAGCCTACTCTGGAAATTACATCTGGACTTTTATCACGATTGGTTAAATTGGAACCGAAACCGGCCAAGAATTCGATAGCAAAAGCTTCTTTGATATACATTTTGTACCCTAAACCGCCGCCCAAACCAAAATCGGTATAAGTCGATTTTTTGGTGGAGTAATAGCCATTGATATTTTCATCCGTTAAACGAACGATTTCTTTATAATCGCCGCCATTGTAGGAAGCAAATACTTCTGCAAAATAAAAGCTGGTTTTGCCTTTCGATAATTGGTATCTCACATACGGATTGAACTCAAATTTCGGAACATTATTGCGGTAGCCACGTTCAAAATCATCGTTCAATTTGCCACTATCCGAGAAATTCAAGTTGAAACCGGTTGAAAAGGCTCCGCCAAAAAAGCGCTCATAACTAAAACTGGCTTTTTGCCAAACCAGCGCAGACAATACATCTACTCTGAATTCGTTTTTTTTATTGTCTATAGCTACATTTTCTTGCGCTTGAGTTACCGTAGAAAGCAACAGTAACAACAGTAAAACTTTTTTCATATGGGTTAGTTTAACAGAAACGAATATACTAAATAATGCTGTTGCTTAAAGATAAATTATAAAAGATTTATTCCAAAGTTAAAGCCCCTAAAATTTCCTCATTCATAAACGGTCCGCCCGGGTATTTGGCGGTATAATCAAGGTTCAACCAAACATCACCTCTTTCATCTATGTGATAATTTAAGGTTTGATTTTTACTTTCTGCGGGGAACAATACCTTTTTGATGGCATAATTAATCTGCTCTAAATCTTTTTGGGTTCCGATATAAAGTTCGGGGTAGATATGCCCTTTGGTATGGATCAATCGGGTAGTGCCGCCAATCGATTTGATACATGCCGCCATGAAAACCGAATGGTCATCGCAGTCGCCGGAAAGGTATTGTAACGACTCGGTGGCTTTGGCAATATAATCTCGTCCTTTGGGATCGCTTACGTAATTCCAACGCGAATTGATTTCCTTGAAAACGGCAAACGATTGTATGATGGTGTGAATATCATAGTAGCCTTTTACGTCTCTGAAGTGTTTGCTGGTAGCCATGATGGCAAAATTGCGTATTCTCGGATTTTGATATTCTATGGCATCCAAAATTTTCGATTTGTTCGGGAATGGCAATAACTTAGAAATGATGATGTCTTGCGGATAGGGATCTTCACTCATGGTATAAACCATAGAACGGTAATCTTCAAAAACACTTTGGAAACCATATTTCCCTGATAAAGTGCCGAAAAGTAACAAGATGAAATAAAGAATCACCGAGATTAAAGTTACTCTTCTTAAAGCTCTCAATAAGAGTTGGATAACTGCTAAAATGACAATGAAAAGCAAAACGCGGTCGAAGTGGTTCGCCCAGTCTAAAACCACTAAGTTTTGGTGGGCAATGATAAAAATCGGAATGGTAATCAGGATGTTCAAGACAAAAATGATAATCATGTCCCAAGGACTTTTTATCCTGAACTTTTCTTTAAGTTGCTGATACGTAAGATTTCCCGGTTTTATCATGTTGCCATAGCAAAAGCTAAACGGCTTTTACTATTTCAGCAAAAGTACCTTTTTTCTCGATAATTTTGAGGTCAAATAATTGATTTTGAATTTTGTTTAACACTTTTTCTTCTAAGGGTTTTTGAGCCCATTTGGTAAGTGATAACCAAGTTTGAATGTCTTCTAACTTTTGGTTGTATTTAGTCGCTAAAGTACGATCAATACTCGGGATTTCCTTGAATTCTATAGTAGTGTTGTTGATGATTTCCAGCAATAAAGCAATGGTTTGGCGATTGCTTTCCAAGAATTCATTGCGTACCGCTATAACAAAGCAAGGCCATGGCGTAGGACAATCGGCTACGCGTCGAAATACACCTTTGTCAACCAATGGCTGTGTCATGAAACGTTCCCACATAAAGTAATCGGCTTTCCCATGGGTTAAAGCTTCCACAGCGCAGTCTATGGTATTGACTACTTCAAATTGCAACGTTTCGGTGTTCCAGTGTTGGTTTTGTGCGTTGACATAAGCCATTAAGTGTGACCCTGAGCCGTAGCGTGAAATAGCCACTTTGGTGTTTTCTAAATCGGATAAAGTTTGGTATTGGGATTCCGCTGCAACGTGAATTCCCCAGATAAGCGGACTTTCCACATAAGTCTGAACAATCGAACTCGGATTACCACCTACGATGTCTTTAACAATGCCTTCGGTTAAAATTACGGCGATGTCGGTTTCATTATCGCGCAACATTTGGCACATTTTTCCGGTACCTTCGGGCACATCAGTCCATTGCAAATCGATGCCGACTTCCTCAAACTCGCCATTGTCTATGCATAAATGCCAAGGTAAATTGAAATGTTCCGGTACGCCGGCTATTCTGACTGTTTTCATTTAGAGGGTTAGATTTTTAGACTTCTTAGATTATTAGATAGAATTTTATTTTAATTGTTAGCTTCTAAACTGTAAAGCGAAGCGTGTCTGTAGCCTAAAGGGCTTTTCTATCGATTTGCGATAGCAGGATTCTCCATTTGCCACCATTTCCAAATTACGCCGTCATTATCAGGATAGTCTTCCATGAATTTCATGCCTACTTTTTGCAATACATGATTAGACGCTCCGTTTTGGGCATGGGTGTAAGCGTTCATCTTGTCGATGTGCATTTCTCTGAAACCGTAATCCAACCAGGCATAAGAAGCTTCGGTAGCATAACCTTTGCCCCAAAATGGTTCTGCCAAGCGATAGCCGTAATCGTAGAAGTTGGTGTTGCCGTTTTCTGTGTGGTCGTCTACGAATTTAATTCCGGTCCAGCCAATAAATTCTCCGGTTTGTTTTAGAATAGTAGCAAATCGACCGATGTTGTTTCTTTTGTATTGTTCGTTAACGTAGTTAATCACTTTGATGACTTCTTCTACTTTTTGTACCGGTGTTTGCCAAAGGTATTTGTGGACTTCAGGATTTTTATCCATAGCAAACATGGCTTCCGCATCGGAGAGTTCGAGCGGACGCAGGAGTAAGCGGTCGGTTTCTAAAATTAAGTTCATAGTAAGATGATGGCCTAGCCCCGATTGCAGCAAGTATCCTTTTTTACCGGTCTCGATACATCCTGAATTAGGACACCGGAACTGACGGGAAAAAAGATACTGCGGAAAGCGGGTATAAGCTCCTAAAATTATTCGGCTAATTTATTTAAGGCGTAGGCAATTAATGCGTCTACAGCTTTGTACGGATCTTCGCTGAAGTTTCCGGTGGCGCGGTTGGCAATGATGGCGTTGAGCGACAAACACTCGTGGCCCAACAGTTTGCCCAAACCATAGATGGCTCCGGTTTCCATTTCGAGGTTGGTCATTTTGATGCCTTCAAACTCGAAGCTATCCATTTTAGCATTGAGTTCCGGATCTTGAATTTCCAAACGCAAGACACGACCTTGTGGTCCGTAAAAACCGCCGGCAGTTCCGGTAAATCCTTTAAATATTTGGTCGCTTTCCATTCTTTTTTCAAGCGTTTCAGAACAAGCAATTACGTAAGGACGACCTTTTCTCAAGTCCCAGTTGGTCTGACTGATAAAGGCGTCTTCCATGGCTTTTTCCGAAATATCGTCGATTAAATAGGAACGAAGCATATTGTCTAAGCCCAATCCGAACTGACTCATCACAAAACTGTCACATGGAATGTCGGCTTGTAATGAACCCGAAGTTCCGATGCGGACGATGTTGAGTGAAGTCAGATTTTCTTTGGGTTTACGCGTTGCTAAGTCGATGTTGACCAAGGCATCAAGCTCGTTCATTACGATATCGATGTTGTCCGGACCGATTCCGGTTGACATCACCGTCATTTTTTTGCCTTTGTAATAACCGGTTTGGGTTTTGAATTCGCGTTTTTGGGTCGAAAATTCGATGCTGTCAAAAAATTGCGTAATTTTTTCTACGCGGTTTTGATCGCCAACGAAGATGATGTCGTGAGCAATGTATTCCGGTTTTAAGTTGAGATGGTAAACGCTACCATCGGGATTTAATATTAATTCTGAAGATTGTATCATATTTTTTTAGTTTCGAGTTTTGGGTTTCGAGTTTTAAACTTGAAACCGGTTTATCCGCCTACGCGTTTGGTTTTGAATCCTTTGTCTTGCAGGATTTTCATAATTTTATCGCGGTAATCGCCTTGTATGATGATGGCACCGTCTTTAAACGTACCGCCAACACTGAGTTTGGTTTTGATTTCTTTGGCTAAGATTTTAAAATCCTCGTCACTGCCTTCGTAGCCTTCGATGATGGTTGTGGCTTTGCCTTTGCGTTTTTCGTATTTGCAAATCATGGGCTCTTTTTGAATGAAAAGCTCATGATTCTCGATTACTGTTTCCTCCGGTTCATTGGAAGGTTCGTGATCGGGGAATAATTTTTTAAGTTGCTCTTGTAAGTCCATTTTTCTTTAAAGTTACTGAGTTACTGAGTGCCTGAGACGCTGAGTTCTTTTTTTGCGATACTAAGTTAATCAGTTGCTTAGTAAAAAATCAAAAAAGACATCAAGTTGGGAAACTCAATGTCTTTAATGAAATGTATTGAATTAACCTTTACTTTTTGAGTCCTAATTCTACCAAGCGCTCGTCCAGGTATGCTCCTGCGGTGATATCGTCGAAGGCTTTCGGGTGATCGGCATCGATACATTTTTCCAAACAGTTCAAAGGCATATCGCTTACCGGATGCATAAAGAACGGAATAGAGTAGCGTGATGTTCCCCACAATTCTCTTGGCGGGTTTACTACTTGGTGAATGGTCGATTTTAATTTGTTGTTGGTATGACGCGACAACATATCGCCTACATTAATCATCAATTCGTCCGGTTGTGCCATAGCGTCAATCCAGTCTCCATTGTGATTTTGTACTTGCAATCCTTTACCTTGTGCACCCATTAGTAAGGTAATCAAGTTGATGTCACCATGAGCGGCTGCACGAACAGCACCGTCTTTAGGTTCATCAGTAATAGGCGGATAATGGATTGGTCTTAAGATACTGTTACCGTCTTTGATGAAATTGTCGAAGTAAAATTCATCTAAACCAATGTATAAAGCCAAAGCTCTTAAAACATAAACACCGGTTTTTTCTAACATCCTGTAGGCTTCTTTACCCACTTCGTTAAAGTGTGGCAACTCTGCTACTTCTACGTTATCAGGATATTCGTTGGCGTATTTTGAGCCTTCACTCACATACTGTCCGAAGTGCCAAAACTCTTTTAAGTCACCGGCAGAGCGACCTTTAGCATGTTCTTTTCCGAAAGAAACATAACCTCTTTGTCCGCCAATTCCGGGAATTTCGTATTTGGCTTTGGTTTCCAATGGCAGGTTGAAGAAATTGCGCACTTCTGCATACAAGTCTTCTACCAATTTGTCATCTAAAAAATGACCTTTTAGTGCTACGAAGCCGATGTCTTCATATGCTTTTCCGATTTCATTTACAAATTTTTGTTTACGTGCCGGATCGTCCGACAGGAAATCACGTAAGTCAACACTTGGAATTTGTTGCATACTACTAAAAAATTTTTGTTAATAACTCAGACTGAGAAAATCCCAATCATAACTACAAATGTAACTAAATTTTGTTTATAAAAAGGCAAAGTTATTAACAATATCGATTGAATTTAATAGGGTTTTGACTCGGAAAATGAAGATTAAATCCTTACTTTTGGGGCACAAAATTTACAGTCAACTGAAATGAATTTCGATAGAAAAGAGTTGTCCAATCTCCAATTGTTGGACTTGTATAAAAGATTGCTCAAACCTCGTTTGATAGAAGAAAAAATGTTGATTCTCTTGCGTCAGGGAAAAGTCTCCAAATGGTTTTCCGGCATAGGTCAGGAAGCGATTTCCGTAGGAATCACGGCTGCTTTGGACCAAGACGAATACATACTGCCGATGCACCGCAATTTGGGTGTGTTTACCGGAAGAGACATTCCGTTGCACCGATTGTTCTCGCAATGGCAAGGCAAGAAAAGTGGCTTTACTAAAGGCCGAGACCGCAGTTTTCACTTTGGTACTCAGGAATTCAAAATCATTGGTATGATATCGCATCTTGGTCCGCAAATGGGTGTGGCTGATGGTATAGCTTTAGCGAACAAATTAAAGCAAAACGGTAAAGTAACCGCAGTATTTACCGGAGAAGGCGCTACTTCTGAGGGCGATTTTCATGAGGCTTTGAATATAGCCGCAGTTTGGGAATTGCCGGTCTTGTTTGTGATTGAAAATAACGGGTATGGATTATCGACTCCAACAAATGAGCAATACCGCTGTGAAAACTTGGCTGATAAAGGTATAGGTTATGGTATGGAAAGCCACATTATTGACGGAAACAATATCTTAGAAGTTTACACTAAAATAGCCGAATTAAAAGCGTCTATGGTTGCCAATCCGCGTCCGGTATTGCTGGAGTTTAAAACCTTCAGAATGCGCGGTCACGAGGAAGCCAGCGGTACTAAATACGTGCCGCAGGAATTGATGGACATGTGGGCGATTAAAGACCCGATTGCCAATTACCGTGATTATTTGATGACAGTTGGTGTGCTTTCGGAAGAAATGGATGCCGAATTCAAAGCGAATATCAAAACTGAAATTGATGAACATTGGGCTATTACAGTGGCCGAACCGGAATGTGAAGCCAATCTGGAAGAAGAGCTTAACGACGTTTACGAGCCTTATGATTTTGAAGCCTTTGAGCCTGGTGCGGAAAAAGAAAATATTCGTGTTATTGATGCCATTTCTTCGGCTTTACGCCAATCTATGGAACGCCATGAGAACTTAGTGATTATGGGGCAAGATATCGCCGAATATGGCGGTGCTTTTAAAATTACGGATGGTTTTGTAGCACAATTTGGTAAAGACCGCGTGCGCAATACGCCAATTTGTGAAAGCGCTGTGGTTTCTGCAGCCAATGGTTTATCCATCAACGGTCATAAAGCCGTGGTGGAAATGCAGTTTGCCGATTTCGTTTCGACGGGATTCAATCCTATTGTGAATCTTTTGGCCAAACAGCATTACCGTTGGGGCGAAAAATCGGATGTGGTAGTTCGTATGCCTTGTGGCGGTGGTACACAAGCCGGTCCGTTTCACTCGCAAACCAACGAGGCTTGGTTTACCAAAACACCGGGCTTGAAAGTAGTATATCCGGCGTTTCCGTATGATGCGAAAGGATTGTTGAATACAGCCATCAACGACCCGAATCCCGTAATGTATTTTGAGCACAAACAATTGTATCGTTCCGTTTATCAAGATGTTCCGGCCAACTATTATACCATTCCGTTCGGTAAAGCAGCCTTATTGAAAGAAGGAACTCAAGTGACTGTTATTTCTTTCGGAGCGGGAGTACATTGGGCTTTGGAAACTTTAAGCAAGCACCAAGACATCAGTGCTGATTTGCTTGATTTGAGAACCTTACAACCTTTAGATACGGAAGCTATTTTTAGCTCGGTTAAAAAGACAGGAAAAGTTATTATTCTTCAGGAAGACACCTTATTTGGCGGTTTGGCAAGCGATTTATCCGCGATGATAACTGAAACTTGTTTTGAATATTTAGATGCGCCGGTTAGAAGAGTAGGAAGTTTGGAAACGGCTATTCCTTTTGTGAAGGCACTGGAAGATCAATACTTACCTAAAGTGCGTTTTGAGTCTGTTTTGCAAGAGCTTTTAGCGTATTAAAACAATATTATGCAGTATTTTAAATAGGCACAAGCAATTGTGCCTTTTTTTATGTTTGTGAGCAACCAACCAAGCTAAATATTAAAGCAATGTAGTAAGGTTTCTTTTGACAAAGGTTTGCTGATGTAACTCACAACATTCGGATTTTGTTCTGCTCTCTCTTTGTCTACGGGGTTTAAGGATGCAGAAATGACATGTATATTACAATCTAAATGGAGTTTGTGTTTCATTTTTTCAAATTCTTCTAAGAACTCCCAACCACTTACCAATGGCATGTTTAAATCGAGAAAAATGACCGCTTTTTTCCCCGGTTCAGAAGCGTTATTTAAGGTCATTATTCCTTCTAAAGCTTGCTTTCCGTTAAAGAAAGTATGAATGTCATCAGTCAAATTTAAGATGGTAATCAATCTGCGGTGAAAATAGTTTACCGATAAATCGTCATCAATAAGTATGATTGTATTAGTTGTCATTTATTAGTTTTTTTGAGATGGTAAAAAAGAATGTTGTGCCTTCATTCACCTTTGATTCAATCCAAATTTTTCCATTGTGAATGTCCACAATTTTTTTGCAATGCGCGAGTCCGATTCCGAAACCGCTGTATTCTTCAGAAGTATGAAGTCTACGGAAGATTTGAAAGATTTGGTTAAAATATTTTTCTTCTATTCCTATTCCGTTATCTTTCACACTAAATTGCCAAGAATCTTTGTGTTCTTTTGCCTGAATATGAACTTCAGCCCCGGTATTTTCTTTTCTGAATTTCAGTGCGTTACTAATTAGGTTTTGGAACAACAATCGTATGAAAATAGGGTAACATTCTATTACAGGCAATGAGTCATAATGCACTAAAGCATTGGATTCTTTGATGTTAACTGACAAGTCATCAATCACATCAGACAGTGTGTTATTTAAATCAAGCCATTGTGTATCACTGTTTTTGTTGATCCGATTGTACTCTAATAAGCCTGAAATTAAAAAGCGCATTCTGTTGGCCGAATTGTGAATAAAGTCTAAGAACAGTTTTCCTTCTTCGTTCAAATCGTTGCTGAATTCTTCCAATAATAAATCCGAGTACCCGATAATAGTTAACAGCGGCTCTTGTAAATCATGTGAAGCAATGTAGTTAAATTGCTCTAACTCGGTATTTTGTCTTTTCAAGATTTCATTCTGTTGTTGGATTTGCAATTCTTTTTCTTTTCGGCTGCTGATGTCGCGGATGAAAACAAAATACTTGGATTTATAATCTAAGTCGTCAACAGAAATCATGGTCAGTTCAATCGGAAATATTTTTTTGTTGCGATCGATAGCGAGCAAATCCAGAGTGGTATTGGATTGACCCGAGCTTTCAATTTTTTTAAAGAAATCATTAATTTCGAAACAGCTGTTTTCTTCTGACAGGATGAGTTCCGGAAGGTTTTTTCCGATTACTTCTTGCAAGGTCCAACCGAATATTTTTTGGGCTTTGGTGTTCCAGAAAGATATGGTACAATCCTCATCAATGATAACAATACCTTCCATGGAAGATTGCATAATGAGGTTATTTTGTTTCTCGGTTTTAGAAAGTATGTTTTGTAAATTTTTGATATCGGAGATGTCAATGCCGTAACCTATCATGTAGGCAAATTCGTCTTCCACATAAAAAGGATAAAAGCGTCTCAGGATGTAATAGGTTCTGTTGTTCTTTGATACTTCATCAACCCATTCTACTTGCTTTCCGGTTCTTTTAGCTTCTTGGAAAAATTCTTCTCTTCTAATGGCCAAAGTATTGTCAACTCCTTTAAAGGCGCAATAGTCAAAATCGTTTTTTCCTATCATCCAGTTGCGAAGTTCCGGATCAGCAATGCCGTTAGGATTGATGAAAAGATAGTTGTGGTTTTTATCAAAAACGGCTATATCCGCCGGGATGTTGAACAATACGGAGTCGTTAAATTCTCTGCGTTTTTTGATTTCGAAATCGGCTATTTTTTGTTGAGAAATGTCCCAAATAATTCCGTTAAACACAATTTTGTTGTTTTTGAAAACCGGTACAGCATTGGCTTCAAACCATTTAACACTATTGTTTTTTAGTAGCATTCGACCGGTAAACTTAAATTTTTCGTTGTATAAAATAGACTGTTGCGTGGCTTCAAGAAAAGAGGAAACATCTTCAGGATGAATGTTTAATCGGGTCAACCATAACTTGTAATGAGGTAAAATTTTGAATCCGAAAAGTTCTTGAAAGGAATCGCTCACATAGTTAAAATAGTGGACTTTATTTTTCAGGACATGAAACTGAAACATCGCTACCGGAAAATTTGTTTGAAAGAAGTCAATCTGAGAGTCTCTTTCTTCAATAGCAATTTTATCCTTGAATTTTTCGGTGATGTCATTGCAAATCATCAAGTAGTAGTTATCGCCTTCAAAATTTCTTTTTTGAAATTCTATCAGCAAGTATTTTCCCTTGATTTTTTCGGTGAAGCGAAAGTCTTTTTTCTTGTCTGCTTTTTGCAAAGTTTCTTTCCAAACAATGCTGTTTTGGAAATATTTAAAAATCTCCCAAATAGCCGTTTTTTTTAGGTCGGCATCAGAAATTTTGACCAATTTTTCAGCGGCTCCGTTTTTGTAGACCAGTTTTCCATCTGCATCAAAAACAAAGACACCTTCTTTGATTTGATTGATGAAAACTTCAAAAAGTCCTAATTTCTTTCTAATTAAATCGGATTTCTCCGCCGGAATAGGATGCGTCTCTGAGGTTAAGTTTTGCTTGAACGCGACCAACAAATAGGTTTCCTCCGCCTCATAACGAGAAATGTTCAATTCGAATTCAACAATATTCCCTTTTTTATCATTCCAATATTTTTTGGTCACAAAAGGAAATAGCTGTTCATTCAGCTCCAAATCGGACATGAAAGTATTGAGATGTTTTACAGGAATAGATTGTAAGACATTGGTAGCACTGTCATTCATAAAAAACAGCTCCTTTTTTTTGTAAGCAATAATCGGTGCGTTTACCGCTTGTAAAAGAGTAATGATGCTTTTTTCTGACATGTTTGCTAAAAAGTTGACTAGTAATTTTAACCAAATTTAAAATCGTAAATTTTGCATTGCGTATTTTTAGGTTAAGCGGTTGTTTTATTTCTTTAAAGAGTAATTATGTATAGATAAAAGGTTTGTTTCGATGCCTGGCTGTTTTTAACAACTGTTTAATTGCAACGGGTTGCAAGAGGCATATTTCGTTCGTCGATGATTCGCAACCGTTAAATGGCTTAACGTTGCTTTTTGTCTAATCGTTTAAAATGGTAATTGTAATTGTTTTTAAATTGTATGAACTCGGATGGTTTTACCCATAGCTTAAATCTAAGTCTTACATTTTAAAACGGTTCATTATGCTACAATTTTCCTCTGCTTCAACAAGAATTGTCAATACCAAAAGAGGCGTTGCCGAATGTTTAGAAGTTGCCTGTGACGGCAATTACGATGCGGTTGATTTGCTGATATTTCATGCTTCCATTGGTCACGATTTTCAAGATATTTTACAAGAATCAAAACGTTTGGTACCGCATGCCAATGTAGTAGCGGCTTCCTGTTGCGGCGTAGTTGGGAGAGAAGGCGTGAGCGAATCGATGAAAGATATTGCTATGATGGCGATCAAAGGCTCGGATTATGCGTTGGCATCTACTAACGATTTGTACGGACACAATTCTTATGAAAAAGCATTGGAGTTGGCTCATTCTTTAGTTGCTCAAAAACAAGGCATCAATATGATTTATTTTTTGGGCTCCGGGATTGATATTGACAACGATTTGTGTATCAAAGCTTTTGAAGCAGTATTCGGTCCTGAAGTTACAATATTCGGAGCCACTTCATCCGATAACATGAAAGGCTATGTGAGTTATCAGGCGGTTAACGACACTGTTTATGAGCACGGCGCTTACGCTATAGGATTTTGCGACCCAACTTTAACAGTTGACACTCAAGCTACTCACGGTTTTATAGCCATTGGTGAACCTTTGGTGGTAACCAAGTCTGAAGGTCATATTATCAAAGAACTCAACGGAAAACCGGCGTGGACAGAATATTTGAATCGTTTGGGTTTAAACGATAAATCGGATTGCGGGAATACCATTCCGATTGGCGCTTTAGCCGAAAAATTGTCCCCAGAATTGGCCAAAGAATACGGAAACGATCATATTTTAAGAGTCGTTACCAAACACGAAGGCGATAATATGTATTACGCTACCACTTGTCCGGAAGGAACTGCTTTGTGGTTAACTGTAAGAGATGAAGAGGTTATTTTTAGCGAAATGGAGCGTATTGTGCAAAATATTTACAGCAGAAACAATCACCAAAAACCGATTGCGGTATTCCATGCCGATTGTTTGGCCAGAGGACGCTTTTTAACCGATCGTATTTTGAAAGAAGAATTGGTGTACAAGATGCAAACACCGTTTTATAATGAAGGCAATTGCCCGCCTTGGTTGGGTATGTATGGTTTTGGAGAGTTTGCCAGATTAGGTGGGAAAAACACTTATCACAACTATACCACAGCATTGTATGTAATTTACAGAAATTAAAAAAAGCTCCCAATGAAGACCAAAAATAATTTTGATTCATTGCTAAGGGAATACAAAGAATTGCAATTACGCGTTACTCGCTTCTCCTATATCGAACAGCAACTCATTAATGCTCAAGATAAATTAGACCACGAGTTAGTTTTATACAAACGTTTAAACAAATTCAGTAATCACGCCCTCAAAAGCAGTAAACTTGAAGACTTCCTAACGATGTCTGTCGAGGGTATTATTGATGTTTTGGAAGTGGAAGCCTCGGCTGTTTTGATTGTAGAAAATGCTACGGGAAACACCTTGTTTTTTAGTGAAAGTTTGCATTTTAAAAATGATTCGGAACAGCAAAGAGTAACGAATGATTTGTTAAACCTGGCTGAAATAGTCGGGAAATCAAAATCGTTGGTCATTTCATCCAGACGTTTGGCATTATTGGATTATTTATCAACCTATTCCGATGCGGTATTTCATTCGGCCATCGACAGCACTTTAAATATATCGGTTTGTCTTATCGGTCTGGTTTCTGAAAAAAAAGCACCTTTTTATGAAAAATTGCACGACAAACACGAAACCATTTTCAGCTTATTCACCCAACAGTTTCTTTCGATACTGACTAATTTCTATCAGCATAAAAAGATACAAGACCAAATAGCCAAAATTTCCAGTTCCGAAATTGAACTCAAAAAGCTATCGCTCATTGCGACTAAAACCAAAAATGGCGTAATTATTACCAACGAAAAAGGAGTGATTGAATGGGTTAATGAATCGTTTGTAAAAATATCAGGCTATTTATTTGAAGACGTTTACGGCAAGCAAACCAGAGAATTATTCGACAACTTTATAGTGGATTATTCTGAAAAGAAAAAAATCACCAAAGCCCTCAAAAACAAGCACAATATTGAGCTTACCTTACTCAATACCACCAAGGACGGCAAGTTGTATTACAGTCAAATCGAGATTATTCCGGTATATGATGAACTTAAAAGGCACATCAACAACATTTTTGTAATCAAAGATATTACCAACGAAGTCGAGTTTAAAGCCGAAATTTTGCGAATGAATTCCAGATTTGAATTGATTTCCGACAAATCGCAAATCGGTATTTGGGAATGGAACAAATCAATTAACGATTCTACTTGGAATAACATACTGATCAATCAATACGGTGCTGAAAGAGCTATGATTAAGGAAGGATTTTACTCTTTTTGGTTGAATTCTATCCATCCCGACGACAAAAAGCAAGTAATTGACAATCGCAATAAAGTGTTGAATTCAGAAGTCGACAGTATTGTTCAAGATTACAGAATCATTCGTCAAAACGATCAATCGGTTCGCTATCTCAGAACGCTTACCATTGGGGAAAAAGACGCCAAAGGTGAAGTGATTCGCTTGGTGGGAAGTTCTATCGATATCACCGATAAAAAAATAGCCGATGAAAAAGTAGCTTCGCTAAAACAATTTTATGAAAGTATCCTAAATCACTTACCCAACAAAATTGCCGTATTTAACAAGGCTTGTGAGTTGATTTATTTTAATGAAGCCATGTTGGAATGTAATCCGTTTTGGCAGGATAATCTCTTTAAGTCGGTTTACGATGTTTATCTGGATGACATTAACAACCAGTCAGCAGTCAACAAACTTATTTTCCACATACAAAATGCCATCAAAGAAAAAGCGGCAGTTAAGTATGAAGATATGGTGATTAAAAACGGTACGGAAGTAGAATTGTTGAATACCGTTTTGCCTTTTTTTAATGAAGATAAATTAGAGTACATCATTTTATCGGGTGTTGATATCAGTGAGCTGAATAAAATTCAAAAAGACTTGCTCAAAAACAATATTGAGCTGCAAAAGGTAAATTCCGAACTCGACAATTTTGTCTATCGGGTTTCACATGATTTGCGCTCGCCCTTACTTTCTATCAAAGGATTGATTTCGTTAATCGATTATGATGATGTAAATCCGGATTTACAGGAATACATCAAATTAATGGACAGTAGCGCCAGTCGCATGGATTCTTCTATACAAGATATTTTAGAGTATTCCCGAAATTCCAGACTAGAGGTTAAATTAGAAGAGGTAAACCTCAAGGAAATGGTGTATGAAATATTTGACGATATCAAGTATTCGGGCAATTCTAATATCGATTTAATCTACGAAAGCAACACCGAAGATCACATAATAACTGATAAATTCAGAATCAGTGTTTTGCTCAAAAATTTAATTGGCAACTCTGTAAAATATAAAAGCCATAAGGAAGGGTCATTTGTAAAATTCAAATTATCCCAAAAGAATAGAATGTTAACCATTAGTGTTTCCGATAATGGTCAAGGGATAGACAAAGAAAGCCTGCCCAAGGTTTTCGACATGTTCTATCGCGGTTGCAGCAATAGTGTGGGATCTGGTTTGGGACTTTACATCTGCAAAGAAATCACCGAAAAGCTAAACGGAAAAATAACATTAAAATCTAAAAAAGGAATAGGAACCCAAGTTGAAATTAAACTACCCATAAATGCCCTGTAACATGAAATACATACTTATTGATGATGATCCCATTATTAATTTGGTACACAAAAAAGTAATTATAAAAAATGATTTAGAAGCCGAAGTAACCGATTTTATCTCAGGGAAAAAGGCTTTGGACTATCTTAAAAATAGCAACGACACAGAAAAGAATATCATCTTATTGGATATTAACATGCCCGAAATGAATGGTTTTGAGTTTTTAGATGCCCTTCTAAAACACAAAGGCATTAATTGTGATCAATTCAATATTTTTATTTTAACATCATCGTTAAATAATAAAGATAAAGAGCAAGCCACTCAATATCCTATATTAAAAGGATATTTAGAAAAACCTCTTGATATTTCCAATCTGCAAAAATTGATTGCTTAAAGACTTACTTTTATCCGATTTGTTCTTACTGTTGTTGTAATAACCATTATGGTATATTTTAATAGTTTTTTTCTATTGATATAAATATTTTCATAGGTAGTTTCTTTGTAACTTAGCCGAAAGAGTTTCAACTAAAACCAATTGATAATATGGAAAACAACAGTATCAGCGGCGGAAAGTGTCCTTTTTCCGGCGCTCAAGTAAAACAAGGAACCGATGTTCCCAACAACAGTTTTTGGTGGCCTAATGCCCTCAACTTAGACATCTTACACCAGCACGACACCAAAACGAATCCATTAGGAGAAGATTTTAATTATGCGGAAGAATTCAAAAAATTGGATTTTGAAGCGTTAAAAACCGATTTGAAAAAACTGATGACCGAAAGCCAAGATTGGTGGCCGGCCGATTGGGGTCACTATGGCGGATTGATGATTCGTATGGCTTGGCACAGTGCCGGAAGTTACCGTATAGCCGACGGTCGTGGTGGTAGCGGAACCGGAAATTTGCGTTTTGCGCCGCTAAACAGTTGGCCTGATAACGGAAACTTAGACAAAGCTCGCCGTTTGTTATGGCCTATCAAGAAGAAATACGGAAACAAAATCTCTTGGGCCGATTTGATGATTTTAGCCGGAAATATGGCGTACGAATCTATGGGCTTCAAAACCTTCGGATTTGCCGGTGGTCGTGAAGACATTTGGCACCCTGAAAAAGACATTTACTGGGGTTCCGAAAATACTTGGTTAGCGGTATCCGGTGGCGAAAAAAGCCGTTACTCAGGCGAAAGAGATTTAGAAAATCCGTTGGCAGCCGTAATGATGGGATTAATCTATGTGAATCCGCAAGGTGTTGACGGAAATCCTGATCCTTTAAAAACGGCTCAAGACATGCGAGTGACTTTTGACCGTATGGCCATGAACGACGAAGAAACGGTAGCGTTAACTGCCGGTGGTCACACCGTAGGAAAAGCCCACGGTAACGGTGATGCTAACGCTTTAGGACCTGAACCGGAAGCAGCCGATGTAGAAACCCAAGGTTTTGGTTGGTTAAACCCTAAAGGCAATGGCAATGGCCCTGATACCATAACCAGTGGTTTAGAAGGCGCTTGGACTTCACACCCTGACAAATGGAACCACACGTATTTCGACATCTTATTCAACCACGAATGGGAATTGAAAAAGAGTCCGGCCGGTGCTTGGCAGTGGGAACCGATTAACATGAAAGAAGAAGACAAGCCGGTTGATGCTCATAACCCGAGTGTGAGAAAAAATCCAATCATGACCGATGCCGATATGGCGTTGAAAATGGATCCGGAATACCGCAAAATTTCAGAGAAATTCCGCAACGATCCTGCTTATTTCGAAGATGTATTTGCCAGAGCTTGGTTCAAACTAACACACCGCGATTTAGGACCAAGAAGCCGTTACTTAGGCCCTGATGCGCCTCAAGAAGAGTTGATTTGGCAAGATCCGGTTCCTACCGTAGATTATACTTTAACTGAGGCAGAAATCGAAGACTTAAAAGCCAAATTGTTAAATTGTGGTTTAACGGCAACCGAGTTAATCAACACGGCTTGGGATAGTGCTCGTACTTTCCGTGGTTCTGATTTCCGTGGTGGTGCCAATGGTGCTCGTATTCGTTTAGCGCCTCAAAAAGATTGGCAAGGCAACGAACCGGAGCGTTTGCAAAAAGTATTGGATAAGTTAACCGAATTACAAGCCGGATTGAGCAAAAAAGTAAGCTTAGCCGATTTGATAGTGTTGGGTGGAACAGCTGCGGTAGAAAAAGCGGCTCATGCTGCCGGCGTAAACATCAAAGTACCTTTTGCCCCGGGTAGAGGAGACGCTACTGCCGAAATGACCGATGCCGAATCGTTTGACGTATTAGAACCGTTACACGATGGTTTCCGCAACTGGGTGAAAAGCGATTACAAAGTACAGCCGGAAGAAATGTTGTTAGACAAAGCCCAATTGATGCGTTTAACGGCACACGAAATGACAGCCTTAATTGGTGGAATGCGTGTGTTAGGTACCAATTACGGAGGTTCTAAACACGGTGTGTTTACCGATAAGGTTGGGGTGTTGAGCAACGACTTCTTCGTGAACTTAACTGATATGAACTATTCATGGAAACCAACCGGTAAAAACTCGTATAACATTGTAAACAGAAAAACCGGTGAAACCCGTTGGACTGCGACACGCGTTGACTTGGTTTTTGGTTCTAACTCTATCTTGCGCTCGTATGCCGAAGTATATGCCCAGGACGATAACAAAGAAAAATTTGTGAAAGATTTCGTAGCGGCTTGGACTAAAGTCATGAATTCCGACCGTTATGATTTAGCATAATACGGATTAAAGTTATGTAATGAAAAAGGAGGTCATTTGACCTCCTTTTTTTTGTTATTTGTGGTTGTCGAACGCGAAAGGATTCGCGCACGAGCGGGGTATTTTTTATAAAACAAAACCCAGTGCTATTTACTAGACTGGGTTTTTTATTATTTTTTTAGAGTGCACCATTAAAGCATTCGAATAATGAGGCACTTAATACGGAGCAAATGTACAATAATTTTGGGATATATAATGACATGATTAAAAATTATAATTAATCTTATCTGTTATAATTTTTTTTATTTGTTCATTTTTTTCGAATGAGTAAAATAATTCCTTTACTTCTTTCTCTATATCATTGTGTCGATTAGTAGAGATGCACTTTGTAAAAAAACATATAACTTTTATACAGGCATCAACAGAATTTCTATCACTTCCGTTGAATGTAATTTGTGGAATCGAATTTATACTCTGAGGCAAACGGTAGTCAAATAAAACACCGCTGTGAGCACATATGTTTCTCACTTGTCGTACGGTATGCAATAACCTTAAAAATTTATTTAAATCTCTAATTCCGTAACAATCTGAAATTCTTATTTTGATATCTTCATCTTTAATATTCGAAAAAACGGTTATTATTGCTCCTAAAGTTAGGTATTCAAATGTTTTCCAAACCGGTGCAAATGAATCATCAGGATATTTTTTATGATGCTTTTTAATAGTTAAATTTTCGGTTTTAAATTTTTCAGAATAAATATCTTCAAATTTATCAATAAATGATTGTTCCATGACCTCATTATTGATAAACCAAGTTGGGTCTTTTTTGTATTTCATAGAAACAAAATAGATCAATTTTGTTCTAAAGTTTATTTCAATTCTATTAATGTATTTCTGAAGAAGATATTTTAAATCAGTATCTAAATAATATAAATCTATGATAGTCCCTATTTTAGTCCCATCCTTAAAGGTGTCACTGGTATTATCCATAAAAGGATGACAGTAATAGCCAAACCGATAATAACCGATATCCAATAATATCTCTTTGACTTTATCTTCGCTAAAACAGCTAGTGTCTAATCCCTTTTTTTTTAATCTTTCAATTTGCTCACTAATAGGGATGGCAAGTTTGCTCATATTTTTATGTTTTAATCCAAAACGGCTTTGGTATAGCGTGACAATTTTTCTTAAATTGTGCACTACAGACTTTTTAAAGCCTCTTTCCTTAATAGAAACGTATCAAGTAAAAGAAATTAAAAAGGATTCGTTTCACCGAATCCTTTTTAATTATCTGCTTTGTAAATATAAGAACTTTCTTTGTTTTTTAAAGAACTTTCTTTTTAAAGTAATTCCAAGTTTAGGGAATAGGCAATGCTGTTAAGAGGCTGTTGTAGGCTGTACGTCTTATCACTTCCTTTAGATTGCTTTTACAAGAACAAACTATTTTACGTCCGAACAGGAATTTTATTTTTCAAATCTTGTTCGGTAATTGCGAACAAGATTTTTATTTTGAAAAACGTGTTCGCATTGGCATAGTTTTTATTCGATAGTAAAATATAATCGCTTATTACTATGAAAACACCTAAAAATAAAAACAGTATCCGAGATAGCGTAGGGTTTACCCAAGAAGAGTTGGCCATGTTGTTAGGGGTTACGCGCAGTATGTTGGCCAAATTTGAATTGGGATTGGGTAGCCTGCCGAACCCGGCCAAGCTCCTGCTGGCTGAACTGCTCAAACAGGTAAAAGATTCAGAAGTTAAAAACAAACCTCTTCCTCACGAAGCTACGCAGCCGTTGATAACAGAAAAGCAACTCAAACGCTGATTTTGGAGAATGATTACCAACTCCTTTTGGTTGCCCAAAAAATCAATGCCATGCAAAAGAAGTTATCCAACTTAGTCAAAGCACAAAAGCTGTTGCACTATCTTCAAAATCGACCACAGGAAAAGAGCGAGGCTCATCAAAGCGTATTGGAATTCATTACCCGTAAAAACAATAAAATGTTGGCAAGAAACAATTCAAATGCGTTATACCAACTCATGCTCCAACAACAGTTATTAACCTACGAAAAACAGCTTCTCGAGGAAACTAAGAAGCGGATTTTGTTGGGATAAATAAAAAGTAAAATGTAAAAAAGGGAAAAGGGACTAGTGATGAAACTTATCCCTTATCCCTTATCTCTTATCTCTTATCCCTTAATTATGAACCGCATCACAACAATGGTGCTCCATAAAGCTCTCGGTCTCTTCATGCCAAGGGAAAGCCGCGTTGTATTTGCTGTTTTCCCAGTAGAATTTTTTACGGGCTTTAGGTTCATTGCCTTCTTCGTTCATAGTATCGGCATTGTACATGCGGCCGTTGATAATGGTATAGCGCAACGAGTTCGAGTTTTGAATGTCTTCTAACGGATTCTTATCTAAAACTAAAATATCTGCCAATTTGCCTACTTCTAACGAACCGATATCTTTACCGGCACCTATATAGTTAGCGGCGTTAATGGTAGCGGTTTTTAAGGTTTCTAAATTACTCATACCACCTTGGTTGATGCTCCACAATTCCCAATGCGCGCCCAAACCTTGCAATTGTCCGTGGGCACCCATATTCACTTTAACGCCGTTATCGGCCAAAGCTTTTACTGATTTTGAAGTTAAGATATGATCGTTTTCATACTCTTCATCCGGCGCCATGGTGCGGAAACGGGCACGCGAATCGATGATGCCTCTCGGCGTAAATTGCAATAACTTTTTGTCTTCGTAAACCTTCGTTTTTTGGTACCAATAATACTCAGCATTCAAACCGCCATAATTGACAATCAGCGTAGGAGTATAGCCCACGCCGGTTTTGCCCCAAAGGGTCAATACATCTTTATAAACCGGAGTAATCGGAATGTTGTGTTCTACGCCGGTATGACCGTCAATTACCATGCTCATATTATGGAAAAAGTTAGAGCCGCCTTCAGGTACTACGTTAATGCCTTCTTCACGAGCGGCTTGTAATACTTGTTGGCGTTGGTCGCGACGCGGTTGGTTGTAACTCTTTACCGATAAAGCTCCAAAAGCTTTGGTTCGTTTAATTGAGAAACGCGCATCGTCTATATTATTGACTACGGCTTTAAAATCGCCATCGGCACCGTATAATATAAAACCGGTCGAGTAAATACGAGGTCCAACCAAATTACCGCTTTTAACCATTTCCGAAAGTGTAAAAATCGATTCGGTATTAGAGGACGGATCGTGTGAAGTAGTCACTCCGTAAGCCAAGTTAGCATACAACTGCCAGTTTTGTTGGGTGGTTAATCCGTAGCGAAAGGCACCAATATGAGCGTGCGCATCTACCATACCCGGCATTACCGTTTTGCCTGATATGTCGTATACGCGCGCATCTGTAGGAATGGTTACCTCACCGGCTTTGCCTATAGCTTCAATGCGGTTTTGGTTTACAATTAAAGTTCCTTTTTCAATTACAGTATCGCCATTCATGGTAATAATTCGGGCGTTGGTTAAAGCCAATTTCCCTTTAGGTTTATCCACTTTAGCTATTAAACCGATTTTGATACCGTTATCGGTTGGTTTTTCCACCTTTTCAGGCGATCCCGGTAAGAAGGTAAATCGATCTTTAATATTGTTGACAAAATAAGTATCGCCAAGCGTCCACATTACTTGCTGACTGTTAGCCGACCAATGCAAATTGATCCCCGCATCTTTAGACAATTCCGAAACCGGAACAGCCGTGGTTTTATTGTCTAAATCGGCTTCCTGACCGTTCATGTTTAAAGGCGCTACGTAGGCTTTGTGTAAATGCATAAACGCAATCCATTGGTTGTCCGGACTCGGCACCAAACGGTTAGCATATTTGGCTTTAATGTGTGTTCTTTCGTCTTTACCGTTCAAGTCGACACTTTTCAATTCCTTGGTCAAGCTCCCAAAAAATACCCCGCCGGTTTGAAAGAAAATGCGGTTACCGTCTTTGGTAAATAACGGATATTCGCCGCTTGGTCCGATAAATTTGGCTTTGCCGCCGTTACTGCTTATGGTGTACAGTCCGGGTTTTTTAGAATAAGCCATCCCTTGGTCAAGATTGCCGTCTTCTTTTCTATATACTATGGTTTTCCCATCAGGAGATAGGGAAGGTGTTCGATAAATGGCTTTTTCGGTAGTGAGTTTTACCGGATTTTTGCCATCTACGCCAATTTTGCGAATGCTACCTAATTCGGTGTCGTTCCAAGTAACATAAACGATACTTTTGCTGTCGGCGGTAAAAGTTGGTTCCGCTTCAAAGTCGGTTCCGTTGGTCAAACGTTTCGGTGTTCCGTTAGGCAGTGCTTTAGTCCAAAGATAGCCTAGCGCCCTGAAGACCAAAGTTTTTCCATCAGGAGAAGTCACCGCATCTCGGATCATTTTTACAGTGAAATCAGTATCTGAAATAGGCGTATTGAAATGCACTCTGTCGGCCACGTCTATGGACACATCCACGGTAAACGGAATATTGGTAGCACTCAAGGTCTTGGTGTTGATTTTGTTGATTTTACCGCCAAACCAAATCACGATATCTTCGTTGTTAGGCATCCAATTGAAATTAGGATACACACCAAACAAGGCCCAAGCAGTTTGTTGGTCTTTGTCGAGTTGGTCAAACACCGGCCATTCTTCTCCGGTTTCTAAATCGTGTAAGTATAAAACGGTACTCGTTCCGATTCTTTTGATAAAAGCTAATTTTTTACCGTCTGGAGACACTTGAGGTCGTGCTGCACCGCCCGGACCTCCGGTGATGGTTTCCAATTTTCCGGTTTCGAATTCGTAGCGTTTGATAACGTAAATCTCGTTGTGCGGATCTTTGTTGTATTGGAAATAACCGCCCGGATACATGTCTTCGCTGAAGTAAAGGTATTTCCCGTCTCTGGAAATATTGGGTTCGTTAACATCTTGTTGGTCGTTTTTGCGTTTGGTGAGTTGTACGCCACTACCACCACTAATGTGATATTGCCACATTTCGCCTGCGCCTGCTGAACGCTGAGAAGTAAAATTCTTGCGGCCTATCAAATAGTTACCATCGGGCATCCAAGCCGGATTGCTCATTAGGCGAAAATCTTCTTTGGTAATTTGTTTGGCATCGGAACCATCGGCATTCATCACCCAAAGGTTATCGCCACCACCGGCATCGCTGGTAAAGGCAATTTTTTTGCCATCGGGACTAAACCTCGGTTGGATTTCGAATGGAATTCCGGAGCGTAACACTTTGGCTTTGCCGCCGCTGACAGGCATACTGTAAATATCACCTAACATATCAAAAACGATGGTATTACCGTCCGGACTCACATCGAGATTCATCCAAGTACCTTCGGAAGTGGTGAAGTTTTGGGTTTTGTAATTAAAAGTTTCCCCTGGTTTGGCAACGTCCCATTTCGGGGTTTCCATTTTTTCTTGAGCGTTTGAGAAGGTAAAAGCGAACGCAATGATTAGAAAGTTGATTTTTTTCATTCTGATGTGAATATGAGGAAAAAAGGAAAAGGGAAAAGGGATAAGTTTTTTCTTTTTTCTTATCCCTTTCGACTTATCCCTTATTCAGTTTACTGTTTTTATATCCGTACAAGAAATACACCACAAGCCCTATGACCAACCAAATGCCAAACCATTGCCAGTTAGACACCGCCATTCCGGTTAACAAATAACAACAAGAAATTAAGCCGAGGAGTGGAATTAAGGATAAGTTTTTTAAGAAAGCCAACACAGCCATTACAACACATAAAATTATAAATACTACCATTGGTGCATTGTTGGCGAAAAAGTGTTCCGAGTAAGTAAATGTGTCCGGGAAGAAGGTTGGTAAAAAGTACTGTACCGCGCCAAAAGCTCCTAAACAAATCAACGGAAAAATGTATTTCGAATTGATGTACGGAATTCTGAATTTACCTTTGGTGGCTCGTTCAGCCAATTCGGCTTCGCTTTGTGGCGATAGCATCAGAACGCCGCCGCAAACCAGGACAAAAGCAAATAAGGTTCCGATACTGGTAAAGTCGAGGACAAAGTTTTCATCGGTAAAGAAAATCGGAATTCCCACCACCAAACCGGTTACTATCGTAGCAAATCCGGGTGTTTTGTGTTTAGGATGAATTTCGGCGAATTTCTTCGGCATCAAGCCATCACGACTCATGGTCATCCAAATTCTCGGTTGTCCCATTTGGAATACTAACATTACACTGGTCATAGCTACAACAGCCGCAATGGATACAATGAACAACATCCATTTCACGCCTTTCAAAGCAAAAATTTCAGCTAATGGATCGCTCACGCCCAACAAATCGTATTTCACCATACCGGTTAATACTAAGGCCAAAATAATATAAATGACGGTACAAATCACCAACGAATAAATCATTCCGCGTGGTAAATCGCGTTGCGGATTCTGACTTTCTTCTGCTAGAGTAGATACGGCATCAAACCCAATATAAGCAAAGAAAACTGCAGAAACTCCGGCCATCACACCGCCAAATCCGTTTGGCATAAAAGGCGTCCAATTGTCAATGTCAACATACATAGCGCCAACAATTATCACCAAAACGATAATGGCCAGTTTGATGTACACCATCGCATTACTGAAGTTTTTGGATTCTTTGGTGCCTTTGTAAACCAGATACGTAATCAGCACATTAATGACCACCGCCGGCAAATCGAAAATAATACGGAGTCCGCCAATTACAGGAGCTGTATTCCAGGCGGTTAAACCTTCTCCGGGTTTATTGGCTAATAAAGCATCGTGAGCCGACTGATAATTAATCGTGAGCCATTCCGGTAAATGCAAATGGAAACTTTCGAGTAAATTGGTAAAATAGCCGCTCCAGGAAAAGGCTATATAGATGTTTCCGATGGAATATTCCATGAGCAAAGCCCAGCCAATAATCCACGCGAATAATTCGCCAAAAGACACATAAGCATAAGTGTAGGCACTACCTGAAACCGGCACGCGCGAGGCAAATTCGGCATAACACATGGCCGTAAATCCGCAGGCAATGGCACAAATGATGTATAAAAATACCACGCCCGGACCGCCGGAAAAACAAGCATTGCCAATCGCACTGAATGTTCCGCCACCAATAATAGCCGCTATACCAAAAAACGTTAAGTCTTTTACCGTAAGTACTTTATTTAAACCCGAATGTTCTCCGTCGCCGCCTTCTTTAAGTATTACGGAAGTCGATTTTTTTCGGAATAAGTTGGATAATGACATGGTTGGGTAGTGTTATGTTAAGCAAAAAACAAATATAAGATAAGATAACAAAAATCATGTTTTTAATCTCATTTTTTAAATAAGTTTGCCCTCAAATTAGCCGTAGCCTAACAAACTATGGTTGCATAAGCAAATACAATGCAATAGTATTTTTTTATGAAGTAGTAACAGAGTACTTTTGCGCCACTAAAAAAATAACTTTTTAAACCATACAAATTATGTCACTAGTAGGTAAAAAATTCCCCAACATTACTGTAGACGCTATCTCTTATATGGGAGATAACTTGAGAATCAATGTGCTTGAAGAAGCGACCAAAAACAACAAAAAAGTGCTTTTGTTTTGGTATCCGAAAGACTTTACTTTCGTATGTCCGACAGAATTACACGCTTTCCAAACTGCTTTAGCCGAGTTTGAAAAAAGAAATACTATCGTAATCGGTGCTTCATGTGATACTAACGAAGTGCACTTCGCTTGGTTGAATACCGCTAAAAATAACGGTGGTATCGAAGGTGTAACTTATCCGCTATTGGCTGATACTACCCGTAACTTATCTGCTGCTTTGGATATTTTAGATGCAGAATGGGTTTATGATGCCGAGTTAAACGATGAGATTTTAGAAGGTTCTAACGTAACCTTCAGAGCAACATACTTAATTGATGAAACCGGAAAAATTTTCCACGAAAGCGTTAACGACATGCCATTAGGAAGAAACGTAAACGAGTATTTGCGTTTGATTGATGCTTACACGCATGTTCAAACTAAAGGAGAAGTTTGTCCGGCTAACTGGGAAGAAGGTAAAGAAGCCATGACCGCTGACCGTTTGAGTACTGCAGCTTATTTAAGCCAAAACTAATTATCAATAACAATAACAATGGCAATGTTCAATATGAATTATTGAGTGTTGTCATTGTTATTCTCATTGCAATTCTAAAGCTATGTTAATCGAATTAAACGAAGATACGTTACAAAATTTAGTAAATACTAACGAGAAAGTCGTAGTGCAATATTCTGCTTCTTGGTGTGGCAATTGTCGCATTATGAAACCAAAATTCAAAGTATTGGCTTCACAACATGAAGGAATGACTTTTGTTTTGGTAGATGCAGAGAATGCTCCTGAATCCAGAAAATTAGCCAACGTGTCTAATTTACCAACTTTTGCGACTTTCGTAAACGGAAAATTGGTCAACCAAACGCAAACCAACAAAGCTGAAGTTTTGACCGAATTGGTAAACGAAATTGTATAACAGATTTAAGACCGGTTAGACACCTTTGACTAACTTAGAAGCTATTCGACAAATTCCACAATCTAAACTGTCTAATAATCTAAGAAGTCTAATAATCTAAGAAGTCTAAAAATCTAACAATCAAAAAAAATGAAACTACCCGTAATCAAACATTTGACGCAATTTATTGAGGAGAATGATCAAGATTATATCATTGAAACCATAGAAGTACTGGAAGCCTTAACTGAAGTTCCTTCCTTAAAAGACGAAGAATTGGATGTGATAGGCGAATTGATTTCCAATATGTATGGCGCGCTCGAAGTGAATAAAATGGTCAAAGAAGGCAAAGACAAAAAAGAAGCCTTAAACGATTTTATGAAACGCGTATTAGGTTCCATAGATAAATAAAAAAAAAACGTCCCGATTTCGGGACGTTTTTTTAAGGGGTAAAAACCGATTTGTAATTGTGCCAATACCGCCAAATTAAAAACAGATTACCCAAGAAAAGCAATGCTGCTATGGGTAAAGTTTCAGGCGACATAAAATAGTTAATCAACAGTATGTTTAAAGTTACCGGTAAAATCACTATGTTGGCCAAGCTCACATATTTTCCGGTCACATACGATAAACCACACAATAATTCCACTGCCTTGGCTAACGGAATCAGATAAACAGAAGCTACTAATCCGGCATTAAAAGCCTTGAAATTACCCGTAGCTTCAGTTTCAGGCATTAATTTCAAAAAGAAACTGATGGAGGCAAACAGTAAAAAGAGTCCGATTAAAATTCGGATAATAGTTGTTGCTAATTTCATAGTTTTAAAGTTATAAGTTGTTCTATCAAAGTTACTCAAAAAAATAACAGTCGTTTATTTTTGATTTAATTATTTCAACAACAGTTAGTTGAATGGTTTAGCTATGCTGTCTTAAAAACATCTTTTTTATTGTATTTTTGGATTTCAAAATCCACCGAATTGAGAACTGTAATCCAAAAAGAAATCAACGATAATAACCGGCTTAAAAACCAATTATTGCATTGGGCGCAACAATTCCGCGAAGTTGTTTTTTTAGATAGCAATCAGTACCAACAGCGCTATACAAGCTATGATTGTATCTTGGCTGTGGACGCTTTTACCGCTATTAAAACGGATTATGCTAATGCCTTTGAAGATGTAAAGCAATACCAACAGCAAACCAAAGATTGGTTGTTTGGCTATTTGTCATACGATCTAAAAAACGACATCGAAGACCTGCATTCCAATAATTTTGATGGTTTGGACTTTCCCGATTTGTTTTTTTTCCAACCTAAAAAGTTGTTTTTGCTGAAAGGCAATACTTTTGAAATTCAGTATCTGCGCTTGTGCGACGACGAAATCGAATCCGATTTTACTGCAATAACAAATTATCCACAACTAATCACAAACAACAATGTCACCCTGAGCGTAGTCGAAGGGCAACAATCCAAAATACAACAACGCATTTCCAAAGAAAGCTATTTAGCAAAAGTGACCGAAATGCTCTCACACATCCATCGCGGCGATATCTACGAAGCCAATTTTTGCATGGAGTTTTATACCGAAAACGCTCACCTTGAACCGGTGGAAATTTACCAAAAGTTGAATGCCATTTCGCGTCCGCCGTTTGCGACCTATTTCAAAAACAACCATCAATTTTTATTGTGTGCCTCGCCCGAACGCTATCTTAGAAAAGAAGGCAATAAAGTCATTTCTCAACCCATAAAAGGAACGGCCAAACGTCATTCGGATAAAGTCTCAGATGAGCAATCCAAAACCGAATTGGCTCAAAATCCCAAAGAGCGTTCAGAAAATGTGATGATCGTTGATTTGGTGCGCAACGATTTATCGCATACCGCTACTAAAGGTTCGGTAATCGTGGAAGAGTTATGCGAAATCTATTCTTTCGAGCAAGTACATCAGATGATTTCTACTATAGTTTCAACAGTGGAGGATGCTACTTCACCCATCGAAATTTTAAAAACTACGTTTCCTATGGGCAGCATGACCGGAGCACCCAAAATTTCCGCCATGAAAATCATCGAAGATTTAGAAGCAACCAAACGCGGCTTGTATAGCGGTGCCATTGGGTATTTTACGCCGGATAACGATTTCGATTTTAATGTTGTTATTCGAAGTATTTTATATAATGCAGAGAACGAATATTTGTCTTTTTCAGTGGGAAGTGCCATTACGTCTCAAGCCGTTCCGGAGCAAGAATATGAGGAATGCTTATTGAAAGCTAAGGCCATGTTCGAAGTTTTGAGTTGAGAGAAAAGGGAAAAGGGAAAAGGGAAAAGGGAAAAGGGATCAGTTAATAGCTTAATGGTTATATATGACAAGTTACAGAGATTTAATTGTTTGGCAGAAGTCAATGAGTTTAGTTACCTTGATTTACCAATTAGTATTAGTTTTACCCGAGAATGAAAAATTTGGATTAAAACCTCAAATCAAAAGAAGTGCTATTTCCATTCCCTCTAACATTGCAGAAGGATATGGTAGAAATTATAAAAAAGATTACGCTCGATTTTTACAAATTGTCCGTGGTTCTTTATTTGAAAATCAGACTCAATTAGAAATAGCTGTTAACTTAAACTTTATTAAATCTGATGATTTGAAAGAAATTAAAGAACTTTCAATCGAAGTAGAAAAAATGCTAAATTCGTTAATAAAAAAATTAGAGGAATAACTTATCACTTTTCCCTAATCCCTTTGAACTTAGATATGTTTCAACTATTCCAAAACCACCTCAATACAAACCTTTCTTTTCTTAAAGGAAAGAAGTTATTATTGGCTGTCAGCGGTGGCATCGATAGTATGGTTTTGGTCCATCTTTGTCATCAATTGAATTTAGATTTTGCCATTGCGCATTGCAATTTTCAGTTGCGTGGCGTAGAAAGCAACGAAGATGAGGCTTTTGTAAAATCGCATGCGGAAAAAATGCAAGTGCCTGTTTTCATTGAAAGATTCGATACCCAAACTTTTGCCGACCAACATAAATTATCCATTCAAGTCGTTGCCCGAAACCTGCGCTACGAATGGTTTTATTCGCTTTTAGCCAACCACAATTTCGATTATATTTTAACCGCACATCATTTAGACGATAGTCTGGAAACCTTTCTCATCAATTTTACGCGAGGTTCCGGTATGGAAGGCTTTACCGGTATTCCACAACAAAACGATAAGATTGTCAGACCGTTGCTGGTTTTCTCCCGAAATGATATCGAAGTTTTTGCCCAAGATTATAATGTTGAATGGAGAGAAGACAGCAGTAATGCCACCGATAAGTATTGGAGAAACAAATTGCGTCACGACGTGATTCCGGTTTTAAAAGCACTTAATCCGAGTTTACTTTCTTCATTCGAAAATACGGTTCTTCATTTAAAACAAACCCAATCTTTAGCCGAAGACGCTGTGAAAAGTTTGTATCTATCTGTTGTAACCGAGGAAGAGCATCACACAGTAATTGATTTAAAAAAGTTACTGAAATACGCTAACTACAAGGCTTATTTATACGAATGGTTGCGACCTTTTGGTTTTTCAGATTGGACAGCTGTATACGATTTGTTAGCAGCGCAATCGGGTAAGCAAGTCTTATCGGAGTCGCATATTTTGCTCAAAAACAGAGGCGTTTTACTCTTGTTTCCGAAGCAAACTACCATCAGTGAAGAAGTGTATTGGATTACCAAGGAACAAACCGACGTTAAAGTTCCCTTAAAAATGAGCTTTTGTAACGTAAGTGACATTTCGAATCAAACGAGTAATGTTATCTTTGTCGATGAAGCTTTGTTGCAGTTTCCGTTAACCCTGCGTCGTTGGCAGGAAGGCGATGTTTTTCAGCCTTCCGGAATGACCGGGAAAAAGAAATTGAGCAAGTTTTTTAAAGACGAAAAATATTCGCTTTGGGATAAAGCCAACGCTTGGTTGCTTTGTTCCGACAATAAAATTGTTTGGATTGTAGGGAAAAGAGCCGATGAAAGGTTTAAACCTACAGCCAACACCACTAAAATTTTACAAATTAATTACGAAGCCTAATGAAGAAAGTACTTTTTTTGCTTTTGAGTTTTTTAACGTTATTCACTGCCCAAGGCCAAATGGTCAATCCTGTCAAATGGTCGAGCAGAGTAGAGAAAATCAGTGACACCGAATTCAATTTGGTTATGGAAGCCAAAATTGATGACGATTGGCATGTGTATTCTCAGTTCACCCCTGAAAACGGCCCGTTGCCGGCGGAGTTTAAATTCAAAGACGCCAAGGGCAATTATGAATTGATTGGGAAAGTCAAAGAAAGTCCGTATAAAAAACAATACAACGATGTTTTTGAAGTAGACGAATACTATTTCGAAAAGAAAGCTACGTTTACCCAAAAAATCAAGGTAACCAATCCGAATTTCACTACGCTAAAAGCCTCTGTTGATTATCAGGTTTGTAAAGAAGTGTGCATCAATCAAGACAATATCTTTACGTTTCAATTGCCTAAAGTTACTATTGCAGAGACCGTTGCTACTCCCGAAGGAGCAGATACTATTTCAGTAGATACAGCACAAGTAGCGGCTCAAGAATCAACTTCTACTAAGGCAGCAACACCGGTAAATTCCAAACCGGAAGAGCAAAAGGGTTTGTTGACCATTTTCTTTTTAGCCTTTCTAGGCGGTTTAGCGGCTTTGTTAACGCCTTGTGTGTTTCCAATGATTCCAATGACAGTTAGCTTTTTCACCAAACACAGCGGAACCAGACAAAAAGGAATTGCTAATGCTATATTCTACGGGGTTTCCATCATTTTAATTTATGTCGTTTTAGGATTGATTATTGTAGGTGTTTTTGGTGCCGAAGCTTTAAATGCGTTGTCTACCGGAGTGGCTTTTAATATTATTTTCTTCATTATTCTGGTGTTTTTTGCCTTCTCATTTTTGGGTGCTTTCGAAATCATGTTGCCTAATTCTTGGGCGAATAAAGTTGACCGACAAGCGGGGAAATCAGGCGTTGTTGCCATCTTTTTCATGGCACTGGCTTTGGCTATAGTTTCGTTTTCTTGTACCGGTCCAATTGTTGGAACTTTACTGGTAGAATCGGCTTCCAAAGGCGGCATCGCCCCAATAGTCGGGATGCTGGGTTTCTCCTCAGCGATTGCCTTACCATTTATGCTGTTTGCCTTGTTCCCAACTTGGTTGAATTCGCTGCCAAAATCAGGCGGTTGGATGAACTCTGTTAAAGTCTCATTGGGCTTTTTGGAGTTGGCTTTTGCCTTTAAATTTTTATCTAATGCCGATTTGGTGTTGCAATTGCATTTGTTGGAAAGAGAAGTATTCTTAGCCATTTGGATTGCTATTTTCGGCGCTTGGGCATTGTATTTATTCGGAAAAATTACTTTGCCGCATGACAGTCCGTCAACCCATATTTCAGTAGGAAGATTATCTCTGGCTTTATTGGTTTTATCTTTTACCGTATACATGATTCCGGGATTATTCGGCGCACCGCTAAAATTAATTTCGGCATTCCCGCCACCGCAAACCTATAGCGAAAGCCCAAGAGGTTTTTTAGGCGCAGCGGTTGAAACTTCCAAAAGCGACTTACCCGATGGCGCCAAAGTAGGAGAACACGGTATCATAACTTTCACCGATTACGACAAAGGTTTGGCTTACGCCAAAGAGGTAAATAAACCAGTGATGTTAGATTTTACCGGATTTGCTTGTGTGAATTGCCGCAAAATGGAAATCAATGTTTGGTCGGATGAAAAAGTGCTGAGTGTACTCAAAAACGACGTAGTGTTAATTTCACTATATGTAGATGACAAACGTGAATTGCCTAAAGAACAACAATATGTTTCCAAAGAAACCGGAAAGGAAGTGGTAACCATTGGCAACAAATGGACAGATTTTATCATCACCCGCTACAAAACAAACACGCAACCGTATTATGTTTTAACCGATTTAAAAGAACAAAAGCTTAATGAGCCAATAAGTTACACACCAAATATAGACGACTACTTAGCTTGGCTAAAGGATGGTATTTCCAAATTCAAATAAAAAAAGCCCCGATTCTTTCGGGGCTTTTTTTATCCTAAAATTTCACTGACTTCACTTTTCAAAAAGGCGAGTGCTACATTGGTCGCAACATCGTCTTGCAATAAGTTACTCAAGATTTTTTCTCTCAATTCATCTGCGGTTTTGACACTATCATCAGCAGTAGCTTTTCTAATATTTTGAATGATGGTATTTTTCGCAGTGATAATCATCGTCCAACATTCATCGGAGATATACACTTGCTGTGTCAAATTGTGCTCAAATTCTTGATCGATGTGACGAATGATGAGGTTTTGGTACTCTTCTTTATTTGTACTTAAGGGCGCCACACGAATTAACAATTTAGAAGGATTGATGCGTTCTAAAAACAAAGCCATTCTCTCATAAGCTTGTAGTCGCAAAGGCAACGCTTGTTTTTGATTTTCTTTTTGCAACAACCAACGACGGGTATGCTGTTGGTCTTTGAAATAACTGTCAAACAAATAATACGCTACACCACCGGTTACCAGCGATGGTACAGTGTACATCATTAACTCGAGTATTTTATCTGCATTCATAGAATTAATTGCTAAAAATTGTTGACAAATATAATAGAAATACGCCATAATCTGTATTGCAATTCAGCATAAGTAACCTTAAATTTGTCCTTTACGATTATTAGCCTTAGTGCCTCAGAACCTTAGTAACTTAGTACCTGAAATGCAACAATATATTGCCCAACTCAACGAAGCCCAACAAGCACCGGTTTTTCAAAAAGACGGTCCGATGATTATTATTGCCGGAGCCGGTTCGGGGAAAACACGTGTTTTAACGGTTCGTATTTCCTATTTGATGAGTTTAGGCGTGGATGCTTTTAATATTTTGGCTTTAACCTTTACCAACAAAGCCGCACGCGAAATGAAAAAGCGTATTGCTGATATCGTGGGAAATAACGAAGCCAAGAATCTTTGGATGGGAACATTCCACTCGGTTTTTGCCAAGATTTTACGCATCGAAGCAGAGAAATTGGGCTATCCGTCGAACTTTACCATCTATGATACGCAAGACAGTGTGCGCTTGATTTCGGCCATCATCAAAGAAATGCAGTTGGACAAGGACATCTACAAACCCAAACAGGTTTACAGCCGAATATCATCCTATAAAAACTCTTTGATTACCGTAAAAGCGTATTTCAACAATCCAGAGTTGATGGAAGCCGATGCGATGAGTAAAAAACCGCGTATGGGCGAAATTTATCAAAATTATGTTGAACGTTGTTTCAAAAGCGGCGCGATGGATTTTGACGATTTATTGCTTAAAACCAACGAATTGCTTAATCGTTTCCCGGATGTTTTGGCGAAGTATCAAGACCGTTTCCGATACATTTTGGTAGATGAGTACCAAGATACCAACCATTCGCAATACTTGATTGTTCGGGCTTTATCCGACAGATTCCAGAATATTTGTGTGGTCGGCGATGATGCGCAGAGTATTTACGCGTTTCGCGGCGCCAACATTAATAACATTTTAAATTTTCAGAAAGATTACGATAACGTAAAAACCTATCGATTGGAGCAAAACTACCGTTCGACTAAAAACATAGTGGAAGCGGCCAATTCGATTATCGATAAAAACAAAACCAAACTCGACAAAGTAGTTTGGACTGCGAACGATTTTGGTCCAAAAATTAAAGTCCACCGCAGTTTAACCGATGGGGAAGAAGGCCGATTTGTAGCCGGAGAGATATTCGAACAGAAAATGCGCAACCAACTCATGAACGGTCAGTTTGCCATTTTGTATCGAACCAATGCGCAATCCCGAGCCATGGAAGATGCTTTGCGCAAACGCGACATTCCGTATCGTATTTACGGCGGCTTGTCTTTCTACCAACGCAAAGAAATCAAAGACGTACTGAGTTACCTTCGCTTGGTTATCAATCCGAAAGACGAGGAAGCTTTGGTGCGTGTTATCAACTATCCGGCACGCGGCATCGGTGATACTACAGTGGAAAAGTTGACCGTAGCAGCCAATCACTACAAGCGTTCCATTTTTGAAGTAATGGAGCACATTGATAAAATCGATTTAAAACTCAACGCCGGTACCAAGCAAAAGTTACAGGATTTCGTTACGATGATTAAGAGTTTTCAGGTAATTAACGAGCAACAAGACGCTTTTGTATTAACCGAACACGTGGCCAAAAAAACCGGTTTGATTCAGGAACTCAAAAAAGACGCCACGCCCGAAGGTATCGCTCGTATCGAAAACATCGAAACCTTGATGGGTGGTATCAAGGATTTTATTGAAGGACAGAAGGAAGTTGACGGCGCACGCGGTGCTTTATCCGAATTTTTGGAAGATGTTGCTTTGGCCACCGACTTAGATAACGACACCGGTGATGACGACCGAGTGGCATTGATGACCATTCACTTGGCTAAAGGACTTGAATTTCCGTATGTGTTTGTGGTTGGGATGGAAGAAGATTTGTTTCCGAGTGCCATGAGTTTGAATACACGCAGCGAATTGGAAGAAGAACGCCGCTTGTTTTATGTAGCCTTGACGCGTGCCGAACACCAAGCGTATCTGACTTATGCCCAATCACGCTACCGTTGGGGTAAACTCACCGATGCCGAACCATCGCGTTTTATTGAAGAAATAGACGACCAATATTTGGAATACATCAACCCAATGGATCGTGGCGGTTATACGTATAAACCGAGCATCGACTTAGATATTTTCGGGGATATCGACAAATCAAAATTGCGATTGTCCAAACCGGTAGCCGGCATTCCGCCAAAAACCTACGGAGAAGAACCGTCATCTTCAGCAAATATTCGTAAATTGAAACCGGTTTCGGGCTCAGCACCGGCAGCAGGCAACTTATTCGATAACAAATTAGCCGTAGGCAACGTTGTGATGCACGAACGATTCGGTAGAGGAGAAATCGTGAATATGGAAGGCGTTGGTGCTGACAGAAAAGCAGAAATCAAGTTTGAAGTTGGCGGCATAAAAAAATTGTTGTTGCGCTTTGCCAAACTTGATGTTATAGGATAACTTTTTTTAATACTATATTATCTAAAAGGTCTAATAATCTAAGAAGTCTAACAATCAAAAAAAATGGCCGAATTCATTAAAATATACGAAGACAAACCCAGCGAAGCCGCTATAAAAAAGGTAGTGGAAGTCCTTCGTGACGGTGGTTTGGTCATTTATCCTACCGATACTGTGTACGGTTTGGGTTGTGACATTACCAATTCCAGAGCTTTGGAACGCATCGCCAAAATCAAAGGAATAAAACTGGAAAAAGCCAATTTTTCGTTCGTGTGTTACGATTTGAGTAATTTATCGGATTACGTTCGTCAGATTGATACAACCACTTTTAAAATTTTGAAGAGAACACTTCCTGGTCCATATACTTTTATTCTTCCGGGGAATAACGATTTGCCAAAAGAATTCCGTAAAAAGAAAACAGTCGGTATTCGTGTGCCTGATAATAATATCGCACGAGAGATAGTAAGAATGTTGGGCAATCCGATTGTTTCGACTTCCATCCACGACGAAGATGAGGTTTTGGAATATTCTACTGATCCGGAATTAATCTTTGAAAAATGGCAAAACAAAGTCGATTTGGTAATAGACGGCGGTTATGGCGATAATATTGGTTCAACTATAATCGATTTGTCCGGATATGAACCGATAGTGGTACGAGAAGGCAAAGGCGATCCTGATATTTTTTAAGATGATACAACGTTTGCTTTTCGGACTGATTTTATTGTGTACTGCAGATGTTTTTTCGCAATACATCAAAGGGAAAGTAGTAGACGAAGCGCAACAGCCTTTACCTTCGGCTACAGTATATTATGAAGGCACTACTTTGGCTACTTTAACTGATGAAGAAGGCAATTTCAATATCATTTATGAACCCAAAATAAAGCGTCCCATAGTGGTGAGCTATATGGGCTATGTTACTGCTTATGCTGAAAACTACAGTGTTGGGGAATCTTTGAAAATCATTATGAAACAGTCTACCAACTCTTTAAGAGAAGTCGTCATCAAAAAAGACCGTTTCACCCGAAAAGAAAAGATGGCTATTTTTAAAGAACGCTTTTTGGGCATTACATCTTTTGGTTTAAAAACTGTTATTGAAAACGAAGACGACATCGAGCTGGAGTATGATGAAGAGAAAAGGATGCTGAAAGCCTACTCTGATAAGCCATTGCTGATTATCAATAACTCTTTAGGGTACAAAATCAATTACGAATTAGTTGATTTTGAAGTTCAGTTTAATGGAATTACTTTGCATCCACATGCTGTTACCAATAGTTTTTATGCCGGTTACACTCGATTTGAAGAAATTAAAAGTTCCGCAACTGTTCAACGAAACCGTGCCAAAGCTTATGAAGGTTCACCAACTCATTTTTTCAGATGTTTGGCCAATTATTCGTGGGGAAAAGACAGTTTCCAGTTATTTGTAAAAGGCGGTTTAACTAGTCCGGTGAATCATTTTACAGTATACAAGGAAGAAGATAATTTTAAGGTCTTAGTCAGAAAACAGCAATTCCCGGAATTGAAAGGAACCAATATTACGGCTGTTTTCGGACTTTTGTTTGATGAGAAATTCCAATCCAGTGTTTATTTTTATTCCGATGCCATCTTAATAGACAGTTTTGGCAATATTTTGAACCCACGAGATGTAGCATTTTCAGGAGCCATTCAGTTCAAACGTTTAGGCGATACTTTGCCGCTGAATTACGGATTATAAAAAAAGCGCCCTGAATTTCAAGACGCTTTTTGTATTATTTAGTATCGCAGTTTATTGTCCTTTCTGCGCTTTCATTTCTTTTTCAATCATTTCGTAGAACTCGTCAATTTTAGGTAAAATCACGATACGTGTTCTTCTGTTTACAGAACGATTGGCAGCAGAGTTATTTTCAACCAACGGAATGAATTCTCCGCGTCCGGCTGCAATTAGTTGTTTCGGGTTGACATTTAAGTCTTTGGTTAATACGCGCACTATCGCTGTAGAACGTTTCACGCTCAAATCCCAGTTGTCCAAAAGAATAGCATTTCCGGTAAAAGGAACGTTATCGGTATGACCTTCCACCATACATTCAAAAGTAGGTTTATCGTTAATGACTTTAGCTACTTTAGCCAACACTTCTTTGGCTTTATCGCTTACTACATAGCTACCGCTTTTGAATAACAATTTATCGGCAATAGAGATGAATACAACACCTTTGTCAACGTTTACTTCAATGTCCGGATCGGAAATACCTACTGAACTTTTCAAGCTGGTTACCAAAGCTAAGGTTACGCTGTCTTTGCGAGTGAGCGCATCTTGCAAACGGGAAATTTTCAAATCCTTTTCTTTCAAGCTTTCCAAAGATTTCTCTAAGTTTTGGGCACCTTTGGAAGTCAACATAGTCAATTCTTTCTGATTGTTGATCAAATCGGAATTGTTTTGTTTCAGATACTCATTTTGTTTGGATAACGCCTCTTTTTCAGAAAGACACAAATTTAATTTAACCGTAGTTGAATTCAATAAGTCCTGACATTCTTTGTTTTGGGCTTCTAAAGCGGCAATTTTTTTCTTCGTTCCGCAGGAAGTCAACGTCAATGTGGCCAATGAAAGGGCAAAAATCACTTTTCTCATAAGTCTGGGATTAAAATTTTAACAAAAGTACTATTATTTTAAATTTTAACAATCGTAGGGAATGATAAACTCTTGTTAAAATCAAGGCTCAAAAACCTTGCCGTTCTTGACAAAGTATTGGTAAACGATACTTTTGCTTCGGTAATAATCAGACCTGTTTTTGGAGTTTCTTTTCTTTAAGTTTTTGTTTATCAGACCATAAAAAGCAAAATGTGCTTTAACAATAGCCCAACAATGTTTGAATTTTCCTTTCAAAATAAATTGAATACCGGCTAGTCCATCCAAACACAAACGCAAAAACAGGATGATAAACAGTTTGCGTTCGGGTAAATTTTTGGTCAACATCAACAATGAATTCCGAAAGTTCAAAAAGGTTTTTCTCGGATTGCCTTCGTTTAACGTAGCGCCGCCCACGTGATACACTACCGATTTTGAAGTATATCTTGCCGTATAACCCAAGTTGAAAGCACGCCAACACAAATCAATTTCCTCCTGATGAGCAAAGAAATCATCGTCAAAACCATTCAGTTTTCTGTAAATATCTTTTCGGATGAACAAACAAGCTCCACTGGCCCAAAAAATATCCACGTCATCATTGTATTGGCCTTGGTCTTTTTCTAGGGTGTCAAACATTCTTCCGCGACAGTATGGATAGCCGAATTGGTCGATGTAACCACCGGCAGCACCGGCATATTCAAAGTAAGCTTTGTTTTTGTAATCTAAAATTTTGGGTTGGATAATACCAACGTTGGCTTCGTTATCAAAAACAGACAGTATAGGAGCGAGCCAATTTTCGGTAACTTCAATATCAGAATTCACTAAGGCATAGTAGTCTTCTTCCACTTGTTGTAAAGCCACATTATAGCCTTTGGCAAAACCGTAATTGCCTTCGTTTTTAATGATGGTAATCTGAGGAAATTTCGATTGAATGATTTCGATGGAAGTATCCGTCGAAGCATTATCGGCCACATAAATTGTAGCTTCTTCAGAATACGCAACGACCGAAGGCAGAAACTGTTCCAACAATTTTGCTCCGTTCCAATTCAATATGACAACTGCTATTTTTTTCAAGGTTTTTCGATATTAAGGTTCATTCGGAATAATAACCGGTTGAATATTCAGCGCTTTTTTAACCCATTTGTCAAGGGCTTCATAATCCGGATTGGCATCGGCTTGTTTTAAAAAAGCTTTGATGATTTTGGTAGTAGGTGACAGTGGATTTTTACGCATAAAACGATTAAATTCCGTTTGGTTTTCGGATTCCAAGTTTCCATTGGAATAGTCAATCGTTCTGGTGTTTTCCATACCCATCAAGTAATCATAACAATACTCTTGATACAATTTAGTGGCGACTTCCAACAAAGCACTCTTCGGATACTGATTGATGAATCTTTCCCAAGTCAATACACGGTTGCCCACATCTTCCGGACTGATTAATATACCAGCATCTGCGCTGTATAATACGGTGTTTTCTTTGGCTTCATTTTTCAAAAAGTACTCATAGTCATCCGTCACTTTTCCCTTAAACATATTGTAATAGTGATAAGGTTGGTATCGAATTTCTACAAAACCTTCACCGATTTCCCAAAATTCAAGTTCAGATTTTTTAAACAAATCCACATGTTGTTGTAAGGAGTCCGGAAAAATATATTGGTCTTTTTCGTGTTCGTAGTAGTTGGTATAAATCGCTAAGAAGTCGGCTTCCAATTCGTTAAAATTTTTAATGCGATTTTCCATACTTTCAACGTATTCTTCGTATATTTCATTGCCTTGACTTTTGTTAGTAGCTTTTGATAATTTGTTTAGAAAATATTCCTCAAGATTTCCCATTGACCAAATGGCGTAGTCTACTTTTTGAAGTAAGGTTTCTTTGGTTCCCGAAGTAGTGGTATCTACTGTGGTTTCCGAGTAAACAGTGTCTGTTTTTATGGATTCGTTCTTTTTGGGAGTGATCTCTTTTTTACAAGAAATAACCATGAACGGTAAAGCGATTAAGAAGTATGATTTTCTAAGCAGTATCATTTTAAGGAATGTTATTGTTGGTATTCCGGTAGTTCCTTTAGAAAAATATACTTTTCTTCTTCCAGATTCATTTCGCAAAAGTAATGATTTACTCCGTTGGTTACCATCAAGTAATCAGCGTTCAATTTTAAGTTGTAACGCGCAATTTGATCAAAAGTTTGTTGGGTAATCGTCACTTCAGGGGCTTTGCATTCTACTAAGAGAAACAATTCGCCATTAGGTTTAAAAACCACCAAGTCATACCGTTTTTTTGTACCATTTAGGGTAATGGTTTTTTCTGCGCTAATGTAGGATTTTGGGTATTTTTTTTCTTGCAACAAAAACTGAATCGTATGTTGACGAACCCATTCTTCGGGAGTCAACAGAATAAACTTTTTCCGGATTTCATCAAAAATAGACACTTTATTTTCACTATTTTTGAGGCGAAACGAATAGTCAGGGAAATTCAATTTTTGCATTTCACGAAGTTACTGTCAATAAAGCAAAATACCAACAACTAAACCAACTTATTTTGGACGAAGTAGTTAAGATTATCAACGATATCAAAGCCGGAAAAATCAAGCCAATTTATTTTTTAATGGGTGAAGAACCGTATTATATTGACCGTATTACGGAGTATTTGGAGAATAGTTTGTTGTCGGAAGACGAAAAAGGATTCAACCAAATTGTACTTTACGGACGTGACACATCCATTGACGAAATCGTATCTAATGCCAAACGCTTTCCCATGATGGCTGAACGACAAGTGGTGATTGTTAAAGAAGCCCAAGACTTGGCTAAAACCATTGATAAGTTGGAAGCTTATGCTCAAAATCCGCAACCTACTACGGTTTTGGTTTTCGCTTACAAGTACAAAACATTAGACAAACGCAAAAAGGTAACCAAAACACTGGAAAAACACGGATTGGTTTATGAAAGCAAGAAAATGTATGAAAATCAGGTTGGTCAATGGATCAACCGGGTTTTACAAGGCAGAGGTTACAACATCGAACCCAAAGCCAATGCCATGCTGGTGGCTTTTTTAGGAAACGATTTGAGTCGCATTGCCAACGAACTTAATAAACTCGAAATAATATTGCCTAAAGGAAGTACCATTACTCCGAATCATATTGAAGAAAATATCGGATTCAGCAAAGACTTCAATGTGTTTGAATTCCGAAAAGCCATAGGTGAAGGCAATAAGGCCAAAGCTCATCAAATAGCCACTTATTTTGCTCAAAATGCAAAAGAAAATCCAATGGTTTTGGTCAACGGTCAGGTATTCTCTTTCTTTTCAGCCTTATTACAATACCATGGCTTAAAAGACAAATCGCCGGGAAATGTAGCCAAAGTACTTAAAGTGAATCCTTACTTTGTTAATGATTATATCGAAGCGTCTAAACGATTCCCGATGCGAAAAGTCAGCAGTATAGTTGCGGCTTTGCGAGGCATTGATGTAAAAAGTAAAGGAGTAGGCGCTGCTAATTTAAACGATGCTGAGCTCTACAAAGAGATGTTGTTGAGTATCTTTACCTGAGTGAATTTGATTTTCAATAACGAATCATACAGTTCAATAAAATATCTTTTATGAAAAAAATAATACTCTTTTGTTCTTTGTTTACCCTTTTGATGGGCAATGCCCAGGAAACTTATATTTACTGTGGTAAATTAATCGACACTCAAAACGGAAAAGTACTAACTAATAAAACGATAGTGGTGAGTGATAAACTCATCAAAAACATTCAAGATGGTTTTGTAGTACCTACCGAAAGCGATACCAAAATAATCGATTTAAAATCGAAAACCGTGATGCCGGGTTGGATTGATATGCACGTGCATTTGGAAAGCGAAACCAGCCCTAAAGAGTATCTTGAACGCTTTACACTTAACGATGCCGATGTAGCGTACAATGCCGAAGTATTGGCTAAAACTACGCTCATGGCAGGGTTTACCACGGTTCGGGATTTAGGCGGTACCGGTGTGAACGTCTCGCTTAGAAACGCCATTAATAAAGGCTTAGTCGTTGGTCCCCGAATTTTCACAGCCGAAAAATCTATTGCCACTACCGGAGGTCATGCCGATCCGACCAGCGGATTTAAAAAAGAATTGATGGGCAATCCCGGCCCGAAAGAAGGAGTAATAAACAGTGTTGATGAAGCTAGACAAGCCGTACGTCAGCGCTATAAAAATGGTGCCGATTGGATCAAAATAACTGCCACAGGTGGCGTATTGAGTGTTGCCAAAAGCGGCTCTAATCCACAATTTACAGAAGAAGAAATCACCGCTATTGTTAACACCGCAAAAGATTACGGAATGAAAGTAGCGGCTCATGCTCACGGTGACGAAGGCATGCAACGTGCCGTGAAATGTGGTGTAAAAACCATCGAACACGGTACGGAAATGAGCGAAACTACAATGGACTTAATGATAAAGAACAATGCGTATCTGGTGCCAACCATTACTGCGGGAAAAGCCGTAGCTGAAAATGCTTTGAAACCAGATTACTATCCGGCTATCGTTGTACCTAAAGCCTTGGCTATTGGCCCGCGAATTCAATCTACTTTCGCCAAAGCGTATAAAAGAGGTGTTCCCATTGCTTTCGGTACCGATGCCGGAGTGTTTGAACACGGCCAAAACGCTAAAGAGTTTATCTACATGACTGAAGCAGGAATGCCTTTTATGAAAGTCCTTCAGGCCGCTACAGTTACCAATGCGATGTTGTTGGACATGGATAAAAAAATTGGGGTTATTGCGCCTGGGTTTTTAGCAGATATCATCGCTACTGAAGATGATCCTGCACTAAACGTAAGCGCGGTATTGAATGTTGTTTTTGTCATGAAAGAAGGCGTGGTTTTCAAATAGGTTTTTACACGATAAACCGTTAATTATTTGCCCCATAATTTATAATTTTTAACGATATTTGTCGTCCGAAAATCAAAACCACAAAACTATGGCAATGAACAAAAATACAGTTTTAGGCTGGGCCACTTTTATCATGATTGTAATGGGACTTATTTTAATCGGTCTCGGTGTATACCGTTACGCCGATGTGGCCGGTTGGGGATTTGGCGCTGTTGGCGTTGGCTTTTTGGCTAATGCTTGGGTGTTCAGTTCTCTTAAAGGACGCGTATAACGGAATCAAAAAGCAATATTTTAAACTAACAATTTTAACAATTCACAAATTATGTCAGATGATAAAAAAGTGATTTTCTCCATGCAACGTGTGAGCAAATCCTATCAGGGCAGCGACAAACAAGTGCTTAAAAATATTTATTTGAGTTTCTTTTACGGCGCTAAAATCGGAATCTTGGGTTTAAACGGCTCCGGAAAATCGTCTTTGTTGCGCATCATTGCGGGTGTTGACAAAAACTACCAAGGTGATGTCGTTTTCCAACCGGGTTACACCGTGGGTTACTTAGAACAAGAGCCGCAGTTGGATGAAAGCAAAACAGTAATCGAAGTGGTTCGCGAAGGCGTAGCCGAGACTATGGCGATTTTGGATGAGTTCAATAAAATTAACGATATGTTCGGGTTACCTGAAGTGTATGAGGACGCCGATAAGATGCAGAAACTCATGGACAGACAAGCCGAATTACAAGACAAGATAGACGCTGCCGGTGCCTGGGAAATTGATAACAAATTAGAAGTGGCTATGGATGCGCTTCGCACGCCGGAAGGCGACATGCCGATCAGTGTGTTGTCCGGTGGTGAAAAGAGAAGGGTTGCCTTATGTCGTTTGCTATTACAACAACCGGATGTGTTGTTGTTGGATGAGCCAACCAACCACTTGGATGCGGAAAGCGTACTTTGGTTAGAGCAACATTTAGCACAATATTCAGGAACAGTAATTGCTGTTACGCACGACCGTTATTTCTTAGACAATGTAGCCGGATGGATTTTGGAATTGGACAGGGGTGAAGGTATTCCTTGGAAAGGCAATTATTCTTCTTGGTTAGACCAAAAATCAAAACGTTTAGAGCAAGAAGAAAAAGTAGCTTCCAAAAGAAGAAAAACATTAGAACGCGAATTAGATTGGGTTCGCCAGGGTGCTAAAGGAAGACAAACCAAGCAAAAGGCGCGTTTGCAGAATTACGACAAACTCTTAAACGAAGACCAAAAAGAACTCGACGAGAAATTGGAAATCTATATTCCAAACGGACCGAGATTAGGAACTAACGTAATCGAAGCCAAAGGTGTAGCCAAAGCGTTTGGTGATAAATTGTTGTATGACAACTTAAACTTTACGTTACCACAGGCCGGAATTGTTGGTATTATCGGACCAAACGGTGCCGGAAAATCCACTATTTTCCGAATGATTATGGGCGAAGAAAAACCGGATGCCGGTGAGTTTACGATAGGTGATACCGTAAAAATTGCCTATGTTGATCAAACGCATTCCAATATCGATCCGAACAAATCCATTTGGGAAAATTTCTGCGACGGACAAGAATTGATTATGATGGGTGGAAGACAAGTAAATTCCAGAGCCTATTTGTCGCGTTTCAACTTTGGCGGTAGTGACCAAAATAAAAAAGTGTCAGCACTTTCCGGTGGTGAGCGTAATCGCTTGCATTTGGCCATGACCTTGAAAGAAGAAGGCAACGTATTGTTGTTAGATGAGCCAACCAACGACCTAGACGTGAATACTTTACGAGCTTTGGAGGAAGGTTTGGAAAATTTTGCAGGATGTGCTGTAGTGATTAGTCACGACCGTTGGTTCTTAGACAGAATCTGTACGCATATTTTGGCTTTTGAAGGCAACTCGGAAGTATACTATTTTGAAGGTGGTTTCTCTGAATACGAAGAGAACAAGAAAAAACGTTTGGGTGCCGATGCAACACCTAAGCGTATTAAATATAGAAAGTTGATTAGAAATTAACAGTTAACTTATAAAATCCTGATACATCAGGATTTTTTTTTGAAAAAAACTTTATATTTGACTGTCTTAACTAACCTCATGAATAAGAACAAACTAATCAGTTTGCTCGTTTTGTTTTTCTTTTCTATCAGCGCTATTCATGCGCAAGATACCGAAAAAGAAAAATCAGCGATAAAAAAACTGCTCGATTTGGCTGTCGTTGATTTTGGCGACTCCAAATACGATAGTGCCTTGGAACATTCCAAAAAGGCTTTGGTTCGTTCTTTTACCATTGATGATCATTTGCTCATAGCGCAATCTTACAACACCATCGGCGCCATTTTTAATGAATGCTCTGAATCAGGCAAAGCTATAGAGTTTTACAATAAGGCATTGTCCTATAATGAGAAAGTGGGTAATGACAAAATGTACAATTGGATTTACAGCAATTTGGGTAGTGTATATTATTTCAATGAAATTGATATACCTAAAGGAATTGATTATTATAAAAAGGCATTGCCTTATGCCATCAAAAACAAAGATACAGCTCAAATTCATTACACTAAACTTAATTTAGCGAGTGCCTATTTTGCTCTCGGACAATATGATTTGGGTAACCAGCAAATCAACGAAATTAAAAATCAAATCATTGCTAAAGATGATGAAGAATCCAAAATGTCTTTGTATCATCTGTTAGGGATTTACGCCAGTAATAACAATGAAAAAGAAAAAGGAGAAGCCTATTTCAAAGCGGCTGAAAAAATAGCAAAAGAAAATGGCTTTGATTCTTTTTTACCTAACATTTATCAGAATTTTGTAGAGCATTATACTTTACATAATGAAATGGCAAAAGCTAACTTGTTCCAACAAAAAAATGACTCGCTCAAAAAAGTACTGTACTCCTTAGAAAAAATTAATAATTTGAAGAAAGCGGCTAATCAGTTAGAGCTTCAGGAGTATAAAATTCAGCTGGAAAAAATTGAAAATCAAAATGAGAAGAATCAAAAAAGTCTAAATGAGTCTAAGCTGATTGTTATTCTTTTTATCGTAATCCTAATCATATTGCTACTATTATTGCTCACACTTTATAAAAATGTAAAGCTGAGAGAACAAGCCAACCAAGAACTTACCGTAGCCAATGAAGCTTTAAAAGAAGCTAAAGAAAAAGCGGAAGAAGCGTCTCGATTAAAATCACAATTCGTTTCAACCATCACTCACGAGTTGCGAACGCCTTTGTACGGTGTTATCGGTATTACCAATATCATTACAGACGAACACCGTGAATTGTCCAATAGTCAGCATTTAAAATCACTTAAATTTTCCGCTAAATATTTATTGTCATTGGTGAATGATATTCTCCAAATCAACAAAATAGAAGAGAAGCGCGTGGTATTGGAGAATTTGATTTTTAATCTTACCGACGAAATTACCACCATTCAAAACTCAGTCGAATACATAGCCGAAAGAAACAATGATAAATTGATTGTTGAGATCGATACTGCCATACCGGAGTTTTTGATTGGCGATAAATTGCGTCTTTCTCAAATTATTATGAACTTGGTGAGCAATGCTTTAAAATTTACTAAAAACGGTGAAGTATCGTTGACGGCCGATTTGAAAGAAGTAATAGATAAAACATACTATATACAATTTAAAGTCAGCGATACCGGTATCGGAATTGCCAAAGAAGACCAAGCCAAAATCTTTGACAAATTTGTGCAAATCGAAAGAAAAGAGGAAGATTATCAAGGGACAGGTTTAGGACTGTCTATAGTGTCTCGATTGGTAGAATTGTTCAAGAGTGAAATCCATTTGGAAAGTGAGGAAAATGTAGGTACAACGTTCACTTTTACGATTGGTTTTGAATATGATGAAGAAAAATCCAGAGAAATTATCAATAATATTGAAGTTGATTTATCCGATGGTCATTTGTACAACATTTTGGTGGTGGAAGACAATAAAATCAACCAAATGGTCACCAAAAAAATTATCCAAAGCAGTAATATGAGCTGTACTATTGTTGATGACGGTTACGCCTCAATTGTAGCTTTAGAAAGAGAACGATTTGATTTGATTTTGATGGATATCAATATGCCGTTAATCAATGGTTTTGATACTACCCGAAAGATTAGAGAAAAGGGAATAGATATCCCAATTATTGCACTTACAGCTTTTGACAAACAAGAGGTAACAGAGGAAGCTATTTCAGCGGGAATGAACGATATTATGGTCAAACCATTTGAGCCATCTAAGTTGTTCCAAGTAATTAGCAATAATGTAAAAAACAGAGAAAGCGTTGATTAATACCAACGCTTTTTATTTTTCTTAGAGGCTTCCGACTTTCTCGATTTACTTTCACCTTCCGGTTTTTTTTTATTTCTCAAATCGGGTTTAGCATCCGGATTTGGTATGTTTTCTTTCCAAGGAAACGGATGATCTTTGATGGTTTTTACATTGACCTTAATTAGTTTTAAGATGTCTTTCCAGTACACTTCTTCGTCCTTGCCACAGAAAGAAATCGATATGCCGCCATTACCCGCACGACCGGTTCTACCAATACGGTGCACATAGGTTTCCGGAATATTAGGCAAATCGAAGTTGATTACGTAAGGCAAACTTTCAATGTCAATTCCACGCGCGGCTATATCTGTTGCCACTAAAACCGTAATCTCCTTGTTTTTAAACTGATCTAAAACGCGTTGGCGAGCGGTTTGCGATTTGTCGCCGTGAATGGCTTCGGCATTGACGCCGTTTTTCTTCAAGGCTTTCACCACATTATCGGCACCGTGTTTGGTGCGGACAAAAACCAATACGTTACTCAAATTTTGATTGCGAATCAAATGATACAACAAGCCGCGTTTGTTCTCTTTGTCAACAAAATACACTTGTTGCTCAATGATTTCTGCGGTAGAGGAAACCGGTGTAACCGAAACGTATTCGGGTTTGTTTAAAAACGTATCCGCTAATTCGCGTATCGCCATAGGCATAGTAGCCGAAAACAATAGCGTTTGGCGATTGTTTGGCACCAATTTTACAATTTTTCGAACGTCATTGATAAAGCCCATATCGAGCATCAAATCGGATTCGTCTAATACTAAAAAGTGCAAATGATCGAAATCTAAAAATCCTTGTTTGTGCAAGTCTAAAAGACGACCCGGTGTAGCAATTAAAATATCAACGCCTTTTTTCAATTGGTCTACTTGCGGTACTTGCGATACGCCGCCAAAAATGGTCAACTGTCTTAAATTGGTGTATTTGCCATAGGTGTCAAAACTTTCCCCAATTTGAACTGCTAATTCTCTGGTTGGTGTAACTACTAAACAGCGAATTTGTTTGGTTTTTTTAGAGGAACCGACCATTCGGTGTAAGTTATGTATAATGGGAATAGCAAATGCTGCGGTTTTTCCCGTGCCGGTTTGGGCACAGCCTACTAAGTCTTTTCCGGCTAAAACAATCGGAATGGCTTTTTCCTGAATAGGCGTAGGGTTGGTATATCCTTCTTCAAAAACTGCTCTTTGAATACTTTTGGATAATGATAAATCTTCGAATAACATATAATTTGTTTGCGATTAAGTGCAAACCGCCACAAAGATAGCGTTTTATTAGTTAGGAGTTCAATGTTTCAAGTTTCGGGTGGTGAGTTTTGGGTTTTTGAATGAACTTTGATCTCGCAACTTTGACCTCGAAATTTATATAATTTCTTTTCTGGCTTTAATGAAATCGGTGACCAAGTAGCCAATAAGTTTCCCGATCAAATGATTGTTCTTTTCTTCGCCTAAATCAGGAGCGCCTTCGCAAATGTGTAAGTACGCCGCATTTTTATTTTTACCGAAGAAGTACACAAACTGACGCAATTCCTCGATAGAAAAACCGCTCATGGTCATGGCGCTGCTGGCAATGTTGGGCAAAGCATCCAAATCGATTTCTATGCCGTAAGCATCGTTTTTAATGAAGTCGTAAGCCGTGTTTAGCTCTTGTTGGAAGTTTTTTTGTTGTCTGACTTTAATTTCATCGTAGGTGTTGAAATTCACTCGATCTTCCATTTTTTTCAAGATGTCGAGTACATTTTTAGAAGTGTAGTTTTCATGTAAGCCAAAGATGAAGTACTTTTTGAGAAAACCTTCTTCGTAAGCGTAAGAGAATCCGTTACCGCTGTGTCGTCCTTCTAAAATTCTGAAATCCGAATGTGCGTCAAAATTCACTGCATTGATAGGTTTACCCAAACCCAAAGCCGTTCCTTTGATATTGCCGTAGGCGTTGTTATGGCCACCACCAATAATAATCGGTGTTTTACCGCATTTGATGATGGAAGTGATTACATGAACCACTTCTTTATCGATGCGTTCTACCAAAGTACTTAATAATTTTCTATCGGCTGTTTGGTGAAAATCCAAGTCTTTGGCTTCTTCCATTTCTTTGGAGATATCAATTTTACCCAAAACTACGATTTGACTGCCTTTACAAAAACGATTGTGTTGGATGTTGGCAATGCTGCTAATCGCGCTTTGCCAAGCTGAAGCCGCGCCCGGACGACCAAAATTAGCCCTGATACCCACATCTTCCGGTATACCTAACAGTACATATTTGGCTTCACAATTTTTGAGAAAGGTCATGCAATTTTCCCCTTTCGGTATGGTCAGCATCTTTTCGCCAAATTTTACTTCGCCACTACGGTGGTTGGTAACTTTAGCCAAATCGGTCATGGTAAAAGGAATAATACGCTCCATTTTGGTGTTAAAAATTTCTCAAAAATATAATATAATAGGGAATTTCACGTTACTATGTTAAATATTATTATTTTTGCTCTAATTAAATCTATAACCTATGGAAAATCAAAACGGTAACTCTAAATTAAAGGCAATCATAGCCATATTGGCTATTTTATTAGTAGGTAGTTTGATCTATATTTTCAAATTGACTTCTGATGCTAAAACACTCGAAACGACTATTGTTGAAACCAAATCTGAGAAAGAAAGTGTTTTAAAAGACTTAGAAGCCTTGAAAGCCTCTTATGATGAAGCCATTGCCGAAAATACTACAATGTCGGACGAATTAATCGCTGAAAGAGAGAAAGTAGCTAAATTAATTGTAGAGTTAAAAAACTCCAAAGGTGACAATGCTTCGCTAAGAAAGTACAAAGATCAGTACAAAGCCTTAGAACAAAAAATGCGCAATTTGATGCAGGAAGTGGAAGTGTTGAAAGCACAAAACCAAACTTTGACCACTAATTTAGACAGTACTAAAGTTGTTTTAGAAGATTCTAAAAAATACAACCAAGTCTTAGTAGGTCAAAACGAAGAATTGGCTAAAACAGTTGAAAAAGGTCAAAAATTAACGGTAACCAATTTAAAAACGGCAGCTTACAAACAAAGAAGTTCCGGTAAACAAATCGAAACCGATAAAGCAAGCAGAGCTGATTTACTTCAAATCAGTTTTACTATTGCGGAGAACAAAATTGCTAAGTCAGGAGATAAAGTATACTATGTTCAAGTAATCGATGCGAAGAACAATGTATTAGGAGATAAAGCAACCGTTTCTTTCGGAGACACTTCATTGACTTACAGTTTTACAACCACTGTAAAATATGAAAACAAAACGGTTGACGTGAAAGAGCAATTACCTGGGAAAGATTTTGCCAAAGGCACTTACTTTGTCAATGTATTCGACAAAGGAGAGTTGGTTTCAAAAAGCAGTTTCTCTTTGCGATAATCAATTCGGAAAACTATAAAAAAGTCCTTCATTACGAAGGACTTTTTTTTATGAGATTAATTTTCCGTTAAGCATAACTTGTTCCACCGGATTACTACCAAAGGCGTACGGAATTTCATAGTATGAATTCAAAGGTTTGGTAATGATTACATTGGCTTTTTTACCAACAGTAATACTACCGTGTGTAGCCGATAAACCCATTGCGTAAGCACCATTAATCGTTGCCGCATTGATGGCTTCTTCCGGTGTCATTTTCATTTTGATGCAAGCCGTTGCTACCACAAAATTCATATTCCCTGATGGTGTTGTACCCGGATTAAAATCGGTTGCCAGAGCCAAGGGTAAACCTTCGTTTAGCATTTGGCGTGCCGGTGTATACGGAATACTGATGAAGAATGAACAACTCGGCAAAGCCACCGGCATGGTTTCAGTGGTTTTTAGCGCTTCTATATCTTCTTTGGTTACAATTTCCAAATGATCTACCGAAAGCGCCTTATGCTTCACGCAAGCGGCAATTCCGTTAATCGCAGTGAACTGATTCACATGAATTTTAGCACGCAAACCATATTGTTTCCCGGCTTCCATAATGCGTTCAGTTTCGGCTACTGAAAAATAACCGGTTTCCAGGAAAGCGTCAATGTAATCCGCCAAACTTTCTTCGGCTATTTTGGGCAACATTTCGTTAATAATAATGTCGATATAAGCCGAATGATTTTCTTTGTATTCTGTTGGAAAAGCATGTGCCCCAAGGAAAGTCGACTTAATAGCAATCGGATAATCTTGGGCTAATCTTTTAATCACACGCAGCATTTTCAACTCGCCTTCCACTGTCAAACCATAACCCGATTTGATTTCGATGGCGCCTGTGCCTAGTTGGATTACTTCTTCCAAACGCTTTTTTGATTGTTGGTAAATTTCGGCTTCCGAAGTGTCATTCAATCGTTTGGCTGAATTTAAGATACCGCCGCCGCGATTGGCAATTTCCTCATACGATAAACCGTTAATGCGATCCACAAATTCCTGCTCGCGATTCCCGGCATACACCAGATGCGTATGACTGTCGCACCAAGACGGAAGGACTATTTTTCCGCTAGCATCTATAGTGATTTCCGGATTGAGTTTCGGACAAGTTTCCATTGAACCGAAAGCGGCTATCGTATCATCTTCTATCAAAAGAAAAGCATTTTTTATCGACGGTAAAACGGCCATGTCACTGCCGGAAACTTTATCAATTGGGGTTTCACGAACTTGCAGTAATTCTTTGATATTGATAATTAGCGTTTGCATGCGTTGATTTTTGGTAAAAATAGTTTGAAAAAACTAAATATGCTTAATTTTAGACAAATTTAGAAGCCGTGAGAAAAATTAAATACAAAAAGGGCAGAAAAGTGCAACCCACTTTTTTAGACTATACCGGTGTTCATAAAAATACCAAAACGGAAATGCAATTGTTTGTTTACGATACGAACGATTTGACCGAGTTTAAGGAGTTTACTACCGCTCAATTGGGAAAATGTATTTCGTTGGATAAGGTGAATTGGCTCAACATTCACGGCCTCAATGACACGAATATTATTAAGTCGGTTGGCGATTTTTTGCAAGTCGACAATTTTATGTTAGGCGATATTTTGAATACCACCAAACGCACCAAATTGGATGAATATCACGATGTGTTGTTCTTTAATATTAAATCGTTGTTACCGGTGGAAAACAGTGATAATATTGCTGTTGAGCAGATTAGTTTTTTGTTGAAAAACGGCATTTTGGTTTCGTTTCAGGAAAAGCGAAGCGACTTTTTTACGCACATTCGCGAACGCATCCGAACACATTCCGGTATTGTAAGAGATAAGAAAGCCGATTATTTATTGTACTTATTGCTCGATGCCGTGATGGAGAATTTTTACATCACTATAGAGAATGAAGAAGATAGGGTAGAAGAACTCATCAATCTTTCTAAAACCAGTACGAGTCCGCAAATATTGGAACAAATTGAAAAGCACCGTGACAATTTTAACTTTTTGAAACGGTCGATTATTCCGTTGCGCGATTCGTTGTATTCCATCAAAAGCATTAAAGACGATAATGTGTTTAACACGATTGAGCACGATAACTACAGCTTCTTCTCGCGTTTGCATCAAAAGTGTTTGGAGTTGTTAGAACAAATTGAATACGATTTGACTTCGCTCGACAGTGCCTCTAACTTTTATTTTTCTGCCCAAAACCAAAAGATGAATCAGGTGATGAAAACGCTGACCGTCGTTTCGGTATTTTTTATGCCGTTGACTTTCATAGTAGGCATCTACGGAATGAACTTCGACAACATGCCCGAATTGCATTGGCAATATGGCTACTTTATGGTTTTAGGCTTGATGTTTTTGTTGCTGTTGGGAATGATTTACTACTTCAAAAAGAAAAAATGGTATTAAGCGTTTTTCGATTTTAAAACTGTTTTTAAATACAGTAATCCAATTACAGCGGCAACTAATGACGAAACCAGAATCATGATTTTAGCATTGTCGATGTGTTCGCCGTCGGAGAAGGCTAGGAGTGTGATGAAGATAGACATCGTAAATCCGATACCGCCCAAAAAACTGACTCCTAAGACAGAATTCCAGTTTAAATCGCTCGGCAAACGGCTTATTTTGAGCTTAACTGCTATATAACTCAACAGCATAATTCCCAGTGGTTTGCCAACAATTAAACCTAAGGCTATACCCAAAGTGTAGTGATGACTTAAAGCGTAATGCCAATCGGAGTTCAATACGATGGCGGTATTGGCCAAGGCAAATAAAGGTAAGATAACAAAGGCAACCGGTTTGTGTAAAAAGTGTTGTAGGATGAAGGAAGTCGATTTTTCATCGCCATTACCGAAAGGAATTGCAAAAGCTAACAATACACCGGTAATGGTAGCATGTACACCCGAATTCAGCATAAAATACCACATAATCACACCGCAAGCTAAATAGGGAATAAGGTTTCTGACTTTGAGTCGGTTTAAAACCAAAAGAAACGCAAATATACCGAGCGCTATAATGAGGTTGCTCCAAACCAATCCTTTCGAATAAAACAGCGCGATAATTAAGATGGCACCTAAGTCGTCTATCACAGCCAAAGCTGTTAAAAACACTTTCAATGACACCGGAACGCGGTTGCCTAATAGGGAAAGAATCCCCAAGGCAAAAGCAATATCTGTCGCCATTGGAATTCCGGCTCCCGATTGCGTATCCGTTCCATAGTTTAGGAATAAATATAATCCGGCAGGAACTAACATACCGCCAACGGCAGCAAATATGGGTAAAAGCGCATTTTTAAGGTTCGACAATTCACCGGCATAAACTTCTCTTTCTAATTCCAAACCAATGAGCAAAAAGAAGATGGTCATTAAGCCATCGTTAATCCAATGTTCAAACGAATGGTTACCTATTTGGTAATGCCAAAGGTGAAGGTATTGTTCGCTTAAAAAGGAGTTGGTTAACAACAACGATAGTATTGTACAAGCAATTAGTACAAATCCGCCGGCTCTTTCGCTTTCAAAAAAGTCTTTGAATAGTTTGGTAATCTTCATAAGGCAAAGATAAAAAAAAAGCACCCTAAAAGGGTGCTTTTGATAGAGTTGTTTTACAGCTTACAGAGTGGTGATAATGAATTCACTTCTTCTGTTCAACTGATGATCTTCTTCGCTACATGGAACGCCATCGGCACATTTGTTAACCAATTCGGTTTCTCCTAAACCTTCAGAAGTTAAACGATCGGCAGCGATACCGTTTTTAACCAACCAATCTTTGGTAGATTTAGCTCTTCTCTCAGACAATTTTTTGTTGTAAGCGTGAGAAGCACGGCTGTCAGTATGTGAACGAATGTTGATTTTCATGGATGGGTTTTGGTTCAATACATCCAACAATTTAGCTAAGTCAACTGCGGCATCCGGACGAATATTCCATTTGTCTAAGTCGAAGTAAATGATGTTGATTTTGAAACAATCGGCTAAGTCATCACCAATTTTAACACGACAAGTTTTGGTTTTCAACTCGATGTTTAATTCGGTTTTTCCGGTTTCTGAACCAATAATTACTGCCGGTTCTTTGGTTTCGTAGTCTTCAACAGAAGTGTTTACATAGTATTTTTTACCACATTCTACTTCGGTGAATTCGTATTTACCTTGCGCATCAGAAACGGTTTCTTTAATTTTATTGAATTTCTCATCCATCAATACCAATTTGGCATTAGGAATCGGTGCTTTAGTATCTTCATCTGTTACCACTCCGAATAAGATTTGGTCGCAAAAGATAGCTTTGGTTTCTAAGAATTTGTAGATATCATCGCTTCCTTGTCCGCCATCGCGGTTTGAACTTAAGAAACCTCTTTTGGTTTTGGTGTTGATGATGAATCCGAAGTCGTCTTTTGGACTGTTTCCTTCTTCACCGATGTTTAAAGGCGCTTTAAATTTTCCGTTGTCGCTTGGGATTCGGGTAACAAAAATATCCAAACCACCTAAGCCCGGTTGACCGTCTGAAGCGAAATACAATTCATTGTCATCAGAAATGAAAGGATAAGTTTCTCTTCCTTCTGTATTGATAGTATTCCCTAAGTTTTCTGGTGTTCCGAAACTACCGTCATCATTAATTTTAACTCTGAATAAGTCGGATAAACCATGAGTTCCCGGCATATCAGAGGCAAAGTATAATGTTTTTTCATCCGGAGATAAGGCAGGGTGAGCCGCTTGGTAACTATCACTGTTAAATGGCAATGCTGTGATGTTGATCCATTTTCCTTCAGCATCTAAATTAGCTCTGTAGATTTTAAGTAAAGTTACTTTGTTGGCATCAAAACCTCTTCCGTCTAAATAGTTGTTACGAGTGAAGTATACCGTTTTTCCGTCTTTGGTAAAAGCAGGCGTATCTTCGTGGTATTTGGTGTTGATTTTTTTACCAAATTTATCCACACCGCTCAAAGAACCGTCTTCACTTAAGGCAGAACTGTACAAATTGGTAAAGTACTGTCCGGTCCAAGTGTGAATTCTTTTAGAGAAGTTTCCGGTATCACGCGCAGAAGTAAAAATTACTTTATCGCCCATGTAAGCCGGTCCGTAGTCAGAATATTTAGAGTTGATTCCGGCATTTTCAATTTTGTAACGACCGGAGTTCTTTTTGATAACTTCTAAATAGTTTTTGTTTTTGTTGAAGATTTCCTCTCTACTGTCATTACCGCTTTTCTCTCCAAATTTAGCCATCATAGCATCCGCTTTCTCATAATCTTTGGCCGCTCTTAAAGTCTGGGCATAGCGATAATAGAATTCAGCTTCTTGGTCGGGGTTACTGGCATACAGTTCATCGTACCATTTTTTAGCCTTTTCTAATTCGGCGTTAAAATAGTAAGCATTACCGATCTTAAGTAACATATCCGGTGATTTGAATCCTTTTTCATAGATACGCTCATAAGTTTTAATGGCATCAATATAAGCGTATTTATCATACTCCTTATTACCCTTTACTTCTTTTTTCCCAACTTGCGCATAGCTGTTCACAGCTGCGAAAGTCAATAGTACTAAGTATATAATTTTGTTTTTCATAATCGTTGTTATTAGAAGAATCTAGGTGATACCAATTTGCTTACTTTATTGAATAACTCAAAGCGTAAGAATACCTCGTGTGAACCTGAGTTGTAGTTTCTTAACTGAGTAGTTTCACGATCGTAACTGTATCCGATAAACAATCCGTCAGTTACTTGGAAACCTGCAAGTGCACTCATGGCAGCATCCCAACGGTAAGCCGCACCCAGCATTAACTTGTCGAAAAACAAGAAGTTGGCAGAAGCATCTACTTGTAAAGGAGAACCGGTAACCAATTTTGTTAAGAAAGCAGGTTTGAATTTAACCGATGGTGAAATGTCAAATACATAACCTCCGATAGCGTAGAAGTTCATTCTTTCTTGGAATACAGCTACTTCGTTGTCATTGTACTTAGAGTCTTGTAAAAAGTTAGGTACAGATAAACCGAAGTACATTTTATCTGAGTGTAAATAGATACCGGCACCAAAGTTCGGCGAAAATTCATTGTTAAAATTTTGCAAGTTCGGGTCGTTGGCATCGGCAGGATTCAATCGATTAACATCTAAATTGAATAAATTTCCCGAAGCTTTAATCCCGAAAGACAATTTGAATTCTTCTGAAGTTTGAATGGTATAAGATAAATCAGCTGAGATAGTGTTGTCACTCGTTGGTCCGATTTTGTCGTTTACAAATGATACACCTACTCCTAAATTACTGTTGTTGATAGGGGTATTGATTGAAAAGGCGTTCGTAGTTGGCGCTCCGTCTAAACCAACCCATTGGGTACGGTGTAAGCCGAAAATACTCATAACTCCTCTTGATCCTGCATAAGCCGGATTAATATTGATGGTGTTATACATGTATTGGGTATACTGAGCGTCCTGCTGTGCAAAACCAGTATAACACGTTAACATCAAAGCGAAAATTAAAATTTTTGTTCTCATATTTTCTTTATTTATCCTGAGGGTTTTTACACCCTCAGGAGTTAGTAGGTTTATCTGGTTAAGTATAAATATCCGTCTTTAACAATTCTTTCTCCGGTAGAGGTAGTCCACTCTATGATGTAGAAATAAGTTCCTGTTGGTAATTCTTCAGATTTACTTACAGTAGCTCGACCTTCTGAAATTCCTTCAAATCTACGAGTATTGTTGTCATAGTTTTTAGTTTCATAAACTAATACTCCCCAACGGTTGTAAATTTGAACATTGTTAGTTGGATAACACGCTACATCTTCGATGTTTTCAATATTAAAGTATTCGTTAAAGGCATCTCCATTAGGACTAAACGCATTGTGAATTACAATATTTTGACAAGCTAATACAGCACAATCATCATTAACATTGATCAACACATCGTATCTTCTAGGACATCCACCATCGTTAATAGTGTAACTGTAAGTATGAACACCTAGAGGCAATTGCCAAGCATTGAATATACTTCCGGTTAATCCGCCAATACTGTTCACATCAACCCATTGACCTCCGGTTGTACCTTGTGGTAATAATGAGTTCAAGTCGATAGTATCAAATTCAGCAGCATTACAACCTACAGCGTTAAGTTGAATTACTTCATCTACTTGCGTTACATATACGTACTGGGTATAAGTTTGAGATAAGTTACCACAAGCATCAGTAGCTACCCAAGTTCTTGTAATGGTGTACACACCGTCTACTACACTAGAAGTAGTTACAGTTGGTTCCGGAGTTGTTACTGTTCCTGAACAGTTGTCAGTGAACACCAATGTTGGAACTCCAGGAACGTTATCACAAGTAGCTTCAACTTTCACTACCAATGGAGTATCAACAGCAACCGGTCCGGTTGTATCTGATACAGTAATGGTTTGAGATACTGAAGAATTATTTCCACAAGCATCAGTTGCTGTCCATGTTCTCACAATTTGATAATTTGAAGGACAGTTTCCTTGGATGGTTGTTTCTGTCATGGTTACCGTTGCAGTAGCACAGTTGTCAGAAGCAGTCAAAGTAGCCGGTTCAGGTACATTATCACAAGATGCAGTCGCATTAGCCGGAGTAGTTTCGTTAAACGTT
>NZ_JAXAVY010000004.1:0-246486 GCF_035671315.1 Flavobacterium cheonhonense
CTGACCATAGTTCAACCGCCAATTCCCGGTAACAATGCATCCGTTACACTTTGTGTTTTGAGTCCGTCAGTTAATTTATTTACGTTGTTAGGTCCAACAGCCCAAACAGGCGGAACATGGTCACCAGCTTTAACTAGTGGGACAGGAGTGTTTAATCCTGCGGTTGATCCTTCAGGGACTTATACTTATACATTAAATGGTACAGCACCATGTACTAATGTTAGTGCCAATGTACAAGTTGTTGTTAATCCGGTGCCGGATGCAGGAAATAATGGCGTTTTAGCTATTTGTTCAAACCAAAGTCCGGTAGATTTATTCGCCTCACTAACCGGGACACCGCAATCGGGTGGAACATGGTCGCCACCATTAAATAGCGGAACGGGAATATTTAATCCGGCTGTTGATTTATCCGGAGTTTATACTTATACCGTTAGTGGTGTTTCACCTTGTGTTGATGATACAGCTACGGTTTCGGTAACAGTTACTCAAGGTCCGGAAGCCGGAACAGACAATACAATAACACTTTGTGTTGACAGTCCTTCTCAGGATTTAGCATTGTTGTTGGGGGTTAACTCTCAACCTGGCGGTGTTTGGTCGCCTGCTTTGACCAGTGGAACCGGTGTATTTAATCCGGCTGTTGATGCGGCAGGAGCTTACACTTATACATTGTCGGGAACGCAACCTTGTGATAACGATAGCGCCATCATAACTGTTATCGTTAATCCTATTCCTAATGCAGGAGATAATAGTAGTATTGCTTTCTGTGAAAACAATCCTCCTCAAGATTTGTTTACTTTACTTGGTGCAAATGCTCAGTCAGGCGGAACTTGGTCACCGGCATTAGCCAGTGGCACAGGAGTTTTCAATCCGGCTGTTGATTTGGCAGGTACTTACATTTATACAGTAGGCGGAGGTTTATGTAGTAGTGATACAGCAACGGTGTCAGTTTCTGTAAGTCAAGCGCCTAATTCTGGTGGAGTAGGGCAAGTACTGAATGTTTGTGAAAGTACCACAGCTATTGATTTAGCAACCGGATTAGACGGTACCCAAGACACTGGCGTTTGGAATGACGATGATACTACAGGAGCGCTCACAGGAGCCATTTTCAATCCTACTATTGTTGGTGTTGGAACTTATCATTTTACTTATACAGTAACTGGAAATGCTCCTTGTGCTAATGCTTTTTCAACGGTAACGGTAATTGTGCATCCGTCACCAATCGCAGGAACTGATGGTGTATTGACAGTTTGTTCAACAGATGGTTCTCAAGATTTATTTGGATTGTTAGGTTCAACAGCCCAAACCGGAGGGACGTGGTCGCCTGTATTAGCCAGTGGGACAGGAGTGTTTAATCCGGCTGTTGATACACAAGGCGTTTATACTTATACAGTTTCTACTGCTTTTTGTGCATCGGTTTCTGCAAACATAAATGTTACCGTGAATCCAGCTGCCAATTCCGGAGGTGTGGGGCAAACAATAACAACTTGTGTCAACATAACGTCATTAGACTTAACAACGGGCTTAGATGGGACTCAAGGTACAGGAACTTGGACTGACAACAACAGTACAGGTGCTTTAACCGGTAATGTGTTTAATCCATCTACAGCAGGAGTTGGAACCTATACTTTTACCTATACAGTAATAGGTACAGCACCATGTTCTAATGCAGCGTCTACTGTAACTGTTGTCGTAAATTCGGTGCCGAATGCCGGTGCATTTAGCGGAGCAGTGACACTGTGTTCAAGTGTCGGTGTTTTAGATTTAGCCTCTTTACTAAATGGAGAAGATACCGGTGGTGTTTGGACAGATGCTACATCGCAAACTGTCATATCACCAATATCCATTGTGAGTTTTGCTGCCGGAACTTATTCTTACACGTATACGGTGACTAACACTTGTTCTACAGATACTGAAAACGTACAGTTTACGATTTTACCTAATCCGCAAATGGCCAGTTTCAATATTTCGACTTCACCTGCTTGTTTAGGGTCTGATGTAGTGGTGAATTTGAATGGAATGACAGATGGAACTTATACTTTAACCTATGACTTAATCGGTGCAAATACTGCTGCAGGTCAAACCGCTACTGTAACCATAACCGGTGGTGTAGGAAGTTTTACTATTCCGGCGTCTCTGTTGCCTAATATCGGAACTACAGTTGCCAATTTCACGACCATTTTAAATACAGCGACCAACTGTTCTATAACCTTGATAGGAGTAGCGACTCAAATACTGGTTCGACCTTTGGCCGACATTGATACCACAAACTTGAGTTCAACAGCAGTTTGTTATGGCACCGATGTAGTAGTTGCTATTTCCGGAGCTACTAACTTACCGGACGGAGTATATCAGTTCAATTATTCTATTCCGGGGACCAATCCGACTTCTAACAACTCGGGCAATGTTACCATAACCGGTGGGGCAGGACAGTTTACTGTTCCGGCAACTATTTTTGGTTCAGCCGGAAATTACACCATGACTATTTTCGGAATAATTGCCACTGCCGGTTGTACCAACACTACTGAGAGTGCTTCAGTATCTTTAGTAATTAATGCGTTGCCAAGTTTGCAAAATGCAACAGTTACGGTACAAGATACTTGTGCCAATTTTGACAGTTTGGTTACCATTTCAGGAGCCAGCAACTTAGCTGATGGTGATTATACTTTAACCTATCAACTTTCAGGGGCTAATACAGCTACGACGACGATTACCGTCACTATTAGTGGTGGTAACGGTAGTTTCAGTATACCAGCATCGGAATTGGTAAATAACGGAACAACTACGTTAACAATCGACCAACTCGATTCGGTAACCACTACTTGCGGTGTCACCGGAACTATTATTCCTCCAATTGATTTCAATGTTACGCAGTTGGGTACACCGCAACTCATCCAAGATGGTAATCTTTTCTGTGAAGATGACAGTCCAACCATTGCCAATCTATCAGGTAATTTAGTTGGATTCCCAACGGTAATTTGGTACAATGCACCAACGGGAGGAACGGCTTATAGTGCTACTGATTTATTAGTTCATGCTACTACTTACTATGCGGCTTTAACCACAGCAAGTGGTTGTGAAGGAGCAGTTCGATTGGAAGTTACGGTTGATTTGACCGTATGCGACGACATCCTGATTCCGGATGGTTATTCGCCTAACAACGATGGTATCAATGATACTTTTGAAATTGAAAACTTGGCGACCATCTATCCGAATTTCAAATTAGAAGTCTACAACAGATATGGTAACCTGATTTACACCGGAAACAGAAATACGCCAAATTGGGACGGAACCACTACAGTTAGCGGTTTGAACTTAGGCAATAACATATTGCCAAACGGGGTTTATTTCTATATACTCTATTTTAATGACGGTGTTCGAAAACCGGTTCAAGGAAGAGTTTATCTAAACAGATAATGAAGATGCGTACAACTAAACTATATATGATTCGATACTGCTTTGTAAGCTTGCTTTTGGCATTGTGCTCTTCCAAAATGGCAGCCCAGCAAGATCCGCAATTCACCCATTACATGTACAATATGAGTGTCATCAATCCGGCTTATGCTACCGAAGATAAAGACATCATCAAAATGGGAGGCATCTATCGTGCCCAATGGGTTGGTATTGAAGGCGCGCCCACTACCCAGTCTTTTTTCGTGCACAAACCGGTTTCTAAAAAAGTAGAATTAGGCTTGTCTGTCGTACACGATGAAATTGGCAATGTAGTGAACGAGAGTAACATCTTTGCCGATATCGCTTATGTCTTGTCTTTGTCGGAAAGCACTCGATTGTCTTTCGGGGTGAAAGCAGGTGTAACGCTATTCAGTACTAATTTCAACGGATTCCAATACACTGATCCACTTCCGGATCCGGCTTTTCAGAACAACTTGAGCCAAACCTTTCCTAACATTGGTGCCGGAACATATTTGTTTGGGGATAACTACTATTTAGGCTTTTCAACGCCCAATTTATTAACTACCAAACACCTCGAAAATACTAACGGTATCACAACTAGCGGCGTGGAAGCGGTTCACTATTTCTTAACCGGGGGTTATGTCTTTACTTTTAACGGTAACGACAATTTTAAAGTGAAGCCGGCTTTTATGGCCAAAGGAGTCGCTGGAGCACCGCTTTCGGTTGATTTAACCACCAACGTACTAATTAACAACAAGTTTGAAGCCGGTATTGGCTATCGCTTAGATGATTCGGTAAGCGGATTAGCCAGTTTTTATGTAACGCCAACGCTTAGAATTGGTTATTCTTACGATTATACGCTTACTAATTTGAGAAACTTCAATAATGGTTCACATGAGGTTTTTGTGTTGTTTGATCTCGATTTAGGTCGAATGTCATCCGGAAAAGGATATGATAAATCACCAAGATTCTTCTAAAACGGATACTATGAAAAAAGTCATTTACCTATTATTTATTTTTTGCAGTATCACCACTCTTTTTGCCCAAAAGAAAGTCAGTGCCAAACAAGCCCATGCCTTGTTCAATCGCAAAGCGTATATCAAGGCTGCTGCTGCCTACGAACAATTACCGCAATCCCGTGAAGTGTTGCAAAACTTGGGAGATTGCTATTATTACAACTTTCAAATGGACAACGCAGTTCGAGCCTACGGGCAGTTGTTTTTTACTTTTAAAGACAGCGTAAAGAAAGACGTTTATTTCCGTTATGCCAACGCACTTAAAGGTGCCAAAGATTTTGATAAAGGCGACGCCATCATGTCGGAGTATCTCGGCTATGAGCAAAATACGCCTAAGTTCATGAAGAATGCTACTCGAAATATTCCCGACAGTTACAAACTCGAAATGATGTCGAAGAACAAAACCAACGGCGATTTCGGTATTGCTTTCTACGGCGAAAAAGTGACTTTTGCGTCACTTCGAAATGCCGAAGGCGACCAATCTTACAATTGGAACGATCGGCCTTATCTGGATTTGTTTATGGCGACTGTAAACGATAAAGGCCAATTGGTGCAAATAGAACCTTTTCCGGAAAGCATCAATACCAAAAAGCACGAAAGCAATGCTACATTCAGTGCCGATGGCAAAATCATGTACTTCAATCGCACCGGAGAAAAACAGGTCGAAGTCAACAACGAAAAAGTAGCCACTGTAAAAATTTACAAAGCCGAATTTGTTGACGGTAAATGGACTAATGTTAAAATGTGCTCATTCTCCAGCGATGAATATTCGGTACAACATCCTTTCTTAACCAAAGACGGCAAAAAATTATACTTCGCCAGCGATATGAAAGGTACCATTGGTTCGATGGATCTTTTTGTAGTCGATGTTTTAGAAGATGGCACTTACAGTCAGCCTCGAAATTTAGGCGAAACCATCAACACCATTCACCGTGAACAATTCCCTTTTGTAACCGAAGACGGAACGCTGTACTTTGCTTCCGATGGCCATCAGGGTAATGGGAATCTTGATATTTTTATGAGCTATAAACTCTCGGAAACAGAATTCGACAAACCACTCAATCTCGGGTCTACCATCAATAGTGAGATGGACGACTTCAATTATATCCTTGATGAAGTCAACAACAAAGGTTATTTTGCTTCTAACCGAACCGGAGACGACAATTTGTACACCTTTATTCGTGAAGATAACAAACTGCAATATTTGGTTGAAGGTGAAGTGCGCGATTTGAAATCACTGGAACTTTTACCGGGCGCAACGGTAAAATTGTTCAATGACAAAGGCGAGTTGTTGGAAGAAGTTGTAGTAGGGAAAGACGGCGATTTTACCTTTAACACCGAGCCAAATAAGAAATACAAAATCATGGCTTTCAAGGATTTTTATATTCCTGCCGAAGCCGAGTTTGATACCAGTCAGAAAGGTAAAGTTTATCTCGATTTACAAATGAAAGTCGAGTCCTATTACGACGCCGAAGACATCATCAACAAAAAAGATGACGGTACGGTATTGATTGAACTCGAAAATATTTACTTCGATTTAGACAAATGGAATATCAAGCCGCAAGCTGCACAAGTTTTGGATGTGTTGGTTGGCTTGTTGAAAAAATACCCATACATGGAAATTCAAATCGGTTCACATACCGATTCCAGAGCTTCGGAAATATACAACCTAAGATTATCCAACCGAAGAGCTGCATCTGCCTTAGAATATTTGGTGCAAAACGGTATTGAAAGACGTCGCTTGAAATCGGTAGGTTACGGCGAAAGCAAGCCGCTGATCATTTGTCCGAAAAACGATTGTACCGAAGCCGAACACGCCACCAATCGTAGGTGTACATTTATGATTCTGAAATAAAGTTAGTTGTTTTAATGTTGTTTTTAAAATTGGGAATTTGCCAAATGCACGCTTTAACGAGTGTGCATTTGTTTTTTTCAGGCTTCCTTCTATACAAACTTTATTAATCTTTAGACTCTAAAATTATTGTAGCAATATTTTTGTAACAATTTATTTTGCTACATTTTTTTTGCTACAACTTTTTCACGCAAAGTTTTTTAGGGATTTTTTTAAAATTCTGTAACTTAATTCAAGAAAAGTTCAATTTATATTGGAGTAAAAACAGAAAACAGGAGTGACGGTCAAACCAAAAGTTCTAGTGATGGACAACGCTGAGTTATAACTTTAGATTAACACTAATAGTGGTTAGGATTGGGATGTAATTCCTATTTTTGTCATTCAATTTTATATCATGAAGAAAGTACTTTCACTCCTTTTTGTTGTTGTCGTTACCCATTTGTATGCCCAGCAAAAACCCAAATTAGTGGTCGGTATTGTTATCGATCAAATGAAAACCGAATACCTCTATCGTTTTCAAAACGACTTCTCTGAAAATGGTTTCAAGCGATTAATGAAAGACGGTTATACCTTCTACAATATGCATTACAACTATATGCCAACTTATACTGCGCCCGGTCATGCTTCCATTTACACGGGTACAACACCGGCTTTGCATGGTATAGTGAGCAACGAATGGTTCCATCGTACCTTAAAAAAAGAGGTTTATTGTACCGATGACGACAGTGTTTCTACTTTAGTTCCCGGGACTGAAAAAGAAGGCAAGATGTCGCCTAAAAACCTACAAGCCACTACGATTACCGACGAATTAAAATTGGCTACCAACTTCAAAGGCAAAGTCATCGGGATGAGTATCAAAGATCGTGGTGCCATTCTTCCGGCCGGCCATTTTGCCGATTGGGCATTTTGGTATACCAAAACCGGTGAATTTATTTCGAGTTCTTTCTACGGAAAAACGCTGCCGAATTGGGTAACCGAATTCAACCAAGAAAAACAATATTTACCATACATCAATAGCGGTTGGAATTTGCTGAAGTCAGTTGAAACTTACAACGAAAGTTTGGCAGACAACAACAATTACGAAGGCAAACTCTACAAAAAGCTACCGGTTTTTCCCTATAATTTAAAAGAAATGTACGATAGCAACGATGCCGGTGTGTTGCGCGTAACGCCTTTTGGGAATGATGTGTTGGCCAATTTGGCCAAGCGCGCCATCGAGAAAGAAGCATTAGGTCAAGATGAGATTACGGATTTTTTAGCGGTGAGTTTTTCTTCTACCGATTATATCGGTCATACTTTCGGACCGCGTTCTATAGAAATTCAGGATACCTATTTGCGCTTGGATTTGACTATAGCCGATTTTTTGAATTATTTGGATAAAACGGTTGGGAAAGGCAACTACTTGGTTTTCCTCACTGCCGATCATGCTTGTGCCGAAAATTCCACCCATTTAAAAGAACACAAATACCAAGTAGACAATATTAGTTATAAAGAGGTTACTAAAGATTTAATTGCGTTTTCCGAGCAAACTTTCGGTGTGAATTTGTTGTTGAAATACGATAGCTATAATGTGCATTTCGACAAAGACATCATCAAAAGCAAAGGTTTAGATTTGGCCAAAGTGAAGCAAAGCTTTAAAGATTTCCTTTATACCAAAAACTATGTAAAGCGCGTGTACACCGAAGAAGAGATCTTGACTTCAGGTGCCAATGACATGCTATTAAGTTTTGTATTTAAAGGATACGATCCAACGCAAAACGGCGATTTGTATTTTGTATACAAACCCGGCTATGTAGAATATTCTGCAACCGGTGCAACACATGGTTCTCCGTATGCTTATGATACCAATGTGCCTTTAATTTTTTACGGCTGGAATATCAAAAGCGGCGAATCTTACAACAAAAAAGTAATCACCCAAATTGCGCCAACCTTGTCTAAAAAACTCAAAATAACCTTGCCTAATGCCACGGAAAGTGAAGTGCTGGAGGAAGTGTTAGGGAAATAAAAGAACAAAAAATAAAAACCCCGAATTAATATTCGGGGTTTTCTTTTATACTTCAACCATAATTTGGTTTTGCAATAAATCTTCAAAAGTTTCTCTTTGTCGGATCAGATGACCTTTGCCGTTTTTCCACAACACTTCGGCCGGTTTGAAACGCGAGTTGTAGTTGGAAGCCATCGAGAAACAGTAAGCGCCCGCATTTCTGAAACACAAAGTGTCACCTTCGTGAATTTCAGCTATGCGACGGTTACTGGCAAACGTATCGGTCTCACAAATATAACCAACCACGGTATAAAAACGTTCTTTGCCTTTTGGATTGGAAATGTTTTCTATGCTGTGTTGCGACCCGTAAAACATCGGGCGGATTAAATGGTTGAATCCGCTGTCTATTCCGGCAAAAACTGTCGATGTGGTTTGTTTGATTACATTCACAGTCGCCAAAAAGTAACCGGCTTCGCTTACCAAAAACTTGCCCGGTTCAAAGGCTAGAGTGAGTTCACGACCGTATTCTTTTTCAAAGGCCAAAAAGCGTTTGGTTAATTTTTTACCTAATTCTTCGATATCGGTTTCGATATCGCCTTTTTTGTAAGGTACTTTAAATCCGGAACCGAAATCTAAGAAGTCTAATTGTTGGAATTGTTTCGCGGCATCGAACAAAATTTCAGCGGCGTACAAAAACACTTCAATGTCCAAAATATCAGAACCGGTGTGCATGTGAATCCCGTTGATGTGCATCTTAGTGTTTTCTACAATGCGCAAAATATGTGGAATTTGGTAAATGGAAATCCCGAATTTACTATCGATGTGTCCCACCGAAATATTCTCATTGCCGCCGGCCATAACGTGCGGATTGATGCGGATGCAAACCGGAACAGTTGGGTATTTGGTGCCGAAATGTTCTAAAACCGATAAGTTATCAATATTAATTTGAACGCCTAGTTTTGCTACGGCTTCTATTTCTTCAAAAGAAACACCATTAGGGGTAAAGATGATTTTGTCAGGTGTAAAACCGGCATGCAGTCCTAACTGTACTTCTTGTAAGGAAACGGTGTCCAATCCCGAACCCAAGTTCTTCAAAAGTTTCAAAACAGAAATATTAGACAAGGCCTTCATAGCATAGTTGATGCGAAGCTTCTCCACCTTGGCAAAAGCATTCGTCAAACGTTTGTACTGAAATTCGATTTTTTCAGCGTCATACACATACAAAGGATTCCCGAATTCTTGGGAAAGGGCTACTAAATCTGTTGTTTGTATCATAGAATTTTAAATTTGTGCAAAACTAAGTCGCATGACGCGCAAATCCAAAGAAAAACGCCACGTTAACAACTCTTTAAGTCATTTGACGGTCAGATTTTAATCGTATTACCTCGGAATATCAAATCGTTTAAGTTGAATAAAGTGGGATGAATGTATTGGAAAACGATACTATAGCAGGATTAGTTAAAACTTGTACTAAAGTAGAATTGTTTTTTTGCGAATTAAATGTACTAAATTGATATACATTTCTTTTTGGTTTGAGACTAATTAATTACTTTTGTCACACATTTGCCGAATTCATTTTCGGCATTGCAACACAAAAAATCTTCATTATGAACATTCACGAATATCAAGGAAAAGAAATTTTAGCCAGTTACGGAGTAAGAGTACAACGCGGCATTGTGGCTAACAGCCCGGTTGAAGCGGTAGCAGCTGCTAAACAGTTAACGGCAGAAACCGGAACAGGATGGCACGTTGTTAAAGCGCAAATCCATGCCGGAGGAAGAGGAAAAGGCGGCGGCGTAAAGTTGGCCAAAAACTTGCAACAAGTGGAGGAGTTATCTGAGCAAATCATCGGGATGATGTTGAAAACACCTCAAACACCACCGGAAGGGAAAAAAGTACACAAAGTATTAATTGCTGAAGATGTTTACTATCCGGGAGAAAGTGAAACTCAAGAGTTCTACATGTCGGTTTTATTGAACAGAGCCAAAGGAAGAAACATGATTATGTATTCAACCGAAGGCGGAATGGATATTGAAGAAGTAGCCGAGCATACGCCACACTTAATCTTTACTGAAGAAATAGATCCTGCTGTAGGATTGCAAGGTTTCCAAGCCAGAAGAATTGCTTTCAATTTAGGGCTTTCCGGAAATGCGTTCAAAGAAATGGTGAAGTTCGTTGAGTCTTTGTACAACGCTTACATTGGTTCAGATGCTTCTATGTTTGAAATCAATCCGGTTTTAAAAACATCCGATAACAAAATTATGGCCGTTGATGCCAAAGTAAATATTGATGACAACGCTTTATACAGACAACCAAAATACGCTGACATGCGCGACATTCGTGAGGAAAATCCAATCGAAGTAGAAGCCAAAGAAGTTGGGTTGAACTACGTTGACCTTGACGGAACAGTTGGTTGTATGGTAAATGGTGCCGGATTGGCAATGGCTACTATGGACTTAATCAAATACGCAGGATTCGAACCGGCTAACTTCTTAGACGTTGGAGGAACTGCTGATGCGAAACGTGTGGAAACGGCTTTCCGTATCATTTTGAAAGATCCGAACGTAAAAGCTATTTTAATCAACATTTTTGGTGGTATCGTTCGTTGTGACCGTGTAGCTCAAGGTGTTGTTGATGCTTACAAAAATATGGGAGATGCGATTAAAGTGCCGATTATTGTTCGTTTACAAGGAACCAATGCAGAAATTGCTAAAGAATTAATCGACAATTCAGGAATGCCAATCTTATCTGCGGTACAATTCCAAGAAGCAGCCGACCAAGTTAAAGCCGCTTTATCATAATATTGTTTTAAACCAATATAGAGAATCCCGAGTTTTGGCTCGGGATTTTTTTTTGTCAAATTCTCAACTAAAGTTGGTAAATACTCATTTGCTGTTTTTCCCTCCGAATGGAAATCTTACATTTGTTATATAGCATTGACTTTATTATCATGAGAAAACTTTACCCTTTCATATTGGCTTTTTGGTGTACAGCCTATTTTTCGGTTGAAGCCCAAAATACCAAAGCTGACAGCTTGATAACAGTGCTTGGCAAAACCAAAAATGACATCGACAAAGCCCAGTTGCTCAATGCTATAGCCGATGCTTATAAGACTTCTGATCCCAAATCGATGAAGGTTTATGCCCAAAAAGCTTTCGATTTGGCTCAGAAAACAGACTACCAATTGGCCAAAGGGAATGCGTTGTTGAATTTAGGAAACGCTACTATTATCTTAGGTGACTATCCCAAAGCATTACGCTATTTTACCGATGCGCAGCATGTATTTGAAAATGCCGCTGCAGCTACTGATAAAGAGCAGCAAAAAGGTTTAGCCAAATCGTTGGGTAGTATTGGAATTGTCTTTTCGGAACAGAGCAATTATGCCAAAGCATTGCAGTATTATCTCAAATCGGTTACCATTTACGAGCAACTTCGCGACGAAGAAAAATGCGCCAAACTATACAATAATATCGGTATCGTTTATAAATCATTAGCCTCCGATTTTAAAGCCTTGGCCTATTTTGTCAAAGCACAAAAAATACAAGAGCAATTAGCCGATCCGAATATAGGCATTACGTACACCAACATTGCCAATACCTATTTAAAGCAAAACAATCCGGAGAAAGCTTTTGAATACTACACCAAAGCCAAATCGGCTTTAGACCAACACCCGAATCCACGTGCTTTGGGCGAATGGTTCAACAATGTCGGTTTGTATTTCAAATCGACCCAACAACCCGAAAAAGCTGTAGCGCACTGGAATAATGCCATTCAAACTTTTGAGAATATAGAAGATAAATTCGGGGTAGGCGATACGTATTTGTTGTTGGGACAATTGTATTTGGAACAAAACAAAGTGCAACAAGCTATTGCTTTTGCCGAAAAAGCTTCGGCGCTGGCTAAATCGATTAAAGTATTGGAGCAACAGGTGATTGCTGAAAAATTGTTGAGTGACATTTATGCTAAACAAAACAATTCGGTTCAAGCCTTGTTGCACTTTAAAGCGTACAGCATCGCTAAAGACAGTTTGACCAATGAAGAAAACATCCGCCGAACGGTAGAAGAAGAAATGGCATTCGATTTTGAAAAACGCGAAGCCATCCATCAAAAAGAAATTGAAAAGCGCGATTTATTGTTGCAGGAAGAATCCAAACGCAATGTACTGCAACTGATATTTGCGGCGGTTTTCGGCTTGTTGCTTTTCGGTATTGCGTTTCTGATTTACAACAGAATTCAGTTGAAAAAGAATTTAACGTTGCAAAAAGAATTGGCCGAGTACGAACAAAAAGCCTTGCATTTGCAAATGAATCCGCATTTTGTGTTCAATTGTTTGGGATCGATATCGAGTTTTATCGTGCAAAACGGTACCGATTCGGCCATCAAATACTTGTCGAAATTCTCCAAATTAATGCGGTTGACCTTAGAGTATTCAAAAGAATCTCTGATTCCCATCGACAAAGAAATTGAGAGTTTGCAAAACTATTTGGAACTTGAGCAATTGCGGTTCAATAATAAGTTTACCTTTTCCATTTTCAAAAGTGATGCGATTGAAGACGATATGGCTATACCGCCGTTATTGTTACAACCTTTTGTGGAAAATGCCATTATTCACGGTGTCATTCCCAAAAAGGAAATAGGCAGTATTGCGGTTCGCTTTGTGTTGGAAAAAGACAGCTTGTTTTGTACCGTAGAAGACAATGGTATAGGGTTCAGCGAGTCAAAATCGCAAAAACAACATTCGGTAGTAGCGCACAAATCGATGGCGTTGGATATTACCAAGAAGCGTTTGGAAATGATAGAATCGACAACCAAACAGAAAACAGAGTTCACCATAGAAGAAGTTAAAAACAACAACGGAGAAACACAAGGCACTAAAGTGACTTTGCATTTGCCCATTCAATATATCAAATGATTACAGCCTTATTAATAGACGATGATAGCAATTTGAGAAACGGTATGAAAAGCTTGTTAGCTCGATATGCGCCTGAAATCCGCATTATAGGAGAAGCCGATAGTGTTGAATCCGGCGTGAAAATCGTATTGCAAAATCAGCCGCAAGTAGTATTTCTCGACATTCATTTGGGCGACGGTTCCGGTTTTGATTTGCTGGAGGAAGTCAACCAACGCGGCAAACTCAATTCGCAAATCGTATTCATTACAGCGCACGAGCAATATGCCATTAAAGCATTTCGATTCAGTGCTTTGGATTTTTTGCTCAAACCCGTTGATCCGGAAGAATTGCAAAAAGTCATCGAAAAGCTACAGCAAGTCATTGACAAAAACGACAGCGTAGCGCACATTGATTTGTTGTTGGAGAACATTCGTAAGAAAGTCGATAATTTCAAGCGAATTGCTTTGTCGAATTCCGATGGGATTCATTTGTTTGAAGTGAGCGATATTATCCGTTGCGAAAGCGAAGACAATTACACCAAGTTTTACATCAAAAACAGCAAACCGATATTGATTTCCAAAACGTTGAAAGAATACGAAGAATTGTTAACCGAGCATGGATTTGAGCGGATTCACCAAAGTCATTTGATCAATTTGGCGTATTTGAAATCGTATATCAAAAAAGACGGCGGTTATGTAATCATGGCAGACAATGCGAATTTGCCGATTTCACAGCGAAAAAAGGAACGATTGCAGGAATTGCTGAAGACGTTGTAGCAAATTCTAATTCAAACTCAGTCGTTACTCATTTAACAAACAGTAACCAAAAACGAAGCGTACTTTTATAAAGTCAAACCAAAAAACAATCATAACGAATCTCTATATTATGAAAAAACTATACTTTTTATTGATTTTAATTTCAGGATTAGCCAGTGCGCAGATTATTAATTTTCCGGATGCGAATTTTAAAGCGAAGTTGTTAATGGCTAGTCCTGACAATCAAATAGCATATAGCACTAATGTCAATGGACATATAAAAATCGATTCAAATAATGATGGGGAAATACAAGTTAGCGAAGCCGCTCAAGTGACATATTTAGATGTACAGTTCTCTAACATAAATAGTGTTGTTGGAATTGAATTCTTTACTAATTTAATTCAATTTTACTGTACTAATAATAATTTAAGTACTATTGATGTGAGTAGTCTAGTGAATTTGAATTATCTCTACCTTAAAGAAAATAATTTAACCCAAATAGATGTTAGTGCTTTAGTGAATTTAAAAACGTTAGATTGCGAAGGCAATAATTTAACCTCTTTGGATATAAGTAGTTTAACCAACCTTGAAAATTTGTTTGTTAATTACAATCAGCTTACTACTATTACGTTCAATGCTTCCGGTGTTTTTAAAAAAATACACTGTATAGGTAATGTTTTGACTAGTCTTGATTTGAGTATGTTTCCCACTTTAATCGAAATTCATTGTAGTAATAATTTATTGACTAGTCTTAATGTTGCTAATTTGGTAAACCTTAAGACGTTATTTTGTGGTTACAATCAATTGACCTCTATTGATGTGAGTGATTTGATTGCGCTAACCTCTCTTCAATGTTTCAATAACCTGCTCACTTCTCTTGATTTGACGGGACTTACGTCTGTTCTTTATTTTGGGTGTCAAAACAATTTACTAACTACAATAGATTTCAGCTCTCTTAATTCTGTGAGAAATATTTCTTTGGGTAATGAAGGTTTTGGGACGGTTGATTTCAGTACATTGAACAATCCGGACTTAGTTGTTGGATTTGATTTTTGGGGAGGTAATCAAACCGTTTTAGATTTGAGTGTATTGCCTAATTTGTTAAAGACTAGTTATTATTACACTAGTTTGATAAATGTTGATATTTCGCAGAATCAATATGTTAATGAAGTTTTCTTTTCAAACAATTTTGATTTGACTTATGTAAATATGAAAAACGGAAATTTAAATTCCTCTTTTTTTTCTGCTTGCCCTTCGATGGAATTTGTTTGTACAGATGATGTTGAAACGGTTAATGTTCAAAATCAGTTAAATAATTATGGTTTGGCATCAGTAGTTTGTAATTCTTATTGTACTTTTGTACCTGGTGGCAATCACAATACCATCTCAGGAACTTTAACCTTAGATAGTAACAATAACGGTTGTGATGCAGCGGATGGGTTTAATCCTAATATCCGATTGAACATAGTGGATGGTCTTTCTTCGGGTTCAACATTTACTAATGCTGACGGACAATACACTTTTTATACATTGGCGGGTAATTTTACAGTAAGTCCGAATATCGAAAATCCGTCTTGGTTTACTATTTCTCCCAATAATGCTAATTTTAATTTTGCTAATACGAATAATAATAGTGCAACACAAAATTTCTGTATTACACCTAACGGTATTCATCCTGATTTGGAAATTGTTGTTGCTCCTGTAATTCCGTCGCGTCCAGGTTTTGAGGCAGTTTACAAAATTGTTTATCGCAACAAAGGAAACCAAACCTTGTCACAAGCTTACGGGATTAACTTTTTCTATAATGACAACCTGATGGATTTGGTGTCCACCAGTATAGTGCCAACTTCTTTAGTTAGCGGAGGCATTTCTTGGGATTATGCCAACTTACAGCCTTTTGAAAGTCGGGAAATTTTAGTGGCTTTCAATATTAATGCCCCTACAGCAGCCAATCCGGTGAATATTAATGATGTATTGACATTTACAGCTTCCATCTTGCCGCAGGCAGGCGATGAGAATACTAGTGATAATTTGTATGTGTATAATGAAGTCGTGGTTGGTTCTTATGATCCGAATGATATTACGTGTTTGGAAGGTGATGTTGTTTCGCCGGCAGAAATAGGGGATTACCTGCATTACATGATTCGTTTTGAAAATACCGGAACAGCGGAAGCGGAAAACATAGTGGTTCGAACTGAAGTCAATCCGGCAGATTTTGATATCAATTCTTTGCAACTTTTAAATACTTCTCATCCTGTAAACGCTAAAATTACAGGCAATGTAGTGGAGTTTATTTTTCAGAATATTTTATTAGAATCAGGCGGTCACGGAAACGTATTACTAAAGGTAAAATCGAAAGATACTTTACAACAAGGCGATAACGTTAACAAAAGAGCCAACATTTATTTTGATTACAATTATCCGGTAGCTACTAACGAGGCCGAAACTATTTTCCAAGCCTTGAGTAATCCCGATTTTGAACAAGACCAATCAATCTCGGTTTATCCTAACCCAACAAAAGACAAAGTCAATGTTTCGGGCGATTTTACTTTGCAAACGGTGCAATTGTATGATGTACAAGGCAGATTATTGCAAATCCAATTGGCCAATGACAATCAAACCATTATAGATATCTCAGTGCACAGTAACGGTGTGTATTTTATAAAAGTAACCTCGGACAAGGGAATTAAAGTTGGGAAAATAGTTAAAGAATAAGTTCGGGTTTTATAATTGTGGTAAAGGCATACAGTTTTGTATGCCTTTTTTTTTGTATATCATTTTTGCAAAATTTATCAAATAATTAACGAAAACGTTGCCGTAATTCTTTTTTATTTCGTTTGTATTTCCCTAATTTTGTTAAAATATTAATTTATCAGACCTAATTCCCATATTATATCATGTCTAAAACAGCTATATTAGAACTTGATGGCCAAAAATATGAGTTTCCTGTAATCGTAGGAAGTGAAAATGAAGCCGCCATCGACATTGAAAAACTACGTGCCTTAACCGGTGCTATCACCTTAGATCCGGGGTATAAAAATTCAGGATCATGTCAGAGTGAAATTACTTTTTTGGATGGAGAGGAAGGCATTCTTCGTTACCGTGGTTATGCTATTGAAGACCTAGCTGAAAAAGGCAATTTCTTGGAAGTTTCTTATTTAGTTATCTTTGGTGAGTTGCCTACAAAAGCCCAATTAGAGCAGTTTGAAAACGACATCAGAAAATATACTTTGGTCAACGAAGAGATGAAAAACATCATCGACGGTTTCCCTAAAACAGCTCATCCTATGGGCGTTTTATCTTCGTTAACCAGCGCCTTGACCGCTTTTAACCCAAAAGTAGTTAATGTAGAAAACGAAAAAGAAATGTATGAAGCCGTATGCAAAACCATGGGTAAATTCTTGGTGATTGCTACTTGGACATATCGTAAAATGATGGGTTATCCGTTAAACTACTACGATAACACTAAAGGCTATGTTGAAAACTTCATGCGTTTGATGTTTGAATTGCCAACCGGACCTTACCAAATCAATCCGGTAGTCATTGATGCTTTAGACAAACTATTCATCCTTCATGCCGATCACGAGCAAAACTGCTCTACGTCAACTGTAAGAATTGTGGGTTCGTCTCATGCCGGTTTGTTTGCTTCTATCTCTGCGGGAGTTTCAGCTCTTTGGGGTCCATTACACGGAGGTGCCAACCAAGCGGTGTTAGAAATGTTGGAAGCTATTCAAAAAGATGGTGGCGATGCCGATAAATATTTAGCCAAAGCTAAAGATAAAGATGATCCGTTCCGCTTAATGGGCTTCGGTCACCGTGTGTACAAGAACTTCGACCCAAGAGCTAAAATCATTAAAAAAGCAGCCGATGAGGTATTGAATACTTTAGGGGTGAATGATCCTATTCTTGACATCGCCAAAAAATTGGAAGCTGCTGCTTTAGTAGATGATTATTTTGTATCCAGAAAATTATATCCTAACGTAGATTTCTATTCCGGTATTATTTACCGTGCCTTAGGTATTCCAACCGAAATGTTTACGGTTATGTTCGCCATCGGACGTTTACCGGGTTGGATTGCCCAATGGAAAGAAATGCGTATCAACAAAGAACCTATCGGAAGACCAAGACAAGTATACACCGGTTATCCGTTAAGAGATTTTGTTCCAATGGATAAAAGATAACAAGATTTTGCATACTTTTAAAACTTCCCGAGAGGGAAGTTTTTTTTTAATCTTAATTCATGGATGTAACCCAAAACAAAAGACTACAACAGCTTGATTTTTTAAGAGGTATTGCCATTTTATTGGTTTTGCTGCGACACAAAAAATTATTTTCATTCACCGTAACTATGGGTTGGATAGGTGTAGATTTGTTTTTTGTGTTAAGCGGTTTTTTGGTGTCCGGACTTTTATTTAAAGAGTATCTGAGATTCGGGAACATCAAGCCCGGATTGTTTCTGATTCGTCGCGGATACAAAATTTATCCGATTTATTACCTTACTTATTTTATATATGTCATTCCCTTTCTAATTAAAGGCAATTTGGAATTAGACAGGGTTGTAGCCGATTTGTTTTTCTTTCAAAACTATTACAACGGTTGGGGCTACACTTATGCGGCCAGTTGGTCTCTTGCCGTTGAAGAGCATTTTTATTTTGGATTAGCCCTACTTTTGTGGATTCTTGTTACCAGTAAGTATAAGGATAAATTAATGGCTAATTTAGCTGCTGTTTTGATAGGTTTGATGTTGCTGGTGTTAGCTGTCAGAGTAGTGACTGTTTGGTCTAATGATGCATCAAGTGTTCACAATATAACCTCTTCGCATTTGAGAATAGATTCTCTATTAATGGGCGTTTTGGTGTCTTATTTTTATTATTTCAAGTTGGACAAACTTAAGTCAATATTCTTTCAGAATACTCGTCTTTTATTTTGTCTATCCTTTTGCTTGCTCTCATTTACGCCATTCATTAAAATTGAACATTCGCTTTTTATTCAAACGTTAGGGTTTGTATTCCTTTATATAGCGTTTGCTATCATTTTAGTTTTTTTTTTATTGAAAGAAGGAATAGTATCACAGCTGAATGCTACTTTTACCAAACCAGTTGTAAATTTGGTTTCTAAGATAGGCTACTGTTCCTATTCCATTTATGTAATACATACAGCTGTAAATTATATTTTCAGAACGGGAATAACTATTTATCTTGGGATAAATGTTCATCCGATAATTATTTTTTTTAGTACTTCAATAGTAAGTGTAATTTTAGGAATAATGATGACGAACACTATTGAGGCTTATTTTTTGAAATTAAGGGATAAGCGATTTCCATCGAGAAGGGAATAATTTTTTTTGATTTGTCTGGTATCGCATTCCTCAATAGTCTTTTTCCAAGAGCTATTGGTTATTGTTAATCCCAAAGACCTGGTTACTATTGAAGGGATTGAATAAGTCTGCTTTCAATTCCTCTAAAGTCAAAGTCAAAAGGTTTCTCTTTTTTCATTTTAACATCAGTAAAGGATAAAAGAAGTATTTCGCCTTTTTTCTTTTGAATTTTTACACAATATATTCGTTTATTTGTGAAGCTTTTAGTGAAACCAACATGATCAACGTTACCAAAACCTTTTTTCCGCCCATCGAAGAATACCAAGCTCAACTGCAAAGGGTTTGGCAAAACGAATGGCTTACCAATCGCGGTGCCTTGGTTTTGGAGTTGGAAGAAAAACTAAAAGCCTATCTTCAAGTCAATTCGATTTTAATAACCAACAACGGAACCATTCCGTTGCAAATTGCTTTGAAATTGTTGGGGAAAGGCGGCGAAATCATTACCACGCCGTTCAGTTATGTGGCTACGACAGCTTCCATACTTTGGGAAAATTGTACGCCGATTTTTGTCGACATTCATCCCGACTTTTTAACGATAGATGAGACGCAAATTGAAGCTGCCATTACACCTAAAACTTCAGCCATTTTGGCGACTCACGTTTTTGGTAATCCTTGTAATATTGAATTGATTGAGCGCATAGCTCACCAACACGGATTGAAAGTTATTTATGATGCCGCGCATTGTTTTGGTGTTTCTTACCAAGGCCAATCGGTTTTTGAATACGGCGATGTGAGCACTTGTAGTTTTCACGCAACCAAATTGTTTCATACCGGAGAAGGCGGTGCTGTTTTTTGTAACGACGAAAAATTAATGCACCAAATCTATTACAGTCATAATTTCGGTCACGACGGTCCGATGGCTTTCCATGGGTTAGGGATTAACGGAAAGATATCGGAATTGCAAGCTGCAATGGGTTTGGCTGTTTTACCGCATTTGGAGCGCATTATTGCGGCTCGTAAAGAAGTGGTCGGTTTTTATCTGAATACATTGAATTTCGAAGTCTTGACCACCATGAAGTTGCGCGAAAATACCCATTGGAATTACAGTTATTTTCCGGTGATTTTTGAAACCGAAGCCCAACTCTTGCGCGTGCAAAAGGCTTTAAACGATCACGAAATTTTCCCACGTCGTTATTTCTATCCTTCGCTCAATAAAGTGGGTTATATCAAAGATACCGCTATGCCGATTTCCGAAAGCATCGCCCAAACTATTTTATGTTTGCCGTTATCACACGCTTTGGAGCCGGATGATGTAGCGCAGATTGTCAACTTAATTAATGCTAACTTATGATTGTCATTGGAGCCAAAGGTTTTGCCAAAGAAGTTTTGGAGGTTTTGCAGCAATGCAACCAAACCGAAAACTTGGCGTTTTATGACGATGTAAATGAAATAGGGGAAAAGCTATACGAAACATTCCCGATTTTGAAAAATGAAGCACAAGTAACGCAATTTTTTAAAGCATACGGCAATCAATTTACCATTGGTATAGGCAATTCGTTGTTGCGCTACAAACTTTACAAAAAGTTCACTAATTTGGGAGGCGAGATGATTTCTATGATCAGTCCGCTAGCCCAAATCAGTAGTTATGAAGTAACTATTGGTGCCGGAAGCAATATATTAATGAATGCGGTTTTTTCGAATAGTGTTACCATTGGCAAAGGTTGTTTGGTTTATTACAACGCCATGATAACGCATGATTGTGTGGTGGGTGATTTTGTAGAAATTTCTCCGGGAGCCACTTTACTCGGGCGATCTACTGTAGGTTCATTTTCCAGGATAGGTGCTAATGCTACCATCTTACCCGATGTTAAGATTGGAAAGAATGTAACTATCGGAGCCGGTGCTGTAGTTACTAAAGATATACCGGATAATTCCATAGCTTATGGAATTCCTGCAATAGTGATGAAAACTGTCGAACCTTTTAATGAAAATATGCAATGAAGTTGTCTTTTGTAATACCGGTTTTTCGCAACGAAGGTTCTATTACACCAACTTATGAAAAGATTACCGGGTTGATGCACAAACTGTCACTCGATTACGAGTTTGTTTTTGTAAATGATGGTTCCGATGATAATTCCATGCAAGAGTTGACCGCTTTACACGAAAACGACTCAAAAGTTAAAGTCCTTTCGTTTTCTCGAAACTTTGGTCAAGTACCTGCTATTATTGCGGGGATGAAAGAAGTGACCGGAGCCGCCGCAGTAAGTATGTCGGCCGATTTACAAGAGCCTATCGAGTTAATCGAAAATATGATTTCCAAATGGCAATCCGGCAACGAAATTGTCATTGGGCATCGGGTAGACCGTGAAGATAGTTTTATCGCCAACAAAGCTTCTGCCGTATTTTACAGTTTGATGAAATATGTCAACCCAAAAATGCCTAAAGGTGGTTTTGACTTTTTATTGATAGACCAAAAAGCCATAGCTGTTTTCAACCAGATTGACGAGAGAAATCGCTTTTTCCAAGGTGATATTTTGTGGTTGGGCTTTAGTGTGGCTTTTATACCATATAGTCGTTTAAAAAGAACCATTGGGAAATCGCAATGGACTTTATCTAAGAAACTCAAGTATTTTATCGATGGCTTGTTAAATACTTCATACATTCCCATCCGATTGATGTCGCTTTTAGGGATTATCATTTCTTTCTTTGGTTTTCTGTATGCCATTGTTATTGCTTACAATCGCTTCATCAACAATACACCTTTTGAAGGTTGGGCGCCCATTATGATTTTAATTCTGATTATTGGCGGTTTGATTATGTTGATGTTGGGTATCATAGGCGAATATGTATGGCGAACCTATGACGAAACCAGAAAACGACCGCTTTACATTATTAAAGACAAATTGGCCAAGGATGAAACGACTAATTGATTTTACCATAAAAAATCCGGTATTGATTACCGCATTGCTGTGTGTAGTATTTTATTTTCTGCCGTTCAAGCCCAAGCCTTTCGGTGATGGGCAGTTCCATACCGGAACCCAACAATTAATTGAATTTATAGCCAACGGTTTTCAGGGTAATATCAATATCGACAAAGGCTTTTTGACCCTTTTTTGTTATTTGATTCCTTACGCTATTGTTTATGCTTTTCACGATGACCGCTTGTTTTTTTTGAGTGGCGTTATCTTCAGTTGTATTTTTGTTTGTTTGTCGGTTTTCTATTTGTTCAAAGCATTTACCATTTTACATTTTACCGATAAAGCTAAACTTTACGTCATAGTGCTTATGTCGCTTTTTCCGATACATATTTATTATGCTATGGGCATTATCGGTGAAGCGTTCGGTTTTTTCGCGTCTAGTATGCTGATTTACTTTTGGGCTAAGCATTATGCCGGTGTAGCTCAAAAAGCGGATTATTTTCGTTTGGCTTTGAGTTTGGTTTTATTATATGGTATTAAACCGAATATGTTGCCTTTTGTTTTTGTCATGACACTCTACGTTTTGATACTTAAACTACCCAAAGCGAGCAAGGTATATTTTGCTATGGGTATGGCTTTGGTACCGATATTTATATTAGTAGAACGCAGTTTGGACAATTCCAATTTCGAGTTCAAAAACAGGGTTTTTCGACAACAGCTTCTTTGGTCACGCTATGAATTACGTGATGAGCCGTTGAATTGGATGCCGCAACATGGGCAAGACAAATTTGCTTCTAATGACTATCTCAATAATTTAAAGAAAAGAAGAGAACTCGATTCCATTTGTACAGCTAATAAATACGACAAAACGGCTTATTATGTACAATGGGTTAAAAACGATATATTGACTAATCCGGGTTTAACCTTGCGCCAATATTCGCTCAAGTTTTTCCAAGCCCAAAGTTTTATCATCTCGCCCTTAATGAAGTCTGACAACAGCAAAACGATAAAATACGGGATGCACATTTATATCAATCTGATTAATTACATTTTAGTCATCGTAGGTCTTTTGGCCATGGTTATTTTACTGCGAAGAAAAGAATACCAATTGTTCCTTCCGTTTTTATTTTTCTGGGGTTGGGGATTGTTGTATGTCTTTGTTTTTCATTCAGAACAGCGTTATATGTTCCCGCTCAGACCGGTTTTACTATTTTTATTGGCTTATTGGATTTCGACTCGAAATCACTCACAAAGGCAAGCTTTACTTTAACCTGAATTCATCCATCATTATACTTCTGTATTAGCATCCTTACAAAGGATGCTTTTTTGCTTTTTGTAGCGTATAAGAATATTATTTCTTTTTCATATTTATTGATTTACAGTTGTTTATTGTTTTAATTTAAAAAAGTAAGAAAAATAAATGTATAAAATATAAAAAAGTGTATTTCATCGAATAAATATGTTTTTTATGGATTTTTTCAAAACATAACTACTATATTTGAATGTGTTAAAGAAAGCAAATTTTAAGATGATTTCTTTGACCAAGCCCAGCCAGAAAAATCATGAACAAATGAGTGTCAATTAATTTTCTAATGCCCCAAATCTTTTTGTTATGAAAATGAAAAATTACTTCTTTTACACAGCACTACTTGTTTTAGGAACCATTGCTCGAGGTAATGGTCAAGTTGATAATACTTTTTCAGGTGATAATGCCGGTGGTAATAATACCGGTAGTTTTAACACTGCTTTCGGTAAGAATGCTTTGTCGGACAACTCAAGCAATAGTAATAGTGCTTTTGGTAATGATGTATTGAAAATTTCTCAAGGCGGATTCAATTGCGCTTACGGAAACGAAGCAATGCGATTTAATACTACCGGAACTTTAAATGGTGCTTACGGTACTCGTAGTTTGTTCAGGAATACTACAGGTTCTGCCAACATTGCGGTTGGTCACAGGGCTTTAGAGGCTAACACTACCGGAAACAACAATACTGCCGTTGGGTATTCTTCTTTACTATTTAATGTGGGAGATGATAATATTGCCATCGGAGCATTGACACCAAGAAATTTGTTAACCGGAAACGCTAATATCTTCATTGGAACGGAAACCGCTATCAACTTAAAAAACGGAAATTTTAACGTGTTTTTGGGTAGAGTGCGTCTGAATAATGCTTTTTCTTCAGACAGATTAGCCGGATTCAATACAGATAAAACTATTATCCTTGCCGACGGTAACGGTAATCAGCGTTTGTTTATTCATAGCAACGGAAATACCGGATTGGGATTGGGAAATAACATTATTCCTGCCAACAGATTAGATGTAAATGGAGGTGTAGTCATCGGAAGAAATTTTGTACCAAGATACAATACCTTAGATACCAATCCAATCATAGCACCTTTAAACGGAATGTTGGTTGAAGGAAGTGTCGGAATCGGAACTTCGGCTCCGGGCAATAAAGTCGAAATCAAACACGGCAGAAACGGATTCTCAGGGTTGCGTTTTACCAATTTAACCAGCAACTTCAATCCTACATCTTCTTTAGTGACTAACAAGTTTTTAACAGTAAACGAAAATGGAGATGTGGTTTTACAAAACTTACCTGGTGCTACAGGAAGCAATGTAATGTCTTCCAGTGCTAATATTATGACTACTAATGTTAATAATATTCTGGCTTCAGCACCTATCGTTAATTCAATTTCTAACACTATTAATACAAGTAACCAGTTGATTACAACGGTAAACGGAGTAGCCAGTGCTCCGGTAAATTTACCGCCACGTGTTACTCAAACTTTATCACAATCAGGAAATGTAATTACCCTTTCTAACGGCGGCGGTTCATTCACCTTGCCTACCTTTACCGATACAGATACTGATGCACAGTCATTAGCTTTAAGCGGTAACGTTTTGTCTATTTCAAACGGGAATAGTGTTACTTTGCCAACTTTCACCGATACGGATACCGACGCGCAATCATTGGCCTTGAGCGGAAATGTATTGTCAATCTCCAATGGAAACAGTGTGACTTTACCGGCTCAATCGCCGCAAACCTTATCACAATCCGGAAATGTAGTGACACTTTCTAACGGTGGCGGTTCTTTCACATTGCCTAGCTTAACAGATACTGATGCACAATCATTAACCTTGACAGGAAATGTATTGTCAATCTCTAACGGAAACAGTGTTACTTTACCACCGCATACGCCTCAAACCTTATCACAATCAGGAAATACCATCACGTTGTCTAACGGCGGAGGCTCTTTCAACTTGCCAACCACTAGTGTAGTAGCCGGAACCAATGTAACGGTAACCGGAACCGGAACTACAGCTAATCCTTTTACTGTAAGTGCCAACGATACCAGTCTTTACGCTAACAACGGAATCATCAATCAAGCGACAACCGTAAGCGGAAACAGAGTAGTAGATATGAACAACAGCAATATCTGGTTCAGCACTGCGAACAGTACTTCAAATGGTAAAATGTATTTAGGGTCAACTGCGGTTTATCCGAATGCTACAGGAAATTACCGATTGTTTGTTGAAGGTGGTATCTTAACTGAAAAAGTAAAAGTGGCTTTAAGAAGCTCAGCCAATTGGGCGGATTATGTGTTTGCTAACGACTATAAGCTTATGCCGTTAAACGAAGTGGAAGCCTTTGTAAAAACCAACAAACATTTGCCGGGAATTGACTCTGCGGAGCAATTAGCCAAAGACGGAATAGATGTAGCGCAAATGCAATCCAAACAAATGGAGAAAATTGAAGAACTTACTTTATACATCATCGACCAAGATAAAAAAATAGCCGAGCAAGCCAAAGCCTTAGAGAAAAACTCGAAAGAATTAGAAGCTTTGAAATTGCAAATTCAAGCCTTGATTGATAAAACGAAATAGTTATGGTTAAGATCTGTAAAATAGCGTTTATCAGTGTCTTGCTGCTGTGTTCGGGGAAGGCTTCTGCCCAGCTCGATCAGTATCTGGCTGATGAAAATCGAAGAATCGAAGAATCGAATCAAATCGAAAAAGAAATCGTGAGTTTCATCAATGACAACTTTAAAAACTATCGTTTGTCTAAAGAAATCACCAACGAAGTGATCCAACACTTGCGTGAAGAAGAGGAATTCTCAGACGAGGAATTGCAAAGAGCAATAGCCAATGCCAAAATTTACGAACTGAGAAAGTTGTTTTTTGTTCAAAATCCGGATAAAAAAGAATTTTACATCGCCAAAAAACCATCACCAACCATCATGCAAACTTGTGTGAACGGCGACTTCGAAAACAACACTGCCGGTTATACTTTTTGGTCTGATGCGTATCCGCAACCGGATTCGGGCGAAGCTTTCTTTCTCTCTTGTGCCACACCAACCACTCCAACAGCTTCCAATATGGTTACGCCAACGACCAACAACTTCGGCTCTACGATTACTTTAATCGACAGCGGAAGTCCGGGTTACCAAATGTTCGATCCAACTTTGGCCGGATTAGGGGTTAATGTGCCAACCTTAAACGGAAATGGTGTTTCTAAATGTATCAAGTTGAATAATGCCGGCGGATTTGGTTCTTCGGATATCACCACCATGTCGCGTACTTTCACGTCTATTGATCAGCCTACCATCGATTTCAATTTTTCATTGATAATGGACAACAAACCGGCTCACGGTCAACCTATTCAGCCGTTTTTCAGAGTCAGAGTTTACGACCAAAATAACAATATAGTGGATGAGATTTGTATCATTGCTAATCCCGACAACTGTTTGTTTAACCGATTAATCGTAAACAATAACCGTCGCGTTTTATATACCGGTTGGATTTGTGCCCGTTTGAATGTAGGTGAAATTCTAAACCAACCCGGAAGAATTGAATTCACCATCAGCGACTGTCAACCTTCTGCGCATTTCGGAACGGTTTATATTGATAATATTTGTGGTCTGACTTGTGCTGTGCCGCAATTGGGAGCCTTAAATACCAACCCGACAGAAATAAACTGTCCGGATATGAGCGGTACTACACCAATTGAAGTTTGCGGAACTTACCAACCACCGGTTAATGCCACTTTAAACACTATGTCGCTTAACATCATGCAAAACGGCGTAGTAGTATCAACTATTGCTGCTCCATCGCAACTTACGTCAAGCACGTTTTGTTTTACTGTGCCGCCAAGTCAATTCGGCGTAGCGCCAAGCGGTGATTTTGAGTTTGAAGTAAATGCCACTTTTAACGTAGTTTGTCCGGCCGGAACTTTTGTATACGATATCTCAGACAGTTCCGCTAATGTTGGACCTGATGTAACATTCAATAACTGTTGTCAGCCCACATTAACCTTAGTTTCGCCTGCCGATGACCACAACAATTTAGCGACTCCGGCAGTGAAAGAAAGAGAGCGCTCCGATTGGATTAAAGCGGCCAATATTGTTTCGGTAGGGGATAATGTTACCGGTAACGGTGTAGTGTATCATGCAACCAACTATGTAGAACTCAATCCGGGTTTTGAAGCGGTTTCGGGTTCGCAATTCGCAGCTTATCCTGAAGGTTGTACCGATAATTTTGTGTACAAACAGGCTGAGGTAAAAGAAGCTAAAACCATAGTTTCGGCTTATGATACTAATGTGAATTTAGTCAAATTGGCCTACGGTTTTGCTATAATTCCGAATCCGTCCAGCAGCACCATCGAAATTGTGATGAAAGACGCTCAATTTAATAAAGTCAATATTACTTCCATAGATGGTAAAGTAGTCTTAGATCGTCCTATCGAACTCACCGACAAAACCCGTTTGGATGTCAGTGGTTATGCCAATGGTGTGTACATTATCAACATTACCTCTGAAGACGGTCGAATCCACACCGAGAAACTCATCAAGAATTAGTAAATTGTCCAAATACTTTTAAACAAAGCTTCTCCTAACCGAGAAGCTTTGTTATATTTGTCCATTACCAAAACTAATTTATGTTAGCCTTAAATGTAAAAAATGAAACTTCCCGACTCAGGGCAGTGGTGCTGGGTTCGGCCGAAAATAACGGTCCGACGCCTTCCGCCGAAGAAGCTTATGATCCAAAATCCTTAGAGCATATCTTGGCAGGGACTTATCCCGTAGAAGCTGATATGGTGAAAGAAATGGAAGCGTTTAACCAAGTGTTTCAAAAATATGATGTGCAGGTTTTTCGACCGAAAATGATTGAAAACTACAACCAAATCTTTACAAGAGATATCGGTTTTGTAATCGACGACGTGTTCATCAAAGCCAATATTTTGCCCGACAGAGAACGAGAACTCGATGCCATCCAATACGTTATCGACCAAATCGATCCGAAAAAAGTGGTTCGTCCACCTGAAGAAGTCCATATAGAAGGCGGAGATGTAATGTTGTGGAACGATTATATCTTTATAGGAACGTACAAAGGTTCCGACTACAAAGACTACATTACGGCCCGAACCAATATGCAGGGCGTGAATTACATCAAAGCATTATTTCCACATAAAAAAGTCAAAGAATTTGATTTGGTGAAATCAAAACTCGAAGCCCGAGATAATGCCTTGCACTTAGATTGTTGCTTCCAACCGGTTGGCAAAAACAAAGGTATCATCTACAAAAGTGGTTTCCGTGAGGAATCAGATTATGTTTTCTTGGTGAAATTATTCGGTAAAGAGAACTTATTCCATATCACTCGCGACGAAATGTACCACATGAATTCCAATGTGTTTTCTATCGATGAAAACGTAGTGGTTTCGGAACGCAACTTTACCCGACTCAACCAATGGCTGCGTAAAAACGATTTTATAGTAGAAGAAATTCCATACGCCGAAATTGCCAAACAAGAAGGTTTATTAAGATGCTCAACTTTACCGTTGATTAGAGATTAAAAATAGGTTTCAAGTTTTAAGTTGACCAACCCGAAACTCGAAACTTTGAAACTTTAAAACAAAACAAAAATGAAACAAACAACCAACGCCATACTCATGATTCGCCCGGTGGCGTTTCGTATGAACGAACAAACAGCGGTAAATAATTATTACCAAAAAGTACTCGATGGTTTATTGCCGGAAACCGTAAACGCTAAAGCCCAAGCCGAATTTGATGCTTTTGTGGCCAAATTGCGAAAAGCCGGTATACAGGTTATTGTAGTAGAAGACACTGTAGAACCCAATACACCCGACAGTATTTTCCCGAACAACTGGATTTCCTTTCACGAAAACGGCGATGTAGTCTTGTATCCGATGTTTGCCGAAAACCGCCGTGCCGAACGCCGAGAAGATATTTTGGACATCTTGGAAGATGAAGGTTTTGTGATTAACGAAATTATGGACTATACGTCGGCCGAAGAAGACAATGTGTTCCTCGAAGGTACCGGAAGTTTGTTGTTAGACCGCGAAAACGGAAAAGCCTACTGTGCGCTTTCGCCTCGTGCTGATGAAGAATTGATGATTGAATTTTGCGAAGATTTCGAATTCACACCCGTAATTTTTGAAGCCTTTCAAACCGTAAACGGCGAGCGAAAGCAAATTTATCACACCAATGTTATGCTGACTTTAGGCGATACTTTCGCGGTAATTTGTGCCGACTGTATCGACGACAAAAAAGAACGCAAAATGGTGTTAGACAGCCTGCGAGGTGACGATAAAGAAGTTGTTTTAATTACCGAAGAGCAAGTCAATAATTTTGCCGGAAATATGTTAGAAGTCAAAGGTAAAGATGATAAAAGGTATTTGGTAATGAGCGAGTCGGCCTATAAAAGCCTAACCAAAAAACAATTGGCCCAATTGGAAGCCCATGTAGAAATCATCCATTCCAGTTTAGATACTATCGAAGCTTGTGGCGGCGGTAGCGCGCGTTGTATGATGGCTGAAATTTTCCTGCCGAAAAACTAAGCTAACCTTAAAAACAGCAAATCCCAAATTCCGTTTAACAATTGCGGAATTTGGGATTTTTTTTGAGAGGTAATCCCCTATATTTTAATGAATTCGTAACCACCTTTGGTAGCGCCCCAAACTTGTTTCCCGTCTTTGTCAAAACCTTGATCCCAAGAATGAATTGTGTTTTCGGTAACGGTAACTTTAGAATTGGCCCAACTGGCACCGCGCAGTTCACTCGGACAGGTTTTATCACCGGTAGCACCTTCAAAACGATTTTTTCCGGTGCGCTTTAAAACTACTTCACAACCCGATTTTAATTCGATGTCAGCTTCGGTCAATTGGTCATATACTTCCGGAGTCGCCCATTTGCCAATCCATGCTTTTTCGTCTTTCAAGGTATAAATTTCACTGATAAATTCGTTGCCCCTTTGCGATACTTTGTAAATCCTAACCCGATAAGGTTTGTCTTGCTTGTCGAAAATGGCTTGTTCAACAAACAAATAATTCCCTTTAGATTTCCATATCGGAGTCATTCTTAATGATATGTTGTAATAATCCTTATCTGCCAATGCTTGTTTTTCCGAAGAATAATGGCCTTGCATAATGCTGACCAATTCTTTCAATTCCGTGCTATCGGACTGGTTTTGGCTGGTTTTACAACCCACAGTAAGCAAAACCGCTACAAGTAATACAATGGTTTTTTTCATGGTAATAAAATTATATTCCTCTAATGATACTCAAAACCGCACTGATAATGTATTGAATACCAATGGCTACGGTTAAAAAGCCTACGATTCGGGAAATTGCTACAATGCCCGAAGCACCAAGGTATTTGGCCAAATAATGAGCGCTTCTCAAAATCAAAAAAATCAACAATGATACGATAACAATCGAGAAGACTGAAGACAAAATTTCAGGCGTAGAATGATGGTCTTGGTTAAAAGCAATCAACAACGAAATCGAGCCCGGACCGGCCAACATCGGCATAGCCAATGGTGTCAACGAAATGGAGCTTCGGTGTTGCAAATCTTCTTCCACTTCTTTGCTGATACCTTTTCGTTTTTTCGGATTGGCATTAAGCAAACCAAATCCGGAGCTGGCAATCAAAATCCCGCCGGCAATGCGCAAGGCCGAAATGGTAATGCCGAAGAAACGCAACACGTATTCTCCCACAAAAAAGGAAATCAATAAAATAATACAAACGTTAACAGCGGTCATCAGCGACACTCGAGAGCGTTCGGCTTTCTCATAATCTTGGGTCAAACCCACAAAAAACGGAATAACGCCTATCGGGTTCAATACCGAAAATAAAGCACCCAACAACACAAAAAAAGTATTCAAAAAAATTTCCATGACTATAATGTTTGTATCGCCACAAAGATAGATAAAGAATCAAAGTGCGTGTTAATTTAAAAACATTATTCCTTAAATTTACCCAATGAAAAACAAGAAAACACTGGTGCTTGGTGCCAGTACCAATCCGGAGCGCTACGCTTATAAAGCCATTGAAAAACTGACTGAAAAAGGACATGCTGTTCTGGCCATCGGACAAAAAACCGGTGAAGTGGCCGGTGTAAAAATCCACACTAAAACTATTCCTTTGAAGAATATCGATACCGTAACGTTGTACCTCAATCCGTTACGCCAGCGTGACTATTACAACTACATCATCGAGACTAAACCCAAGCGCGTCATCTTCAATCCCGGAACAGAGAATCCCGAGTTTTACCAATTGCTACAAAGTAACGGTATTAAAATAGAAGTAGCTTGTACATTGGTTTTGTTGGCTACCAATCAGTATTAGTAAATGTCATTCCGAGCGTAGTCGAGGGATAGTAACGCTATGATTGAAACGAATAGGAGAAGCGGCACGAGTGAAATGAATTGGCGAAGCAATGGTTCGGGCTCCTTTGTAATCCGTATTCCTGCTTTCCGTTGCAATCTTTTTTGTTAAACGATTTGTCATTTCGACGTAGGAGAAATCTCAACAAAAAAGGATTTCCCCCGAAGCTTCGGGACAATCAGGGCTAAATAGATTTCCATTTTAGTATCGGGTATTTTCCGTCGCCGGTTTGCTAATCAGCCACAATCCGATAAATGTAATCAAACCATTCACGATAATCAGCTCGTTATCCAACACATAATTGCCCAGCAATTCTGCTGAGTATTTGCTGATAAAGAAACAAATGGCCGGTGCTGCTATACAAACTATCGGCACTAATTTGTCGTGTACCGTTTTGGTTTTAACAAACAAGCCAAAGGCATACAAGCCTAACAACGGACCATAAGTATAAGACGCAATTTTAAAAATCATTTTCACCACCGAGGCATCGTTCACTGCATTAAAGAAAACAATCACCAAAAACATCAAAAACGAAAAGCCCAAATGCACCAAATGACGCGTTCTAACCACATTGGATTTGTTTTGGTTTTCGGCTTTGTCCATACCTAAAAAGTCCACACAAAACGAAGTCGTTAAAGCCGTTAAGGCGCTGTCGGTTGTGGCAAAAGTTGCTGCAGTCAAGCCCAGCAAAAAAACTACCGCCGGTACTATCGTTAAATGATGGAAAGCAATTTCAGGGAACAATAAATCGGTGCGCGCCACACCATCAACCATCGGAACCGCAATACCGTTTTTCTCGGCATACAAGTACAACAAGGCACCAACGCTCAAAAAGAAAATATTAATCAGCACAAAAATACCGGTGAAAGTAAACATGTTTTTTTGGGCTTCGCCTATGTTTTTACAGCTGAGGTTTTTCTGCATTAAATCCTGGTCCAAACCAACCATCGCAATTGTGACAAAGATGCCGCCAAGTACTTGTTTCCAGAAATAATTGCCTTTCAAATAATCTTCGAAAAAGAAAATTTTAGAATAGTTGCTTTCTTTTACGGTTTCAAAAGCTTGCAGCAGCGATAAATCTAAACTTTGACAAATAAAAATAATCGTCAAAAACACCGATGACACTAAGAAAAACGTTTGTAGCGTATCGGTAATGATAATCGTTTTTAATCCGCCGCGGTAGGTGTATGCGAAGATTAACCCTAAAGAAATCAGTACAGTAAGCGCAAACGGCACGTCAAAGGCATCAAAGACGTAGCGTTGCAAGACAATCACTACCAAATACAATCGGAAAGCCGAACCAATAGTGCGACTGATTAAAAAGATAGAAGCTGCGGTTTTATAACTCACAGTGCCTAAGCGCTGTTCGATATAGCCGTAAATCGAAGTCAGGTTCATGCGGTAATACAAAGGCAGCAAAACCTTGGCAATGATTAAAAAACCAATGGCATTGCCCAGCACAAATTGAAAGTATTTGAACTGCAAATCGGGATTGCCAACTTCACCCGGAACCGAGATAAAAGTCACCCCGGACAGTGCGGTGCCAATCATACCGAAAGCCACTAAATACCATTTGGAGTTTTTATTAGCTTTGAAAAAAGTATCGTTGTCGGCACTTTTTTTACTAACTAAATTAGAAACCAAAAGCAGTATTCCGAAGTAGATGATAATGATAATCAATATAGTGGTTGGTGTCATAAGTTTGGTTTTACAGTGAGCCAAAATACAAAATTAATGTAACAATTGGTTAATGGAATACTACAGCAATGTTAATAATTCAAAGCCAAAAAGTTACATTGATTCATCACTCTATTAATTCATTCGCTACATTGAATTATCGCTACATTAATTCATTAAAATAACTACTTTTGTCACATGGAATTTTCGTCAAAACTTTTAGAAAGAGCCGTCAACGAAATGGCGCAATTGCCCGGAATAGGGAAGCGTACTGCTTTACGGTTGGTATTGCATTTGCTGAAACAACCGACAGAGCAAACCCAGTTTCTGACACAAGCCTTAACGGCTATGCGTGAGGAAATTAAGCTTTGTAAATCGTGTCACAACATCTCAGATTTGGAAGTCTGCGAAATTTGCAGTAATCCTTCCCGAAACCACAAAATCATCTGTGTTGTTGAAGATGTTCGCGACGTAATGGCCATCGAAAATACCAACCAATTCAAAGGAATTTATCACGTTTTGGGTGGCAAGATTTCCCCAATTGACGGTATTGGCCCCAGTCAGTTAACTATCAGTTCGTTAGTGGAAAAAGTCAGATCCGGTCAAGTTGAGGAGTTGATCTTTGCTTTAAGTTCAACTATGGAAGGCGATACCACCAATTTTTACATCTTCAAACAAGTCAAAGATTTTGAGGTAAGAATCTCTGCTATTGCCCGTGGAATAGCCGTTGGCGACGAGTTAGAGTACGCCGATGAAGTTACCTTGGGACGCAGCATTTTACATAGGATTCCGTTCGAAAATTCGCTAAAAAATATATAGCAAAATAAAATAGGCTACATTTTTTGTATTTAGATTTGAAAAACTATCTTTGTTTGCAATTTTTTTTATCAAGGTAATGAACAGAATCACCCTATATATTCTCTTATTATTCAGTTTCTTTTTTACTTCTTGTATCCCTTCTAAAGACTTAATTTATCTGCAGGAAAAAAATAAAAGTACTGCCAGTCAGCCGGTTGAACCGGTTGCATTTAAACCTTACAGGTTACAAATCAACGACATCTTAAACATTAAAATTAAGGCGATTGATCCCGAACTGGTAGAGATTTTTAATGCATCGGCACAATCGCAATCAGCTGCCGCAGGAAACGAGTTGAGTAACTATTTTAATGGCTATTCGGTAGATGACCATGGAAACATAAGACTGCCGATTTTAGGGGAAGTGAATGTTTTAGGTCGAACCACAGAAGAAGTCACTGCTATTATTGAAGGGCGATTGTTGAAAGAATATTTCAATAAACAAGCCGGAGTTTTTGCAGTCGTGAAGTTAGCCGGATTTCGTTATACCATTAATGGAGAAGTGAATACTCCGGGTACTAAAGTGTTGTATCAGGACCGTGTAAATTTGATGGAAGCCGTTGCCAATGCAGGTGATATCACAATTACAGGTGATCGTAAACATGTAAAAGTCATCAGAAGAACCACCACCGGTAACGAAACATTTTCAGTAGATTTAACCGATAACAATGCTTTTAATTCTCCTGCGTTTAACTTACAGCCTAATGATTATATTTTAGTCAATCCGGTAAAACAAAAAACTTGGGGTACCGGTAAGACAGGTATTGAATCTTTATCTACAATCATCACTGTTTTATCATTGGCTACCACGACTTTCTTATTACTTAAAAATTAAATGCTTAATACATGCTGGATATAAAGGATTTTTCTTTTTTCGAAAAACAAAATAGCTTTGATTTTAAGAGTTTTCTAATCAAGATTGTAAGTTATTGGAAATGGTTTTTGGTTTCTTTTGTTATCACTTTCTCTATTGCGCATCAGGTTAACATTAGAAAACAAAAAATATATGGAATAGGAACTACTATTGCTGTTAAAGAAGAAAACAATCCTTTTTTTACCTCCACTACCAGTTTAGTTTTTAATTGGGGCGGTACTTCTGATAAGGTTCAAATGATTTCTACTACTTTAAAGTCGAGATCCCATAACGAATTAGTGGTTGATGAGTTGCAATTTTACACGGATTATTTGGTTAAAACCGACTATTATTTAAAGGATGTTTATGGTCAAGTGCCGTTCAAAATAACTGTTGACAAAACAAAAGGGCAATTGCTTGAGCAATTTATTAAGGTAAAGTTGATTTCATCGGATACTTATCAAGTTGCTGTTTCATTTCCCTCGAATACTGCTAACCTGATAAATTATTCCGAGAATTCTATTGCTAATGTTCCAATTTTTGAAACCGAAGTGGTTAAAAAATTTAGGGTAGGGCAAGAAGTTAATCTTCCTTTTTTAAATTGGAAATTAGTTTTGACCAAGTCGCCCAAGGATTATATAGGTAAAGAAATTTTGATAAGGTTTAATGGTTTCGATGAAACGGTTAATACCTATAAAGGATTAGAGGTGGAAATAGATTCAAGGGCGGGTTCTATCATTCGTTTAGGCATGCAAGGCACTAACAAAGAACGAATGGTAGATTATCTTAATGCCACAGTGCTAAAGTTGATTGAAAAGCAATTGGAGCAAAAAAATAAGTTTGCAGACAATACCATTGCCTTTATTGATAAGACCTTGATGCGAATGGAGGGAGAACTCAAGGATTCCGGCGAGGATTTGAAAGATTTTAGTCGTAACAACAATATCCTTGATATAGAGGATAAAGGAGCCAATTTTAAAGAGTTATTGACCAGTAACGATATCAAAAAGGAAGAGGTTGAACGCAAGTTAGCCTACTTGTACTCTTTGAAAAATTATTTGAACGGTAGTGTTGATTTTTCAAAATTACCTGCGCCAACAGTAGCTGGTATCGAAGACCCTAACATTGTGAGTAACGTGGCTAAGTTAATAGCTTTGTCTATTGATAGGTCGAATATGGTTTATTCGGCCAAGGGAAATATTTTTTATGAGCGTATCGATAATGAAATCCAGTCGGTAAAAAAGGTTTTACTTGAAAATGCGAATTCCTTAAAGAATGCTTTACAGTATGATCTAAAACAGGTAGACTTGAAAATTGGACAGTTGGAAAGCGAGGTTAAAAAGCTTCCCGAAACCAATCAAGTCTATTTGAACATATCCCGTAAATATGATTTGAATAATAATATATACAACGCCTATTTGCAAAAACGAAGTGAAGCTTCCATAGTAAAGGCAGCCAATTTGTCTGATATTCAGTTTATTGATCCGGCCAAAGATGTCGGCGGCGGATTGTTAGGGCCAAAAACAGCGGTCAACTATGTGTTGGCGTTTTTTATCGGTTTTTTTATACCTTTGGTTATAGTGTTCTTTATCTTCTTCATCAGTAACTCAATTCAAAATATTGATGATATTTCGTCAATTACTCAAATTCCGATAATAGGTATAGTAGGAGTAAAGCATACTGAATCTAATTTGTCTGTTTTTGAGCGACCGAAATCGGCACTGTCGGAGTCATTCCGTGCGATTCGTTCATCGTTACAGTTTTTATACAAAAAGCAAAGTTCGGAAGGCGCCAAAACGCTAATGTTGACTTCCTCTGTGAGTGGTGAAGGAAAAACTTTCTGCTCTTTAAATATTGCCACAGTTTTTGCATTGAGTGAGAAGAAAACAATCATCTTGGGACTTGATTTGCGTAAACCTAAAATTTTTGACGATTTTAATATTTACAACGATGTTGGGGTCGTAAATTATCTCATAGGTCAGAAAACATTAGAGGAAGTAATTCAAAAAACACATATTCCGTATTTAGATGTTGTCACTTCCGGACCAATTCCGCCAAATCCCTCCGAGTTGATTTTAGGTGAAACGATGAAAGAGATGATTGAAACCTTAAAAAAAGAGTATGACTATATTATACTTGATACACCTCCGGTAGGTTTGGTCTCTGATGCCTTGGAATTAGCGCAATACAGCGATGTTACGCTATACATTGTAAGACAAAATTTCACTAAGAAAGAAATGTTGACCTTGCTGAACAACCGAACCAAGCGAGGGGAATTAAACAACATCAGTATCGTTTTTAACGGTTACGAAAATAAAGCCAAATATGGTACCGGATATGGTTACGGATATGGTTATGGCTATGGTTATGGCTATGGTTATTCTAATGGCTATCATGAAGATGACGAGCCTAGAGGATTTTTAGCCAAGTTGAAATATAAATTATTCAAGAAATAAAATATGAGTGCAGTATCTAAATCGGTTTTGATTACCGGAGGTGCCGGTTTTATCGGTTCTAATCTTTGTGAGTACTTTTTGCAAAAAGGGTATCGCGTGACCTGTTTGGATAATTTTGCTACGGGACATCGCTATAATATTGCCCCTTTTTTGAGTAATGATAATTTTACTTTGCTGGAAGGAGATATCAGAGATTTAGCGACTTGCAATAAAGCAGTTGCCGGAGTTGATTACGTATTACACCAAGCCGCTCTAGGTTCGGTGCCGCGTTCTATTAATGATCCTATTACCAGCAATGAGGTAAATGTAAGTGGCTTTTTGAATATGTTGGTTGCTTCAAGAGATGCCGGTGTGAAACGCTTTGTGTATGCTGCCAGCTCTTCCACCTATGGGGATTCGGAAAGTTTGCCTAAAGTAGAAGAGACTATTGGGAAACCGCTTTCGCCTTACGCCATCACCAAATATGTTAACGAGTTATACGCTGATATTTTTGCTAAAACTTATGGTTTGGAAACTATTGGCTTGCGATATTTTAATGTTTTCGGAAGAAGACAAGATCCTAACGGTGCTTATGCTGCGGTAATTCCGAAGTTTGTATTGCAATTGGTGAAGCATGAAAGCCCAATTATCAATGGCGATGGCAATTACTCTCGAGATTTCACTTATATCGATAACGTGATTCAAATGAATGAATTGGCGATGACAACGGAAAATACTGAGGCCTTGAACACGGTGTACAATACCGCTTTCGGCGACAGAACGACTTTAAATGATATGGTGCATTATTTAAAAGAATACTTATCGGAATTTGATCCGACCATTGCTGATGTTGCTGTGGTTCACGGGCCAAACCGACTAGGCGATATACCGCACTCTTTGGCCAGTATTGATAAAGCCCGAAAATTACTGAATTACCAACCCGAGTTTTCCTTTCAACAAGGCTTAAAAGCTGCTGTTGCTTGGTATTGGGAAAATTTAAAAAAAGAATAAATTACAGTTGAGAATGAAAATAACTAACATTTGTTGTATTGGAGCCGGATACGTGGGAGGTCCGACTATGGCTGTTATAGCCGAAAAATGTCCGCATATTAAAGTGACCGTAGTGGATTTAAATGAAGCCAGAATTGCGGCTTGGAATGATGACGATATCAATAATATTCCGATATACGAACCGGGACTGAATGAAATTGTGGGGAAAGCCAGAGGTAAGAATCTTTTCTTTTCAACCAACGTTGATAAAGCCATAGATGAAGCGGAGTTAATTTTTATTTCCGTGAATACACCAACCAAAACATATGGTACCGGAAAAGGTATGGCAGCTGATTTAAAACATATAGAATTGTGTGCTCGTCAAATTGCAAAGGTGGCTAAAAACGATAAAATCATCGTAGAAAAATCAACCTTGCCGGTGCGTACAGCCGAAGCTTTGAAAAGCATTTTAGACAATACCGGTAATGGTGTTAAATTTCAAATTCTATCTAATCCTGAATTCTTAGCCGAAGGAACTGCAGTACAGGATTTGTTGAGCCCGGATCGAGTTTTAATAGGAGGTGAAACTACTCCTGAAGGACAAAATGCCATAGAAGCTTTAGTAGATGTTTATGCGAATTGGGTGCCGAGAGAGCGCATTTTAAAAACCAATGTATGGTCGTCTGAGTTGTCAAAACTTACGGCTAATGCCTTTTTAGCACAGCGTGTTTCTTCTATCAATGCCATTTCTGAATTGTGTGAAAAAACAGAGGCTAACGTAAACGAAGTGGCCAAAGCCATCGGAATGGACAGCCGTATCGGTTCGAAATTCCTAAAAGCGTCTGTTGGTTTCGGAGGATCATGTTTCCAAAAAGACATTCTCAATTTGGTTTATATTTCCAAAGCTTTCGGCTTGAACGAAGTGGCCGATTATTGGGAACAAGTCATTATTATGAATGACCATCAAAAAAGACGTTTCTCTAAAAATATAGTGCAAACACTTTACAATACCGTTTCGGGTAAAAAGATTACTTTCTTGGGTTGGGCTTTCAAAAAAGATACCAATGATACTCGTGAATCGGCCGCAATTTATGTTGCCGACGATTTGATTAATGAGCAAGCGCGTATAGCCCTTTTTGATCCTAAAGTAGAACAAAAACAAGTGTTGTCCGATTTGAATTATTTGGATACCCGTCAACCGGAAGAAAATGCCAACAGTATTACGACTTTCCAAAATCCGTATGAAGCTTGTGCCGATGCGCATGCCATTGCGATTTTAACCGAATGGGATGAGTTTAAAACCTACGATTGGCAAAAAATTTACGACAGCATGTTGAAACCGGCTTTTGTATTTGACGGCAGAAATTTGTTGGATGCTGAAAAAATGAGAGCCATCGGTTTTGTATATCAATCTATAGGTTCTTAAGTCAGTGTCTTTGTCACCATCATAATAGCGTTAAATCAGTTAATTTTTTTTTTCATGAATACCAAAATTGCAGTTATAGGATTAGGATATGTTGGGTTACCATTGGCCAGACTATTTGCTACCAAATATCCGGTTGTGGGGTTTGATATTAATCAAAATCGCATCACCGAATTGAATTCGGGGATGGATGCCACATTGGAAGTAACTGAAGACTTGCTCAAACAAGTCCTAGTCACACAACCTTCTGACGCTAATGGACTGTACTGCAGTTGCGCTTTAGAGGATATTCGAAATAGTAACATCTATATTGTTACAGTACCGACTCCGGTAGACAAAAACAACCGACCTGATTTAACCCCTTTGTACAAATCGAGCGAAACCGTTGGCAAAGTATTGAAAAAGGGAGATATCGTTATTTATGAATCAACCGTTTATCCCGGTGTAACTGAGGAAGAATGTATCCCGGTGTTGGAACGCGTGAGCGGTTTAAAATTCAACATTGACTTTTTTGCAGGCTATTCTCCGGAGCGTATTAATCCGGGCGATAAAGAACATACTGTTGAAAAGATCCTGAAAGTAACTTCGGGTTCTACACCTGAAATCGGTCAGAGAGTCAACGAACTATACCAATCGGTAATTACCGCCGGAACGCATTTGGCGCCTTCCATCAAGGTGGCCGAAGCGGCTAAAGTGATTGAGAATTCCCAACGAGATATTAATATTGCTTTTGTTAACGAATTGGCTAAGATTTTTAATTTATTGGAAATTGATACACATGCCGTTTTGGAAGCCGCGGGAACCAAATGGAACTTTTTGCCTTTCAAACCCGGATTGGTAGGCGGACATTGTATAGGGGTTGATCCTTATTATTTAGCGCAAAAAGCCCAAGAAAAGGGCTATCATCCGGAGATTATTTTGGCCGGAAGAAGACTTAACGACAGTATGGGTGAGTATGTAGCTTCGCAAGTGGTGAAGTTGATGATCAAAAAAGGCATCACCATCAACCAAGCCAAATTGCTGATGATGGGTATCACGTTTAAAGAAAATTGTCCGGATGTTCGCAATACCAAAATTGTCGATGTGGTTCACGCCTTGGAAGATTACGGTATAGCAGTAACCATATTTGACCCTTGGGCCAAACCGGAAGAAGTAAAACACGAATACGGATTAACAACAGTTAATGCGTTACCTGACAGTGCTTTTGATGCCATTGTTTTGGGCGTAGCGCACAAAGAATTTGCTGACATCGACTTTACCTTACTTAAAACAGCCAACAGTGTTATTTTTGATGTGAAAGGTGTTTTGAAAGCCACTGCTGATGCCCGACTTTAGGCTGTTGTAAAGTTTTAGGAAAGGCTTTGCTATAGCGGCTTTGCCATACCAACTTCGAGCTTAGGCTCATTATGTCCTTTTAATTTGATTAGCATGAAAAAGATTTTAATTACAGGTGGTGCAGGATTTATCGGTTCTCATGTGGTGAGACGATTTGTGCAAAACTACCCTGACTATCATATTTATAATTTAGACGCCTTGACTTATGCCGGTAATTTGGAAAATATTACCGATATTGAGCAATGCGATAATTATACTTTTATCAAAGGAGATATAGTGGATGCTGAATTTATCCAAAGTCTATTCCAACAACACCAATTTGACGGCGTCATTCATTTGGCGGCTGAATCGCATGTAGATCGATCTATTACTGATCCGTTGGCTTTTGTAAGAACCAATGTTATCGGAACGATGAACTTGTTGAACGCGGCCAAAACCATCTGGAAAGACAATGCCGATGGCAAGCGATTTTACCACGTAAGTACCGATGAGGTTTACGGTACTTTAGGCGCTACCGGTTTGTTTACCGAAACAACACCTTACGACCCGAATTCTCCTTACTCGGCTTCAAAAGCGAGTTCCGACCATTTTGTTCGCGCTTACGGAGAAACCTATGGTTTGCCTTACGTGATTACCAACTGTTCTAACAATTACGGTCCTAATCATTTTCCGGAAAAATTGATTCCGCTTTTTATTAACAATATCATCAATAACAAACCTTTGCCGGTGTACGGTGACGGTAAATACACCCGTGACTGGCTTTTTGTAAAAGACCATGCGGTGGCCATTGATTTGGTTTTTCACCAAGGTAAAAATCACGAAACCTATAATATTGGCGGTTTTAACGAATGGCAAAATATCGACCTTGTGAAGTTGCTGTGCGCCAAAATGGATGAGAAATTAGGCAGAACTCCGGGAACTTCCGCACAATTGATTACTTACGTTAAAGATCGTCCGGGTCACGATTTACGTTATGCCATAGACGCCACCAAAATCAATAGAGAATTGGGTTGGCAACCATCGGTGACTTTTGAAGAAGGTTTATCCCAAACCATAGATTGGTATCTGGCCAATGAAGACTGGCTGAAAAATGTCACTTCCGGAGCTTATACTAAGTATTATGAACAGCAGTATTCCTAAACGTACATTATTGGTTGCGGTACCTTGTTAAACAACACCAATAATCGTGGTTGTGTTGTAGCTTCTTTTAAGCTCTTTTGTTTTTCCTCTGATTTTTGAAGAAAAACCAATAAACAAATAGGTTAATTGCAAATGATGGCCTGCCGGTTTTTTAGTTTCCAGCTTTATTTGGTTTACGTTATCTTCTTTTAAAATGATAATCTCTTCGCTGTATTCGGTAGTGAACAGGTTGTTTGTGTAGTCCCAATGTGCTCTGCCAATGGCCAAATGCAGTTGGTTTGCCGCTTCCGGCCAATCGATGTTGGTTAAAGGGTTAAAGTTTTCAATGGTGAAAGTTGCAGTGCTATCATTCCAATTCCATTTTGTTTTTAGTACTTTGTGCAACGGTCGGAGACTGTTGCCTTCAAAACCGATGGGGTAGGTTTTAGCTTCATTGGATTGGATGCCGTTTTCAAAAGTTCTTTCTCCGTGTGGGTTGACTTTATCTTCAGCAATGATTTCGAACATTAGCTTGTTGGCGCGACCTGCAAAGCTGCCGTCTTTCGCTCGGTTGAAAAAAGGATAAGCCATAGCGCGAAACGTTTTGGCTTTGTCAATAGCCCTGCTGAATTCTCGACTGTGTTTCTTTACTTTGTCGAATACAGGGTTACTTTGAAATGTTTCTTTGCTCACTCCGGTTTTGCCTTTTTCACGCACCCGATTTTGACCTTGTTGGTCTATGTAAAAAGTTAAATCGTCTAAGGAGCCAACAATTTTAAACGGTGCAATTACTTTTGCCATGGCTTTTATGTTAAAAATTTACTTACAAATATAGCTTTTTTCTAATAGGTTTTACTGTTCTCGATTCCGGATATTGGTTTTGTTGGCTGTGGAATTGGTATTGTTGAGATAAGAATTTTAGCGGCTTATTTTTTTTGAAATCGCATTTTGTTAACTTAAAATCAATAATTTATTAACACGAAAACGTTTTCGTTTGCTAATTGGCGTTTTGGCTTTTGACAAGCCGACTATTATTTTATAGTTTTAACTTCCCAAATTTCACCTTTTACATTAAACTGCTACCGGCTTTTACAGTTGGGGTTATGGTATTGTTTTTTTACAGTAATTAATTAAAAAATTATTTATGAAAAGAATTTTACTTTTTTTACTTGTTTTAGTCGGACTAACCTCCTCAGCTCAAACTTACCAAACATGGAGGTCAGAGGCTACCGACAACAGTTGGCAAACCAATGGCAACTGGTGGAATTTTCCCAATGGAAGTGCGATTGTATTCGGACAGCAAGAATGGGATAATAATCACTTCACATCACAGCAGTCAAATGCTGATGTGAACACTTGGCGATTTTTATTCAAAGCCGGTGCCAATCAGGCCCACACTTTTTCAGGGAACAAGATTCGCTTTTTTGATTTTGGAGGTCAAAATCCTACTATTACGAATATCTCAACGGCCACACACACTATTGGTAATAACATAGAGGGTGACGGCGATGTAGCAGATCCTTTGGAGATTTATGCCTATGACGGTAATTTGAATTTTACGGGAGCCATCAATAACATGGGATCTTGGTTGGATTTTTACGGTAATGCCGGTAGAAATGTAAGTTTGTCAGGTTCTATTTCAGGTAGTGCCGGATTGGCTGTTAAAAACAATATTACGGTAACCTTATCCGGTCCGGCCAATAGTTACACCGGTGTTACCACGGTAGAAGCGGGTACGTTGGTGGTTCAAAAAGGTGGGCACTCTGCTAGTATTACTACCGGTGCAATAGCTTTTACTTTTGCCAGTCCGAATCAAGCTGCCGGGGTGTATGATTTTTTACCCGGACAATTAGGTGGTAGTACTGCACGTACTTTAACCAGTAATTTGGCTGCCGGAAAAACCATTAGCTTTAATTATGCTACAGGCGATGTTACCATATGTGATACTTTAACTATTACTGCTGCTTCGATAGCTTCTAACAATATTGTTAATCCTTCTTTTGCCAAGTCGGGTGATGTTATATCTTTGAGTTTTACTACTTCTGAGGCTGCTTCTGTTACCCCAACCGTAACCATTAATGGTACGAATGCCAGTGTTACAGGAAGTGGTACTTCATGGGTTGCTACCCTTTCGGCTACCGGTTTATCAAATGGGTTGGTAACCTTTTTAATCTCATATCAGAATGCTTTGGGTTGTACCGGTAGCAGAAATACCGTTACTAACAGTTCTTCGGTAACTGTAGATACTGTTGTTCCTACTTTTAACTCGGTTACGATCTCTTCTAACAATGTTAACAACTCTGCTACTGCTGTAGTTGGAGATGTTGTTACTTTAAGTTTTACTACTTCCGAAGTTTTGTCGGCCGCGCCTACTGTTACTCTAAACGGTGTTTCGGCGAGTGTAACGGGTAGTGGAACCACTTGGTCGGCTACTACTACGATTACCAATTGTTCCGGTGCTTCAGTTCCTTTTTCCATAGCGGTAAGCGACAGGGCCGGAAATTCCGCCAGCAGAACTACTACCACTAATTCGTCACAAGTTGTTGTTAGTGGTGTAACCACTAACGGTAGTGTAACCACTTCTATTTGTCAAGGCGATACTTATGTTTGGCCTGCTAACGGACAAACCTACACTACGGCACAAACCGGTTTAACTCATACGGTAGGGTGCAACACTGCTACATTGAATTTAACGGTAACACCAACTGTTACCCCGGGTGTATCATTAACGAGCAGCGATGCTGATAATACCTTTGCTTATGGTACAGGTGTTACCTTTGCCGCTTCGGCATCAAACTTAAGTGGTGGTACTGCTACTTATACTTTTACCGTTAACGGTCAAACAGTACAAAGTGGTTCATCGAATACTTACACCAGCAGTACATTGGCTAACGGGAATCAAGTACGCGCGAGCATCAGTATCTCAGGTGGTAGCTGTTTAACGGCTACTACTGCTAACAGTAATGTAATTACCAATACGGTAACAGGTGCTTATTTGACCAATATTACTAACTTCTGTGGATTGACTATGCCTGCTATTGATTCTAGAATCAAGTGTTCGGTACCAAGTGGAGTAGTAGGTACTTTGGGTTACCGATTCAGAGTAACTAATTTGACTACTAATGCTACTGCTACAGTGGATAGCAATATTGCTAATTTCAATTTAACGATGACCAACATTTATGCGTTTGGTACTTCGTTCAGCGTTCAAGCAGCTGCAGTTGTAAACGGTGTTTTACAACCATACAGTACACCTTGTACTATAACCACTCCAAGTTTACCAACCAACCAATTGGTGGCTACTTCTTGTGGACAGACTTTAGATGCTTTGAATACACGTATTTTTGCCTCTACAGTTGTGGGTGCTCAAAATTACCGATGGAGAGTAGCTTTGAGTACAGCTCCAACTACTTACTATGTGTTGACTACCAATTCTTCGAGTTTCCGTTTGACCAATGTGCCTAACTTACCGGTGTCCTTTGGGGCAACTTACTTGGTGGCAGTACAGTCTGATATTTTGGTTAACGGTATCGCTACTACTACAGCTTATGGAAATGTTTGTTCGGTTAGTACACCAACGGTAAGTTCTGTTAGTATTTCAGCCAATCAGTGTGGTCAAACTTTGGCCGGTATCACCGATAGAATTTTCATCAATTCTGTTCCGAATGCGGTTAATTACACTTACCGTGTTAGAAAAGTTGGTACACCTACCAACTATACTTTGACTACCACCGCTACAAGCTTCCGTTTGACTAGTTTTGCGGGCTTGTCGTTAACTTTCGACTCACAGTATGCAGTGGCAGTTGCAGCTACTATAGTGATTGATGGTGTTACTTTTGAAGGTTCTTTTGGTCCGGAGTGTACTATCAGCACACCTGCTTATCCAACAGTTGGTTTACAAGAGTCTCAGTGTAGTAATGGTGATCCTGAAAATCCGGGAGCTTACCAAGTTACATCTGCCTCTGAGTTGATTTATTGTGAGTTTGTATCGGGAGCCAGTTACCAATTTATCTTGCAAAAATTGGTTGATGGCACGCCACAAGGTACACCGATTACTTTAGATCGTTTGGGTAACTTCTTTAACTTGAACATGATTCATGGATTAGAGCCGGGTACTGAGTACTTGGTGTCTGTTAAGTTGTTCTACTATGGCGAAGGGCCACAAGGGAAAGACTGTGTGATTAAAACACCAAATGCTACAGCTCCTGCCCGAGTTGCGGCTAAAGAGTTTGCAGCCACAGCTTATCCTAACCCGTTTGAGAACAACTTCTTGATCAATTTGACTACTTCGAGCCAAGCGCCTGTAAGCTTAAAAGTTTACGATATGTTGGGCAGATTGATGACTACTTACGAAAGTAAAGCCAATGACTTGAATACGTTAGCTATTGGGGATCAATACCCAAGCGGTGTTTACAACGTAGTGCTTACTCAAGGCGACGAAGTGAGAACTTTGAGAGTAGTGAAACGATAGGTTTTATTTGTTAATTACGAATTACGAATTGTTAATTACGAATTAGGATTTACGAGTTCGTATAGTTTAGATAATAATCCCTGTCTCTGCAAAGAGGCGGGGATTTTTTTGTTTTGCTCCGATTTGACAGTTTTGCCTTGGCAGTGTTTGGCGGTATTGTTTCTTTAGTGTTAATAACGCATAAATCTCTTGGTTTGAGAATGTTAATTTTTTCTTAAATTTCCTATTGTATTTTCTTTAAAAGAAGATTTTGCTCGACGAACTACATTATAATATCGACCAAAGCAATGTTGTGGTAGGGTTAACGTTTAGTTAATATTTTTTTCTTTTGAAAGCGCCATTTATTAGGTAGTTTTGTAACAGTTATTAAACTTTTTATATGAAAACTACATTACTTACAAAGAAGCCTTCGTGGCTTAAATTTTTAAGTTTGGCTTGTTTACTGCTGGTTTTGCCGGTAGTGAGTTTTGGACAAGTTACGATGACTACTACAGGTAGTTATTCGCAGGACTTTAACACTTTGCCAAGTACAGGAACACCTACTTGGGCTAACAATTCTACACTTGCTAATTGGTACGCTGCAGGATTTACAACTTTTTCAGTTGGAACGGGATCGGCTAATTCGGGAGCGCTTTATAGCTTTGGAGTTGCCGGTGTCAATGCTTTGTCAGACAGAGCTTTGGGAGGTGTAGGGTCCGGATCTGCAAATCCTGCTTATGGTGTAGTGTTGCGCAATACTTCTGGTGGTACTATAACCGATATCAAAGTAACTTACACCGGAGAGCAATGGAGAAATGGTGGTGTAACAGCGACTCAACCATTGTCGTTTTATTATGCAGTGAGTGCTTCTGCTATTACCTCTGTTACTGCCGGAGCTTCAGGATATACGGCGGTACCGGCATTGAATTTTACCAGTAAAGTAGGGACTACAACAGCTGCTGCTTTGGATGGTAATGCAGCAGCCAATAGGACTGTTATAAGTAATGTATCTATTCCTAGTTTGTCTTTGCCTAATAACAGTTACATTATTTTAAAGTGGGATGATATTAATGATTCCGGAAATGACCATGGTTTGGGTATAGATGATGTTACTATCTCATGGACAGTAACGCCAAGTGTTGTAGCTCCAACTGTAACCAATACTGCAGCTGCCGATATTACCACTAACTCGGCTACTTTAGCCGGAAATGTTACGGCTACCGGTGGTGCTGCGATTACTGCTACCGGTTCGGTTTATGCTTTAACCAGTGTAGATAATACACCTACTATAGGAGAGGCTAATGTGACTAACTTGGCTACTTCAACTCCGGGTTCCGGAACCGGAACTTTTTCCAATGCAACCGGTACCGGTTTAGCGGTTAATACCCAGTACAGTTATAACGCTTATGCTACTAATAGTATAGGTACTTCTTATGGTACAGTGGCTACTTTTTATACTTTAGCCGTTACGCCTGATGCTCCGGTGGTTGGTTCGCCAACTACTTCGAGTTTGACTGTTATTTTGGATACTAGTGATGCAAACCCTTCGGGTACGGAATATGCCATACAAGAAGCCGGTGGTGCATATGTGCAAGCCAATGGCTCTTTAGGGGTTTCCCCGGTTTGGCGAAATGAAACCGCTTGGGGAACTATTACGGTAACCGGTTTGTCTTCGGCTACTCAATACACTTTCCAGGTTAAAGCGCGAAACGGCAATGCTGTTGAAACTTTATTCGGAGCTTCTGCTTCCGCTACTACTAATGCTAACAGTTCACCTACAATTGAGGCAGATACTTTAACCGATTTTGGTGCTTTGTGTTTAAACACCAGTGCAACCAATAGTTTTGGATTTATCGGTTATAACTTAACCACTGCCGATGTTACTGTGGGTCCTTTGGCAGGCTATACTTTTTCAACCAGTTTGAACGGTACTTACACCGCTTCTTTGAGTTTTACTCCGGATGTTAACGGTGAGATGGCTGAGACGGTTTACGTTAAATTTACGCCAACCGCTGTTGGCAGTTACAATGGTTTAATTACTATTACCGGTGGTGGTGTTTCGACTGCGGTAAATGTGTCGGCCAGCGGTTCCGGGATTAATACTCCTGTAACAGCGATTACCGGTGCCAGCGCTTCAGTTACGGCTACAACTGCTGTTTTGAACGGTTCGTTTACAGCCGGATGTTCTACGGTTACAGCCTCGGGAATTGAATACAGTGTGAATAATGATTTTAGTGCCTCTGCTACGGTTGCTTTTGGGGGTACGGTTTCCTCTTTATCACCTAATACCACTTACTATTTCAGAGCTTTTGCCACTGATGCTACCGGTACGGTAAATGGTAACAGTGCTAACTTTACTACAGCAAACCTTTCAGGTGCGGATGCTACAGCGGCTACTAATGTTGGTACAGGCGCTTTCACAGCGAATTGGGTTGCCGTTCCGGGGGCTACCGGTTACCGATTGGATGTGGGAACTTCATCAGATTTCTCAGGTCCCGTAACAGTTTTGGCTAACTGGTCATTCCCTAACAATCCGGATGATAATGTTGTAGATGTTGCTGAATCAGGGAATGCGAACAAAACTTTGACTACTCAAGGTGGGGTTAGTGGAACTATTGCTTATGCTCCTGTTCAATCGAGTACTACCAGTGCTGCCTCTGTAAGTGGTTGGGATGGTGGTAACAATACTAAGTTTTGGCAAATTGATATTGCTACATTGGGTTACAGCAATTTAAAACTATCTTCGGCTCAACGTTCTTCTAATACAGGGCCAAAAGATTTTAAAGTACAATATAAAATAGGTTCCGGTAGCTGGACTGATGTGCCGGGTGCCACTGTTACAGTAGCCAATAACTGGACTACAGGTGCGTTAAGTGATGTTGCTTTGCCTGCGGCTTGTAACAATCAAGCATCTGTTCTTATCCGTTGGATTATGACTTCCAATTTACAGGTTAGTACAGGAAACGTTGCTTCAACAGGAACCAGCGGTATTGATAATATTTTGGTTAATGGACAGGCAGAAGCTTTTGTATCCGGCTATCAAAATTTAAGTGTAGGTAATGTTACTTCTTACCCTGTTTCCGGTTTGACCTCTAATACTACTTACTATTACAGAGTTCGTGCTACCAGTGCTAACAGTACTTCGGCCAATTCTGATGTTATCAGTGTAACTACTGAGGCTATATTGGCTACGTTCGATGCTGTTACTCAAGCTGCTTTTGATTGTAATGCTACTTCTTTTGCGCTTAGCGGGTTAACTCCGGGAGCGAATACTATTTATTATACTTTAAATGGTACACCAAGTTCGACTTTTGTTTTTGCGGATAGCAATGGAGAGGCTACTTTAGATTTGCCTTTAACCAATGTTAATAACGGACAAACTTTAGCCATCACTGCTGTTGAATTGTTCAATACGCCTGCTTCTAATGTAACTGTAGCGCCAAGCGCAAGCAGTTCCATTGCTGTTGTTGTAACACCAACTGTTACCCCGGGTGTATCATTAACGAGCAGCGATGCTGATAATACCTTTGCGTATGGTACGGGTGTTACCTTTACCGCTTCGGCATCAAACTTAAGTGGTGGTACTGCTACTTATACTTTTACCGTTAACGGTCAAACAGTACAAAGTGGTTCATCGAATACTTACACCAGTAGTACATTGGCTAACGGGAATCAAGTACGTGTTAGCATCAGTATTGCAGGCGGAAGCTGTTTGACTGCTACTACCGCTAACAGTAATGTAATTACCAATACGGTAACAGGCGCTTATTTGACCAATATTACTAACTTCTGTGGATTGACTATGCCTGCTATTGATTCAAGAATCAAGTGTTCGGTGCCAAGTGGTGTAGTAGGTACTTTAGGTTACCGATTCAGAGTAACTAATTTGACTACTAATGCTACGGCTACAGTGGATAGCAATATTGCTAATTTCAATTTAACGATGACCAACATTTATGCGTTTGGTACTTCGTTCAGCGTTCAAGCAGCTGCAGTTGTAAACGGTGTTTTACAACCATACAGTACACCTTGTACTATAACCACTCCAAGTTTACCAACCAACCAATTGGTGGCTACTTCTTGTGGACAGACTTTAGATGCTTTGAATACACGTATTTTTGCCTCTACAGTTGTGGGTGCTCAAAATTACCGATGGAGAGTAGCTTTGAGTACAGCTCCAACTACTTACTATGTGTTGACTACCAATTCTTCGAGTTTCCGTTTGACCAATGTGCCTAACTTACCGGTGTCCTTTGGGGCAACTTACTTGGTGGCAGTACAGTCTGATATTTTGGTTAACGGTATCGCTACTACTACAGCTTATGGAAATGTTTGTTCGGTTAGTACACCAACGGTAAGTTCTGTTAGTATCTCAGCCAATCAGTGTGGTCAAACTTTATTTAACATCACCGATAGAATATTTATCAACTCAGTTCCGAATGCGGTTAATTACACTTACCGTGTTAGAAAAGTTGGTACACCTACCAACTATACTTTGACTACCACCGCCACAAGCTTCCGTTTGACTAGTTTTGCGGGCTTGTCGTTAACTTTTGACTCACAGTATGCAGTGGCAGTTGCAGCTACTATAGTGATTGACGGAGTTACCTTTGAAGGTTCTTTTGGTCCGGAGTGTACTATCAGTACACCTGCTTATCCAACTGTTGGATTACAAGAGTCTCAATGTAGTAATGGTGATCCAGAAAATCCGGGAGCTTACCAAGTTACTTCTGCTTCTGAGTTGATTTATTGTGAGTTTGTATCGGGAGCTACTTACCAGTTTATCTTGCAAAAATTGGTTAACGGTACACCACAAGGAACACCGGTTACTTTGGATCGTTTGGGTAACTTCTTTAACTTGAACATGATTCATGGATTAGAGCCGGGTACTGAGTACTTGGTGTCTGTTAAATTGTTCTACTATGGTGAAGGGCCACAAGGTAAAGACTGTGTGATTAAAACACCAAATGCTACAGCTCCTGCTCGAGTAGCGGCTAAAGAATTTGCAGCGACAGCTTATCCTAACCCGTTTGAGAACAACTTCTTGATCAATTTGACCACTTCGAGCCAAGCGCCTGTAAGCTTAAAAGTTTACGATATGTTGGGCAGATTGATGACTACTTACGAAAGTAAAGCCAATGACTTGAGTACGTTAGCAATCGGGGATCAATACCCAAGCGGTGTTTACAACGTAGTGCTTACTCAAGGCGACGAAGTGAGAACTTTGAGAGTAATGAAACGATAGGTTTTATTTGTTAATTACGAATTACGAATTGTTAATTACGAATTAGGAATTACGAATTCGTATAGTTTAGATAATAATCCCTGTCTCTGCAAAGAGGCGGGGATTTTTTGTGTAGTATGGCAGTCTAGGGAAGGTGATTGTACTTTTTAGATTTGGGTGGTGTAGGGGTGTTTTTTTTACAACTTTCTTTTGATTTTTTGGTAAGTAAGATTTTTCTAAAGCTTTTAACGTGTTTTATTAAATTATTAATTTAAGTTTAACTTTATTATTAAAAAAAGTGTATTTTTATTGCCCAAATTGCGTTCATTTAGGCGATTAGAAAAACTGTTTTACTGCTCTATCACTGCTGTTAGTGAGTGTGGTGTTACAGTCTTCTTTTTTTAGCCTTAACGTTTTGTCGAATTAAAAGATTTTGTGGCTGGCCGAGCGTAATGTTTTGACAGTCTCTTTTTATATCTGTTTATTATTAGTTATACTATTATGAAGAAAAAACTACAAATTTTTGCCCTGAATTTGTTTTTCTGTTTACCAGCCCCATCGTTTCGTTGGGCATTTGCTTTAGTAGCGTTGTTGGGTTTGAGTGGGATAAATCCTGTCCAAGCACAGTGTATAGGTCCTTACCAAGAGTATCAAAGTTTTGGGACGTTTGACAAAGCTGGTCTTACTGCTAATGGTTGGGCTTTTAGTGGTATTTCTACAGCAGCACCATTACCAATAAATGTTAATGCAAGATCTGGTGGCTCTTGTTTAAATATGGGGAATACAATTGGTAATTGGGCAATTTTGCCTACAATTGCCAATCCGGGTATTTTTCAGTTTTATTGTAGAGATGCTACATTGACAAACAGAGATTCGGAATTCATCGTACAGTGGTCAAGTGACAATTTTACTACCATAGCCGGTACCTTTACAGGTCAAACGGTTTCTAATACCTACAAGGGGTTCTCTATTGATTTGACCGGTTTTACTAATATTAAGATTAGGTTTACATATAATGCCGCTGTTGGTACAGCTACAGGAACTCCAGCTTTATTTATAGATGATATCTCATGGATCTCTACTAATGTATCTCAAAATAAAATAGTGGTGCCTGCCCAAACAGGCGATGGCACTCCGGCAAATTGTAGCGGTGGAACCATTACCATGGCTACCGGAGATATTTATACTTTATACGATAATGGCGGGCAGTATGACCGTTACAATAACTCGCAAAACCATAGAGTCACTTTTAAACCGGATGCAGCGGCATTGGCTGCCGGTGACAGGGTTCGTTTTCTTATCGAAAGTTTTGCCGGAGCAGTAACTGAGGTTGTTGATGTTTTTGACAGCAGTACCACTTTTGACGCCACTACAAATATTTTCAGCTTTACCAGTACAGCTACGACCCCAAATACAACACCCAATTTATCTTATGTTTCTACCAGATCCGCTGATGGGTCTTTGACTTTTCAGTTTGCTTCTGATGGAGCGACAGTGGCCGGAGGTTTTAAGGTAACGGTAGATATGGTGCGTTGTCCGGTGCCTACCGGGGTGACGGCTGCTCCCACAAGCGGTACTACTGCCAATGTGAGCTGGACGGCTACAAGTGCAGCTAATTATGATGTATATTACAATACTACCGGGGTGTTGCCTAATGGGTTTATCACACCCATCCACAGTAATGTTTCGGGAACAACACAAGCGCTTAGTGGTTTAACAGCTGGTTCTACCTATTATGTATGGGTGCGTTCGCGTTGTGCCAGTAGTCCGGATAGTTATAGTCCGTGGTCATCGGTAGTCAGTTTTGCTACGGTAGATTGTACGGGTTTTACCGTTACCACTCAGCCCTCTGCTACCACACAAAACTTGTGTTTGAATGCCACGGCTACTGCTTTGACGGTGGCGGTAAGTGGCGGTTCGGGTTACAGTTACCAATGGTACAGCAATACAACAGCTTCTACTACTGGTGGTACTTTATTAACTGGGGCTAATGCCAGTTCTTACACTCCGGCTACTACGGCTGCGGGTACCTTATATTATTATTGTGAGATTAGCAGTGCTGTTCCGGCTTGTACTGTTACCAGTGCGGTTTCGGGAGCAGTGCTTGTGAGTTCCGGACCTAGTGTTGTGCCAACAGCCAATGCGGCTACGGGTGTTGCTTCTAACGCCTTTACGGCTAATTGGACAGCAGTAGCCGGTGCTACGAGTTATGCTTTAGACGTTTCTACCGTGAACACTTTTGCCAGTTTTGTGAATACTTACAACAATTTAAATGTAGGTAATGTGACTACTTTAGTGGTAAACGGTTTGACTCCGGGTACTACTTATTATTATAGGGTAAGAGCAGTGAATACTTGTGGGGCTACTGTTAGCTCGGGTACTATTACCGCAACCACTACAGCGGTTACTTATTGCACGCCAAGCGGAGCTGGTTTTACACAAGATCCTCAAGGAATTACCAACGTAACCATGGGTACGATTAATAATACAACCGCCATAGAAACCAACAACTATGGTAACTATACTGCCCAAAGCACCAATGTTTTTGTTGGGGCTACTTTGCCTTTTAGCGTAACCTTGAGAACGGGTTTCGGTTACAGTGTGAATGTTTGGGTAGATTGGAACAACGATGGCGATTTTATCGATGCCGACGAATTGGTGTACCAAGGGGAATCGGGTAGTGCTATCCCTACTACTTTATCCGGTAGTTTTCCGGTGCCTTTGTTAAATTCTAATGGTGTTAGTACTGTGGGTACTCACAGGGTGCGTGTAGGCGGTATCGATTTTGGTCCGTTTACCGATCCGTGTAGAAACGGAAATTACCAAGCTTTTGAAGATTATACTTTAAATGTACTTACGGTACCGCCTTGTACTATATCTACTCCTTCCGCATTGACAGTAGTGAACGTTGCGGCTACTTCTGCGAGTTTGGTTTGGTCTGATTCGGCCATGACCCCGAACACTGTATATAATTATTGGGTTAGTACAACTAATACACCGCCACCGGCTGATGGTTCTAATCCTGTAGGCATGGGCAGTGTAACCGGCGCTTTGACGGCTACAGTAACCGGCTTAACTTTGGGTCAGACCTATTATTTCTGGGTACGTGTAAAGTGTGATGCTACAACTTATAGTGCTTGGATAGGTTCGGGTACTTTTACCACAGTGAATTTGGATGTGGTGAACATGACCAATGGTTCTATTACAACCTGTAATGCCAAATTTTATGATGCCGGAGGTTTTTCGGCTGCCTATGCCAATGACGAAGTTTATATCTATACTTTTACTCCGGCCTCCGGAAACAATTTAAAGGTAGTGTTCAATAGTTTCTCTACAGAACCGGGCTTCGACTTTTTATCAATTTATGATGGTCCTACAACGGCTTCTCCTTTGATAGGTACTTTTAGTGGTACTCAAATTGCAGCAGGTCAGGTCTTTTATTCCAGTGCTGCCAACGGAGGGAGTTTAACTTTCCGATTTACCTCAGACCCATCACTAACCTCTACCGGATGGGATGCTAACATTACTTGTGTGAGCGTACCAACGGTAACCGGTTTTTTACCGACCTTTGCTTGTGCCGGTGCTACGCCAACAATTACCATTAGCGGAACTAATTTTACCGGGGTCAGCTCGGTAACCTTTAATGGGGTTTCGGCAGCCTATACTTTTATTAATGCTACCACTATTACGGCTACTTTGCCAGCGGGAGCTACTACTGGTGTTGTTAGGGTAACTACCCCGCAAGCCAGCGGAAGCAGTACCAGTGTGTTTACGGTGAGACCAATACCGGCTACTCCGGTAGCTAGTGCTGATGTGGTCATTTGTAATGGTTCGAGTACCAATTTGAATTTGACAGCAACGCCTTTGACCGGATCGTTGTCTACTACCACAGCGGGAGGTAACAGTTGTACGGGAGGAAATATGTTTAACATAGTTACCGGTGCCGGTCCAATCACCATTACCAGTTTTGATGTAGTGCCTGAGAGTTCGGGTGTGCAAAGCGTTAATGTGTATTACAGAACCGGAACTTATGTGGGTAACGAGACTAATTCGGGTGCTTGGACATTATTGGGAACTTACAGTATTAATGGTGTTTCCAGGTCACCGATTAATATGCCTGTAGCTAATTTGAGTTTATTGGCTTCTACTACTTATGGTATTTATATCAACTTTAATGCGGCTTATACGAATTTGACAACCACTTATTCTAATCCAGATTTGACTATCAATACGGGAGCAGGATTGTGCGGTCAGTTTAGTGGCTTAGTGAACGACAGAACTTTTAATGGGGCTGTTTACTACCAGTTGAATGCACCATTAACCTATACTTGGTCGCCTGCTACCGGTTTGAGTAGTACTACTATTGCTAACCCGGTTGCTTCGCCAACCAGTACACAAACTTACAGTGTTACTACTACCTTTAACGGATGTACTTCGGCTGCGGATACTGTGGTGGTTACGGTAAATCCTAAACCAACCGTTTCTATCCCGACAGCAGGAGGGAATGTTTGTGCCAATTCGGTTATACCGGTTTCGTCTACCGGAGTAGCCAGTACTTTTACTTGGACCTCTAGCGTTGCTAATACCTTATTTACCGATGCTACGGGTACTACGCCATATGTTGCCGGCACTAATGCTGCTTCTCTTTATGTTAAAACCCCAACTACGGCTACACTTACTGTTACGGCCACTAATGTGCCTAGTGGTTGTAGTGAGGTTGCCACTGTTACTTTTACCGTATCGACTAAAACTTACAATGTAGGTTTCTGGACACCGGGTGGACCACCATTAAACAACGGTACTGAGAATTTGGTATTTAATTCGGGTACTTACACTTCTGCGGGTAATTTATCTGCTTGTAGTTGTTCGGTTACGGGTGCTACCGTTACTATGGCTAGTGGTCATACGCTTTCATTGGTGAACGGTTTGACTGTGTCTTCCGGGTCGATGACTTTTGAAAGTGGTGCCAGTTTGTTGCAAACTAATCCTGTTGCTAATACGGGTAACATTACTTATAAACGAGATTCCACCCCTTGTTTCCGATACGATTATACTTATTGGTCGAGTCCGGTGGCTTCCCAAACTTTGATAGGTTTGTCGCCAGGTACGAGCTCTACCGGTTTTTTTGATTACAATCCTGCTACCTCTTCATGGCAACAATCTAACAATACCTTAACGATGAATTTGGGTAAAGGTTATTTGATTAGAGTACCGAGTAGTTTTCCGGTTTCTCCGGCTTTACCGCAAAATTTCACCGCTCGATTTACTGGTGTTCCAAATAACGGTACGCTACCGTTGACTATAGTGCATAATGCACCAGCGGCTTTGAACTTGATTGGGAATCCTTATCCGAGTGCTATTAATGCGGTGAGTTTGGTAACCGATCCGGGCTTTAATGTGAACGGTAATTTCTTAGGAGGTACTATTTATTTATGGTCACACAACACCAATTTTAACTTGGCTACCAATCAATATGAATATAACGATTATGCTATATGGAATATTTTGGGAGGTGTGAATACTTATTATAATGGGACGTTGGGTGCGGGGAATACCAATGCGCCAAACGGTAATATTGCTGCAGGCCAAGGTTTCTTTATCAAAACGGTGGCTAGTGGTACAGCTTATTTTAGAAACAGTATGCGTACCGGTGGTACTACCAATACCAATAATAATTTTTACCGAAGTGCTTCAACCGCTTCTTCTGTGGATGATGATCCTACGGCGGCTTATGAGAAACACAGAATTTGGTTGGATATCAGTAATAATGGTAATGGTTACAAACAGTTGTTGTTGGGTTATATCCAAGATGGTACTGATGGTTTGGATCGTTTGTTTGATGGTGAAATGGTAGACAATGGTAATACAATTGTTCTCTACACTAAAGTTGACGATGTTAAGTTGAGTATACAAGGAAGAGGATTGACTTTTACGCCTAATGATACCTTTGCTTTAGGTTATAAAGCTACCGTTGCCGACACTTATAAAATTAATTTGTCCGATTTTGATGGCTTGTTCTTGAATCAGGACATTTACTTAGAGGACAAATTATTGAATGTAGTACATAATTTGAAAGAAGGGTATTATACTTTCAGCAGTAATGTCGGAACCTTTGAAGACCGTTTTGTGTTGCGTTTCAGTGGTCAGGCTTTAGGTGTTCCTACTTTTAACGAGGAGAGTGTAGTGGTTTATAAAAATGCTCAAGGCTTGCACATAGCCACCGGCTTAACTCCAATGGAAACGGTTACGGTTTATGATGTGGCCGGTAGACTATTGGCTTCAAAAATGTCTATCAATGATGTGACCACCAGTTTTGTTTCTTTACCTGCTACGCAGCAAGTGTTGTTGGTAAAAGTGACTTCAGAGAGTGGTAAAACGGTAACCAAAAAATTGGTTTATTAATGCTTCCTGTAAGAATATTTAATTGGTAGTATTAGCCTTTTTAAGGGTTGTTTTCTACTCATCAAAAGAAGCTCTCAATACAATTGAGAGCTTCTTTTTTGTTTCACTTTCCATTTTTTTAGATTTAGGTAGGAGTGTTGGCTTTCCTTTGGGTGGTATTTGCTGTTTTTGGTTGGTATTTTGTTTAATTCCTTCATTTTATAGTGGTTGTAATTTTGTGTGGCTTGCGCTGCCTTCATAAGAAAAATAGCCTTATAAGCGTTGGATTACAACCTTGTGCTTTTCGTCGGATTTTGATGTTTTTTATCGATTATGTAAATTTTTTCTAAAATCATAACTGATTATCTTTCTATATTAACAGTCTGTTAACTTTTTGTAAATAACCGAAATGCCACAATTTTACGATTTTTTTACATTAAAGCTGTTTTCAATTTATTGCCCAATTTTCCCCGATAATAACACTTTTATTAGTGGGAATAACAACCGAAAAGCATCCGTAAACGTTGCTTTTTTTCTTGTCTTAATGGGTTTTTTGAGTCATACTGCTTTGGCTATATGGAACAGTTTTTCCACTTTCTTTTTCAAGGGACAAAGTCACTTCGTCAGTGGTTATCTGAGGCGTTTGCTATTGCGCGCTATTGGTAGCGGCGGTGGCGGTCATGGCAACCTACTCTGTCAATTATATGATACAAAATCAAACTAAAAATATATGATAATGCAAATGCTTATCAATAAAGAGAATTATTTCTAACCCAATTTTTTAATAATGAACAACAATTACGATTCGTGGTACAGTAGCTCAGGAGCTACGTGTATTAAAGCATGGCGAAAGAGAGTGGCATTGCTACTGTTTTTTGTTATGTTTGGTGTTTTTGGTGTGAATGCTCAGGTTACCACTAACGGAGGGTCAGGCTTAGCGGCCACCTATCCGAGTTTGTCTGCAGCAGTCACGGCCTTAAATGCTGCCACCATTTCCTCGCCAGTGGTGATTACCCTGAGCGGAAATGAGACGGCGCCAGCAGGTGGTTACAACATCACCGCAACAGGTACGTCTACTAATACCATTACTATCCAGGGTAGTTCGAGCACGATTACGGCTCCAACTCCTCAGGCTTCCGGTATTTTAGTGGATGCTATCTTTAAGATCACCGGAGGTGATTGGATAACCATTCAAAACTTCACGATGTTGGAGAATGCCAGTAACACTACAACTGCTGCAGGCACCAACAACATGACAGAGTTTGGGGTTGCTTTGTTTTATGCTACCGCAACCAACGGTGCGCAAAACTGTACTATTCAAAATAATACTATTACTTTGAATAGAACTTACCAAAATACGTTTGGTATTTACAGTAACTCAACGCATACTGCAACTGTAGTTACTACATTGGCTACCGCTACCGGTACAGGTGGGGGTAATAGTGGTTTGAAAATTTATGGGAATGCCATAAGCAATGTGAATTTGGGTATAGTAGTAGTAGGTCCAACTGCTATTGCTGATGCTAATACAGGTATTGATATTGGAGGTTCCTCTTCCGGTACCGGTAATACTATCACAAATTTCGGTACTACGGGAACTTTTTCCGGTTATGTCACCGTTTCAGGTACCGTAAACGGAATCTTGGTTCGTAACTCTAATGGGTTTAATGTGTCTTACAATAGTATTACATCTTCCAATGGTGGTGTCACTTCGGGAACTTTAAATGGTATTCAAATACAAGCGGCTTCTAATGCGCCAACAGCTACATTTACTAATACTATTAATAATAATACGTTATCTCTGACAAGTGGTGTGCTTACAGGTGCTATTAATGGTATAAATATGCCGTCAGGTTCAGCTAGTGCAACAAGCACGCTGAATATTAATAATAATAATTTTACTGCAGCGGGTTATTCGGCTGCTGCATCTGGTACAATTACTTTTATTACAGCCTTAAGTGTAAATAAATTTAATACCGTTAATGGGAATACTTTTACTAACATTACTTCCAACACAACGGGAAGTGTGACTTTTGTTTCTCATGCCATCCTTGTTCCCTCGGGTGGTTCAATGAGTTTTAGTAATAACTCTATTGTAACTGCTTTTAATAAAACGGGTGCCGGAGGTACTGTAACAGTTTTTTCAACATCAGCAAGTTCTACAGCTACTGTTACTTCAACCTTTAATGGTAATAATTTTTCTAATATTACTTTAACAGGTGCTACTGCTTTTAATGGTTTACTAGTTCAAGATGGTGTAGCTGCAGGTGGGCCTGTTGCAAGTATACAAAACAATGTCTTCAACAATATTACTACTGGTGCAGGTGCTATTAGTGTAATGTATTCAGGATGGCAGTCGGCTGGTTCTGTAACAACTGGAAATACAATCACAAATATTACAAATGCCAGTTCAATAATTGCTTTGGGCGTTACAGGGAGTACTAGTACAACTATGAATGTGTATGGTAATACCATAGGTAATATTAGTTCTACTGGTGCTGCTACTGTTATTGGTATTGACTTGGCTTCAGGTAATCTGACAAATTTATACCGTAATAAGATTTATGGTTTAACAGCGAATAACGCTGCGGGTATTGTTAATGGTATTCGAATTGCGGGAGGAGTCAATAATAATGTTTATAATAATATTATTGGCGGATTGTCTGCACCTATAACTTCATCAACATCTGATGCTATTAGAGGTATAAATATTACTTCTACTGCTACTCTTGCAACAAATAAGGTGTATTATAACACTATATACCTGAATGCTACTTCTACCGGAACCAATTTTGGTTCTTCGGGGATTTTCCATACTTATAATGCCACGGCAACTACTGCTACTTTGGACTTAAGAAATAATATTATTGTTAACGCATCGGGTGCCAATGGTACGGGATTGGCTGTTGCATTCAGAAGAAGTGCTTCTACTGATTTGAACAACTATGCCAGCACCTCTAACAATAACTTGTTCTTTGGTACTAGTGGTGTATATAATAATGGTACAACGACTTATGCTTTTGGTCCATTCCAAACTTTGGTTGGAACAAGAGAAACCGCTTCCAAATCGCAAAATCCAACGTTTGCCAGTACTACCGGAGCTAATGCCAACTATTTGAACTTTGCCAACGGCGCCATTAACTTGGCCGGAGGTAATGCTCAGGTAATCGCCGGCTATACTACAGATTACAGTGGTGCTACCAGAGATGCTAGTGCACCGGATATGGGAGCTTATGAGTTTGCTCAAGGGACCATTTCGACTCCTACCATTACCGGGTTTACTACGCCTTTCAGTCCGTCGGCGCCCATTTTCTTGTGTGCTGCAGGAGGTTCTGTAGTAACCATTACAGGTACCGGTTTGGATACTGTTAGTTCGGTATTGTTTAATGGTCCTTCAGGGGTAACTTTGGTTGGGACTATTACGGGTCAAACGGCTACCAGTTTAACAGTTACTTCGCCTGCGGGTGTGGTTGATGGTATTATACGAGTGACTAATCCGGCAGGTTCTGCTGATTCAAGTTCTTCGTTTACCACCGCTGATGCACCAACGGTTGGGGTTAGTTCTGCCGTAACGATATGTTCCGGAAGCAGTACTACTTTAACCGCTACGGGCGCTAACACTTATGCTTGGTCACCAAGTACCGGTTTGTCAGCTAGTACCGGGGCCAGTGTTACTGCTAACCCAACGACAAATACTACTTATACCGTAACCGGTACTAGTACTGCCGGGTGTACCGCTACTAATACTGTTGCTGTTACTGTTAGTCCGGTTGCCAGTGCTATTACCATCACTAAAAATCCAGCTATCGCTTGTTTGGGTGGTACTACTACCTTGACTGCCACCGGGGGAACTGTTCCAGTTAATATTCCAAGTTATGCATTTAATGCATCAGCCGGAACCTATACCCCAATAACCGGAACCAATGTTGGGACGGGCGCTATTGGAGATGACGTTGGAGTAGGTAACTTGCCAATTGGATTTACTTTCCCTTACCGAGGTCAAACTCATACAGTTTTTTCAGTATCCTCAAACGGTTTAATTATAGTAGGAGATACTACTGTAGGTGTAACGGGTTATTCAGGTAATGCTTTGTCTTCTACAGCAAATGCAATAGCTCCATTGTGGGATGATAACAATACTACCGGAGGTAGTGTAATTTACACTACAACAGGTACCGCGCCAAACAGAATACTTACTGTTCAATGGACCGGTATGCACGTAGCCGGTTCAGGAAGTGCTACCAACCCTACTATAGATATGCAAGTGTTGTTGTATGAAAACGGAAACATTCAATTTGTTTATGGTTCACAAAGCGCCGCTTTGTCATCGCCAACTTGTTCTATTGGTATTTCTGGAACAGCCAGTACAAATTTTATAAGTGTTACTCCGCTGTCGCCTATTACGACATCAACTTCATCTACAAGTACAGAGAATACAGGTGTTAATACTAATAACTTATTGTCCGGTACAACATTCACTTTCACCAGACCTGCACAGCCAGCGTTTTCATGGTCGCCATCAACTGATTTGTTTACCGATGCGGCTGCAACTGTACCTTATGCCGGACAGAATGTTACTGTGGTTTATTCTAAATCGACTGTTGAACGTACCTATACCGCTACTTCTACTTTAGGTAGCTGTCCTATAAGTTCAACTGTAACTGTTACTCCTAATGCTTTACCAACCATAGCTACTAGTGGCAATGCTTCTATTTGTGCAGGTGGTGCCGGTGCCAGTTTGACTGCCACCGGAGGTGTTTCTTATACTTGGTCACCGGCTACAGGTTTGTCTGCTGCTAATGTGGCTAATCCTACGGCTACTCCTAGTACTACTACTACTTATACCGTAACCGGAACAGATGCTAACGGATGTCAAAATACGGCTACCTCAGTAGTCACTGTAAATACTCCAGTTGCTATTACTGTTCAACCGGCCAATCAAACGGCTTTAGAGGACGGTAATGCTTCCTTTAGTGTTACAGCTACCGGTACCGGTTTGACTTATCAGTGGCAATCTTTTGATGGTACTAATTGGAATGATATATCAGGTGAAACGGCGGCTACTTATGCTATCGCTACTGCACCGTCCACCTTAAATGGTACACAATATAGAGTAATAGTGTCAGGAACCGCACCTTGTGCTCCTGTTACTTCTAGTGCTGCTACTTTAACTGTGAGTACAGTTTCTTTCACGCAGCAACCTGCTAACCAAACTATTTGTAGTAATGCTACAGCCACTTTTGCGGTTACCGCAACAGGAGCTGTGACTTCTTATTTATGGGAGTACTCTACTAACGGTACGGATTGGTTTACTGCACCGGGTGATGCTACAGGTAGTAGCTTGGTATTGTCGGGGATTAATTCTTCGTTATCAGGATACTTGTTCCGTTGTAAATTAAACGGTGGGGTCCTTACTTCTAATACGGCTACTTTAACCGTTTATGATGCTGTTGTAATTGGTACTCAACCTTCAAGTCAAGTGGTTTGTTCTAATGCTGCTTCGGTAGTATTTACCAGTGCCGCTACGGGATCGGGTGTTGCTTATCAATGGCAAGTAAGTACTAATTCAGGCGCTTCATGGAATAATATTTCAGGGGCTACACTAGCTACTTACACTATCAATACTCCGGGTGTTGCTTTAAACGGCAACCAATACCGTGTGGTTGTGAGTGGTACTGCTCCTTGTAGTCCGGTTACTTCCAGTGCAGCTGCTTTAACTGTTACTGATGTGGCTGTGGCTGCCAGTTCCACTTCGGTTTGTATAGGTCAATCAGTTACTTTATCTGCTACTTATACAGGTGTTCCAAACACCACTAGTTCTTCTTGGGTGTGTGCTACTACAGGTAGTGGTGCTACTGCCGCTATTTCCGGAGACTCTGCTGTAGTTACGCCTACTGCTGCGGGAACTTATGTTTATACATTCACTACTAATGGCGATTGTTCTTTCACCAGAACAGTTACAGTTACTGTAAATCCGCTACCTATAATTTCTGCCGTTACGGCTACACCAGCTGTAGTTTGTAGTGATGCTAACATTAGCTTAGCAGCAGCAAGTGTTGCTATTGCAAATGGAACTGTTGCTTTAGGGGCAGGAGCTTCTACTAGTTCTTCTTCTGGATCTTCAATGTTCCCTGGTAGTTATGGAGGTGCTAAAACACAATTCATAATCAGAGCATCAGAGTTAACTGCTCTAGGTTTAACTGCAGGAAACATTACTTCATTAGCATTTGAAGCTACAACAGCATTTAATGGATATGAAGGATTTGCATTGAATATTGGTCAGACTGCTGCAACTACAGCTTCAATGCCAATGATTACAACAGGTTTAACTCAAGTTTATTCTGGTTCAGGGACTAATGGTGCTTACGCAACCACAGTTGGTGTAAACACATTAACTTTTTCTACTCCTTTTAATTGGGATGGAACTTCTAATATCGTTTTATCATTCTGTTGGGCTAAGAACCCTACGGCTACCTCAACAACAAGTACTACTGTAAAAACTGATGCTCCAGGATTTACATGTACTGTATATGGATTAAAAGATAGTACGATAGCTTCCACTATGTGTCCATTTTCTGCAGCTGCAGATTTTGGAACATCTGGTACGGGAACGAGTAGACCTAAATTTACATTTGCAGGTGTTAAAGCTACTAATTTAGCTTCTACTTACACTTGGTCATGGAATACTACTCCTGCGGTTGCTACTGCTACCGGTACTACTTCTGTGACTAATACCAGTGGCACTGCTACTTCAAGAACGTTTACCGCTACTGCAACTTCTGCAGCGGGTTGTGTGAACAGTTTGACTACAAGTGCGGTGACTGTTAATACTACTATACCTGCTCCAACAGGAACAGACAGTACTCAATGTGGTACGGGTACACCTACTTGTTCTGTTGCAGGAACCGGTACACCTGGTAATACTTTCCGTTGGTATACTGTTGCTACAGGAGGTACAGCTATTTCGGGTCAAACCGGTAGTACTTTAGTGTCACCATTTACGGTTGCCGCTACTACTACTTTGTATGTGTCTGAGGTTAGTGCAGATGGTTTGTGTGAAAGTCCAAGAACTGCTGTTATTGTAACAGTAACATCGCCTTTTGCCTTTGCTCTTTCTGCTTCAACTGCTACTAACTGTAGTGGTGCTGCGAGTTTGACTCCGGTAACCATTGCTACTAATGGTGGTTATGATACTTATTCTTGGTCTAATTCTGCCACCGTTTCAGGCAATGAAACTACCGGATGGACTTTTAGCCCAACGACTACTACCACTTATACGTTGACTGCTACAGGAGGTGGTTGTTCTACTACCGCTACTGTAGTTGTAACGCCAACTGCCTTACCGGTAGTTAATGCTACTGTTGCTCCTTCTTCAATTTGTGTTGGTGCTTCATCTACTTTAACTGCTACAACTAATGTTATTGGAGCCGGAAATGTAGCTTTAGGAGCTGGTGCTAGTACTAGTGCTACTGCCGGAGGTTCTATGTTCCCTGGTACTTATGGTGGTGCTAAAACGCAATACATAATAAGAGCTTCAGAATTAACCGCTGCCGGTTTACTTGCAGGAAATATCACATCTCTTGCGTTTGAAGCGACTACAGCATTTAATGGCTATGAAGGGTTTGCTCTAAACATTGGACATACTACTGCAACAGCAGCTGCCATGCCAATGATAACGACTGGATTAACACAAGTGTTTTCAGGTTCCGGTACTAACGGAGCTTATGCTACAACAATCGGTGTTAATACATTGACTTTTTCTACTCCTTTTAACTGGGACGGAACTTCTAATATCGTTTTGTCTTTCTGTTGGGCTAAAAACCCTACAGCTACATCAACAACTTCAACTACTGTTAGAACAGATAATCCAGGGTTTACATGTACTGTTTATGGACTTAAAGATAGTACTATAGCTTCTACAATGTGTCCATTTTCAGCAGCAGTTGATTTTGGCACCTCCGGTACAGGAACCAGTAGACCTAAATTTACTTTTGCAGGTCAAACAACTATTCAAGGTCCTGGTACCTTAGCTTACACTTGGAATGATCCATCCAGCACTACTGGTAATGTTTTAACCGTTTCTCCTACTAGTACTACTGCTTACACTGTTTCGGCTTACAATAGTGTAACCGGATGTACCGGTACAGCTACTACTACGGTAACTGTTTTCACACCGCCAACAGCACCAACAGTAACTAATGCTACCCAGTGTGGTGCCAGAGTTCCTTTAGTGTCTGTAGCGGATACTAATGGTTATACTACACCAACCTTTAAGTGGTACGCTGATGAAACGACTACTACGGCTTTACAAAACAGTACATCTACAACTTACACTTCGAGCGTAAGTGCTACGACTACTTTTTATGTATCTGTTGTTAGTCCGGGAGGTTGCGAGAGCCCAAGAGCTGCTGTAACTACTACGGTTATTGCTCCGGCTACTTTATCTGTTTCACCTGCTGTAACAGTTTGTACCGGTAACAGTACAACTTTAACTGCTTCGGGTGCGGTTTCCTATACATGGACCCCGGGTGCTACCCTAGATGCTACAAGTGGTGCCAGTGTAGTTGCTACCCCAACAGCTACAACAACCTACTCAGTAACGGGAGTTGACGCCAATGGTTGTACAACTGCTGCTGCTACTGTTGTAGTGACCGTAGCTCCTTATCCTACCGCTGTTACTATTACCCAAGGTGCTGCTTCAGTTTGTACTAATGGCGTAATGTCATTAACGGCAACTGGAGGAACTATTGGTGGTTCAGGAACACTTTCAATTACTCCAACGACTACTGAATTTGAAGGAGTTTACAGATATGGTTATGGTGCAGGTGATTTCAGACATCAATTGTTATTCACAAAATCAGAGTTGAATGCTCTTGGTCTTACAACAGGTGGAAATATCACATCTATTGCATTTAATGTTTCTTCAGTAGGTAGTGGTTCATCTAACAACTATACTATTAGTTTAGCTAATACTAGTGCCACAGCACTTACATCGACATTCTTGACAGGAACGTTTACCCAAGTATATACTGCTGCGACTTATACTGCTGTATCGGGTACAAACTTACATACTTTTACAACTCCATTCGCTTGGGATGGTAGCTCAAATGTTGTAGTAAATATTTGTTATACAGTTGCTACAATTGGAACAACTTCTACATTATCCGCTACTACACCAGCAGCATTATCAAATGTAAATTTAAAAGGTTCGAGTGGGGCATGTACTGCAACGAGTGGTGGAACGACATATGCTAACAGACCCTCTGTTGTGTTCACATATACGACTTCAGTACCAACTCCTATGACTTGGTCTCCAAGTGATGATTTATATACTGATGCTAGTTCAACTATTGCCTATACTGGCGGTAATGCTAGTGTGGTTTATACAAAACCTTCTACAGAAAGAGTATATACTGCTACTGCAGCTAATGGCGCTTGTACCACTACTGCCACTACTACAGTAACTCCAGTAGCTTTACCGGTATTTACTGTAACTGATGATGTTACTATCTGTAAAGGTCAGTCGGTTACTTTAGAAGTTACCGGTTCAGGTCAAACTTATGTTTGGTCTACTTCGGCTACGACGGCTTCGATTTCTGTAAGTCCATTAGCTACTACTACTTATACAGTTACTGCTACGGATACTACTACAGGATGTCAATCGACACAAGAAGTTGTAGTTACGGTAACTGATCCGGGTGCTATTAACCCAATTGGAACGACTGTTTCTCATATTGCTATCCCAGGAAGTAGTAAAGTTTTCACGGTGGCTACACAAGCCGGACCGGTATATACTTACCAATGGCAGTTGAATGATGGTTCAGGATGGGTTGATTTGTCAGAAGACGCTACTTATTCTAATGTTACTACTGCTAACTTGACTGTGTCTAACATTGATGAAACCATGACCGGTTATCAATACCAATGTATCGTTACCGGTGATGCGCCTTGTGCTCCGTTAACGCCAATAGTTGCTACCTTAACGGTTGATAATACCGGTATTGGGCAACAACCTCAGAGTGTAACGGTTTGTGCTCCTAACAGTACTTCATTCAGTATTGCTACTACAGGAGACGAGCCTTATGGAATAGAGTGGCAAGTGAGTTCAGACAATGGTGTGAACTATGAAAGTTTAGTTGATGGCTTTGATGCTGTTACCGGTTTAACATTTACCGGTGTTGATCAATTAACATTAGAAGTTTCCGGAATAGCTGTAGCTAATAATGGTTTGAAATTCAGATGTTTGATTAACTTCTATTTGCCTAGTGATGGTGCCACACTTACTGTGAAAGCTCCGGTAGTTGCTTCAAATCCGGCCAACCAAACCGTTTGTGCAACAGGAGGTACAGCTACTTTCTCGACTACAGCTACCGGTTCAGATTTGACCTATGCTTGGGAAGTGAGTACTAATAATGGTGCTTCATGGAGTGCTTACACAGGAACAGGAGCAACAACGGCTTCGATTTCTATTGTGAATCCAGCTTTAAGTGCTGATGGTACTCAATATAGAGTAGTGGTTTCAGGTAATGCTGTTTGTACATCGGTAACAACTGATGCAGCTACATTATTTATTAATAACCCTACTATCACCGGACAGCCTGCTAACGCCTCTATCTTGAGAGGTAATGCAGCTACTTTTACAGTAGTACCAAGTGCGGCTACTTCGTATCAATGGCAACGTTCAACTACCTTGAACGGTACTTATACCAATGTGACTGATGCTACACCAGCAGGTATTACTTATACCGGTGCTGATAGTGCTACTTTGACTGTTACCACTTCAGCTGCTACTGCTTTGGGAAGCGCTAACTTCTACCGTTGTGTGGTAACCAATAATGGTTGTTCAGTGACTTCAACCGGAGGTCAATTAACCGTAATTTTCTATTGTACTCCAGCACCATCTTCTGTTGACGGAATCGGTATTACCAATGTTACTATGGGTGATATCAACAACACTACCGGTGCTGAGGTTGGAAATTATGGTGATTTCACTGCTCAAAGTACAACAGCAGAAAGATTGTCTACCGTTAATTTTGCTATTACTTATGCTACCGGATATGCTTATGGTACTAAAATTTGGATCGACTTTAATGATGATGCTGATTTTAATGATGCCGGTGAGCAGGTTTATTATGGATTATCGGCTAGTGATAACCCAACCACTTTATCAGGTAGTTTCTCTATTCCATTAACTGCTCCACTAGGGGCTCACAGAATGAGAATAGGTGGTTCTGATACTGATGCCGGGGTGGATCCTTGCTATGCAGGTACTTGGGCTACATTTGAGGATTATACTATTAACATCAACCCAGCACCATCTTGTTCAGGAACACCTGTAGCCGGTACTGCTTCGGCGCCTACTTCTTCTCTATGTTTAGGAGGTGTTGGAACTACTATAACTTTAAGTGGTTATACAAGTGGTGTTGTTGGTATTACATTCCAATGGTATTCTTCTACTAATGGTGTTGATTTTGCTCCTATTTCAGGAGAAACTTCAGCTACTTTATCTACGGGTAGTATTTCAGCTGATGCTTATTACAACTGCGTAGTAACTTGTTCAGAAAGCGGATTAACGGCTACTTCTAATACAGTTGCTTTAACTGTTTTCAATCCAATTGTTACGGATTCAACTCCGGCAGGAAGATGTGGAACCGGTACTGTAACTTTAGGAGCTACCGCCAATGAAGGTTCAACTATCAACTGGTATGCTGCTGCAACCGGAGGTGCTGTTTTAGGAACAGGAACCAGTTTTACTACACCAAGTATTTCTGCTACGACTACTTACTATGCTGAAGCTAGTACTGCTTCAGGTTTGAGAAGTCAAACCGGATTGGGTAATACCTCTGTGCCAACTTCAACCGGTGCTTCTTCAGAGAGAGGAATTGTGTTTACAGCGACAAACAATGGAACCATTGTATCAGCTCAATACTATTCGCCTACTTTGAATGTTACCAACAATGTTGTAGTTAGATTGGTAGATAATACTACAGGAACACAAGTTGGTTCTTCTGTAAACTTATCTATACCACAAGGCGGAACAGCCGGGTTCTATACTATGAACCTTAATTTGCCGGTTACTTCGGGTACGACTTACCGTTTGTTAGCTTCTTTCTCGCAAAGTGTTAACAGAATTAGTACCGGAGCAAATTATGCTACTGCTGCCTTTAACAATTTGGGCACTTTAGGTACTATAACCAGTGGTTATGATTCCGCTATTTCAACAAGTTCTTATAATTATTTCCACAATATAGCTGCTGTTTCAGTAGGTTGTGCTTCAGCCAGAACTGCTGTAGTTGCTACTGTAGATGCTTTACCGGCAGCTACTATTTCTTATGCAGGTTCTCCTTACTGTAGTACAGCTACAACTGCTACGGTAACCTTTACCGGTACTACCGGAGGAACTTATTCTTCTACAGCGGGCTTATCAATTGATCCTTCTACAGGAGCTATTGATGTTGCGGCTAGTACACCAGGTACTTATACCGTAACTTATACTATGTTGCCAACTACTTATTGTACTGCTCAAACGGCTACTACAACTGTAGTTATTAATCAAGCACTTACTTCAGCATTTGCTTATGATTTTGCTACATATTGTACTAATCAAGGTACTGCAACTCCTACTATAACAGGATCAGCAGGTACCTTCACAGCCAGTCCGGCAGGATTAAGTATCAACGCTACTACCGGAGCTATTACTTTAGCTTCTTCTGCTGCGGGTACTTATACGGTTACAAATACTGTGACTGTTGCTGGGTGTCCTAATAGTGTTTCTACTTTTGAAGTTACTATTAACAATGCTGTAGCTATTACTTCTCAACCAGCTAGTGTTTCTCAGTTACCTGGTGATAATACTTCATTTACAGTTGCTGCTACCGGTACCGGTTTAACTTACCAATGGGAAGTTAACAGTGGTTCAGGTTGGTCAGCGTTGTCAGGAGAAACTGCAGCTACTTTGAGTTTGACTGCTGTAACTGCTGAGATGAACGGTTACCAATATCGAGTTGTTGTTTCCGGTGCTGTTGCTTGTACTTCGGTTACAAGTTCAGTTGCTACTTTAACCGTTAGCACTGCTGCTATTGCTACAAATCCGGTAAACTTTACCGCTTGTAGTGCCGGCGCTAATACTGCAACTTTTGCTGTAACTACCACAGGTATTGTTGATACTTATCAGTGGCAAGTGAGCACCAACAATGGTGTTGACTGGACCAATATTACCAATGGTGGTATTTATGCTGATGCTGATACGGCTACGTTGTCTTTATCAGGATTGACTTTATCGGATAACAACAAACAATTCCGTTGTGTACTCAATGGTGTGGTGAATTCAAATGGGGCTACTTTATTTGTTAAAGAAGCTGTTGCCATCACTACACAGCCATCAAGCGCTACAGGATGTTCAGCTGGTTCAGCAACATTCACAGTGGCTGCTACCGGTGACGGTTTGGCTTACCAATGGCAAGTGAGCACTAATAGTGGTGCTTCATGGAGTAATGTTGCTTCAGCTACTTCGGCTACTTTGACTTTAAACAGTTTGACAGCCGATATGAACGGTAATCAATACCAAGTGATAGTTTCTGGTGCTGCTCCTTGTAGTGCTGTAACTTCTACTGCGGTTACCTTAACTGTAAATACTGCTGTTGCAATTGGTACTCAACCGGCTAATACTACAGTATGTAATGCGGCTAATGCTACCTTTACTGTAACTGCTACCGGAACTTCTTTGGGTTACCAATGGGAAGTAAACACCGGTTCAGGTTGGAGTGCTTTAACTGGTGAAACCAATGCATCGTTAACTGTTGCTGCTGTTACTACAGCCATGAGCGGTTACCAATATCGCGTTGTGGTTTCGGGTGCTGCACCTTGTGGGTCAGTTACTTCTAATGTTGCTACCTTAACAGTTAGCCAGCCAGTTGCTCCAATTGTTTCGTCATCTAATTTAGATGTATGTGCAGGTGTTCCTCAGTTATTGACAGTAACTAATACTAGTTCAACTATCATAACTTCAGGTACAGGTACTTCATCAACAACCGGAAGCTCTTCAGTAGGGGCTTTAAGTCCAAACCCAATGCAATCATACTATGGTGGTACAAGACAACAAACGTTGTATACTGCTGCTGAGTTGACTGCTTTAGGTATTACGAATGGTGCAATACTAAGCTCCGTAGCGATTAACTTAAGTGCTGTAGAAACGAGAACTCTTCAAAACTTTACTGTTAAAATGAAGAATACTTCGACCACTAACTTTGCTACTTCTACATTCGAAACCGGAACAACTACTGTAAGAAATGCAGCGAGTTATCAACCGGTGGTAGGATGGAATACTTTGGCTTTAGATAGTAACTTTACTTACACCGGAGGAAGTTTGATAGTAGAATTTACATTCTCTAACAATGACAATGGAGGTTTAGGTACTAATGTGGCGACTTATAATACTACAACTAATACAGCAACTTTATACTATAGATCTGATGGTGAGTCTGCTGCTACAGTTGCTGCTGCTACAACTGCTACTTATGCGCAAACTCGAAGAAACAATATGCAATTTGGTGTGTTGAATAATTTGACAACTTGGTCACCAACTACAGGATTGTTTACTGATGCTGCGGGTACAGTTGCGTATACCGGAGGAGTAGCTACATCTGTTTATGTTAAAACAAATACTTCAGCTTCATACACAGTAACTAATACTAGCAGTTTAGGATGTACTAATTCTTCTGTTGTTGCCGTGAATGTTTTAACACCGTCTACCTTGAGTTCTATCACCCAGCCAAGTGTTACTTGTTCAGGTTCACAAACTACGTTTGCTTTAAGCGGTTTGTTGCCTAACAGTACTTCTACAGTTGGTTACACTATTAACGGTACTGCTCAAACAGCTATCACCGGAGTAGTGGCAGACGCTTCAGGTAATGCTACCTTTACAGTGGCTTTACCGGCGGTTAACAATGGTAGAACATTAGCGATCACTTCGTTAACCAGAACCGATTTGACGCCAAATTGTACTACAGCTATTACGGCTAATAATACGGTAGTTATTTCAGTTCAGCCTTTGGTAACTTACTATGCTGATGCTGATGGTGATGGATTTGGTAACAATGCTGTTACTCAAATTACTTGTACCGGAGCTCCTGTAGGTTATGTTACGAACAATACCGATTGTGACGATACTGATAACACTAAAAATGCTACTTATCCGTTCTATGCGGATAACGATGGTGATGGATTTGGTACCGGAACAGCCGTTCAATTGTGTGCTGTAAATGCTACCACACCTCCGACAGGTTATTCAGTTAACAACACCGATTGTGACGATAACGATAACACTAAAAACGCTACATATCCGTTCTATGCGGATACAGACGGTGATGGATTTGGAGCAGGAACAGCCGTTCAATTGTGTGCTGTAAACGCTACTACACCACCAGTTGGTTATGTTGTTAACAATACTGACTGTGCGCCAAACGACGGAACACGTTCTCAGTCTTACAGTTTCTATGTGGATGCTGACGGCGATGGTTACGGAGCCGGAAGTTTGGTAAGTGTTTGTGCGGTTGATGCCGTTACACCTCCAACAGGATACGCTTTGAATAATACCGATTGTGATGATGCTAATGTAGCATTGTTTACTACTTATTCATTCTATGCTGATACTGACGGTGACGGTTACGGAGCCGGAAGCTTGGTAAGTGTGTGTGCTTTAGATGCTACTACACCGCCTGCAGGTTACTCTTTAGATAATAAAGATTGTGCGCCAACAGATGCGACTAAGTGGAGAAGTACTTTATTGTACATTGACAACGATGGAGACGGTTATGACAACGGAAACGAGAATGTATGTTGGGGCGCAACTGTTCCAACAGGTTATTCAGCCACTACATTAGGTAATGATTGTGATGATACTAATCCATTGCGCAATCTTACTAATCCATGTGAAACCGTTGTAACTGTTAAAATGTTTATTGAAGGTTACTATGATGCGGATGCTCAAGCCATGAGACCGGTAATGATGAACCAAGGTGTTGGCAGCAGTGCTACCGATGTGGATACAGTAACTATTGAGTTGCGTGATGCCACTACTTATGAGTTGGTTGCTTCAGCTTCGGCTATGCTCCAAACTAACGGTAATGCTGTAGCTACGTTTACTACTGCGCCTAGCGGTTCATTCTACATTGTTGTGAAGCATAGAAATTCCCTTGAGACTTGGAGTGCAAATCCTGTAGCTGTTGGAGCTTCTCCATCAACTTATGATTTCACTACTGCTGCTTCTCAAGCTTATGGTGATAACATGAAAATGTTAGCAGAAGGCGTTTATGGTTTCTATTCTGGAGATATTAACCAAGATGGATTTGTTGAAGCATCTGACTTCCCATTCTTATTCAATGATATTGATAACTTCGTTGAGGGGTATCATCCAACCGATTTGAATGGAGATGGATTTGTTGAAGCTTCTGATTTCCCATTCTTGTTTAATAACATTGATGCCTTTATAGAATTGTTACGTCCGTATTAATCAAATAAATTTAAAAATGAAAAAAACAATAAAAAATTCAGTATTGAAGTTTGGATTGGTCCTTTTCCTGATGATGCTCAGCATCTCAGGAAGGGCGCAATCGTACACCATGAGTATGTCGGCGACCGCCTTGACCGACAGGACCATGGATGTTACTTTGAGAGTTACAGCTAATACTAACCAAAGATTTGGGGGGTATTCTGCAGGAATTAATTTTAGTACCTCCATTATTAATGGAGGTACCATTTCTGCCGCTTATGTGGCAAATTCAAAGAGTCCTGAATTGACCAACATGGTTATTCCCACCCCCGGAGTGGCAACGGCGGGTCATGTTCGTATTTCTTTGCAAGCATTGTCAGGTGCTAATGGTGTTGACATGGCGCAAGGGACTACATTGATTTTAGGGACATACAGAATTACGAATACTGTTGCATGGACAACTAGTGGAAATGCTTCACTTTGGTTGCAAAATGTTGTTGCTACGGGAAGAACCAATTCAGCTGTTAATGGTTATCCTTTTGGGGCTACTTCTCCAGCAGCGACTTACACAACTACCGCACCAACAGCCGGTGCTTTAGCTTTGGGTTATACTTCAGCGAGTCCGTTGTCATTGGTGTTAAACGCACCTTCTTGTCCTACGGCTGTTGCTGCCAGCAACTTAGTAGCTGAGTCACCTTGTGTGGGTTCTGCTAACGGAAGTGCTTTGATTACCTTAATAGGTGCGCCTAACAATAGTGCTGCTATTACTTATAAAGTTGATAATGGAGCGGATCAAAACGCTACTCTATCAGGAGGTGCTTTCACGGTATCCGGTTTGAGTGCCGGAAGTCACACCGTAACGGTTACTTATCCGACTTGTGGTGCTTTGACTACTTCATCGTTTACCATCGGAGCCGGTACTGCTTTAGTTACCCCAGGCGTATCATTAACGAGCAGCGATGCTGATAATACCTTTGCTTATGGTACAGGTGTTACCTTTGCCGCTTCGGCATCAAACTTAAGTGGTGGTACTGCTACTTATACTTTTACCGTTAACGGTCAAACAGTACAAAGTGGTTCATCGAATACTTACACCAGTAGTACATTGGCTAACGGGAATCAAGTACGCGCGAGCATCAGTATCTCAGGTGGTAGCTGTTTAACGGCTACTACTGCTAACAGTAATGTAATTACCAATACGGTAACAGGTGCTTATTTGACCAATATTACTAACTTCTGTGGATTGACTATGCCTGCTATTGATTCTAGAATCAAGTGTTCGGTACCAAGTGGAGTAGTAGGTACTTTGGGTTACCGATTCAGAGTAACTAATTTGACTACTAATGCTACTGCTACAGTGGATAGCAATATTGCTAATTTCAATTTAACGATGACCAACATTTATGCGTTTGGTACTTCGTTCAGCGTTCAAGCAGCTGCAGTTGTAAACGGTGTTTTACAACCATACAGTACACCTTGTACTATAACCACTCCAAGTTTACCAACCAACCAATTGGTGGCTACTTCTTGTGGACAGACTTTAGATGCTTTGAATACACGTATTTTTGCCTCTACGGTTGTGGGTGCTCAAAATTACCGATGGAGAGTAGCTTTGAGTACAGCTCCAACTACTTACTATGTGTTGACTACCAATTCTTCGAGTTTCCGTTTGACCAATGTGCCTAACTTACCGGTATCCTTTGGGGCAACTTACTTGGTGGCAGTACAGTCTGATATTTTGGTTAACGGTATCGCTACTACTACAGCTTATGGAAATGTTTGTTCGGTTAGTACACCAACGGTAAGTTCTGTTAGTATTTCAGCCAATCAGTGTGGTCAAACTTTGGCCGGTATCACCGATAGAATTTTCATCAATTCTGTTCCGAATGCGGTTAATTACACTTACCGTGTTAGAAAAGTTGGTACACCTACCAACTATACTTTGACTACCACCGCTACAAGTTTCCGTTTGACTAGTTTTGCGGGCTTGTCGTTAACTTTCGACTCACAGTATGCAGTGGCAGTTGCAGCTACTATAGTGATTGATGGTGTTACTTTTGAAGGTTCTTTTGGTCCGGAGTGTACTATCAGCACACCTGCTTATCCAACAGTTGGTTTACAAGAGTCTCAATGTAGTAATGGTGATCCTGAAAATCCGGGAGCTTACCAAGTTACATCTGCTTCTGAGTTGATTTATTGTGAGTTTGTATCGGGAGCTACTTACCAGTTTATCTTGCAAAAATTGGTTGATGGTACGCCACAAGGAACACCGATTACTTTAGATCGTTTGGGTAACTTCTTTAACTTGAACATGATTCATGGATTAGAGCCGGGTACTGAGTACTTGGTGTCTGTTAAATTGTTCTACTATGGTGAAGGGCCACAAGGTAAAGACTGTGTGATTAAAACACCAAATGCAACAACTGCTACCCGAGTAGCGGCTAAAGAGTTTACAGCGACAGCTTATCCTAACCCGTTTGAGAACAACTTCTTGATAGATTTGACTACTTCGAGCCAAGCGCCTGTAAGCTTAAAAGTTTACGATATGTTGGGCAGATTGATGACTACTTACGAAAGTAAAGCCAATGACTTGAGTACGTTAGCTATCGGGGATCAATACCCAAGCGGTGTTTACAACGTAGTGCTTACTCAAGGCGACGAAGTGAGAACTTTGAGAGTAGTGAAACGATAGGTTTTATTTGTTAATTACGAATTACGAATTACGAATTGTTAATTACGAATTAGGAATTACGAGTTCGTATAGTTTAGATAATAATCCCTGTCTCTGCAAAGAGGCAGGGATTTTTCTTGGTATAACTATTCGTTATTTGGTTGCTTTGTTTCGGTGAAGTGAATTTTTATTGTGATAGGCTGTTTTTTATTGTCGATAATAGGTTTTTGTTTAGTGTTTTATTGTGCAAATTCTGCCGGGTTTGTTATTATTTATTTTTTTTGGCCCATCTGATTGAAAAACGGGAGTTAACGTTATATTTTCATTATTAATGGTTACTTATTTGGGGTATTTAGTAGGCTGCCATTCATTTTTTTTTATCTTTGTAAATGTTAATATTTTTAACACTTTATTATTGAGAAGCAATTAATTCAACATGAAATGATTTTGGCTTTGTATACAGTTTTACTTTGTTCTCCAAACACTACAACTATTTATAATCTATATTAACCTTACATTACCAATGTTTTTAAAAGATAAAACTTTATTGATTACCGGAGGAACCGGATCGCTTGGAAAAGCACTTACGGCACACATACTCAACACTCATCCTGAGGTCAAAAAATTAATTATTTACTCTAGGGATGAGCAAAAGCAATTTGAGATGGCTCAAGATTATCCTACGAGCCGTTACCCACAAATTCGATTTTTTATTGGAGATGTGAGAGATCGTGAGAGGTTACTTCGTGCTTTTAAGGAAGTAGATTATGTAATTCATGCTGCGGCGATGAAGCACGTTCCTATTGCGGAATATAATCCGGATGAATGTGTAAAAACCAATATAGGTGGCGCAGAAAATGTAATTCATGCCTCATTAGAAACTAAGGTAGAGCGAGTTGTGGCTTTGTCAACAGATAAGGCTTGTGCTCCAATTAATTTATATGGTGCGACCAAACTTACTTCAGATAAATTATTTGTAGCGGCTAACAATATAAAAGGACATAATCCCATCCGTTTTTCTGTAGTTCGTTATGGCAATGTGATGGGGTCTAACGGTTCTGTAATTCCCTTTTTTATCAAGAAACGAAAAGAAGGTGTTTTGCCTATTACCGATCCTGAAATGACCCGTTTTAACATATCGTTGCAAGGAGGGGTTGATATGGTTATGCATGCTTTGGAGCATGCTTGGGGCGGTGAGCTTTTTGTGCCTAAAATTCCATCATACAGAATTTTAGATGTAGCAGAAGCTATTGGGCCTGAATGTAAAAAAGAGATTATCGGCATCAGACCCGGTGAAAAAGTACATGAAGAGATGATTACCGCTTCCGACTCTTTTTATACCTATGATTTAGGGAAATATTATGCTATTTTACCTTCAAGGCCTAATTGGTCATTGGATAATTTCACTACTACGTTCAAGGCTGTAAAAGTACCGGTTGGCTTTACCTATAATTCGGGAGAAAACACGGAATGGGAAACCATTGAAACCATGAGACAGCTCATTAAAGAACACGTTGATGAGAGTTTTACACTATGAGAAAAGCTATACCTTACGGAAGACAAAACATTACTGCCGAAGATTTAGCTGCGGTAGTTGCCACTTTACAGTCAGATTATTTAACCCAAGGACCGAAGATTGCCGAGTTTGAAAATGCTTTTGCCCAATATATAGGAAGTAAGTATGCGGTGGCCGTAGCTAATGGTACTGCAGCTTTGCATTTGTGTACTTTGGCTCTAGAGGTTAAACCCGGGCAAAAAGTTATTACAACGCCCATTACCTTTGCTGCTTCAGCCAATTGTGTTCGCTATTGTGGTGGAGAAGTTGTTTTTGCTGATATTGATCCGGAGACCTATCTTTTAGATTACAATGCTGTGGCGGCCTTACTAGAGGCTGCTCCCATGGGAACCTATCAAGGGATTATACCGGTAGATTTTGCAGGAAGAGCAGTTGATCTTGAGAAATTCAAGGCTTTGGCCCAACAATATGACCTTTGGATTATTGAGGACTCATGTCATTCACCCGGAGGCTATTTTACGGATTCAACCGGAACGGTACAAAATTGCGGTAACGGAAATTTTGCGGATTTAGCCATTTTTTCTTTTCATCCTGTTAAGCACATAGCTTCGGGTGAGGGAGGGATGGTTACTACCAACGATGAAAAGTTGTACCAAAAACTGTTACAATTAAGAACTCACGGTATCGTTAAATCGGAAGATTTATATACCAATACTATTGCATTTGCCGGAGGCGAAAACAATTATCCTGCGTGGTATATGGAAATGCAGGATTTAGGCTTTAATTACAGATTAACCGATTTTCAAGCTGCACTTGGTTTAAGCCAGTTGAAAAGAGCGGATGAGGGTATAGTCAGACGTCGGGCAATAGCCCAGCGATATGCTGATGCTTTTAAGGGGAAATCTTTCTTGAAAGGACAGTCGGGTGTAGTTGAAGGCCATGCTTATCATTTGTATGTATTGGAAACAGACGATCGATTGGGCTTGTATAATTACTTGAGAACACAAAATATTTTTGCTCAAATTCACTATATTCCTTGTCATTTAATGCCTTATTACAGGCAATTTGGTTGGGCAGCAGGCGATATGCCTAATGCGGAACGCTATTATAAGCATTGTATCAGTTTGCCTATGTATCCAACACTGACTGATGAAGAACAGCAGTTTGTAATTGATGAGGTTGTAAATTATTTTAACTCATAATGAAAAGGATAGCTGTTTTCGGTGCGTGCAGGGAAGGACTGGAGGTTTACAGAAGTCTATACGCTTCTTCGATTATCAGTCATGAAGCCGTTGTGTTTGACTTTCTCGACAATGATAGTCGATTGCGTGGAACCACCTATGAAGGTATTCCTGTTTACAGTCCGTATGATGCGGATTTGTTTGTTTATGACACAATAGTGATAGGAATTATAGCTTTTGAACGTGTACAAGAGCAGTTGGTTTCTTTAGGCGTTTCGACAGGAAAAATTAAACGATATTACTCAGAGGCCTACTTTAGTGACAAAGCTCGCAGTGTAGGGATGGCTAAGATTGGAAAATATTCCTATTTTAAACCCAGCACTATTTTATACAATGTAGAGATTGGCAATTATTGTCATATTGGAGCTGATTGCAGGTTGGGTTTGATAGGACACGATGTTAGCCAGTTGACCACTTATCCTTTTGGTTACCAGTTTGGTAAAAATAAAGAAGATTACGATTGCTCTAAAGACAGTACTTCCGACACTAAGAAAATGAATGTACTTACGATAGGTCATGATGTTTATATAGGTGAAGGCGTAACTATTATGTCGGGAATCGAAATTGGTATAGGTGCTGTTATCGGTAGTAAATCGGTGGTGACCAAAGATGTTCCTCCTTTTACCGTATTTGCAGGAACTCCTGCCAAAATGATAGCTGAAAGGCTCACACTAGCACAGCGCAATGCTTTGTTGGACAGTCAATGGTGGGAGCATGATAAAGAGGCTGCGGCCTCTATTTTAGAAGCTATTGCCCATTCTTAGTTTGCCTAATGAAAGAGAAGTTAATTTTAGGAACAGTACAGTTTGGTCTTGATTATGGGATCAACAATACTCAAGGTTTGCCCAACGAGTCTTCTGTAATTGCCCTATTAAAAGAAGCCTACGGTTACGGTATCACTGAGCTCGATACAGCAGCTGCTTATGGCGTTGCGGAACATAGAATAGGGCTTTATCATGAAGCCAATCCGGAGGATGCGTTTTTAGTTAATACAAAGTTCAGTAAGGATGTTGCGGTAGATTGGTTTGCTTCTTTGAAGGCCAGTATACAAGCCATGAAGGTTGAGGCTGTGCATACTGTAATGTTTCATTCTTTTGAAGCTTACCAACAAAATAAAGCCATTTTATCTGAAATTTATGCACAGGGTTATCCCCGATATTTTAAAAAAATAGGGGTATCGGTTTATACCAACGAAGAATTAGAAGCATTGCTTTCTGATGATTTGATATCGGTTGTACAATTGCCTTTTAATATGTTGGATAATGCCAACCTGAGAGCCACCATGCTGATGGCCTTAAAGGATTCCGGAAAGGAAATTCACACCCGTTCTTGCTTTTTACAAGGATTGTTTTTTAAAGACAGTAATGCTTTACCGGAAAAGCTTGAGCCTTTGCGTTTTTATTTGGATGAAATCAAAAGCATTGCCAATGATAACAAACTTGACATCGGCCATTTGGCCTTGCAATATTGTTTGACCAAACCCTATATAGATAAAGTTTTAATAGGTGTTGAAAGTATGGAGCAGTTGAACTTAAATTTACAGTGGAGCAGTGTTGTCATAAAAGCTGAAGCTTTATTGGCCATTGACCAAATTAATGTAGCAACTATAGAATTATTAAACCCTTCAAAATGGTAGCACCCAAAGTAATATTGGTTACCCAAGCCAGAATAGGAAGCAGCAGGTTTCCGGAAAAGGTATTGCAAAAATTAGGCGATGACACTTTGCTTGGGGTTCATTTGAAAAGATTAAAAAAATCGGTCTTGGCCCAAAAAATTATGGTGGCCACGACTCTAGAGCCCAAATCGAAACAAATAGCTGCTATAGCTAACCAAGCCGGAGTCTCTTTTTACCATGGTTCTACGGAAGATGTTTTAGACAGGTTTTATAAAGCTGTAGTTGACTATCAACCTGATTATGTAGTAAGGGTTACTTCGGATTGTCCGCTAATTGATGCTAGTTTGATCGATGCAGTAATTGAAATGACTATAACGAACAAACTCGATTATGGAGCTAATGTTTTAGTTGAGCATTTTCCTGACGGTCAAGATGTAGAGGTTTTTACTTTTGCCGCTTTGGAGCAGGCTTGGCGTGAAGCTACATTATTGTCAGACAGGGAACATGTGACGCCATACCTTAGAAAAAATGCGGATGTTAATGGCGGAACCCTATTCAAGGCTATGAATTTTGCGGCTCCTGATAATTATAATAAAGTTAGAATGACAGTAGACGAACCTTCCGATTTGGCCACCGTTGCGCTATTGATAGCGCAGTTGGGAACTGACAAGGATTGGAAAACGTATACCGACTATATTTTAGCACACCAAGATGCTTTAAGCAACCAAAGCATCACCAGAAATGAAGGTTATTTAAAATCATTAAATCAAGATACCCATGAATAACAGAACCGGACAAAAATTGTATGAGAAGGCAAAATCACTCATTCCCGGCGGTACCATGCTTTTATCCAAAAGACCGGAAATGTTTTTACCGGATAATTGGCCCAGTTATTTTTCAAAGTCGAAAGGCAATAAAGTTTGGGACTTAGACGGTAATCAGTTTACTGACATGTCTATTATGGGCATAGGTACGAATACCCTAGGTTACGGTCATGACGAAGTTGATGCAGCAGTAATGCAAACGATAAAGAACGGCAATATGAGTACTTTGAACTGTCCGGAGGAAGTGTATTTGGCTGAAAAGCTAGTAGCCATGAATCCTTGGGCTGATATGGTACGTTTTGCCAGAAGCGGCGGTGAAGCTAACGCTATTGCCATTAGAATTGCGCGTGCGGCATCCGGCAAAGACAATGTAGCCATTTGTGGTTATCACGGTTGGCATGATTGGTATTTGTCTACCAATCACAACAGTGGTGATGGTCTTTCAGGACATTTATTGCCCGGTTTAGAACCGGCCGGTGTGCCTAAAAATTTAAAAAATTCGGTGTTCCCTTTTCACTACAACAATATTGAAGAGTTAGAGCAAATTGTGGACACTCAAGATATAGGTGTAATCAAGATGGAAGTGGTTCGGAATTTTGGTCCGGAAGATAACTTTTTACAAAAAGTTCGCGATTTGGCAACTCAAAAAAATATAGTGTTGATTTTTGATGAATGTACTTCCGGTTTCCGGGAAACATTTGGCGGGATTTATAAAAAATATGGAGTTGAGCCGGATATGGCTATGTATGGTAAAACTATCGGTAACGGTTATGCTTTAACCGCAGTAGTGGGTAAGCGTTCGGTGATGGAAGCGGCACAAAAAACCTTTATCAGCAGTACTTTTTGGACAGAGCGCATAGGGCCTACTGCCGCCTTGAAAACACTAGAGGTGATGGAACGCATCCAATCATGGGACATTATTACTGAAAAAGGGAAACAAATGCAGCAAGGTTGGCAAAAACTGGCCGACGCTCATCAGTTGTCTATTACCATTTCAGGTATACCGTCCTTAACAACTTATGCCTTTAACAGCGATGATGCTTTGCTGTTCAAAACTTTTATTACGCAGGAAATGCTGAAGAAAGGATTTTTGGCCAGTACTAATTTTTATGCTTCCATTGCGCATGAAGATGTAGATTTTGCCCAGTATTTTGAAGCTTTGGATTCGGTTTACCATCAAATCAAAGCGCATCAGAACAGCGATGTTGACCTTCATACACTTTTAGAGGGACCTATTTGTCATTCCGGATTTAAGCGATTAAATTAAACACATGCAATATAAAGTTTTAGCGCAACAAGAGTTTGCTCATGCCCACTACAAAATTGTCCCCATTCGCTATGAGGACAGGATTGCTATTATGCAATGGCGCAATGAACAAATTTACCATTTGCGACAACAAAAACCATTAACCCTTGCAGATCAGGAGAATTATTTTACAAATGTCGTTTCGGGTTTGTTTGAACAGGAACAACCGAATCAAATTTTATTTTCTTATCTCGAGAATGATCAATGTATAGGGTATGGCGGTTTGGTGCATATTAACTGGAATGATCAGCATGCTGAAATTTCATTTATTATGGATACAGCCCTTGAGCAGGAAGCTTTTAGTGAGCATTGGACTATTTACCTCTCTCTCATTGAAAAAGTGGCTTTTGGAGCACTAAAACTGCACAAGATTTTTACTTATGCCTTTGATGTGAGACCTCATTTATATCCCGTGCTTGAGGCCGCGGGGTTTAAAAAGGAAGCGGTTTTAAAAGACCATTGCTTTTTTAACAATCAATTTAAAAACGTTATTATTCATGCTAAGTATCAAACTGCGTTTGAGCTCAGGAGGGCAGTTCCTGCTGATGTAGATGTAACTTTTAATTGGGCTACTGATGCCGTAGTGCGGAGGTATGCTTTGTCTCAAAATGCCATAGCATTTGATGATCATAAGGCATGGTTTGCTTCAAAAATTTCAAACGAGCAGGTTTTTTATTACTTGGCGTTTGTTGATCATGAACCCATAGGATCTATCCGATTTGATGTATTAGCCGACGAGGTTGTTATTAGTTATTTAATCGATCCTAAGCATCATGGAAAAGGATGGGGAAAGAAAATTTTAGAAGAAGGTATGATTCAGTTTGATAGCGATGCCCACACCGCTCCCGTGGTAGGGATTGTAAAAACAGACAATGTAGCCTCGCTTAAAATTTTCAGGGATTTGCATTTTAGAGAAGAAAGAATTGACGATAATACCGTAAAATTTACACGTAGATGAAAATAAAACATTTTGATATCCATAAGCATTCTAACGTTTTTATTATAGCCGAACTTTCCGCCAACCACAATGGAAGTTTAGCGGTTGCTTTGGAAACGGTTAGAGCCGCTAAAAGAGCCGGTGCCGATTGTATCAAACTGCAAACGTATACCGCTGATACCATAACTATAGATTCTAAAAAGGAAGATTTTTTGATTAAAGGTACTCTGTGGGAAGGAAGAAATTTATATGATCTTTACCAAGAAGCGTTTACGCCTTGGGAATGGCATCAGGCCATTTTTGAGGAAGCCGAAAGGAATGGATTGGTTTGTTTTTCTTCCCCTTTTGACAAAACTGCGGTAGATTTTTTAGAATCGTTACAGGCTCCGGCCTACAAAATTGCTTCCTTTGAAATTACGGATATTCCTTTGATAGAGTACACGGCTTCTAAAGGGAAACCAATTATTATTTCCACAGGTATCGCTACTATGGAGGATATTGAAATGGCCTTAGCCGCTTGCCGAAGAGTGGGGAATAATGACATTGCTTTATTGAAATGTACGTCAAGTTATCCGGCCCCAATAGATGAAGCTAATATGGTGATGGTAAAGGATTTTGAGGAGCGATTTGGTGTTATAGCCGGTTTGTCTGATCATACTATGGGCGCCACCGTTCCGGTAGTAGCCACCTGTTTCGGGGCTAAAATTATTGAAAAGCATTTTATTTTAGACCGAACTATCGGAGGACCAGATGCTTCTTTTTCGATGAATGAACAAGAGTTTACCGATATGGTAAAATCGGTAAGAGAAGCTGAGAAGGCTATGGGCGTAGTTGATTATGAATTGACCGAAAAACAAGCCAAAGGAAAGGATTTCTCTCGATCGTTGTATGTGGTTAAGGATATAAAAAAAGGTGAGGTAATTACCGAAGACCATGTTAAAAGTATCAGACCCGGTTTCGGATTACATCCTAAATACTACCACACTATACTGGGTCAAAAGGTTAATTGTGACTTGGAGAAGGGAACCAGAATGCAATTGGACTTTATAACCAATTCTATTAATGACGAAAAGTAATAAACACATGGAAACCAAAAAGACCAATGTTTTTTTAGTAAGAACACAATATCATGTGTTGATGGCTGTAAATACTATTTTTAGTCAATACCGTGATTACCACAATATCATTTACTACCTCAAGGGTCGAATCAGCAACGATTTTAAAAGCAATGAACCGTTTATTGAATTCCGGGAATTGGAACGAAATAAATTTGGTAATACCGATTTTGTAGGTGTTATCAAGGCTTTCAAACCAGAGCGTTTTTTCTTTTTCCAAGAAAACTGTTCCGAAACTTTGTTTTTACTGACTAAGCTTTCCAAAACAGGGATTACAATTTCATTGTTGCAAGACGGTACGAAACCTTACCACCATTACAAAAAGAAGCGTCTTTTGTATTGTATCCTACGAGATACGCTTAACGATTACAAAGAAATGTTTAAGCGAAAACAAGTAGCTTGGATTGGTTTTCACAACAATTACAAGTATGCTTTTTCTAAAGAAGTTGACGAAGTTTGGTTAACTTATCCTGAAAAATACAACAACAGGACTAAAAAGAAATTAGTGCAACTGCCTTATTACAGTGAGGAATCTATTGCCTTTTCCAACCACTTATTCCATTTTAAAATTGATTTTGATGTTGATTCCATCCTTTATTTGGGACAAGCTTGGAAACGGATTTATTGGGAAAGAGAAAAAGAAATTTTTGACTATTTATTAGCCAAATTCCCTGATAAAAAAATCATCTACAAGGCCCATCCTAATTCGGAACAAGGGCAGTTGGATTTGTACAACAGTTATCCGAATATTAGGGTGATTAAAGACAAAATACCGGCAGAATTGTATGTGTTGATCATGAAAAATACTATCATTTTGAGTGCTGCTTCTACTTCAATGTTTGCCTACAATGACAGCTGTAAGTATTATTACACCTATAAACTTTATAATTTCGGCAATATTTTTACACAAATAGATATAGGAAATCCTACCTCGCATATAGTGAATATTGACGATTTGAACGAAATTGTATTTTAAATGTTAAAAAGACTATATCATAAATTCCAATCTAATGATTTGCTCAAGACCGGCTCGTATTACAGCTTGTCGAGCACCGTTAATAGTTTTGCCAAAATGTTTGTAGGCATCGTAATTATGAGGTGGTTGAATCCTTATGAGTTGGGGTTGTGGAATGCTGTATCTATTTTTTTAGCTTATATTCCTTTTTTTCAATTGGGTATACAGAATGGTTTATCTATTGAGTTGCCTATTTTAATGGGAAACAATGATGCCGACTACAAAAAGTATATAGCATCGGCCCGATGGTACTCGTATTTTATTTCCATTTTATTTATGGTTGGCGGGTTGATGGCAACGCTAGCTTCGCTTTTTTTTGCGGATAGTTTTGAACTTACGCTGGGTATAGGCACTATTTGCATTATTGCGGCGAGTACTTCGCTAACCTTACATTTGATATCCACTTTTCGGACCTCTAAATCTTTTGATAAGTTAACCAAAATATACATTATTGAAAGTATTACCACTTTATTGGCTACTTATTTGGTATATCAATATCACTATTATGGTATTTTGCTGTTTAATATTTTGATAGTGGTACAACACACTGTACTCTTATATATTTATTCTCCTTACAAAGACATTAAACCGGAATACTCTAAAACCTTTTTACAAAAGCTCCTAAAAAGAGGGATGGTTATTATGTTGTTTTATCAGTTAAGGGTCTTGGCTCAAAGTTTTCCCAGATGGATTATATTGGCTTTGGGAGGCGTATTGCAGTTGGGGTTGTTTTCTCCGGCGATGGCTTTGAAAACAATGATGAATTTATTGCCCAGTCAAATCAACCAATTTTTGCAACCCCAAATGGGATTTAAATACGGTAAGGATGGAAAAGCCTCATTGCTTTGGCCGCATATCAACAAAATGATTTGGATTTATCCTTTGATATGTTTGCCTGTTACCATAGGGGTAATATTGTTTATGCCCTATGTAGTGACTACTTTTTTTCCGAAGTATACGGCCTCAATACTTTCCATTCAAATCATGTCGGTAGCCTTTATTTTTTCCAGTTATGCTACCACTCATAATATTTTATACACGCTCAAGGCCTATAAGGAAGCTTATGTTTTTTTATTTTTTGAATTGATAGGTTATGCTGCTTTTCCTTTTTTATGCTACTTTACTTTTGAAACCGATGTTTTAAGTAGTATTTCAATAGGAATTCTTATCAATTACATCTTTTTATATTTGTTTAATTATTTTTTGTTGAAGCAGGTACTTTTTGCTGATAAATACAACACTAAAATCACTTAATGATAAGAAAATCATGAATCGCAGCATTATTCCTAAATTACTTTTTGTTTTTATATGGCCATTTCCCGCTATGGTGAGTGTGTTTAAAGACTTGAAGTCGAAATATTTGTTGCTTTTTTTCATGCTGTTTGCAGTATTTGTTGGGATTAACTTTTTAGAGGGACCCAATTCTGATATGTACCGGTATGTTACTTCGGCTGTTTATTACAGGGATAACTCGTTTGTAGAAATTTTTTTAGAAAAGGACTTTTTTTATCCTTTGGTTTCAAAGTTGATAACCCTTATTTCCACTAATTTTTACTTTATAACGATTTGTTTTACCGCTATTTACTATTTTATATTTTACAAGTGTATCAAAGTAATAGCTGACAATGCTGATCCGGCTTACCAGACTTATTTGCCTTGGTTTTATGTTTTGGCTTTGTACACCGTTTTACCGTTTACTGTAGTTACTGCTTTCCGTTTCAACTCGGCGGTGTTGTTCTTTTGTTGGTGTTTGCTCGAGTATACGTTGAATAAAAAACGAAATTTTCTTTACCTTATTTTGTTAACCCCCTTTATTCACTTTTCGTTTTTGTTTTATACCGTTTTGCCCTTTGTTTTTTTATTGATCAAAAACTTAAAAAAGCGCGTGAATTTGACCCTATTGATATTTGGACTATCGGTAGTGTATTCTAATACCAATTTATCAGGTTTTGTAGATACCTTTTCCAAACAGTATTTAACGGATAGTATCTCTACCCAAGTTGACGCTTACGCCTCTGAAGAAGGTCAGGAAAGCAATAGTAAAAGATATGCAAAAGCAGAAAAAGAAGGCTCTGCCAAGAGGGCAATCAATAGGGGAATCATCACTTATTCTCGCCAGATTTTAATGTTTAGTTTGTTGTTTTTTATCCTTAAAAGGAGAAGATTTCTCATGCAGCATAAGTTTTATGAAGACCTTATGATTATGGCATTGCTTTCCTATTCCTTAACTAATTTTGCATCGTCAGTGCTTCATGGTAATCGCTTTTTTTCGGTCAGTAACTTCTATTTTTACTTTGTATTGTTTTATCTTTTGACAACGGTTAAATTTTCATATGCCCAAAACAAAAAATTTTATCACGAAAACAAAAGACTGTTTCATTTTATAAGTCTTTTGATAGTGTTGAATTTCTTCAATTTTACTTATATGGCTAAAATTGTTTTTAATTTACCCAATCTGTTTTTTGGTAATTGGCTCACGTCTTATTTTATTATAAACGGTTAATCTTAACAAAGTACAACCATGGTTGAAAACATTAAAAACATACTACTCAATGCAAAGGGATTTCGTTCGAAGCGAAAGATATTGGTTATTGAGTCGGACGATTGGGGTTCTGTAAGGATGCCTTCCGTTCAGGCATACAATGCTCTTTTAGCAGCCGGGATAAGGGTAGATCAATGTGGTTATAATCGGTTTGACAGTTTGGAAAATACCGATGATTTGACTGCGCTTTATGAATGTTTGTCGGCAGTAAAAGACCAAAACGGCAACTCGCCCGTAATTACCGCCAACACCATAGTAGCCAACCCGGATTATGAGATTATCAGGGCCGCTAAATTTGAACGTTATGCCTATGAAACAGTTACGGAAACGTATCAAAAATACCAAGGTTCCACACAAACCCTAGACATTATTAAGCAGGGAATGGCTGCGAAAATGTATTTTCCTCAATTGCACGGTAGAGAACATGTTTTTATTAAAAATTGGATGCGCGCTCTTGAAAGCGGTGATGAAGTGACCCGATTGGCCTTTGATAATCAGGTTTATGGGTTGAGTACCACTATAGTCAACGCTAAAAGGAAAAGTTTTTTAACCGCACTTGACCTCGATAATTTTGCTGATATTAAAACGCATGAAGTTATACTAAAGGAAGCCCAAGAGCTCTTTCAGGGGGCTTTCGGATTTAAGTCTACTTCATTTATAGCCGCTAATTATACTTGGCATCCGTTGCATGAAGCCTTATTGCATAAAATAGGTGTTGATACCCTACAGGGCAGTAGGGCTCAAAAAGTGCCCGGTGATTATGAGGGGTATAAAACCATTAAACACTATATGGGAGATTCTAATAGCCTTGGTCAAGTTTATCTGATAAGAAATGCCGGTTTTGAGCCTTCAACCAGACCGAATGTAGATTGGCAAGCTAAGATTACCAAAGAAGTACAAGCCGCTTTTTTAGTGGGGGCTCCAGTAGTTTTATCCACACATCGAGTAAATTTCATGGGCGGTTTAGAGGAGCAAAACAGGACTCAGAATTTGCAATTATTCGGTCGTATCCTCACCGATTTGGTAAAGCGCTATCCGGATATAGAATTTATGAATACAGTACAATTGGCTAACCACATAAGAGCATCAAAGAAATGAGTTATGATATTTTAGTTTGCGGCGATTTTTATGTTGGCCCCCACGCCGGCGGAAGGCTTGAGCCTTTGGTTGAGCGCAGAGAGTATGCTACCTTATTTGGGGAACTTTACCCGGATTTGCAGCAGTCGGCATTAACCATAGTTAATTTAGAGGCACCTGTAATTACTTCCGGTCAACCAACGTCTAAGACGGGTCCGGTTATTTCAATGAAGCCCATTGTTTTAGGAGCTTTGCAAAATGCAGGGGTGAATTTGGTAACCTTAGCCAATAACCACATTATGGACTATGGCGTTGCGGGATTTGAGGAAACTTTGACACGATTAGAGCAGTCTGATATAGCTTTTGTGGGTGCCGGAAAAACCAAGGCTGTCCGAAAGCAACCTTATATAAAAGAAATTAAGTCTAAAAAAATAGCCATCCTTAATGTTTGTGAGCATGAATGGATTACGGATGCCAAAAGTGAGGCTGGTGCTAATGGGGTTGATATTATTGACCACTTTACTCAAATTCAAGAGTTGCGGGATTCGGTCGATTTTATTTTGGTGATCTATCACGGCGGAAACGAATACCATCCGTTGCCTACGCCGGAAATGAAAAAGATTTTCAGGTTTTTTATCGATGCCGGTGCATCTGCTGTAGTTGGTCACCACACCCACACTTTCAGTGGGTATGAGTTGTACAAGGACCGCCCTATTTTTTACAGTTTAGGTAACTTTATTTTTGATAGTAACAAGAAGGCCAAGGGCGAAAATTGGCATACCGGTATGGCTGTTGGATTTACCATAGCAGAAGCGGCAATGCGTTTTGAGGTGATTCCTTTTTCCCAACACGAAGCCACCTTAGGTTTGACTAAATTAGAATCGAACCGACTTAAAAAATTTGAAAACACTATACAACATTATAATGCCATTATTGCTAATGATGAGCGCTTACAAGAGGAATATGTTGGGTTTGCCCAAAAAATGGGATTACAGTATTTGTCCTTTATAAATCCCTATGAAGGCAAGTTGAGTTCACTTTATAAAAAAGGTTTGTTGCCCTCTGTTTTTAGTAAAAATAAATTGTTGTTGTTGTTGAATTTGGTTCGTTGTGAATCCCACAAACAGTTGTTAACAATAGTGTTACAAGACGCAATTAAAAATAAAAGATAGCCCATGAGAATAGCTATACACGATACACCCGGCTCATTTTCCTCAAAATGGATTGCATATTGTCAGGAAAAAAATATCGACTACGGCCTTGTAAATTGCTATGATTCTGATATAATGGAACAGATGAAATCGTTTGATGTACTGTTATGGCATCACCAGCAGTCGCATCCTACCGATTATTTTATGGCTAAAAAATTGCTGGAAGCTTTGGAGTTTTGCGGTAAACTTGTGTTTCCAAACCACAACACCGGCTGGCACTTTGACGATAAAGTAGCGCAAAAATACCTTTTCGAAGGCTTGGATATTGCTACGCCACAAAATCATGTTTTTTACGATTTGAAAACACTTAGAAAGTTTGCCAAAACATGTTCTTATCCTATAGTATGGAAGCTAAAAGGCGGATCCGGGAGTAGGAATGTGAAATTGGTTAGGAGCGAATCCGAATTGATTAGTATTGGGAAACGCATGTTTGGCTCAGGGATAAGAGAATATGATGCCATAGATGGCATAAAAGAAGCCGTAAGGAGATACAAACTAGGGAAAAAGAAGCTTATTGATATCCTTAAAGCTATCGTCCATTTGGTTTACCCTGTGAAATATGAGCGTATGAGCGGTAAGGCTTGGGGTTATGTGTATTTGCAAGAGTTTATTCCCAATAACGATTCAGATTATCGCGTTATTGTAATCAAAGATAAAGCCTTTGCTATTAAACGGTATACCAGACCTAATGATTTTAGGGCCAGTGGTAGTGGTTATATAGAATACCAAAAAGAAAACTTCGATGACGAATTGCTGAGGGCTTCTTTTGCGATAGCCGATAAAGTTAAAACACAATGTGTGGCTTTTGATTTTGTATATAAAAATGAAAAGCCCTTATTGGTTGAAATGAGCTATGGTTACCGAAAAGAAGGGTACTACGATTGTGAAGGCTATTGGGACAGTAACCTAAATTGGTATCCCGGAACTTTTAATCCTTATGAATGGATTATTGAAGATTTGAAGGATGCGTTTTTAAACCAAAATCAAAACACTTGAAAGCAGTAATTTTAGTTTCTCCCAAATTAGGAATAGGAGGTATACAGCGTGCTATGACGAACTTAGCCAATTGGTTGTCCAATAATGGCTATCAGGTGACTTTTATTTCGTGTAAAAAAGAGGCCTTGTTTTATGATTTAGATCCTAAAGTAACCCTTGTAGTTCCACCCAAAGCGCATCCCGGTAAAGGAGGTAATTTGGTTTTTTATTATTGGTTTATTATACGGTTTTTAAGACAGCAATTTAAAGCTATACCTGCTCAAAACGTTATTTCTTTCGGCGACAGTTTTAATCCTCTTGTATTGATTGCAGCTTTGGGTTTGGGTAAGAAAGTGCATGTTTCAGACAGGACAAGTCCGGATTACAAGTTTAAATGGCACGTGAAATGGCTGAAGTTGCTTACCTACCGATGGTCGCATACCTTTATTGCGCAAACTTCGCGGGCAGCCAAATGGAATGAGAAAAAGTTTAACAATAAACTTAAAATAGTGGTTATTCCTAATCAGGTTCGTGAGGTAGTTCAGGATGTAGAAGCTACAAAAGAAGCGGTCGTTTTGTATGTAGGTCGATTTGCATGGGAAAAGAATCCTGCTGCATTGATTAAAGCTTTTGCTAAGCTTCAGCAAAGAAAAGATTGGAAATTGGTTATGTTAGGCGATGGACCACAGTTGGATGAGATGAAACAATTAAGCCAAACACTAGGTGTGGCAACGCAAGTTGAGTTTAAGGGTCAAGTGAAGGAAGTTGACTACTATTTTTCAAGGGCTTCCGTTTATGTGTTGCCTTCTGTTTTAGAGGGTTTTCCCAATGCATTGTGTGAAGCAATGGCCTTTGGTTTGCCATGTCTGACATCTTCAAAGATTCCTTATGCCGATTTAGGACAGCATGAGGAAGATTTTTTAATAGCTGACCCTGATGATATTGATGATTTTAGCCAAATGCTTCAACGATTGTTAAATGATGAAGCTTTGCGGCTTTTTTTGGGTAACAACGCCAAAAAGATTAACGAACGCTTATCTTTGGAAAAAATTGGACAACTTTTCGAATCCATTATGCAACACTAAAAATAACTAACCACAAATGAATTTTTTATATAAAGTATTTTTTTTCATCCCCAACTTTAAAAGTTTGGGATTTTTAGGAAAGGTTATCAATAAAGCGGTTTCCAAGGGGTTCTATTTTATAATGAATAAAACCGTTCCTAAATATTACGCTGACACCCAATCAGACAGTAAGTACGCTTTAAACAACAACAAAAGAGATTTTGAACTCATAGTAACCCTAACCACAATTCCTTCAAGGATAGACAATATTTGGATAACCTTGGAAAGTATTTTTCGTCAGTCTTACAAGCCTGATAGAATTATGCTTTGGTTGTCTGATGAAGAATTTAACGGTATTGTTTTGCCTAATAGTTTATTACAACTCAAAGCCAGAGGTTTGGAAATTAATTATTGCGAAAATTTACGTTCTCACAATAAATACTATCACACCGTTGTTAATAACCCGAATGCCACTATTATAACCGTTGACGACGATATTATTTACACTGAGAATATGATTGCCAATTTGATGCAAATGCATACTGAGTTTCCGGGTGCTGTGTGTTCGAATATGACCCATTTGGTGACCTATCAAGACGGTAAATTGGTGCCTTATGTAAAGTGGAAGCCCACTTACAAGAAGATACTTAAACCCACTCATCGATTAATTCAGTTAGGGGTGTGCGGTGTACTTTACCCGCCTAAGGTTTTGCCGGAAGTTTGTTTTGACAAGGCACTCATTAGGGAGTTGAGTTATGGTTCGGACGATGTATGGCTCAATACCATGTGTTTGATTAATAACACTCCGATTGTTACCAACAAAACATTCAACAAGTACTTCTTAACCATTAGCGGATCCCAAAAAGTATCGTTGTTAGCTATTAATTCTTTTCAAGGCAGAAAAGACAAGATATTGGAAGCGGTTCACCGGTATTTCAAAATTACAGAACAAGATTTTAATAAGGAAGTAAAAATAAATACAAAATAGTAAGTTATGAAGATTGCAATCTTTGGTTTAGGTTATGTTGGCTGTGTTTCTGCAGGCTGTTTGTCGCAAAAAGGACACACCATCTATGGCGTTGATGTAGATACCAATAAAGTAAATTTAGTGAATTCCGGTAAGGCTACCATTATTGAAGACGGATTAGACGAGTTGATAGCTGAAGGCGTAAAAATTGGTAATATTACGGCTACAACTGATGCCGAATGGGCTGTTTTAAATTCGGATGTTGGGATTATTTGTGTTGGAACTCCTAACACTGCCAACGGTCATTTGAACATGGAATACATCACTAAAATTTCTGAACAAATTGCCGTTGCTCTCAAAAAGAAAGAGGAGTTCTACACCATTACCATTCGCAGTACAGTAATGCCCGGTACTAACTTGGAAATTTGTAACTTAATATCTTCGATTTCAAATAAAGAGAATGATAAAGGGTTTGCAGTAGTATCAAATCCCGAATTCCTGAGAGAAGGAAATGCCATAGTGGACTTTTTTAATCCTCCTTACACCGTAGTGGGATCAACCTCTCCTAAGGGAATTGAAAAAACCAAAGAGATGTTTTCATTTCTTGACGCACCGGTAAAAGTAGTTGGTGTTGAGGTTGCGGAAATGATTAAATTTTTAAACAACTCTTTCCATGCCTTAAAAGTAGCTTTTGCCAATGAAATTGGGAGGCTTTGTAAATCCCTTAATGTAGATAGTCACGAGTTAATGGATCTTTTTATCGGCGATACGCAACTCAATATTTCACATCGCTACTTAAAACCCGGACTTTCCTATGGTGGTTCTTGTTTGCCAAAAGATTTGAGAGCTCTCAACATCTTAGCACACGATAAATATGTCTCTATTCCTGTTTTGAAATCAGTGGCGCAAAGTAACATTACCCACAACAATTATATTTTCGACTTGATTAGTGCCAAAAAAGTACATAAAATTGGTATAGTTGGATTGTCATTCAAAGAAAATACCGATGATTTGAGATTCAGTCCGAGTTTAGAATTGTGCGAGAATTTAGTTGGTAAAGGCTATGCCATTAAGATATACGATCAAAATATAAACCTCTCAAGATTAGTGGGTAAGAATAAAGATTTTCTCTTCAGTCATTTGCCTCATATTAATGTGTTGTTGATTAATGAGGTGGACGACTTTTTACAAGACTGTGATTTGATTGTTTTTGCCCAAAGAAGCAATCATGTATTGGAACAGTTGGATCGCATTAAGAAGGATACCATAATATTAGATCTTGTTAATATCGATAAGCTTAAGGCATTCGAGAATTATGAAGGTTTGTGTTGGTAATTAATCCGGTTTTATAATCAGAATTACTTCGATATGATAAATGTACTAAGAAAATCTTATGTGAATTTCAGGGGTTGGAGTACCAAGCGTAAGTTATTGCTCATAGAGTCTGACGACTGGGGTAGTATTCGAATGCCAAACCGAGAAGTTTACAACCTTTTGTTGTCTAAAGGGTTACCGGTAGACCGTTCAAGATATTCCAAGTTTGATACTTTGGAATCACAAACAGATTTGGAACGATTGTTTGAAACGCTTGCGAAAGTTAAAGATAAAAACGGTAATGCTGCCAGCCTTACTGCTAACTATTTGGTAGCGAATCCTGATTTTGAAAAAATTAAGCAAGATGATTTTAAAAATTATCATTACGAAGATGTATTTCAAACTTACGGGCGCTATGGTGATGCGGCAACCATAAAAAAGCTTATTGTTGCCGGTACGAAAGAGAATGTTTTTTATCCTCAATTTCACGGTAGAGAACACCTTCATCCGCTAAGATGGCTGTTTTCGGTAAATCACTGTCCTAATGAACGATTGTGTTTTGATCATTTTGCTATCCCGGGAGTTCCTTTGCAGTGTGCTCCTGAGACCACCAAAAAGTTTTTGGCCACATATGATTACTACAATCTTGAAGAAAAACAATTTAACGAAGAAGCCTTGGTTGATGGGTTGAAAATGTTTGAACAAATTTTCGGTTATCCGTCAAAAACATTTATTGCACCTCAATCAGTGAGAGGAGAACATTTAGATGGGATTTTGCATAAGCATGGGGTTTTATACCATCAAAACGGACAACAATTATTACCTTCCTTAGAAGACAAGAACAATTCGGCAGTTAATAAATATTGGGGTTATAAAAATGACTTCGGGATGTTGTACTGGAGGCGAAATGTGACTTTTGAACCTAGCAAAAACCCTAATTTTGATAGTGTTTCATCGGCTTTGAGCGAAATAAAAAATGCTTTTCTGTTTGGAAAGCCTGCTGTGATTAATAGTCACAGGGTCAATTTTATAGGTTCGATTTCAGAGGCCAACCAAGCAGATTCTCTTGGTAAGTTGGAGCAGTTGTTGACTAAAGTAGTTCAAATTTGGCCTGATGTTGAGTTTGTGAACAGTCAACAACTAGGTGAATATATGACAAATACCCGGAAATGAATAAAAAACTAATAGTTGGCATAACGGCGCCCGGAAGCGTGATTTTAATTGCAGGGCAATTGCGATACTTTAAAGATTTGGGCTACCAAACCTATTTAATGGCACCCAATCATGAGAGGGTAGTTGATTATTGTCGTAACGAAGGCTGTGTTCATTTACCGGTAGATTTAGAACGAGAGATTTCACTGCTGAAAGACCTTAAAGCACTGTATCAAGTGATCAGACACTTGCGAAAAGTGAAACCTGATGTGGTGAATTTCGGGACGCCTAAAGTGAGTCTTTTGGGTATGATTGCTGCTAAGTTGCTTGGCGTAAAAAACAGGATTTACACTTGTAGGGGTTTTCGATTTGAACACGAAACCGGCATGAAGAAAGCCATTTTAGTTGGTATGGAAAAAATTACCGCTCGTTTTGCTCACAAAATCATTTGTATTAGTAATTCGGTCAGAGAATTGGGTCTTGACAACGGTATTTTTTCGGCCGCACAATCTTTGGTAATTCACAAAGGCAGCAGTAACGGAATTGATCTTGAACGATTCAATCCCAATCAAATAAATGCGGCCGATAGTGCTGATTTGAGAAAGCAGCTCGGCAACGATGAGTCCCATTTTGTTTTTGGTTTTGTTGGTAGGCTAATCGATCGCAAAGGCATTAAAGAACTTTATGAGGCCTTTGCCAATTTGTATCGGGATAATGATAAGCTAAAATTATTGATTGTTGGCCCCGTAGAGGAGAGTCAGATTAGCGACTTAAGTTTGATTAGCAACATGCAACAGCATCCCGGAATTTTGTTGGTTGGTACTCAAAGTAATGTGCCTTTGTACCTTTCGGTTATGGATGTGTTTTGTTTACCCGCTTGGTGGGAAGGATTCGGTAATGTTTCTGTTCAAGCCGCAGCCATGGGTTTACCGGTGATTGCAACCGATGTTACCGGCAGTAAAGATGCTGTTTCCAAGGACTATAACGGCTTGTTGGTTATGCCTAAATCGGTTTCTGCACTTCAAAATGCTATGTACTTACTCTACCAAAATGAAGAAAAACGACAAGAGTTAGGACGCAATGGCGTTGTTTGGGCTACAAATTTTGACAGTAAAATGATATGGAACGAAATGGATGCGTTGTATAAATTAAAATAATGGCCAATGTTTCAATTAGTTAAAAGATTATTTGATATCCTTTTCAACACCTTTGTTTTAGGAATGGTCATAATTGTTTTATTGCCGGTTGTTGTGTTGGTTTATATCCAAACCTTTTTTTTGGAATTGCTTACCCCAAGCCTTAACACTTATTCTATTTATAAAACAGCTACCCAAATAGGACAGTTTTTTAAAGAAATTAAATTTATTGTTTTATACCACGCCGGAGAAGCTTTAATGTTAATTAGAGATAGATTAGAATTAGAAATTAAAAATGTGTTGTACCTAAATAAAGCTCAAAATGCTCTTTAATTCACTTGATTTTTTACTTTTTTTCCCAATAGTTTGTCTGCTATTTTTCGGATTGCCGCAAAAATTCAGATGGTTAATGCTTTTAGTAGCCAGTTGCTATTTTTATATGTATTTTATTCCAATATACATTTTAATTTTAGCCGGGACTATAGTAATAGATTATTTTGCAGGTATACTTATTGAGCAAAATCATGGGAAAAGGCGGCGTTTTTATCTTATTGTGAGTTTGTTTGCCAACATCATGGTTTTGGCAGTTTTTAAATATTACAATTTCTTTATTGAAAATATAGAGACCTTGTTAACGGCCTTGGGCAGTACAACACGACTTCCTTATCTCTCCATACTATTGCCTGTTGGTTTGTCTTTCCATACTTTCCAAGCCATGAGTTACACTATTGAAGTTTACAGAGGCAAACAGAAAGCAGAAAAGCACTTTGGTATTTATGCTTTGTATGTGATGTTTTTTCCTCAACTTGTAGCAGGTCCGATAGAAAGACCGCAAAACGTTCTGCATCAATTTCACGAACACAAAGTCTTTACTTATGCTAATTTGATCAAAGGATTGAAGTTAGTTATATGGGGGTTTTTTATGAAGGTTGTTGTGGCAGATCGATTGGCTATATATGTAAACGCAGCCTACAATAACGTAGACAATCACAATGGAACTACACTCTTGTTGGCTACAACATTTTTCTCATTTCAGATATACTGTGACTTTGCCGGTTATTCTTCTATAGCCATAGGTACAGCCAGGATCATGGGTTTTGACTTGATGACTAATTTTAACAGACCTTACTTTGCCAGAACTATTTCTGAGTTTTGGAAACGATGGCATATTTCGCTCAGTACTTGGTTTAGAGATTATCTCTATTTGCCTTTGGGCGGGAACAAAGTATCCAAATACCGTTGGTATTTTAATTTGTTTGTTGTTTTTTTGATTAGCGGGATATGGCATGGAGCCAATTGGACGTTCGTTATTTGGGGTGCCTTAAATGGCTTTTACTTAGTGATGGCTATAGTGAGCCAAACCTTTAGGGATCGTATCAATAATGCTTTGGGACTAACCAGAAACAGAACTTTTTTTACAGCTTTACAAATCATTACAACTTTCATTTTAAGCTCGTTTGCATGGATATTTTTCAGAGCAAATACAGTAGATGAAGCATTTTTAATTGTGGAAAAGATAACCACATCTTTGTCCGGAAATTTGTTTGTAAAATGGGATGTATTCTTTGCGGTTTTCATAGGACTTATCGTTTTACTGTTGAAAGAGTTTAGAGATGAGTTTTTATCCAATAAGTTGTCGTTTTTAAAAAAATACAATTTGAGTTTAGTGTTTTATGCAGTAATCGTTTCACTTATTCTTTTGATGGGTGTATTTGATGAGGGGCAATTTATTTATTTCCAATTTTAATTAGTATGGGTAAGCCAAAACATATAGCAATTTTGAAGAAAGGACTGATGTTCTTATTGTTGATTGTTCTGATAGATTTGCTCTCGGGTTTTGTTTTTGATGCTATGTATGCCAATTCAAAATCAGGGGTAGCTTATCAGGAAAATCAAGTTTTTAACAAAACAAAAGACAGCATACTTATTTTTGGGTCTTCCAGAGCAGCCTTTCATTATCGGCCCGATTTAATAACCGAGCAAACCGGCTTGAGCTGTTATAATGTAGGTAGAGAAGGTATGGGTATTTATTTTCACTATGCCGCTCTTTTGGCTACTCTTGAAAGATACCAACCGAAAATAATTGTTTTAGATTTAGACTTCAGAGATGTGTACAATAGAGGCGGAAGCTTTGGAGAAGATGTGTTTAGTGATTTGGCGCCTTTTTACGGCAAAATCAATGCTGAGTTTGACTCTTATATTTGCAGGAATTGGTATGATCCGTTGCTTTATCAATCTAATTTGATTAAATACAATAAAAAGTTTTTTAATATCCTGACGGCTAATATTGTTAAAAACAACGACAATTTTAAAGGTTATATTCCTTTAAAAGGGACTTGGGACGGTAAGGATAAAGTGCTTAAAGGGGATACATTTACACTTAGCCCTGAGTTGATTAATACGGTACATCGTTTTATTGCCAAGGCTCAATCTCACCATATTGAAGTTATATTGGTTGTTTCCCCTTCCTTTAAAAAAATCAAACCGGAATTTTTTAATATTGCCAATCAAATCGCCAATAAGCATAACGTTAAGCTATTAAATTACTTTGATAGTAAAGATTTTATCACCAATAAATCTCTTTTTCACGATTCTGAGCATCTTAATGAGGAGGGTGCGGTTTTATTTTCCCGTCAAGTTGCCTCACAAATTATTCCTGAAAAGAGATAATATGACGACGTTTGGTATTATTTTAAGAATATTGAGCTAATTTTTATTTTCGTTTTTTACCTTTGACTATCACATACTGTTAATAAGCCTTAACTAAATAAATTTAACCATGGAAAAAGAACTTTTTGAACAACTCGAAGATATTTTAGAATTGGCCCCGGGAACGGTGACACTTACAGCTGCGTTCCGAGATTATGAAAACTGGGATTCGATGGCGAATCTCTCGGTAATAGCCATGTTAGATGATTCTTTTGGGGTTCACATAGCCTCTCAAGATTTTAAAAACCTAATAACAGTGGGTGATTTGGTGGCAGAGATTGCTAAAAGAACTGCCTAGACACTCTCGTAATTTAACCAACCTACTACCATGGATCCGCTATTTGGACTGGAACACAAAAATATATTAGTTACCGGTGCCTCCTCCGGTATTGGTCGTGCTGTAGCGGAAATGCTTGCCAATCAGGGCGCCACTGTAATGATTACCGCCAGAAATGAAGAACGATTGGAAGCGGTTTTGCAGTCATTGCCAAACGATGGGCACCATTTTTTTTGCGCCGATTTAACAATGGATGAGGAAGTTAAGAAATTGGCTGCCGAAATGCCGCTTCTTGATGGTATTGTTCTCAATGCCGGTATGGTTAAAACGGTTCCGGTTCAGTTTGTTAAAAGGGAGGATTTAGATTACATGTTCAATTTGATGTTGCACAGTTCTATCTTATTGGTCCAACAACTGTTGAAAAATAAAAAACTAAAACCCGGTGCTTCTGTTTGTTTTATTTCCTCAGTAGCTTCTCAAAAAATTACCATAGGAAATGCCATTTACAGTGCCGCCAAAGGCGCATTGAATTCTTTTACCAAGTCTTTGGCGTTAGAATTGGCCCCGAAACAAATCAGGGTCAATGCCATTTTACCCGGGATGGTGCAAACTGCAATTTTGGATTCCGGCGCAGTGTCGGATGAGCAATTGCAAATTCATTTAAAAAATTATCCTTTAGGCCGATTTGGTCAACCGCAAGATATAGCCGGTTTAACTGTTTATTTGATGGCCGATGTTTCACAATGGATGACCGGAAGTCTGATTGTTTTGGACGGCGGCTATACACTAAAATAATTTATGAAAAACTTAGTAATTATCGGAGCAAGTGGTTTTGCCAGAGAAATGTATGATTTGGCCATGACTTGTTATGGTTCGGAACCTGATTTCAGGATCAAAGGTTTTTTGAGCGATAATCCTTCAACGATTGAATCCATGGGATATCCGCCGGTATTGAATACTGTAACCGACTATGTGCCTGAAGATAATGATGTTTTCTTTTGTGCTATAGGTAATTTGTACCATCGCAGAAAAACTGTGGAGCTTATTTTGTCTAAAGGGGGGCAGTTTATAAATCTAATTCATCCAACCGCCATTATTTCACCTAGTGTGAAATTAGGAATTGGTGTAGGGATAAAAGCTTACTGTGTACTAGCCAGTGATGTAACCGTAGAAGATTTTACTTTTTTACAAAGTTCCGTTATTATGGGGCATGATGTACATGTTGGGCGGTTTTGTCAAGTAAATTCTTTTGCTTTTTTTGCGGGTTATGTTCGTGTGCACGACATGGTATCGGTTAATGCCGGTGTCCGAATCATACAAAATGTAGTGGTGGAAGAAGAGTCTGTAGTGGGCATTGGCAGCGTTGTTTTGAATCGCGTTAAAAAAAATACCACAGTCTTTGGAAATCCAGCTAAACGAATAATATTATAACGATGTCATTTGCTTCTTTTCACAATATCAGTATTTCAGGAATAGCTACCGCAGTTCCTACCCAAAAGCACGCAGTTGAGGGGCAAACAGCCTCCGATTTGGGTTTTGCTGCTGCCGAAAAACTTCTGGAAGAAAAAATAACCAACAGAAGTGAGTTGGGTTTTATAGTGTTTTTAACCAAAACTCCTGACTATCGCAGCCCGGCATCAGCTATTGTCTTGCAACATCGTTTGCAATTGCCAATTGATTGCTTGGCCTATGACGTGAATTTGGGTGCTTTGGGCTTTGTTGCCGGAATACAATTGGGCTGTTCTTTGATTAACGGTTTGAATACCCGCAAAGGATTAATAGTGATAGGGGATACCAATAGTAAGCAACTGGAAGACCAACATCCTTTATTGGCCCATTTTGGAGATGGTGCTACCGCTATACTTTTAGAGCAAGCAGCTTCATCAACCATTAATTTGGCAACGTTTTCACAAGGTGAAGGTTATCAGTCCTATTTGTTGCCCGGAGGAGGATTCAGGACTAATGAAAGGCGCAAAGCTTATAATTTATCCGGATTGCCAACCGCAAGTGAAGACCATCGTTTGCGTTATGATCAGGAACAGTTGTTTCGTTTTTTTTCAGCTAAAATACCAACCGACTTGAAAGAGTTTCTAGCTAAGATATCATGTACTACCACCTCTTTTGATAAAGTAGCTTTTCACTATGCTGCGCCGGATTTTATTTCCGCCATTGTTAGTGAAGCCGGTTTTGATGAGGAAGATATTTGTGTAGGTTCCGATGTCCATACTGATGTTTCAGGAGCTACTATACCATTACTTTTAAACTCTGCTGATGAAGGGAAAAGGGTTTTGGGAATTGCCTACGGAGAAGGTTTCTCATGGGGATTCATTGATTTTTATTTAAACGAAAATACTGTTTTGCCTTTAATTAAAACCGATGTGTATTACACGGAAGGTTTTGTAACTCACGAAATTTAGCATGCTAATTGGATCATTTCAACATATTAAAGTAGCCGGATTGTCGGTAGCTGTACCCACAGAAAAAGTGGCAGTTGATACTTTTTCCGATATATTCGGTACAGAGAACATTGAAAAGTTCAAAGAGATGACAGGAGTGCAATCGGTGTCCAGGGCTAAGCCCAATCAAACGGCCTCCGATTTAGGCTATGAAGCCGCTGTTGATGTTTTTGAAAAATCCAAGGTATCCAAAAGTGATATCGGTTTTTTAATTTTTGTTACTCAAAAACCCGATTACAGAGTGCCTTCAACGGCATTTGTACTGCACAAACGCCTTCAATTGCCCGAATATTGTTTGTGTTTTGATTTGAATTTAGCTTGTTCGGGATTTATTTTCGGTTTGCAAACTATTTTGTCTTTATTGGACAATTCCGAGTCTAAGGCGGCGTTGCTCATCACCGGAGACACTTCTGTTAAAACTTTATCACCACACGACAGAACGATGGTGATGCTTTTTGGCGATAGCGGCTCGGCTACTTTATTAGAAAAGACTAAAGATGTGGCTCCTGTTCATTTGGGTTTTAGAACCGATGGGCATCGTTTTAAAAGTATCATTACACCGGCCGGAGCTTACCGCAATCGCAATTTGCCTCATGACAGAGTAGCTTGGAGCGATGGTATTTTGCGTTCCGATTATGATACCCATATGAAAGGCATGGATGTTTTTGGTTTTTCTATCACTGATGTGCCGCAATTGATGAAAGATTTTATGGCCTCTAGGGAGACTACAACAGAAGACTATGATTTCTTTGTATTGCATCAGGCCAATAATTATATTTTAAAACAGCTTTCCAGAAAGTTGAAAATACCCGTTGAGAAGATACCGGTTTCTTTAGACCGATTTGGAAACAACAGTAGCAATTCTATTCCATTGGTTTTGGCGGATCATTTTGGTGGAAAACATCTCGGTAATCTCCACATTTTTATATGTGGTTTCGGAGCAGGTTTGTCGTTGGCTTGTGGTGATTTGGTTATTGATACTGCTGTGGTTAATCCACTGCTGGAAACCGATTTCTGTTATTTGGATTCTTATTGAATTTTGAATAAAAGAGGTTTGTTTTATAGGCCAAAACGGCTTACTTTTACACCATAAAAAAAAATATTATTTAGCATAATACCATAGAAAAAAAATGAGTGTTTCAGAAAAATACAATTCCGTTTTTATATCCGTTTTTAATGTTGAAGCGTCCGTTTTGGGACATGATTTTACTTCTGATACTGTAGATAATTGGGATTCTATTACCCAATTGAGTTTGGTTACTGCGATGGAAGATACCTTTGATATTATGCTGGATCCGGAAGATATCTTGAATTTTAAATCCTATTTAGCGGGTAAAGATATAGTAGCCAAGTATGGCGTAACCTTTTAATGATTAATTCATGAGTACCCGATTGCTTGAAGGAAAGATTTGTTTAGTTACCGGTGCCAACAGAGGTATAGGTAATGCAATAGCGGAAAGATATGCCGAGGAAGGTGCTGTCGTTTTTGCCAATGCCAGAAATGAAGGCTCCTTGGATGTTTGGGCCAAGCAATGTTCAGAAAAATACCATACCTCGGTTATTCCGCTTTATTTTGATATTACTGATGCTGCGGCGTCTAAAGCGGCACTTCTTAAAATAAAATCTGATTTCGGCAGAATTGACGTATTGGTAAACAATGCCGGCATGGTGACCTATGAGTTGTTGCCTATGATTGATTTTGAAAAACTCAGAGCCATGTTTGAGGTTAACGTAATTGCGATGATTCAATTGGTACAATTGGCTTCCAGAATTATGACACGTCAAAAAAGCGGTTCCATTATAAATATGTCAAGTGTGGTAGGTGTACAGGGTGTAAAAGGACAATTAGGCTATTCCGCTACAAAAGGAGCAGTAATTTCAATTACAAAATCGGCCGCCAAAGAATTGATTGAACACAACATTCGTGTTAATGCCATCGCCCCAGGGATGGTTGGTACGGAGCGCTTTACCGCAGTATTTGAAGAAAAATTCAAAGATAAAATCGCCAATATCGGAATAGGAAGATTAGCCGAACCCAATGAGATTGCCAATGTATGTGTTTTTTTAGCTTCCGATTTATCGACCTATGTAACCGGTCAGGTTATTGGCGTTGATGGCTCTGCTTCATTTTAATACCTATCACTATGCTTCTTCAAGCAGCATTTATCAAAGACAATAGCACTGCATTAATTGATGTTGAAGGCAATACCTTGTCTTACAAAGATTTATTTGATTTTTCGAAACTGTTCTACAGTCAGATCAACAAACGTACATTGATTTTTATTTTCTCCGAGAATACTCTGGGTTCTGTTGCCGGTTATGTAGCGGCTTTGGAAACCAAGATAGTTCCACTGTTGCTAAATACTGGTACCGAAGAAACACTGAGAGAAGCACTCATTTTAAAGTACCAACCCGAGTATTTTTGGCTGCCTGAAAGCATGACCTCTGAATTTGATGGCGAAGTAATTTTCAAAGCCTATGGTTATGTTTTGTTAAAAACAGGATTGAATGCGCCTTTACTTTATGAGGATTTGTCCCTTTTGTTGCCTACTTCAGGCTCTACCGGTAGCCCAAAATTGGTTAGACACAGTTATAACAACATACTTGCCAATGCACGAAATGTGGGTAAAGTGTTCGAAATTACTTCGAGCGACAGAGCCTTGGCCATGTTGCCGATGTACTACACCATGGGATTGTCTGTAATTACAAGCTATTTGTATGGAGGTGCTACCGTATTGTTATTTAACGGTAGCTTGACTGATGCTGTTTTTTGGAAGTTCCTTAAAACACAACAAGCCACTATTTTAACTGGCGTTCCGTATAGTTTTGAAATATTGTCTAAGCTGCGGTTTACCCGGATGGATTTGCCCGATTTGAAAATAATTACACAAGGAGGTGGTAAGTTGAATCCAACTTTATTTAACGAGTTTGCTGATTATGCAACACGCACTGGCAAAAAGTTTATAGCTACTTACGGGCAGACCGAAGGAACCGCAAGGATGGCTTATTTGCCTGCGGAGTTTGCCCAATCTAAAGTTGGAAGTATTGGCAAAGCCATACCTGAGGGAAGACTTTATTTAGTAGATGAAAATGGTGAAGAAATTACCCAAGCTGATACCCCGGCGGAAATGGTTTACAGCGGTCCGAATGTGACTTTAGGCTATGCATTTTCCGGAGAAGATTTGAGTAAAAATGATGAGCGAAAAGGAGTTTTGCCCACCGGTGACATTGCTGTAACAGATGCAGACGGTTTTTTTTATATAGTTGGCAGAATAAGCAGGTTTTTAAAGCTTTATGGGCTTAGAATTGGTTTGGATGATATAGAGCAATTGATTCTTCAGACTTTTGGTGTTGAAACGGTTTGTACCGGCACCGATGAAAAAATGAAGATTTATATAACGAATCAAGAGATGATTGCGGTTATTACTGATTTTGTAATTCAGAAAACAGGGTTGTATCATCAGGCATTTGAAGTGCTTTTCATTCCGCAAATCCCCAGAAATGAGGTTGGCAAAGTAATTTATAATTTTGAATAGTTAATCGTCAGAATATAAATTAGTTTATTATGAAAGTACATCACTATGTAAACCCACACCGGCACTCTAATTCGTATGTTTTGGAATTAGCAGAGGGTATAGTGGTTTTAGTTGATCTTGGTGATTTTAATACAAAACCTTTTTTGGATTGGATGCAAAAGAATGGCAAACGGTTAAGTCATGTTATTTTGACCCATGAGCATGCGGATCATTGTTGCGGTGTTGATGCTTTAGGGGCTCAAGTTCCGTTTCAATTGATTTGTTCTGCCCGATGTGAAGCCAATATGCGGAATAGTCGTCAGAACTTTTCCTTTTATTTGGAAGAAATTCCCACTTTTGAAATAGACTATAAGAATGTACTAATTGTACAGCACCAAGAAGTCTTGACTATTGGGGGTTATGAATTTTACTTTACTGAGACACCGGGTCACAGTCCGGGAAGTATGTGTGTAAGGGTTGGAGACTATTTATTCACCGGTGATACTATTTTGAATGGCGTAAAATCACCTTTGAGCTTTCCCCATAGTAATCGCGAGGCATATCAGCTTTCTGTCCAAAACATAAAAGAGATTTTGACTATTGGTATGACTATATGTCCGGGACATGACAGTTCGTTTGAGTTTGAAGGTTTTGAAGAGCTCGCGGTTTAATTTTTTTAAATAATAATAATAATAAACTTTCAGCAAAATATGTATAGGAATCTAATAAAGCCTTTTTTTGATTTTGTATGCTCATTAATTGCATTGGTTTTGCTTTGTCCTATTCTTATTTTTTTTACGATATTGCTCTTTTGGGCTAATGGAGGGAAACCCTTTTTCTTTCAATCTCGTCCCGGTAAAAATGGTAAAATATTTAATATTGTAAAGTTCAAAACCATGAGCGATAAGAAGGATAATGATGGTAAATTACTACCGGATGCACAAAGATTAACAGCTATTGGAAGTTTTGTTAGAAAGACCTCAATAGATGAATTACCGCAATTGGTTAATGTTTTGAAAGGAGATATGAGTTTGGTAGGACCCAGACCCTTGCTTTCCAGTTATCTACACTTGTATGACGATTTTCAAAACCGCAGGCATGAAATTAAGCCCGGCATTACGGGTTGGGCACAAGTTAACGGCAGAAATGCCATTTCTTGGGATAAAAAATTTGAATATGATGTTTGGTACGTCGATCATATGTCGTTTCTTTTGGATTGTAAGATTTTAATAAAAACTGTCTTGAAAGTTTTTAAACGAGACGGAATCAATGCCGCAAATGCCGCAACAACTGAACCTTTTAACGGACACAGCAATAAATAATTTTAAAATTATGACACCAACTAAAATTTGGCTTTCTTCTCCACATATGGGCGGAAATGAACAGCAGTATGTAAAAGAAGCTTTTGAAACAAATTGGGTAGCCCCTTTAGGACCCAATGTGAATGGTTTCGAAAAAGATTTAGAACTTTTTTTGGATGATAATGTTCAAGTCGCTGCTTTGAGCTCCGGAACGGCTGCCATACATTTGGGGTTAATTTTGCTAGGTGTTGGGCAAGGTGATGAGGTTATTTGTCAGAGCTTTACTTTTTCTGCATCCGCCAATCCTATCTGCTATTTGGGTGCTACTCCTGTTTTTGTTGATAGCGAGCCTGATACGTGGAATATTTGTCCGATTGCTTTGGAGGAAGCTATACAGGACCGAATGGCAAAAGGTAAAAAACCTAAAGCTATCATTGGTGTACATCTTTACGGAATGCCATTTAAAGTTGATGAAATTAAAGCTGTTGCAGACCGTTACCAAATTCCTTTGCTCGAAGATAGTGCGGAAGCCCTAGGAAGCCATTACAAAGGTAAAAAGTGTGGTACTTTCGGTGTACTTTCAGTATTGTCTTTCAACGGAAACAAAATTATCACAACTTCCGGTGGCGGCGCTTTGGTAAGCCATTCCTCGGCTATGAAAGATAAGGCTGTTTTTCTCTCAACACAAGCTCGAGACAATGCTCCTCATTACCAGCATAGCGAGATTGGTTATAATTACCGGATGAGTAATATTTGTGCAGGAATAGGGCGAGGACAGATGGAAGTTTTAGAAGCACATGTCAATTTAAGAAGAGCCATGCATGATTTTTACACCCGATATTTTGCAGATAAAAAAGGGGTGACCCTTTTTAAAGAACCTAATGCTGATTTCTTTTCGAATCATTGGCTAACCAGCATTATTATTGATCCGACAATTGTAGGGAAAACCAGAGAAGAACTGAGATTGTTTTTAGAGCAGCACAACATAGAAACCAGGCCGCTTTGGAAGCCAATGCATTTACAACCTATTTTTGCCAAATTCCCGTATTACGGTGGTAATGTTGCTGAAAGTTTGTTTGAAAAAGGACTTTGTTTGCCTTCCGGTTCTAATTTAACAGCAATTGAAAGAGAAAGATTAGCGATTGCTATGGATGAATTTTTTTTGTAAATCTCTAATAAAATGTTAAAATTAGTTTAAATTTGAACCAATGAGCCTAAGACATATGAACAAAAACATTTTTAAAGAGTTAGAAATGAGCATATTTAACAAGAAGTTTCAAAACATAGGCTATTTGCCTCGTTGGATCATTTTTGCTATAGATGTTTTTATTGTTACTGTTGCGTGTGTTATCACAACCTACATTATTCATAGCCTTTCCGTAAAATTTCCTGCTTCATTGGATATGATTTCTTTCAATCTTATCATTGTATTGGTGAATGCGGTTTTTTTCATGATTTATAGAACTTACTCAGGTATCATAAGGCATTCTACATTTATTGATGGTATTAAGCTTTTAATCTCTGCAGCTTCTTCTTATTTTGTTTTGCTTTTTATAAACATAGGCTATTATGTGTTGACTAATAAAAAGCTCTTTTTGTCAACAGGTTTGTTTATCACCTTTGTAATTTCTTTTTTGCTTTTGTTTTTGTTTAGGATATTGGTGAAAAATATTTTTGAAAAATACTTGTCGAGCGATAACAATAAAAAATTGGTGAAAGCGGTAATATATGGTGCTGATGCTAATGCTATTTCTGTGGCCAACGCTTTAAGAACTGAAAAGCCTTCTCGTTTTAATTTGGTTGCGTTTATAGACAAGTACAAGCATACCAAAACGTCCAAGAGTATACTTGATTTACCTATTGTTAATCAATCAAAGAACATACATGTTATTTTGAGAAGTTTGGGAGCTGAGGCCTTGATTATTGCAGAAAAGAGTCTTACTAAGCAGGAAACAGTGGCCATAGTAGAGGAATGTTTAGAATACAATTTTAAGGTGTTCACGGTTCCTTTGATTACTGATTGGGAAGATCAAAAACAAATATCCAATCAACTCAAGAACTTCGATATTGAAGACTTGTTGCATCGGAAACCTATAGTTTTAGACAATCAATCAATTTCTGCTCAAATTGACGGTAAAACAGTATTGATTACCGGCGGCGCTGGCTCTATAGGCAGTGAAATTGTTCGACAAGTGATACACTTTTCACCCTTCAAGATTATTATTCTTGATCAGGCAGAGTCACCTTTACATAATTTAAGATTGGAAATAAATGAAATTGCGGGTAAAGTCAAAATCAGAACTGTGTTAGCCGATGTGAAAGATTTTGAAGCCATGGAATACGTTTTTCAAACCTATAAGCCAGACTATGTTTATCATGCTGCAGCATACAAACATGTGCCTTTAATGGAAGAAAATCCGGCACAAGCCATTTTAACTAATGTAGTTGGAACAAAAAACTTAGCAGATCTTTCTTGTCGTTACCAAGTAGAAAAGTTTGTCTTGATTTCTACGGATAAAGCTGTAAATCCGAGTAGTGTTATGGGAGCCAGTAAAAGGATAGCTGAAAAATATGTTCAGTCTCTTAATTTTTATGCCAAGAACAGCAACCCAAACAGCACTGCAAAATTTATTACTACAAGGTTTGGAAATGTTTTGGGTTCCAATGGTTCTATAGTGCCGTTGTTTACCAAGCAAATTCAGGAAGGTGGTCCTTTAACGATAACACATCCCGAGATTATTCGTTATTTTATGACCATACCGGAAGCCTGTCAACTTGTTTTGGAGGCTGGTGCCATGGGAAAAGGCGGTGAGATTTATATTTTTGATATGGGTGAGCCTGTTAAAATAATAGATTTGGCAAAAAAAATGATTCGTTTGGCCGGATTTGTGCCTGATAAAGAGATTAAGATTAAGATTATAGGGTTAAGGCCCGGAGAAAAGTTATACGAAGAATTGTTAAATGATACATCCAAGACTTTGCCTACACATAATGAAAAAATTATGATTGGTCAAGATAAATGTGATGATTTTGAGATGATTAATGTACTTGTTTCTGATTTAATTAAAATAGCTATGAAGTCGAGTAATGATGAAATTGTCGGGATGATGAAAAAGATCGTGCCTGAATTTAAAAGTATGAATTCGGTGTTTGAAACACTTGACCACTAGTTTTACCAGTTATCAATAACAAATATGTTATATTTACAACCAAATATTATACTATGAGTTTTAAGTTTTGCATCAAGTTTTTTTTAGTAACGGTCTTATTGACTATGGTTTCTTGTGCTTCAAGGAAAGATATCGTTTATCTTCAAAATGTTGAAACTGTAGGAAATCAAAGTGACGCGCTGAACTACGAACCCAAATTGCAGAATGACGATTTGTTGAGTATTATTGTGTCCGCTGATCAACCGGAACTTACGATACCTTTTAATATGCCTCAAATTCAAGGAAATTATCAAATTAATGAAAATCAAGACGGCATAAAAACGTATCTAATTGATGCTTATGGCTTTATAGAGTTTCCTGTTGTGGGCAAGATTAAACTAGCCGGTTTGAGTCGTTCTGAGGCTGTAACAAAGCTACAAACTGCTGTCAAAGAATACATTACAAATCCAACCATTAATCTCAGAATTTTGAATTATAAAGTTTCGGTTTTGGGAGAGGTGCTAAAGCCAGGTACCATTAAGATTAACAGTGAGCGAATTACACTTTTAGAAGCCATTAGTCAAGCTGGGGATTTAACCATTTACGGCAAAAGAGACAATATATTAGTGGTGCGAGAATCAAATGGTAAAATGACCTACAACAGGGTTGATATAACCAAAGCAGATTTTATTAATTCGCCGTTTTATTACCTTTCCCAAAACGATGTGGTAATGGTTGAGCCTAACAAAACAAGGGTAAATTCTTCGGCTGTCGGGCCTAATGTAACCACTGTAATTTCTGCCTTGTCATTATTAGGAACCATTTTAATTATTCTTACCCGATAAACTCTATGCAAGAACAATCTCCTTTACAGCATAATCACAACGACGAAAGTCTGGACATAAGAGAACAATTTGATAAGTATTTCAAATATTGGCCTTGGTTCATAGTTTCCATTATATTTTGTACGGTATTTAGTTTGTTGTATTTACGCTATACTGTTCCTCAGTATCAAGCCAGTGCTACTATTTTGGTTAAAGATGAAAAAAAGGGAGGTTTAGAATCGGAACTGTCTGCCTTTGCTGATTTAGGAATGATGAAGGGAATGAAAAGTAATGTTGATAATGAAATTGAAATCATCAAGTCGCGATCAATAATAAAATCAGCAGTAAAGAAGCTTAATTACAATGTAACCTACCATGCTGAAGGGACTGTAAAGCGAATTGAACTTTATGGCGATCGATTACCGATAGATGTTTCTTTTTTTGAATCGAATGATACTTTTTTTACAAAACCTCAGTCCTATAAGGTGAATTCTAAAACCGAGAACACCTTCGAATTAACCACTTCAGATGGTAAGCTGATTAATACTTTTCGATACGGTTCCACCATCAGATTAAAAAATTGTAAGATGGTTGTGCTTAAACGCATGTTGGACAATAATAAGGATCAGGAAGATTTTTCTATCACTGTTACTGTAAACAATCTGGACAATGTGGTTCAGAGTTATAAAAGTCGCCTTACCATTGCTCCATTGAATGAAAAATCAAGTGTGGTTGAGCTAACTTTAAATGACCCGGTTGCCAAGAAAGCTGAAGATTTGTTGAATACTATTATTGCTATTTACAACCAAGACGCTATTGATGATAAAAATTTCGTTTCTAAAAGCACCCAAAAATTTATTGATGATCGATTGGTATATATAACTAATGAGTTGGGCGATGTTGAAAAAGAGGGTGAGCGTTATATGACCTCAAACCGATTGACCAATATTGCTTCTGATGCGGATTTGTTTATCCAAAATTCCGTAGAGTTTGAAAGGGCATTAATTGAGACGGAGACCCAAATCAAAGTAGTTAATTCCATGTTGGATTATCTCAATAATTCCTCCAAAGAAGATATAATTCCCAGCAATTTAATTCCTTCGCCCAACAGCAATGTTACCAATAATAATGCTGCCGATTTGATCAATCAATACAATGGTTACATTATTGAACGCAACAGAATTGTCAACGGCGGCGGTACAGCTAAAAACAGTGTAGTTATCAATTTGAACAATAGAATTGATGACATGCGTAAAAGTGTTAAAGAAAGTCTGAATCGTTTAATAGCTTCTTTAAAGATTAAGCGTTCCGATTTACAAGCTCAAGACAATTTGATTAACGGTAAGATATCTGAAATACCAAAACAAACCCGAGAGCTCAACGTAATTGGAAGACAACAAAAAATAAAAGAGTCTTTGTATTTATACTTGCTCCAGAAAAGGGAAGAAGTTGGGATTTCATTGGCGGTAACTGCTCCTAAAGCCAAAATGATAGATGAAGCCAAGTCGAAAAATTCTCCAATTTTTCCCAATTCCAGTTTGGTGTTGTTGATTGGTTTAATGTCGGGTTTGTTGATTCCTTTTCTCATCATCTATCTTGTAGACTTATTAGATACCAAAATTAAAACCAGACAAGACATTGAAAACTACACTAGTATACCGTTTTTAGGTGATATTCCAAAATCGGATAGTGAGGGAGAAATTATCAATGCCAGCAGTCGTTCCAGTTCAGCCGAAGCAATCAGAATAGTAAGGACTAATTTAGAGTTTATGCTCAACTCGGTCCCGGAGGATAAAGCAAAAACCATTTTTGTTACTTCAACCATGCCAAAAGAGGGGAAGACCTTTGTGGCTATTAACTTGGCGAGTACAATCGCTCTAACCGGCAGAAAGGTGTTGTTGATTGGTTTGGATATCAGAAATCCTAAAATTGATAAATATCTAGACATTCCGGCGATGGGATTAACCAACTATATTGTTAAATCAGGTCAAAAAATAGAAGATTTCATAGTGAAATTAGAAGGTTTTGAGAGTTTGTATGTCTTGCCATCAGGAGTTATACCTCCAAATCCGGCCGATTTATTATTGAGTCCGAAAGTTGATGAGATGTTCGCCACTTTGAAGCAACAATTCGATTACATAGTGGTGGATACTGCTCCTATTAGTTTGGTTACCGATACTTTGTTGGTGGCCAAACATGCCGATGCTTTTGTATACATTGTAAGAGCCAATTATTTAGACAAGCGATTGTTAAAAATAGCCGATAGTTTTTACCAAGAGAAAAAGTTACCTAACATGTCTATTCTTCTCAACGATACGGTTTGGAGAAAAACTTATGGTTACGGCTATGGCTACGGCTATGGCTACGGCTATGGCTACGGTTATGGTGCTGACCTTGAGAAAAAATCTTGGAAAGACAGATTTTTAAAGAAAAAATAAATTGTTGTTAAAAGCCTTCTCTAACTCAGGAAGGCTTTTTATTTTAACCATATTATGCAATGCATCGAGGTGTTTTTGGTGGTGAATGTCGCTTCCAACAAAATCGTAAAAATTATCATGTAATAATTTTTCCGCCACCGTTTCAATGTTTTTTCCGTAGTAGCCTACAGTAGCAAGAAGATTCAGTTGAAAAAAACAACCAGAATTTTTGAGTTTGTGAAATTCCTTGTGATTTTTGTGGTAAAATAAATAGCGTTCAGGATGCGCTAAAATCGGTTTATAACCTGCCAATTGGATTTCAAATAAAATTTCAAATAGTTGGATTGGAGGGTTTAGATAAGACATTTCAACCAAAAGATAGTTGTTTTTTAAAGTCAGTAACTTTTCAGTTTCCAATCGTTTCAGAAAAAAAGAGTCTAACATGTACTCCGCACCTGCTTCAAAAGTATCGTAACAGTTTTTATGTTTTAACTCAAGTTTAGTGTCGCCTAATTTTTTAGTGATAACGGCTTCAGTATTGTCCCAAACATTGGTAAAAATATGAGGTGTGGTGATAAAATGATTTATCCCTAAACCATTCATTTGCGTCATTAAGCTTGCCGTTTCCTCCACTGATTTAGAACCGTCATCAATCCCCGGTAATAAATGGGAATGAATATCCACAAAATTCTTTGGAATTAAGTCTTTTAGTAATGGTTTTGTTTTGAAAATGGACAGCAAAGTGTGTTATTTAATTCTACAAATTTAGTCATTATTTCATTTTTTTTAGTGATTAAGGCAGAATAATCAAATTAATCATTTCATTGCTTTAAAAGGACTTTAGTAATTTATATATTTGCAACTTGCAGAATTTAAAACCACTTTAAACCGTATTCATGGAAAACGATGATCAGTCTCATGATTGGGATTTAGTAATCAAAGGTCGGACTTCTCTATTTGATGTTAAGTTCAGTGATTTATGGCACTATAGAGACTTGTTGGTTATGTTAGTCAAAAGAGACTTTGTTAGTTTTTACAAACAGACTGTTTTGGGGCCGCTTTGGTTTTTTATTCAGCCAATATTTACAACTCTTGTTTTTTCTCTTGTATTTGGTAAGTTAGCAGGTATAAGCACCGATGGACTTCCTCATTTTTTATTTTACCTTTCCGGTATAACCGCTTGGAGTTATTTTGCTGATTGTTTGACCAAAACAAGTACTGTTTTCAGAGATAACGCAAATATTTTCGGTAAGGTTTATTTCCCACGATTAATTATGCCATTGAGTATAGTGGTTAGTAATTTGGTTAGGTTTGGTGTGCAGTTCCTTATGTTTATTGTTGTAATGATTTATTTCAAGTTACAAGGGGCGCATTTTTCACCTACTTATGCTTTGTGCTTTTTTCCATTTCTACTCCTTTTGATGGCGTTTTTGGGGCTTGGGATAGGTTTGATTATTACTGCTATCACTACAAAGTATAAAGATTTGACTTTTTTAGTCACCTTTGGTGTACAGTTGTTAATGTATGCTACAACTGTAATTTATCCTTTGAGTGCTGCACCCGAAGTTTATAAAAAATACATACAGCTAAATCCTATGACCGGCATTATAGAAGCTTTCCGTTTTGCTTTTTTAGGGAAAGGCGAATTTACGATGTGGGGTATGGTTTATTCTACCACTTTTACAATCATAGTTCTATTTATTGGGATTGTAATTTTTAATAAAACAGAAAAAAATTTCGTTGATACAGTCTAATGAGTAGTCCGGTAATTAAAGTCGAAAACATTTCCAAGACCTATCAGTTGGGGAAAATCGGAACAGGCACGATATCGCGTGATATCGAACGTTTTTGGATTACCAAGGTTATGGGTAAAGATGATCCTTTTTTGAAGATTGGCGAAGTTAATGATAGAAGTGTTAAAGGCCAAAGCGATATTGTTTGGTCACTAAGGGATATCAATTTTGAAATTAATAAAGGGGATGCTGTCGGGATTATTGGTAAAAATGGTGCCGGAAAAAGCACGCTACTCAAACTCTTGTCCAGAGTTACAGGACCAACAACCGGAGAAATCAAAGTTAAAGGACGTATTGCCAGTTTGTTGGAAGTAGGTACCGGTTTTCATCCGGAACTCACCGGAAAAGAAAATATCTATCTCAACGGAGCCATATTAGGGATGCGCAAAAAAGAGATTACTCGAAAACTTGATGAGATTATTGATTTTTCCGGGGTAGAACGTTACATAGATACGCCTGTAAAAAGATACTCTTCGGGGATGTATGTCCGCTTGGCGTTTGCTGTAGCCGCACATTTGGAAAGTGAAATCCTTATTGTGGATGAGGTGTTGGCTGTTGGTGATGCCGAGTTTCAAAAGAAATGCCTTGGAAAAATGGGCGATATCAGTAAAGGACAAGGCAGAACGGTACTGTTTGTTTCTCATAATTTGGCCAGCGTTCAAAATTTATGTTCTAAAGGGATTATGCTGGAACACGGTATGGTAAAAGCGGTAGGCCCAATATCTGAAGTGGTTCGTACTTACTTATCAAACGCCCGAGCTGAAGATGTAGTGTTGGCCGATATTCAAAAAAGAAAAGGAAACGGTAAACTTCGTTTCATACACGGTTATGTTGGTTGCGAGGGTAGCGAGACTATTGAAACCTTTAAAAGTTTGACGCTAAAACTAGACTTTATTTTAGATCCTACAGTGCTTGTATCTCAAAGGCGAATTGATATTGGCATCAATAATTTTATGGGAGATAGAATTGCTTGGTTGTCTACCAGCAATATTCTTGAGACATTCAATATTGCTAACAATCAGATTACGTTTACTATAGAACATTTGCCTTTAGCCCCTGGAGATTACAGTTGCACAATTTATAGTGAGATTAATAATGAAGTAACCGACTGGTTGATAGAAGTGTTGCCCTTTACGGTTGCTGAAAAAGATTATTATGGTTCGGGAAAATTAGTTCCCAGAAATCAAGGGAACATTTTGTTAAATTACAAAGCTGAATAATTTATGTTAAAGCGTATCAAATCCGAGGTCATTGATAATAGGAACATGCACAAGACCAATGCTAATAAATTACAAGAAATTTATTGGGCCAATGTTTACCATGACAGTATCAGAGGACGTAAAGGATTCGAAACATTGGCACTAAATATTGGCAGATGGGCGGGGAGTTATCCTTTTTTTTATGTTTTAAATCGCATTCTATTTGATTATAAGCCTAACAACATAATTGAATTTGGTTTGGGTGAATCCACCAAATTTATTTCAACATTCATAGAACACCATCATCCTTCCCATCATTTTGTTATGGAACAAGATCAGCAATGGGTAGATCATTTTTCTGCCAATTTCAATTTGCATAAGCATGTGCAAATTGCTGTTTCACCCCTGCAACAAGAGGTTATACATGGTTGTGCTGTAAATGTATATACTGATATACATCGTTTTGTTTCCGGAAAATTTGATCTTTATATCGTTGACGGCCCTTACGGAAGCGAACATTTTTCACGGTATGATATTGTTAAATTAGCTGAGAGCTTTGAAGCTTCTGACGAGTTTATCATTATTTTAGATGACTATAACAGAAAAGGAGAACAAGATACTGCTAAAGCATTGATGGCGTTATTTACCCAAAAGAACATTCTAATTCACAAAGGCTTGTATCAAGGCGAGAAATCGGTTCTTATTTTGGCAACAGATAAGTATAAATATACAAAAACCTTATAGGTTATGAACCATCCGCTTATCTCGATTATTATCCCGACCTATAACAGAGAGCATGCTTTACCCAAGACCATTTCAAGTATAATAAGTCAGACGTATTTTAATTGGGAGTGTATAATAGTTGACGATGGCAGTACAGATGGGACAGCAATTCTTTGTAGCGATTGGATTGAAAACGATTCCAGAATACAATTTATCAAACGCGGTATTCCACCCAAAGGAGCTTCGCATTGCCGCAATATAGGATTGGCAGCAGCCAAAGGAGACTATGTCATTTTTTTAGATTCTGATGATATACTATTGCCCCATTGTTTAGAGCAAAGGCAGAGACTGTTATTTGATATTCCCGGAAAAAAGTTTTATGTCTTTTCCATGTATGTTGAACGTTCTCATGAGCGATTTTTGAAGGTGATTCCTTCTTCGCAGTCATATTTAGAAGATTTTCTGCGCTATAAAATTCATTGGGGTATTATGTGTGTCTTTTGGGAAAGAGCTTTTGTTACTACCTTGGGCGGCTTTCATATTAATTACCCTAGACTCAATGATCCTGAGCTTTGTATAAGAGCTATGCTAACTGCGGGTGATGATTTTTGCATTGCCAATGAACATCAGTATCCTCCGGACTCAGTTTACATACAGGGAGAAGTAAAAGACAAAGTATTGTTTTCTGAAAAATACAAAGAAGCATTACAGTTGTTTATACCGGACATGTTACAGGCATTAGAAAAGCATAACCAGCTTCACCTACAAAATAATTTGATTGCTTATTTGAGATTGTGGGTCAATCATTTTGCCAAGTTTGCTGATGCCGAAGCCAATGCTGCCATTTTTGACCTATTTCTAAAAAATAGATTGATAGGTAAAAAAATCTATTTCCAACTGAAATTTTACATAGTTTTGCTTTCCATAAACGGAACCCTTGCCGGTAAATTTCGCAAACTAATTTTCAATCAATTCCCAATATAACATGAGTTCTCAGGTTTCTATTATCATGGCCACTTACAATAGAGCGCACTTTATAGTGGAAACTTTGCAATCTATACAAAATCAAACGTTTAGTGATTTTGAATGTTTGATTATTGATGATGGTGGTACCGATAATACTCAGGATGTAATAGCACCAATTTTGGCTCATGACCATCGCTTTACATATCATAAAAGACCATCACAATACCATAAAGGTTTGCCGGGTTGTCGTAATTTTGGGATTGATTTAGCAAAAGGAAAGTACCTCATTTTTTTTGACGACGATGATATAGTGCATCCGCAAAATTTAGAATGTTGTGTGGCAGAGCTTAACCAACCTGAAGTGGCTTTTTGTCGTTACCAACGTGCTGCATTTGAGGGGGATTTTGATTATCAATTTGACTATTCTAAAACGTATACCAAATTCGCTGTTTACAGTAAGGATGTGGAAAAAATGCTGACTTATAAGCTTCCTTTCAATTCTTGCGCGGTCATGTGGCGTAAAAGTTGTTTTGAACAAAATCGCTTTGTTGAAACGCTCATGTTTGCCGAAGAATGGGAATTGTATTCCCGCATTTTAGCAAGCGGAGTGCAAGGCGTTTCCATCAATAAGACTTTATTTTTCGGTAGAAAACACTATAATTCCAATACCGGCGAATTCTCTCGCCGCAATGAAATGAGGATAGTTTCTAAAAAAGATGCTGTATTGTTGATAGTGGAGAATCTCAATAAGAAAAATATGTTAACGCCTACGCTCATGCGATTCTTTGTGCAAATGGCGTTGGGCTACAAAAAATATAACTTATTTTCCGAAATACTGTCTAAATTAGATTTATCGTTCGGGCGACAAATGTATTGGAGAATTTTATATACCTTTTTGCCCTTTAGATTGTCACTAATTCGATTAAGAAAGAAACTCACCAGCTAATGCGAATTCTCATCATATCTGAATCAATTAATGTTGAAGACAGCAGTGCTTCTAAAGGAAGAGTGGCGTTAATAACCAATCTTCACAAGGCGGGATATGTCTTAAAAGTGCTTCATTATTCGCACAAAGAGATCCAGCTTCCCGGCATTGATTGTACCTTAATCAAGGAGCAAAAATGGACTTTTTTTTACTTTTTGTCTCGCCTTATTCGTGTTTTTCAGCGTTATACTAAGCAATACATCAATCATCGGCTTGAAAGCTGGTTCGGATTTTCGTTTACGCATACCAACGATACAAGATCTATTGCTAAAGCCATCCGCAGTGCTCAAGATTTTGCGCCTGATTTAATCCTAACACTAAGCAAAGGCGGTAGTTTCAGGCCGCATCGTGCCATGTTGCAATTGCCGCAGTTACAATCGAAATGGATGGCTTACATTCACGATCCGTATCCTTTTCACTTTTATCCCAGACCATTTAATTATGTGGAACAAAGTTATCGACACAAAGAAGCCTTTATGCGACAAATTACAGAGAAAGCCCAATTTTTGTCTTTTCCGAGTTTGTTGCTGCAAGAATGGATGCAAAGTTACTTTCCGGCTGTTAAGGGTAAGAGTTGTGTGATTCCGCATCAAATTAAAACCGATACAGAATTACAGCCTACACCTTCTTTTTTTGTAGAGCATCAGTTTTCATTATTGCATGCCGGTAACTTACTTCAGCAACGAAATCCGGATTTTTTAATTCAAGGGTTCTTGCAATTTTTGGCTAACAACCCACAGGCAAAAGGCGAAGCCAAGTTGTACTTTGTGGGTAATTACAAAAAGCAAGAGTCTATTTTAAAACAATACCAAGATAATCCTGCCTTAGTGGTTAGCGATTATATTCCGTATAAAATAGTGCAGTCGCTGGAAAAGAAAGCAGCCGTCAACATCATATTGGAAGCCATATCCGAAATAAGTCCGTTTTTGCCCGGTAAGTTTCCCAATTGTGTGGTTTCTAATAAACCCATTTTAGTTCTTGGGCCATACTATAGTGAAGTGCGAAGATTATTGGGGAAAGATTATCCCTATTGGTCAGAGGCTAATGATGTAGCTGCTATCGAGGCTAACATTACCAAGCTTTATCGCCTTTGGAAAGAAAATCCGCAAGAACTGCCACTCAATCGCCCCGATTTGACCCATTATTGCGATGAAAAATCTTTAAAGAAAGTCTTAGATGGCTTGTCTATTGCTTGATGAAATTTGCCATTCACATTTCCACCAAAAACAGAAAAGATGATTTGCTTTTAACCTTAGCAACGGTTTATCCGTTATTGGAAAATCCTGCTGTAGAGTGTGTCGTTTTTGATGACGGTTCGGAGGACGGGACTGCCGAAGCGGTGAAAATAAAGTTTCCCGAAGTGCATCTTCTTCAAAATAAAACTTCCAAAGGTTATATTTATTGCCGCAATGTAATGCTAAACGAAACCCAAGCAGATGTTGCTGTTTCTTTAGATGATGATGCTCATTTTCTCTCTGATAACCCGCTGGAAATCATAGGCGAATATTTTAAAGAGAATCCAAAATGTGGTTTAATAGCCTTTCGAATTTATTGGAGTAAAACCGCGCCGGAAAGCACCAAGTCGAGCCAAGTACCTGAAGTGGTAAAAAGTTTTGTAGGTTGTGGGCATGCTTGGCGTATGGATGCTTGGCGAGACATCCCGTCGTATCCTGAATGGTTTGAATTTTACGGAGAGGAAAATTTTGCCTCATTACAATTGTTTAAAAACAGTTGGGAAATACAGTATATGCCTCAGGTTTTGGTGTGGCATCGCGTTGATTTAAAACAGCGAAAAAATGTGACTAAAGATTTTGCGCTTCGTTACCGCAGAGGATTGCGGGCCGGTTGGTTCAATATTTTTCTTTTTTATCCGCCGGGAAAAGCGTTGCGCTTCTTCTTGTATTCGGTTTGGAGGCAAATGAAGACCAAGATTTTACGCGGTCAGTTACAAGTTGTCTTTCCTGTTCTGGGAGCACTATGGGATTTGTTACGCTTAAGTCCGAATATCCTAAAAAACCGAACTGCTTTTACCCCCAAAGAGTTTGCTAATTATACCAAATTAAAAGAACCTAAAATTTATTGGAAACCGGAAAATTAGTTACTTTTACTTCCGTTTCAATTGTCTTTTGATGAAAAACAAACCCTATTTAATTGCCGAGATAGCCCAAGCCCATGATGGAAGTTTGGGGATTTTGTATTCCTACATTGATGCTGTGGCCCAAACCGGAGTACAAGCTATTAAATTTCAGCTGCACATAGCTGAGGCCGAGAGTAGTCCGTATGAACCTTTTAGGGTACATTTTTCCAAGGAAGATGCCACGCGTTTTGATTATTGGAAACGTATGGAATTTACTTTAGAGCAATGGAAAGGTATCAAAGCCCATTGTGATGCTGTTGGCTTAGATTTTATTTGTTCTCCTTTCAGTAATATGGCTGTAGATTGGCTCGAAGAAATTGGGGTAAAAATATACAAAGTCGGTTCCGGTGAAGTCAATAATTTTTTACTGCTTGAAAAAATTGCCCAGACCGGTAAACCTGTCATCATCTCTTCAGGGATGAGTAATTTTGAAGAACTTGATCAAACCGTAGCCTTTTTAAAAAATAAAAACGTAGCGTTTTCCATTTTACAATGTACCACCGCTTATCCGACAAAACCGGAACAGTACGGATTTGGTGTCATGCAAGAATTACGAGACCGTTATCAAGTGCCGGTTGGTTTTTCTGATCATTCTGCCAAAGTGAGTACCGGTATCGCTGCAGTGGCCCTAGGAGCATCGATATTGGAATTTCACGTGGTTTTTCATCGTGCTATGTTTGGCCCCGACGGCATCGCTTCATTAACCATAGAAGAGACCAAACAATTAGCAGAAGCTGTACATGAGATTCATGTGGCCCAAAACAGCATTGTTGATAAACATAACAATGAAGATTTCAGTGCCGTAAAGGCTATTTTTGAAAAATCATTGGCTGTTAATAAGCAACTGCCGGCAGGGCATGTATTGACCTTTGGTGATTTAGAGAGTAAAAAACCAAAGGGATACGGTATTGCTGCCTCCGACTTTCAAAAGGTGGTTGGCAGAACACTCAAAGTTGATTTGTTACAATGGGATTTTTTGAAGGAAGAAGATTTAGCATGAATAATAAAAGAAAAATAGCTGTAGTAGTAACAGCACGTCCATCTTATAGCCGTGTCAAAACAGTTCTGTCGGCTTTAAAAAAACATCCCGAATTAGAACTACAGCTAATTGTAGCCGCCTCTGCCTTGCTCGATCGTTATGGTAGTGCCGTAAATTATATAGAAAAAGACGGTTTTGAAATAGCGGCCAAAGTTTTTAATGTGTTGGAAGGCGAAAACTTAACCGCGGCTGCTAAAACTACCGGTATCGGAATATTAGAGTTGTCTACCGTTTTTGACAATCTTCGTCCGGATATAGTAGTTACTGTGGCCGACCGTTTTGAAACGATGGCAACAGCTATTTCAGCTTCTTACATGAACATTCCTTTGGCGCATATTCAAGGTGGGGAAGTAACCGGAAACATAGACGAAAAAGTGCGACATGCCATCACCAAATTAGCGGACTATCATTTTGTAGCCTCCGAAAATGCCAAGCAAAGGGTAATTCAGTTGGGAGAAAATCCTGAAATGATCTTCAATACCGGCTGTCCGTCGATAGATATTGCCCAAGTTGTTGCGCAAAAAACAGCACTCGATTTCAATCCGTACCAAAAATACGGTGGTGTTGGTTCAAAACCGGATTTATCTCAAGGCTATTTGGTGGTGATGCAACATCCTGTAACCAATGAATATCAGGATTCCCGCAACCATATTGAAGCAACGTTACGCGCCATTATGAAGATTAACCTGCCAACACTTTGGTTTTGGCCCAATGTTGATGCCGGAGCTGATGGTACGTCTACCGGAATTCGATCGTTTAGGGAAAAGTACAAAATGGAAAACGTACACTTTTTCAAAAATATGGAGGGTGACGATTTTTTAAATTTATTACACCACTCTAAAGGATTGATTGGAAATTCCAGTGTTGGAATCAGAGAATGTGCTTATTTAGGCGTTCCGGTAGTGAATATCGGTTCTCGCCAAAATCGCCGTGACCGAGGGAATAATGTGATTGACGTTTCCTATGACGAACAAGAAATTATTGAAGCGATTACTACTGTTTTAAAGGAACAAAAGCCTGATAGTTCACCAGTTTACGGTGGCGGAAATGCCGGAGAAAAAATAGCCGATTTATTAAAAGAATTGCCATTGCAATTTCATAAAACTATAACCTATTAGCAACATGACTGCAAATCAATTTGCCGAAAAGACCTATTTGAAGTTTTCAAAGATAGAAGGCAACCAACATATTGCCACGGAGTATGCCTTAAAATGTGCCTTAAGGCTAATCTGTGATTTTCGATTGAACAATGTGTTAGAAGTAGGTATTGGAATAGGTTGCATAGCCGATGCGGTACTTACTTATTCACCCCAAATTCATTACACGGCAACTGAAGCTAATGACTATTGTTTGAATGCAGTCAAAAAGAATGTGACGCAAATTGAAAGCGTAAAGTTGTATAGCGATTTGAATCAAATCCCTGAAAATACTTTTTTTGATTTTATCATTATTGATGGTTCAGATGATGCTTTAGCTCAAGTAAAGCGTATGTGTGGCCCTAAAACAATAGTTTTTATCGAAGGAGGTAGGGCTTTACAAGTGGCTTTTCTGAAGGAATTATTTCCGAAAGCTTTGCATGCTGAAATGGTATGCGACTATAAAAATCCGGATTGCGGTCCGTTTTCACCTCAAGTCTGGTGTGGAGGAGGTCAGTTGATTTTTCCTTATCCCGATTTTAAAATGAAGTGTTATTTTTTTAAAGAAAAATTAGCGACTTATCTCAAAAGAAAGAAAAGAAAATGGTATTCTTAATATGAAAATTTTAGCCATTATTCCGGCAAGAGGCGGTTCAAAAGGTGTGCCCAGAAAGAATATTAAACTGTTGGGCAATATTCCTTTGTTAGAATATACGATTAATGCAGCTAAGGCTTCGGTCGGACTTTCAGAAATTGTTGTCTCTACAGAAGATACAGAAATAGCCATAGCCGCTGAAGTTTGTGGTTATAAACCACCATTTATGCGTCCGGCTGAATTGTCTCAAGATGATACAGCTTCCATCGCGGTAGTGCAGCACGCTATCGATTTTTATGAGCGACAAGCGGTTTTTTTTGATGCGGTTTGTTTGCTGCAACCTACAACACCTTTCAGAGCTAAGGGTTTTATAGATCAAGCCATTCTTAAGTTCACAGCTTCTGGAGCAGACAGTTTGGTTAGTGTGTTGCCCATTCCCCACGAATATAACCCTCACTGGGCTTTTGAAGAAGACCAAAACGGGTTGCTGAAAGTGGCTACAGGAGAGCAAAATATTATACCAAGGCGACAAGAATTACCCAAAGCATTTCATCGTGATGGGTCGATTTATCTTGCCAAAACTTCGGTAGCTAAAGCAGGAAGTTTTTTTGGAAATTCTATTGCTTATATCGAAAGTGATCCTCTTTTGCATGTTAATATTGATACTATGCAGGATTGGGAAAAAGCGGAGCGTATGGTACATAAATTTAATGGATAACCTCATGCAGAAAATTTTGAATTTACATCGTTTGGATGCCGGTAGTAGAAAAAAAGTATTGCAATACTTTTTCAAAAGAGTTATTCGTTCAAAAACTACGGCTTCCGAAAGACTTATCAATGATTATTATGCTCACTTGATTCGTTATGGCGGTATACTGCAATCGGAAAGTGACCATTCTTTTGTGTCTCATTATCCAAAACTGGGCGTTACTTTAAAAACCAGAAAAAGGCCTTCCAGTGATTTAGAGGTTTTTAGCCAGATTTACAAGTATTTAGAATACGAACCTTTGGTAAAAATTTTTAAAGATAATTTTCCTGAAAGTCATTCTTTAAAAATTATTGATGCCGGGAGTAATATAGGATTGACTACTGTTTTTTTGTCAAAGTTTTTTCCGGATTCTGAATTTATAGCAGTAGAGCCGGATCCCGACAATTTTAATGTAATGTCAACCAATTTCGATTTGAACAAAATCAATACAGTGCAAAAAATCAAGGGAGGAGTTTGGAGTCGCAATTCATTTTTAAAAATTATCAAAGATTTTCGCGACAAAAAGCACTGGTCAATCAGGGTTGATGAGACTCAAGAGCCAACAGATTTGGAGGCTTTTGCTATAAACAGCCTTATTGAAAAGTATGGTTGGGATCAAATTGATATTCTTAAAATTGATATTGAAGGCTCAGAAAAAGAGTTGTTTACTGGGGAAAATAGCGATCTGAGTTTTTTAAAAATCACGAAATGTCTCGCCATAGAGATTCATGATGAGTTTGATTGCAGAGATGAAATTTACACCATACTGCATGAAAATGGCTTTAAGTTTATTAATTCCGGTGAACTGACAATAGCTGTCAATCAAACGCTGCTTTAGAAGCAACTTAATATTTCAAGCGCATTAAGTTTTACTCGCAGGAAAAACCAAAATACACCAAGAAATTATTCAATTGAAATTTTAATATGCTTACAGTTTGCAATTTTCATTACATCAGACGCGATTTTAATAAACCCTATCCCAGCATTTTTGGTGTAACTCCGGACGAGTTTGACTATCAAATTAAAGAGTTGAAAAAAATGGGTCGTTTTATTACTATTGATGAACTGACCACTGATATTGATACTGTTTTAGCAGACAAACGTCATCATTTGCTGGTAACATTTGATGATGGTTTAAAAGAGCAATTCGAGTTGGCTTTACCTATACTTGAACAACATCGTACGGAAGCTTTATTCTTTATCAATTCCATGAATTTTATAGACAATAAAGTTTCAATGGTACATAAAATTCATATGGTTCGTTCAGAGGTTAGTCCCAATGAAATTTTAAAAGAAATCAATAAAATTCCCAATTCTCAGCAAAACGAGTTAACCCCGGCCGAGTTTTCAAAAGCCGTAGCGCATTATCGTTATGATGACCAATCGACTGCCTGCCTGAAGTATCTGTTAAATTTTAAATTGCCAAAAAGTTCCTTGGACATAGTAATCAATGCCTTATTTCAACGTAATTTTGAGGAGGAGTCGGTAGCCGATACTCTTTACATGAGTAACGATCAGTTGCGTTATTTGGCAGAAAGGAATATGTTGGGTAACCATACGCATAGTCACTTTGCTTTAGGGCTTTTGCCTAAGCCTGAAATCGAAGAAGAAATTCTAAAAACAAAATCCTTTATCCAAAGTTTTAAAAAAAATGATAATTTAGCCATTAGTTACCCTTATGGAAGTGCGGAAGCCTGTGGATGGCCGGTTCCTGAAATGGCTAAACAAACGGGGCACAAAATAGGCTTTAGTATGGAAAGGGGTAGCAATGATATAACCGCTGATAAATTACTCCTAAAGCGATATAGTTCGAATGATTTGCCCGGCGGTAAAAACTATTCAAGTTAATGATAACAAGAGAAGCAACAATAGAGGATTGGGATGCACTTTTATACTTTTTTAAAAAAGTGTACAGGGCAAATCATCCTTTACACAATAAAGCGTTTTGGATTTGGCAATATGGCGACAAGCAATACGGTCGTTCCTTTATCTGCGTTAATGAAAAAGGGAACATTGTAGGGCATGTTGGTGCCAATTTTGGCGGCAATGTTGCTTGGATTATTAATGTTTACCTCGATGAAGAATGTAGGGGGAAAGGCATATTAGGTAAGCTATATGCTTTAGCCAGACAGTATTATCCATTGGCAGCAACAGCCGCCAACAAAGCAGGCTTAGGATTATATCAGAATATGCGTTGGATAAGGTATTATGATTTAGTTAGGTTTGTAAAAATCAATCCGAAGATAAGCAATCCAACCCTAGCTGAGGTTTGTGTTTCTACTACTATCGATACATCTCATTTATCGTACAATAAGACACATTATTTTCAGCAACCTGGATTAAAAGGGATTCAATTGCTAGAAGGTTCAACAGCTGTTAGTCAGCCTGAAGTATCCGGTTTGCGTATGGTTGATATCAACAACATACAAGAGGCTGCCCAAGAAGCTTGGGATTTGGGATTTAATTGGATAGATTATATCACTTCCTGGAACGATTTAAAAACAAGACAGCTCGAAAATTTAGGATGGCAAATTGATAGCCAAACAGTAGTGCCATGGCGTTTAAACCCTGTAGTAAAGGATTATTTTTGTAACATCTCCTTTCTTTCGGAAAATCCGTTAGATAATAATTTTATTGTTCACCGATCCTATTCAGATCACGGAAGAATAGGAAGTTTACCTATCGAATAATGGCAAAAAACAAAGTATTTTTATTATTGTTAGATGGGGTTGGATTGAGAAATTTTGCCTACTCTAATTTTATTGCAGAAGGAGAGAAAAAAAATAATGATGTTGTTTTTTGGAACAAGACACACTTTCCGGTTGAGAGTTTGGGTTTTAAAGAATTGAAAATTGAAAATCAAAAAATACATCCTGTAACCGATACCTTGAAAAAGGCCAAAAAAGATGTCAATCTCAATGTGTTTATCCAAAGAACCGGGGATAAAGTATATAATTCATACAAATTCAAGTTTTCTTACAAAACCTTAAATGCCGCAGTTAAAAGTATGCTGGCGAGATTGTTGATTTTTACTTTGTCCAGCGAGAGAGGATTGCAATTATTAGACAAGTACATCAATTATTTCGAAAGAAAAACAAAGTACTATACACATTGTCAAGCTGTTCTACAATCCGAAAAGCCAAGTGTAGTATTTTGCACTTCACAAAGACACGTTCAATCAATAGCACCATTGCTGGCGGCAAAAGATTTGGGAATACCTACGGTATCATTTATTTTTTCGTGGGATAATTTGCCTAAAGCAACCATGGTGGTTGAGACAGATTATTATTTGGTTTGGAGCGAACATATGAAAGCAGAGTTGTTGTATTATCATCCAAATATCAAAGAAAATCAGATACTGGTTACCGGTACACCTCAGTTTGAAATTCATTTTGAAAAGGAAAGTTTACTCTCAAGAGAAGCTTTTTTTGAAGCGCATGCTTTAGATAAAAATAAAAAATACATTTGTTTTTCCGGAGACGATGTCACAACTAGTCCCGATGATCCCAAATATCTTGAAGATTTAGCATTGGCGATTACAAGATTGAATAAAAAGAATCATAATTTGGGTATTGTCTTTAGGAGATGCCCGGTTGATTTTTCTTCTCGATATGATGCAGTATTGGCACGATACAAAGACATCATAGTTGCTATTGATCCTATTTGGAAGCCGTTTTCATCTCATTGGAATACAATTCTACCCACAAAAGAAGATGGCGTACTTTTCAGTAATATCGCAGAGCATTGTGAAATGGTTGTGAATTTAGGTTCTACAACACTTTTTGATTTTGTATCTCACAATAAACCATGCGGCTATTTCAGATACAATCAATTCGAGCAAAATAATCCCAAATGGGATATCTTCAGATGTTATAAATTTGTTCATTTTCGTTCAATGCATTCTGCTGAATCTGTAATTTGGTTAGACGGTCCGGCAGACATCGACAGTAAAATTGAAAACGTCATCAACAATCAGCACAACATCAATAACGACAGTGCGAAAAAGTGGTTTGAAAAGATTAACCAACATCCGGTTGATAAAGCTTCGGAACGCATCTGGGAAAGTATCGAAAAGATAACAAATGGAAGTTTATGTTAAAGAGTATTCTTTTAGCCGATTTTAAACGGTATAACCGCCACAGTTTGTCTATCAGAACGTTATGTAATGTTTTTGTTGTACAGCCTATTCCGGGTTTGAAGTACATGACGATTTTCAGATTGGTACAACATTACAGAACTCGAAACAGATTTTTATTTTATTTCTTTTTTTTGTGGCTAAGAAGACTCAAAGTCAAGTATGGCTTTGATATATCATACAGAACACAAATCGGAAAAGGGTTTTACATTGGTCATTTCGGGAATGTTGTAATTCACGGCGATAGTATAATAGGTGAGAATTGTAATATCTCTCAAGGAATTACAATCGGAGTTAGTAATTATGGAAAAAAGAAAGGAGTACCAACAATTGGTAATCGTGTTTTTTTGGGACCTAACGCTTGTGTTTTTGGTAATATTACTATAGGTGATAATGTAGTAATTGGGGCTAACTCGGTGGTGACAGACACTGTTCCTGCCGGGAAAACAGTACTGCCTTCCGGTGTTTCAATCATCGATAAGGATTTGTCGGAATATTATATTCAATAATGATTGATTTTTAATGAAGATAGCTTTTTTGACACCCGAATTTCCGCACCCTAAAATGGGAGCTTCCGGAGGAATTGGAACCAGTATTTTCAATTTGTCCAAAGGCTTAATGTCAATAGGGCATGAGGTTGTTTTGCTGGTTTATGGTCAGAAAGAAGACGAATATTTTACCGAGGAAGGTATTCATTACTATCGCATTAAGAATGTAAAGTTAAAAGGGTTTTCAAGGGTGCTGACCCAAAAAAAAATACAAAGAAAAATCAATTATTTGGTCAAAACCATAGGAATCGATGTAGTAGAAGCTCCAGATTGGACCGGAATAACAGCAGGCATAAGACCTGATTGCCCAGTGGTGGTACGATTGCATGGTTCGGACACTTATTTTTGTCATTTAGACAATAGACCCGTCAAGATGATTACTAAAACGAGAGAACGTTTGGCTTTAAAAAATGCCGATGGTTTGCTGTCAGTAAGCCAATATACAGCCAATGTAACCAAGGAACTGTTTTCCTTAAACAAGGATTTCACAATTATTCCGAATGGGATAGATTTGAATCATTTTAACGCTGATCTCTCCGGTACTACAGACCAAAATACAATTTTATACTTTGGGACTTTAATCAGAAAAAAAGGCTTGCTCGAATTGCCTTTAATTTTTAACCAAGTTTACAAAGAAAACCAGCAAGCAAAGTTAATTCTCATTGGGCGTGATACCTCTGATATACTTACCGGAAATCCATCGGTATGGTCTATGATGCAGCCTTTATTTAATCAAAAGGCTTTTCAAAACGTATCCTATTTGGGAAGTGTGTCATACGAAGATATGAAGGAGCACATTAGCCGGGCTTCTGTCTGTGTTTTTCCGACTTTCGCTGAAGCTTTGCCGGTTTCATGGATAGAATCAATGGCCGTTCAAAAGGCAGTTGTGGCTTCAAATATAGGTTGGGCTTCAGAAATTATCACGGATGGTCAAGATGGTTTTTTAGTTCATCCCCATGATCATCAAGTTTTCGCTCAAAAAATAGTCACACTCCTGAGTAATGAAAAGCTCAGAAATCAGTTTGGTGAGGCCGCCCGAAAGAAAGTTGAGCAAAAGTTTAGTCTTCAAGTTGTAGCAGCCCAGAGTGTAGATTATTACAAGCAATTACTTCCCAGAAAAGCGTAAAGCTACCGCTTAATATTCTACCTGAGCTATTTCAATGAAATGATAGCTTCTGTTATCCTTGAACCGGTTTTTAAGTTGGATAAGAGCGGAAAACAACAAAATGTATTTCGAATTATTTTATCGGGACTTGTATAATTCACTGCTTTATTATAAAAGTGTGAACAAGAATAGCTAAAGGGTAAATAGTAAGATACAAAATCGTTATTTTTGCTTTCCAAATAAAAAAACTAATGGGAGTTCAATTGAAGGAATACATTTCAAAATCGGGAGAAACAATTCTCTATATCGGCCATCCTAATCTGAGTTTTTTAGATGAATTGGCTGACGGATTTGGTGATGTTTGGCACAGCTCTTTAGACCAAGGATTTAAAAATATCTTTCCGGAAATAGTGTACCAAACAACAACTTTGTTCTGGTATGTGAGAGATTTAGAGCATCTTGACTTATGTGTCAATTGGCGAATCAATCCTCATCAGTTTGCTGTTAGAAAATCAGTTTGGGACACGCTGCAAGGTTTTGATGAAGATTTTCAAAATCCAATCATGCAAGCCTTAGATTTTGGCTATAATGTTTTAAGGAATAATGGCGGTGTTGTATTGTATGCAAAAGGGCTTTTTGACGCAGTTCAAGAGCAAAATCTTTCCATAACAACAAAAGATCGTTATGCCTTTTTTATTAAAAATTTTAAGATTGATCATTCCTTTTTTATGGTTTACCGAAAAGGATTATGGAATCTTAAAGAGTGGAATGCCTTGTTTTTTGCAAAGCGAAAGTACAAACAAAAAAAATCGGATGCATTAGTCACTGCCAGGCCTCTAAAAGAATTAGCAGGTTCTCCGACAGTAAGTTATATCATTCCAACTATGATGCGTCAGGACTATACTTTACAATTGCTGGCCGACTTACAAAATCAAACTTACCAACCCACTCAAGTGGTAGTGGTTGATGCTACACCCGAAGGACAAAGAGACGAAAGTTTATACAATCCCGCTAATTACAATTTTGAGTTGATTGTGCAATGGCAAACAACGAAAGGGAGTTGTAGGGCCCGAAACGAAGCTATTGACCTTTGTACCGGTGAGTTTATCGTTTTTGGAGATGATGACATCAGAATCCCTACAAATTTTATCGAAAATCATTTGAGATATTTGCAAACTTATAAAGCCGATGCCTGTAATGGTTTGGATATTAGGGCGGATCATCAGCAACAAACATTAGATGATTTGTATAAAAAATTAGACAACTACGGCAAATTCAGATACAAGTGCGGAGCTGCTCCTCATTTAAATAATGCCAATAATTGTGTAAAAAGAGAATTTGTTAACGCCATTGTGGGGAATGATATCAACTTTGACGGTGGTTATGGAGAAGATAACGATTTTGGTTTTTCATTAACCAAGATAGGAGTTGTGGTGCTCCAAAACCCTTTCTCTACCAATTTGCATTTAAAACCACCACAAGGAGGCTATCGCTTTTGGGGTAATCAGGCAAAGATTACCGGTAAAAAAAGAAAAAACCAACCTTGGGAATTAGATACTCCTGTGAAGCGAATTCGCCCGGTTCCGAGTCCTACTGTCATGTATCTTTTTCACAAACATTACGGCGAGAGCTTAGTGAATGAATACCGTCATAAGTATTTTTTCTTGTATTTATTTAAGGGACCTAAGTGGCGAATTCCCTTTAAAATTTTCAATTTACCTTACCGTTATTTACAGTTTAATAAATCGGTTTTTTATGCCAAGAAATTAATGGCTTTGGGAAAAAGAACAAAATAGTATGAAGTTCACTCTAATCATATGTACCTATATGCGCCCTAAACCATTGCTTCAATTGTTGCAATCGGTAGAAAAGCAAACTCTGTATCCCGATTGTATATTAATTGTTGATGGCTCAAGAGATGAACAGACCAAAGCCTTATTCGATCAATATTCTTTTCGAAATCTTCAATATTTCTTAGTTTCCGAAAATGACAGGGGATTGACCAAACAGCGCAATTATGGTGTTAAAAGAGTTGATGAGTCTACAGAGATTGTTTGTTTTTTAGATGACGACACTGTATTAGAAGTAACTTATTTTGAAGAGCTCATCAGTACGTATCACAAATATCCTGAGGCTTTAGGAGTGGGAGGTTACATTAACAATGAAGTAAACTGGACAAAAGTAGAAGACCATGATAAACCAACTATAAAGGAGTTCTTTTTTGATGGTTGGAAGCGGAAAGACGGAACCAGATTTGTGTTGCGAAAGCGATTAGGATTGGATTCAGATCAGTCTCCCGGGTTTTTGCCCGAGTTTTCAAACGGACGTAGTATTGGGTTTTTACCTCCTTCAGGTAAGATTTATGAGGTAGAACAATTGATGGGTGGTGTTTCATCATTTAAGAAGACGGTTTTCAACGAGTTTAATTTTTCAACTTTTTTTGAAGGTTATGGTTTATACGAAGATGCTGATTTCACCTTGAGAGTATCAAAAGTTGGAAAACTTTATATCAATACAAAAGCACAACTCGGACATTACCACAATCATTCCGGAAGACCAAATCAGTACCAGTATGGTAAAATGGTGGTGAGAAACGGATGGTATGTTTGGCGGGTAAAATTTCCAAAACCTTCCATCAAAGCCCGTTTGAAATGGAATGCGATAGTGTTATTGTTAACAGTTGTCAGATTCAGCAATATCTTTACTACTTCTAAGCGAAACGAAGCTGCTACTGAGTTTTTAGGGCGTATGGTGGGTTGGTTTGGGCTGCTGATCAGAAAACCCAAAATTCAAATTTAATTCAGATGACTTTTTGCATCATAACACACGTCATTCATGGCCGTGATAACGAACAATTTTTTGCCTATTCACCTTATGTGAAAGAAATGAATGTGTGGATTAAACATGTTGATAAAGTAATTATTGTTGCGCCACTCAAACATTTAGAAAAGAATAAAATTCACTTAGCTTATCGGCATCCCAACATAGAGTTTAGAGCAGTACCTGATTTTAATTTAAACGGCTTGAAAGCTACCCTAAGAAGTTTGTTTTTACTGCCTAAGTTGCTATGGATGATATATAGGGCAATGTCGGTTTCACAACACATTCATCTTCGTTGTCCCGGAAACATGGGGTTGCTGGGTTGTATTGTTCAACTTTTTTTTCCAAGTACAATCAAGACCGCCAAGTATGCAGGCAATTGGGATCCTCAATCGAAGCAACCCTTTTCTTATCGGCTTCAAAAAAGAATTTTAAGTCACCCTTTTTGGACCCGAAGAATGCAGGTGTTAGTCTATGGAGACTGGCCTAATAGCACCAAAAATATCAAGCCTTTCTTTACTGCCAGCTATTTTGAAAGTGATAAATCAGCAGTAACGCCGCGGAATCTTGAAAGTGCTGTAGATTTCCTTTTTGTAGGTACTTTGGCTCCCGGAAAACAACCAATTTATGCACTACAACTTATAGAAAAGTTGAAAGCTAAGGGATTTGATGTCAGACTTACTTTATACGGAGAAGGGGTAGAGCGATCGAACTTGGAGAAGTATATTGAGCAGAATCAATTGGATAGTTTTGTATTCTTAAAAGGAAATCAAGAGCAAAGTACCATTAAAGAGGCTTATCGGAATAGTCATTTTGTGATACTTCCATCTAAGAGCGAAGGTTGGCCCAAAGTTATTGCAGAAGGTATGTTTTGGGGTTGTTTACCGGTTTCAACCGCTGTTTCATGTGTGCCTTCGATGCTGAATTTTGGAAAAAGAGGGGTTTTATTAACCGGTGTAATTGAAGATGATATTAAAATGTTAATGACTGTTTTAAATGATAATGAAGAATACAGTAATAAAGTTTCAAAAGCTGTAAATTGGTCCCGTATATATACCTTAGATTTATTTGAGGCTGAAATTCAAAAGTTACTTGTTCCATGAGAATACTCCAAATAATTGATTCCCTCGATGTTGGTGGTGCCGAGAAAATGGCCGTTAATTATGCTAATTCTTTGGCTGAAAAGGTTGAATTTTCCGGTTTGATTACCACTCGCAAAGAAGGTTATTTAAAAGTGCAATTGCAACCTAATGTAGGCTATTTGTTTTTAAATAGAAAAAGAATGGTTGATGTATCAGCCATTTTAAAACTGAGACGTTATTGTAAAAGTAACAAGATAGCGTATTTACAGCCTCATGGTTTTTCTTACTTTACAGCATTGCTGTTAAAGTTGGTTTACCCCAAAGTAAAAATTGTTTGGCACGATCACTATGGCTTAAGCGAATTTTTAAGTAAGCGTAAGTTGTTGTTTTTGAAGTTGGCTTCATTTTTTTTTCATGGTATAATTGCCGTGAACTTTAACTTAAAAAAATGGGCCGTTAAACGATTGCATTGCCAAAACGTCATCTATTTGCCCAACTACACTACTATTGACAACAGTGTAAAAAAGGAAACAATCTTAAAAGGACATGAAGGTAAAAGGGTGCTTTGTTTGGCTAATTTGAGACATCAAAAGAATCACTTTATGTTGTTGGAGGTGGCCGAAAAAATGAAAAATATACACCCAGATTGGACATTCCATCTCGTAGGTAATGATTTGAATGATGAGTATTCAAGAAAAATTAAGCAAATAATTGAGGAAAAACATTTAACACAGAATGTGTTTATTTACGGAACCAAGAACGATACCTTACATATTATAGAGCAATCAGATATAACTGTTTTAACCTCAAATTCCGAGGGATTACCGGTAGCTCTAATTGAATACGGATTGTTAAGTAAGCCAACAATAACAACAAATGTTGGAGAAATACCATTGATAATAACCAATTCGGTAAACGGTTACGTGGTTCCCATTAAGGATTCCGAAGCTTTTTTTCAAAAGCTTTTAACCTTAGTTAATGATGAAGCGTTACGAATGAAAATGGGACAAAATTTAAATGCCACCATCAAAGAACAAAATTCTGAAGAGGCGGTTTTACAACAGTACATGAATTGGATAGTAAACTTGTAAGATGAATAGCGAAGAAAAAAAATACGCTTCTTTAATTCTGTTGCACATGGTGATAGGGATGGTTATTTTTTACATTCCCGCTTTGTCTAAATCTTTTGCTGCTTTAGTCTTTATTATAGGTCTTTTTTTAGTGGTTAAAAACCAAAATAAAAACCAAGAAGTTTTGCTGGTCTCCGGTTATATAGTGGGAAGTGAAATTCTATTCAGAATGTCCGGTGGGATTATTATCTATGAGTATGCTAAATACTGTATTACTTTTTTTATGATCTTAGGGATGTATTATAACGGCTTTTCCAAAAATGCTGTGCCCTATTGGGTGTTTTTGATTTTGTTAATACCCGGACTTTTAGTGGCAACCGAGACCTTAAATTTAACAACCGATTTGAGGAAAACCATTTCTTTTAATATTTCGGGGCCAATTTGTTTAGGTATTTGCTCCATCTATGCTTACAATAAACCATTGTCTATAAATAAACTAAATCAAATACTGTTGTTTACAAGCTTGCCTATAGTATCAATTACTGTTTATTTAATTTTATACACCCCTGATTTAAAAGAAGCATTAGTCCTTGGAACGGGTTCCAACTATTTTACTTCGGGTGGATTTGGGCCGAATCAGGTGGCTACTATTATGGGATTGGGAATGTTTATTTTCTTTTCCAGATTAATGTTGGAATCCAAAACTAAAGTACTGTTCATTATAAACATTCTTGTGACTTTTTTTGTCGTTTATCGAGGCTTGTTGACTTTTTCTCGTGGCGGAATGGTAACCGGGTTTATCATGATTGTTATCCTTTTGTATTACCTGTACAGGTCAACACAGCACCGAGGAAAAGCAAAATTAAACTACATTTTTGGTGTCATGGTATTGTTGTTTTTTGCGATTTGGAGTTATACCTCTACACAAACCGACGGATTAATTGAAAAGCGATACGCTAACCAAGATGCGAGTGGTAGAGTTAAGGAAAGTCAGTTAACCGGTAGGGAAGAAATTTTTGCCAACGAAATAAATTCGTTTATTAATAATCCTATTTTTGGGATTGGTGTGGCCAAAGGAGTTGAAGATAGGTTAAATTTAACGCAAGAGGTTGCCTTGTCTCACAGTGAAATATCCAGAATGATGGCAGAACACGGCATGTTTGGGATAGTAGCTTTGTTGGTTTTATTGTTTACTCCGATAGTTTTGTTTTTAGATAACCGCCAACATATTTTTTTATGGTGCTTTATAGTGTTTTGGCTTCTAACAATCAATCATGCTGCTATGCGAATTTCGGCGGCAGCTTTTATATACTCTCTGTCTTTATTTAAAGTATACATCAATGAAAAGAATCCTTTGCATAGGTAATAATTTAGTCAAGCATGGCAATACAGCCACTTCTATAGTGGTTATGGGTGAAATGTTTGAGCGTGAAGGATATGTGGTTTATTATGCCTCCTCAAAGCAGCATAAACTGCTCAGGATGATGGATATGATTTTAAAAACAATTCGCTATGGTAGCAAAGTAGACTATGTTTTAATTGATACTTACAGCACGGTGAATTTTTGGTATGCCTTAATCATATCCCAACTTTGTCGATTGATGAAGGTAAAATATATTCCGAAATTGCTTGGAGGGGATTTGCCTAATCGATTAAACAAAAGTCGGTTTTGGTGTGATCTGATTTTTAAAAACGCTTATCAAAATGTAGCGCCTTCGCCTTATTTGTTTACTGCTTTCAGTAAATTGGGCTACAAAAATTTGGTACTTATTCCGAATTCAATAGATTTAGGTAATTATTCCTTTCATAAAAAAAAGTTTGATGTGCCCAAGATACTATGGGTGCGTTCCTTTGCGCAATTGTATAATCCGGTTTTGGCTGTCAAGGTGCTTTTAGCCATTAAAAACAAATATCCAATGGCTCAACTTTGTATGGTTGGTCCTAAAAAGGATGAGAGTTACGAGTCAACAGTTGATTTTGCTACTCAAAATAATGTTGAGGTTACATTTACCGGTAAGCTTTCCAAAAAGGAATGGGCTGATTTGTCTCAGCGTTACAACTTATTCCTCAATACAACTCATTTTGATAACACTCCGGTGAGTGTCATTGAAGCCATGGCATTGGGCTTGCCAATAATTTCTACCAATGTGGGAGGTATTCCTTATCTCTTACAACATGAAAAGAACGCTCTTTTGGTTAATGACAATGATTTGGATGGTATGGTTGCACAAATTGAAAGATTGTTTTCGGAACCTCATTTGGCTAACAACATGGTGTCTAACGCACGAGATTTGGTTCAAGGTTTCGACTGGAATATCATTAGAAAACAGTGGTTTGATTTACTCCGATAGTTCGTTAATATTTATTAACTTGCACCGCTGAATCGGAAAATTTAAAAATGAAAAAACGAAAGGACATACACTTTGAGGTGTCTGAAAGAAAGGTCTTGTTGAGAATCTTCGACTTACTTTCTGTGCTTTGTTCTTTGTATTTTGTAGGAATTATTTTTCAGTTTGATTACTTTAATATCTCAGCCTCTAATTTTTATTGGACTATCGTATTAGGTCTTTATTTGCTTTTCTTCGGCTCTGTATTTGAGATGTACAATTTGCAGGTTGCCAGCAATCAGTTCCAGGTAATCAAAAGCATTATTATCAGTTCGTCAACCACCGTTTTGGCCTATCTGCTAACACCGCTTTATACCCCGGTTTTACCTTCAAATCGTTTGCAAATTTTAATCTTCTTCTTCGCCATTTTCGGAGCATTGTTTGTTTGGCGAATGGTTTACGTGCGCTTCTTTGCTTCGAACCGATTTGTAAAAAAGGTCATTTTAGTTTGTGATAAAGAGCAAGTCAAAGAATTGGTAGATGGTTTGGAAAATGCCGATCCGCATTACCGTGTTTTAGGCTTTGTCAATTCGGATAGTACCAATTTGTCCGATATCAATTTGCATAACCTCAAAAATATTGATATTAACGAGTTGGAAGTTTTTGTCAAACAAAATTCCGTTTCAGAGGTAGTTATCGCGTCTCAAAAAACTGACGGAATTACAGTGAATCTCTACAATCAGTTGATTCATTTGTTAGAGAACGGCTATATAATTCGAGAGTATACACAGGTGTATGAAACCATCACCCAACGTATTCCTGTGCAGTATGTTTCCCGAGATTTTTATCGGTATTTCCCATTTAGTCGCAGTAATCAAAACCATTTGTACCTTACGGTGGTTCGTTTCTTGGAAATTGTGATTGCTTTAATCGGATTAGGAGTAGGCCTAATTATCGTGCCTTTGGTGCTGATAGGGAATCTTTTCGGGAACAAAGGTAATTTGTTTTATACCCAAGAAAGAGTAGGGCAAAACGGGAAAGTTTTCCGAATCCTAAAATTTAGGACGATGATTAAAAACGCTGAAAAAGCGGGTGCCGTATTTGCAACATCCAATGATTCACGTGTGACGCCATTCGGTAGAATCATGAGAAAATCAAGAATAGACGAATTTCCTCAGTTTTACAATATCTTGAAAGGTGAAATGGCGGTAATCGGTCCAAGACCGGAACGTCCTATATTTGTTAATGAAATCGCCGAAGTGATGCCGTTTTACGAAACCCGGCACGTAATTAAACCCGGATTAACGGGTTGGGCTCAAGTCAATTATTCTTATGGCGAAACCATCGACGATAGCTTGATAAAACTGCAATACGACTTGTATTATATTAAACACCGAAGTTTGTTCCTCGACTTCAATATCTTGTTTAAAACCTTTAGTACGGTTTTATTTTACAGGGGACAATAATCTCAGAGGATTCACACCGATTATTTTTAGTAGCATATAAAGTGTTGACACGATAAACGGCAACATGATCGGTAAGTGCGGTTTATTAATCATGACAACCGTGTAAACCAGCAACAAAGCGATACTCACTAAACTTACTTTTTGCAAGCGGTTATTTTTTAGGAAAGGCAACAGTATAAACAAAGGCGAAAACAATAAAGCGTTGTAATTCCACAATACTTCCTGATGTTCAGAGTACAAGCCAACCAAACAAAGAAATAAGCCTAACAAACCGCAAATGAATAAATAGGTGAGGAATAACCAACGTTTGTTAAGCAATAACAATAGTGCCAAAAATGCGATAATGCAGTAAATGCTGTTGAAGAAAGAAAATTCTGCCTCCGCTTTCGGTGTTCCTGCTGCCAAAGTGTTTTTGCGAATTACCAACGAATTACCGTTGATTTTTGCTTGGTCTAAGCTGTGCAACAATTCTGTCGGCAAAAACAACTGCTCGGCTTTGGCATCAGTTTTAGCACCAAAAATGATATTGATGCCGAGTTTGTACCAAAAGTAATCTTCAAAATACGGATAAAGCAATTCGCGGTAAGTGATGGTTTTGTCATCTACTTTTTCCATTTTTTTGCCATCCAATACACCGCCTATTTTTTCGTTAACCATAGTGGTACAATTGCGGTCGATGAATTTATAAGTGTAATAGCGTTCAGAGCTGTAAAGAGCAGCACTTAATTCGTCTAGTAATTTTTGTTTGCTGGCAAGTGGTATATCGAGTGTTTGCTCTATTACTTCTCTGCCGTCGGTTTGGTATTCGTAGATGAATTCTTCCACCGAAGTCACACTCATAAAATACTGCAAATTGCCTTTCACAAACTTTAAGTAAAAGTTTTCAGTTCTGAAATCGAAAGTACCGTAGTTGAAAACCACATCGAGTTGGTTGGTTTCGTCCTTGATGCGAAGTGCTGTGTGCCCGAAAGTAGAGTACAATTGTTCTCCGCGACCACAAGTAAAAACACTGACTTCCGCTTTATCGGATAGTTTCGGACTTTGAGAAAAGGCAGTAACACTGAAGGCGAGTAGGAGTAAGAGCCCTATTTTTTGCAACATAAAATTTTATCTAAAAATACTCAAATCAACTTTAACCGAGAAAATATTGGAGTACAAAGCGGCACTTTGGTCGCCCAAATCGGTTAAGGCGTAATCTATTTGGATGCCTTTGTATTTGAAGCCTAAACCAATATTAGGTTGAAAATTCACCTTAGTAGAACCGTCCAATTGTTGTACGTTTTGAAAATTCCCCACGCCGGCACGCAGAAAAACCAAATCGGTATAGCCAAATTCAAAACCAACGGCGGGGTCAATACTCACAGCGTCTGAAGCAATTACATCGTTGGTTCGGGCAAATTGCATATTTAAGTTTACTGCTGCCAATAGTGTATAATCGTAATGAAATTCGAATTTTTTGGCGATACCCAATTGCGCTTTAGGCAATGTGATTTCGGTACTTTCCGGTAATTCCTGATTTTGTCCGGCAACGGCATCTTGAATGTCTTGGTATTTGTCTTCGTCGATGGCCCAAACGTTGTAAGTAGTGGTGATGTCGCGTAACATCAATCCGAAATGCCAATCGTTTCTGTCGAATTGCAAGCCAACATCAAAACCAAATCCCCAAGAATTCGCAAAATCGCCAATCACTCGTCGAATCACTTTCGCATTCACACCGTATTGAAAACCTTCGAGTTTCATTTGGCGGGCATAGGAAAAAGTTAAACCGTAATCGGCCGTTGAGAAAAGACTGATACGGTTGTAATCAATGTTACCTTCGCTATCGATTAATTGCGTGGTATTCAGGATATCATCGACTCCAAAGCGAATCAGGGAAACACCCCAAGCACTTCTGTCGTCTATTTTTTTAGCGTAAGCGGCATAATCGTATTGGGCAATATTGGCAAAATAACTGGCGTGCATTAAAGCGGCTTCACTGTCTTCAATTTTTAACAAACCGGCCGGATTCCAATAGCCTGAATTCACATCGCCCGTATAACCCGTTACGGCATTCGACATCCCCAAAGCTGCTGCATCTACACCGATATTCATGAACTCGTTGGAATATTTTCTAACGGCTTGACCATGAGTCGTCAGGCTGATGAATAACAACAGTATAGCAATTGTTTTTTTCAAGGCAATTTTTCTTTTTACAAATATCACATAAAAATCTTGAATATAAAACGCAGAAGTCTGCAACTTATTGTATTAAATTTGCAATTCTAAAAATTAACAAACGCTGTACATGAACCTTAAAGCTCAGATTCCCAACTTCTTTACGATGCTGAATTTATTTTGTGGTTGCGTTGCTTTGGTGTTTGTTGCCGATTTTGGATTTTATTGGGCTTTCGGTTTTGTTTGTTTGGGGATTTTCTTCGATTTTTTCGATGGTTTTTTTGCTCGAAAATTCAATGTAGCAGGACCTTTAGGAGTACAGTTGGATTCTTTAGCCGATATGGTGACTAGTGGTGTAGTTCCGGGTTATGTGATGTATAAGATGTTGGCAGAAGCCGAAGTCAATTCAAGATTCAATGCCAAATTGAATACTATAGAGACTTTACAGAATGAGATTTATGTGATACCTTTCTTAGGATTCCTCATTACTGTTGGTGCTTGTTACCGTTTGGCTAAATTTAATATTGATACGCGTCAATCAGATTCTTTCATAGGTTTGCCTACTCCGGCCAATGCGCTTTTTGTAGTAAGTTTGCCCTTGTTGTGGAACCCGGATGTTTGTCCGTATCAAGTTATAGATATATTAACCAATACCTGGTTTTTATTGTCGGTTACAGCAATTAGCGCTTTTGTAATGAATGCCGAGATTCCGTTATTCTCTTTGAAGATTAAAAACTTTAGCGTGGCCAAATATAAATTGCAGCTTTTCTTCGTGTTACTCTCGGTTTTGATGCTGGTATTCTTAAAGATATTGGCTGTGCCGTTGATTATACTGGTATATGTTTTACTTTCGATTTTCAATAATATAGTCAATAAAAAAGCTTCCAATTAGGAAGCTTTTTTATTGACTAAGCAAAATCGATAAAATTATTAATCCGAAAAACAGTAACATCCCAACAAAAAAAAGATATGACTTTTTGTGCGCAAAGTTTATGGTAGCGCCATAGTTAGGGTTAGGTTTATCTACCAGTAAGCGGTCATCTTCTTTGTTATAGTAAAATAGGCCCCATTTCCAATACTTTTTATTGGTACGCCATTCTTTCTGTGTTTCCTGACTTGGGTTTTTCACGATAATAAATTTTGAGATTAGAAGTGTAATTTCTTTTTGCGCAACTCGAAGTTTTGCCCGAGATATACTTTTCTTACCATTTCGTCTTCAGCTAATTCTTCGGGAACTCCGGCTTTTAAAATGCCGCCTTCAAACATCAAATAAGTTTTGTCGGTAATGGCTAAGGTTTCTTGTACGTTGTGGTCGGTAATTAAAATGCCGATATTTTTATTTTTCAGTTGGGCTACAATTCTTTGAATGTCTTCTACCGCTACCGGGTCAACTCCGGCAAAAGGCTCATCAAGTAAGATAAACTTAGGGTCGGTAGCTAAAGCACGGGCAATTTCAGTACGTCTTCTTTCTCCTCCGGACAACAAGTCGCCGCGATTGGTTCGGATGTGCTCCAAACTGAACTCGGCAATCAGGCTTTCCATTTTGGCAATTTGTTCTTCTTTTGAGAGTTTGGTCAATTGCAAAACACTGAGGATATTGTCTTCAATACTCAATTTTCTGAATACAGAAGCTTCTTGTGCCAAATAGCCAATGCCGTGTTGGGCGCGTTTGTACATCGGGAAATCAGTGATGTTCATGTCGTCCAAATAAATATTCCCCGAATTGGGTTTTACCAAACCAACAATCATATAAAAAGAAGTTGTTTTTCCAGCTCCGTTCGGACCCAAAAGCCCAACAATTTCTCCCTGATTTACTTCTACGGAGACGCCTTTTACCACGCTTCTGCCTTTGTAGGTTTTGACTAAATTTTCGGCTCTTAATTTCATTTTTTTGAGTGCCTAAGCGGCTAAGTTACTGAGTGACTATGTTTTTATAATTGCAAATAAACAAAATCCATTTGCTTGATTAATAGTTTTAACTTCAATTTAAATACCGAAGATTCACTACTCTTTATTGACCACTTTCTTCTAAAGCTTCCCAAAACTCGTAAGCTCTTCTCAAATGCGGGATTACGATAGTACCGCCTACTAGAGTGGCGATACCCATGGCTTCCATCATTTCTTCTTTGGAAACACCTTCTTTATAACTGGTTTCCAAATGGTATTTGATGCAATCGTCACAACGCAATACGGCTGAAGCGACTAAACCCAGTAGCTCTTTTGTTTTTACGTCTAAAGCACCTTCGGCATAAGCATTGGTGTCCAGATTAAATATTCGCTTTACAATTTTATTGTTGTCTGCCAATAACTTTTCGTTCATTTTAGAACGATAATCGTTAAATTCTTTTACTAAATCACTCATTTTCTTTTTCTTTTTCTTTTTTCGAGACAAATGCGGATATCAATATACTAGCTTCGTATAAAATCAATATCGGAATAGAAACAATAACCTGACTTGGAATATCCGGTGGTGTAACTATCGCTGCAACAATCAAAATGATTACTATGGCTGCTCTTCTGTATTTTCTAAGGAAATCCGGTGTAACTAGCCCTAATTTGGTTAGGAAATACACAAAAATCGGCAATTCAAATACCAAACCGCTAACAATCAACGAAGTTTTAATCATGCTGATGTAAGAGTCAACCGTGAACTGATTTACGACAGTCGGACTCACATTAAAAGTTGCAAAGAAATTGATGGTTAACGGTACTATAATAAAATAGCCAAAGAGTACTCCGATGAAAAACAATAGTGAAGAAATCACAATGAATAAACCGGCTTTTTTTCTTTCACTTTCATACAAGGCCGGGCGAATGAATTTCCAAATTTCCCATAAAATATAGGGAAAACCTAAAATAAATCCGGTCGTAATGAGTATCCAAAGATAGATGGAAAACTGTCCGCCTACTTCTGTGTTTTGGATGATAAAGGAGAATTCAGTAGCACAAGCGTACGAATCATCTACGCCAAAAAAACGGGTGACTTTACAGAAAAACTCGTAAGTCACAAAATTAGGATCTTGTGGCCCGAAAATAATCTCATTAAAGATGAAATCATCAATAAAATAGGAGGCACAAGCAATGGTAATAATTACAATGGTGCTTCTAACCAACATCCATCGGAATTCCTCTAAATGGTCGAGGAACGACATTTCTTTAAGCTCTTTATTCGCCATTATACGATGCCTTCTTTTAAAATATCGTGTAAATGAATCACACCTTTGTATTCGTCTTGGTCAATAACCACCAGTTGCGTAATGGAAAAATCCTCTAAAATATTCAAAGCATCGCTTACCAAATCGGTCGATTTGATTCTTTTCGGGTTTACCGTCATGATGTCTTTGGCAGTTAAGCCTGTAATGGTTTCGGTTTTATTGAGCATTCTTCGGATGTCACCATCAGTAATGATTCCGATTACTTTGTCATTTTCCACCACAGCCGTTACACCCAAACGCTTTTCGGAAATTTCCATAATCACCGTTTTGATGTTGGCCTCAGGTGTTACATGCGGTTTGTGTGTTGTGTCTAACATATCGCCAACCCTAAGCAACAATTTCTTGCCTAAAGCACCACCGGGATGGTATTTGGCAAAATCTTCTGCGGTAAATTGACGCATTTCCATCAAGCAAACGGCCAAGGCATCGCCCATCACCAATTGTGCTGTTGTGCTATTGGTAGGTGCTAAATTGTTTGGGCAAGCCTCGCTCTCCACATAAGTATTTAATACAAAATCGGCTTCTTTACCTAAAAATGAAGTTGTATTTCCGGTGATGGCGATGAGTTTGTTGCCAAATCTTTTCAACAATGGCACCAATACTTTGATCTCCGGACTGTTGCCGCTTTTGGAGATGCAAATCACTACATCGCCCGGTTGTACCATGCCCAAATCACCATGAATGGCTTCAGAAGCATGAAGAAACAAAGAAGGGGTTCCGGTAGAATTTAAAGTGGCTACTATTTTTTGCGCAATGATGGCACTTTTTCCGATTCCGGTGACTACTAATCGTCCCGAAGATTGGTAAATAATTTCTACAGCTTTAACAAAATCCTCTGTCAAAAAATCAACCAATCGTGAAATCGCTTCACTTTCAGCTAAAATGGTCTGTTGCGCAGAGGCTAAAATGGTTTCTTTTGAGATCAAAATTGTACGAATATAAAATTTGTGTGTGTAAAAGAAAGTCGTATCTTTATGTTTGCAAATTTATGTAAAAATACCATTAAAGCAGAATGAATTTAGACGAAATTGACATCCACGCAGCATTAAAAAAATATTTTGGTTTCAGCCAATTTAAAGGATTACAGGAAGAAGTCATAAAAAGTATTATTGCTAAGCAAAATACATTCGTTATCATGCCAACGGGCGGCGGGAAATCATTATGTTACCAACTGCCTGCTCTCATACAAGAAGGAACTGCCATCGTAGTTTCACCTTTAATTGCTTTGATGAAAAATCAGGTAGATGCCATTCGAAGTTTGTCTTCTGAAAACGGCATCGCCCATGTGTTGAATTCCTCTCTTACCAAAACCGAAATCAATCAGGTTAAAAAAGATATTACTTCCGGTATAACCAAATTGTTGTATGTCGCTCCCGAATCGTTGACCAAAGAGGAATACGTAGAGTTTTTACAAAGCGTTACTATCTCTTTCGTAGCCATCGATGAAGCGCATTGTATATCCGAATGGGGACATGATTTCCGACCGGAATACCGCAACTTGAGACAAATCATCAAGCAATTGGGCGATGTGCCGGTTATTGGTTTAACGGCAACGGCAACGCCAAAAGTGCAGGAAGACATTCTTAAAAATTTGGACATGACAGACGCCAAAACTTTCAAAGCGTCGTTCAACCGTCCGAATTTGTTTTATGAAGTACGCACCAAAACCAAAAATATTGAAGCGGATATCATCCGCTTTATCAAACAAAACAAAGGCAAGTCGGGGATTATTTATTGTTTGAGCCGCAAGAAGGTAGAAGAAATTGCCGAAGTGCTCCAAGTAAACGGTATTAGTGCCGTTCCGTATCACGCCGGATTAGACGCTAAAACCCGCGCCAAACACCAAGACATGTTCCTGATGGAAGATGTAGAAGTGGTGGTGGCGACTATTGCCTTCGGAATGGGAATCGACAAACCGGACGTTCGTTTTGTAATTCACCACGATATTCCGAAATCTCTTGAAAGTTACTACCAGGAAACCGGTCGTGCCGGACGTGATGGTGGCGAAGGTCATTGCTTGGCTTATTATTCCTATAAAGATGTAGAAAAACTCGAAAAGTTCATGTCGGGTAAACCGGTGGCCGAACAGGAAATTGGTTTTGCCTTGTTGCAAGAAGTGGTGGCCTATGCCGAAACTTCGATTTCCAGACGTAAATTTTTATTGCACTATTTCGGAGAAGAATTTGATAGTGAAACCGGTGAAGGCGCCGATATGGATGACAATGTCAGAAATCCGAAAACCAAAGTCGAAGCCAAAGATCAAGTCAAAATGTTGTTAGAAGTGGTGCGTGACACCAAGCATTTATACAAATCCAAAGAAGTGGTATTTACCCTAATCGGACGTGTAAATGCCACCATCAAAGCACACCGAACCGATACGCAGAAATTCTTCGGTTGCGGTGCTAACTACGATGAGCGTTATTGGATGGCCTTAATCCGACAAGTTTTGGTAGACGGATTGCTAACCAAAGACATCGAAACCTACGGTATTTTGAAAGTTTCTGAACGAGGTCAAGCATTCATTCAAAATCCAACTTCTTTCTTAATGTCGGAAGACCACGAATACAGTGAAAATGAAGACGAGGCCATAGTAACAGCCTCTAAATCGAGTGGCACAGCCGATGAAGCTTTAATGGCGATGCTCCGCGAATTGCGAAAAAAAGTGGCCAAAAAATTAGGTGTTCCTCCGTTTGTAGTTTTTCAAGATCCGTCTTTGGAAGACATGGCGCTGAAATACCCGATTAATATTGACGAATTGAGCAATGTGCACGGCGTAGGCGAAGGCAAAGCCAAAAAATATGGTAAAGATTTCGTAGAATTGATTGCCCGCTATGTAGAAGACAACGACATCATTCGCCCGGATGATTTGGTGGTAAAATCTACCGGAGCCAACTCGTCTAACAAATTATACATCATTCAAAACATTGACCGAAAACTGTCCTTGGAAGATATTGCCAAAGCCAAAGGAATGAATATGGATACCTTGCTCAAAGAGATGGAGCAAATTGTCTATTCCGGAACCAAACTCAATATCGACTATTGGATCAATGAGATTTTAGACGAAGAGCAACAAGAAGAAATTCACGATTATTTTATGGATTCTGAATCCGATAAAATTGAAGAAGCCCTCAAAGAATTCGATGGCGATTACGATATAGAAGAACTCCGATTGATGCGGATTAAATTCATCAGCGAAGTAGCGAATTAGAATAGAGAAGCCAAGGCTTCTCTTTTTTTATGGAATGTACAATTCGCCTCGGTGTGGTTTTAAAGCATCTCGCATCGGTATCATTTGCTCGTCATTCACTACAATAAAAGCAATAGCGTGCATTTCGTTTTTACTTTCAAACCCTGTAATGGTTATTGGTAATTTTTCGATAGCGATGTATTCTTTTAAATGAATTTCATGATGTTCCGCAGTTTTAGCCGCTGCCGGTCCGCGAAAATCCCAAATGAGTTTGATTAGTCTAGACATAAAAACGAAATTGTTCGGCAAAGTTAACTTTTTGCTACATTTGAAAAAAAGCAAATCCATGAAATATCTCCTTTATATATTACTTTGGGTCAGTGGTACAGTTGGAGCACAAGAATTAACACTCGAACAAGCCAATCATTTAGCATCTTTACCCTTAAAATGCCTGCAACAGGAATATCCCAACAAACTGGGACAAATGTTGTTGGACAGCACCGAAATACAATCGCCTAAAAAATTGCACCCAACTTTCTACGGTTGTTTCGATTGGCATTCATCGGTTCACGGTCATTGGAGTTTGGTGTTTTTGCTGAAGCGATTTCCAAATCTGGCGAATCGACAGACAATCATTCAAAAGCTTAAAACCAATTTGTCTAAAGCCAATATTCAGGTGGAAATTGATTATTTGAACAAAAAACACGAAAAATCGTTTGAGCGAATGTACGGTTGGACTTGGTTGCTCAAACTCCAATTGGAATTGGAAACTTCAGCCGAACCGTTTGCGCAGGAGTTGGCCCAAAATTTAAAACCCTTATCTGAAATTATAGTCGATAGATATATCGAGTTTTTACCTAAACTACTGTATCCTGTTAGGGTAGGTACACACACCAATACCGCTTTCGGATTGACCTTTGCTTGGGATTATGCAGTGCATTCTAAAAACCAACTATTCCAACAAGCCATCCGTGACAATGCAGTTCGAATGTTCGCTAAAGATGAAAATTGTCCTTTTACTTGGGAACCGAGCGGGACAGATTTCCTGTCGCCCTGTTTGGAAGAAATGGCTTTAATGCAACGGGTTTTACCGGAAGGCGACTTCCTGATTTGGCTTAAAAAGTTCGCTCCGCAACTCTTTTCCAAGAAGTTTTCTTGGGAAGTGGCTCGTGTTTCCGATCGAACCGATGGTCATTTGGTGCATCTTGACGGACTTAATTTTAGCCGTGCGTGGAATTTATACGGATTACTTCATCGCTATCCAAAGCAGTTTTCGCATTTGAAAGCATTGGCCGATTTTCACTTCAATTTTTCCCTGCCTGCAGTAGTCGACGGCAATTATGAAGGCGAGCATTGGTTGGCTTCGTTTGCCTTGCGCGCTTTTGAAGAAAAAAAGTAATTCGATTTGTTTACTTTTGCTGAAAATTAAATCATGCCACGCGAATTACTTTTTCAAGTCTCTCCCGAAACCGCCCACAATGAAGTTCTGCTTAAAGAACAAGTAGCCAAGTTGTTTCAAGTTGCCGTGAGCGACATTCAAAAAGTAGTGGTTGTAAAGCGTTCTATTGACGCCCGTCAAAAAGCCATTAAGTTCAATATCAAGGCGAATGTTTTTCTGAAAGGCGAGACCTATTCGGAATCTGCCATCGAACTGCCGGAGTATCCTAACGTCAGCAATGCTCAAGAAGTAATTGTAGTAGGCGCTGGACCGGCCGGATTATTTGCTGCCTTGCAATTGATAGAATCTGGTCTAAAACCAATAGTTATTGAACGAGGGAAAGATGTGCGTGGTCGCCGCCGTGATTTAAAAGCCATCAACCGCGACCATATTGTTAACGAAGATTCCAATTATTGTTTCGGAGAAGGTGGCGCCGGAACGTATTCCGATGGTAAATTGTACACGCGTTCTAAAAAGCGAGGCGATGTCGACCGAATTTTAAGGCTGTTAGTGGCTTTTGGAGCTACTCCTGATATTTTAGTCGAAGCGCATCCGCATATTGGTACCAACAAATTGCCACAGATTATTCAAGATATTCGAGAAAAAATCATCGAGTGTGGCGGACAAGTATTGTTCGAAACCCGCGTGAGTGATTTTGTTATCAAAAGCAATGAAATTCAGGGTGTTGTTACCCAAAACGGCGATACTATTTCGGCCAATAAAGTCATTTTAGCTACCGGACATTCCGCTCGTGATATTTTTGAATTGTTAGACCGAAAGAAAATCCTAATCGAAGCCAAACCTTTTGCCTTGGGCGTTCGCGCTGAACATCCGCAGGAGCTAATCGATAAAATCCAATACAGTTGTGATTTCAGAGGTGAGTATTTGCCTCCGGCGCCGTATTCGATAGTGAAGCAAGTCAACGGTCGCGGCATGTATTCGTTTTGTATGTGTCCGGGTGGTGTGATTGCGCCTTGTGCTACCAGTCCGGGTGAAGTGGTAACCAACGGTTGGTCGCCTTCCAAACGCGATCAAGCTACTGCTAATTCCGGCATAGTAGTCGAATTAAAATTAGAAGATTTTAAGCCTTTTGCCAAGTTCGGAGCGCTGGCCGGCATGGAATTCCAAAAAGCCATCGAGCAAAAAGCGTGGCATTTGGCAGGTCAAACCCAAAAAGTACCGGCGCAACGCATGGTCGATTTTACCCATAATAAATTGTCTTCCTCTATTCCTAAAACGTCTTATGTTCCGGGAACGACTTCGGTAGAACTTGGACAGGTATTTCCCGGTTTTTTAACCCAAATCATGCGTGAAGGTTTTGTACAGTTCGGCAAATCTATGCGCGGGTACATGACAAACGAGGCAATCCTGCACGCGCCAGAAAGTCGTACCTCTTCTCCGGTCAGAATTCCACGCGACCACGAAACCTTAGAGCATCTGCAAATCAAAGGCTTGTATCCTTGTGGTGAAGGTGCCGGTTTTGCAGGTGGTATCATTTCCGCAGCTATCGATGGCGAAAAATGTGCGCTTAAAATTGCCGAAAGTCTCCTAAAATAAATTAATTTTCATTTTTGTTTTAAAAAAGTAGGGTGGTGGCCTTTTGCGTTGTCTAACCTTAAAACACTAAATCATAAATCAAAATGAAAAAGCTAAAAATTTTACTCTTATTATTGACCGTTTCGGTAGCCGGTTTTTATTCTTGTTCCGATAACGATCCGGTAGAAAACGAGATTGTGACTTCCAAAAGTGTCGCTTTGCGTACTACTTTAAACGAAATTAAAAAAGCCAACAACATCAGTGGCAGAAATGCCAATACGCCGCAAGACCAGTTGTTCTGCTTTCAATTTGTTTATCCTTTGACTTTGTCTTATAACGATGGCACTGTGATTACAGTGGCTACCGAAGCAGGCTTGTTGGATATTTTAAGCGCAGAAACGGAGACTTTATTCATTACCGGTATCGCCTTTCCTTTTCAAGTGCAACAAGAAGGCGCGATTACTACCATTGACGACGAAGCTGAATTTTTCGCTTTGGTTGAGGGTTGCGGATTTAACACGATTAACGATGATGTATTGCAATTTGGTTGTTTCCAAATGATTTTTCCAATTTCTGTAATTAACAGTAACGGAGCCACTATAGTTGTAAATACTCAAGGAGAATTGGAATCGATGTTGATAGTTGGTGATGTAGTAGATTTGGTTTTCCCTTTTAATGTCACTCAAAATAATGAAGTTATTGAAGTCAACAGTTTGAATGAATTGTTTGATTTGTATGATGATTGCGATGGGAATTCAGGATCTTGTATTTGTACTGCCGATTACAATCCGGTTTGTGTGCAAACTGCAAATGGTATAGTAGAATATTCCAATATTTGTTTGGCAGAGTGTGATGGTTATACCCAAAATGATTTGGTTCCTTGTGCACCAACTTGCAATATCACCAATGTAATCGCTACGCCGGGAACTTGTAATACAGACGGTACTTATCCTTTGACCGTTGATTTTGATTATGCCAATACAGATTCTGCCTATTTTTCAGTGTACAACTCTTTAGGAGCTTGGGTTGGAACCTACCTTTTATCCGATTTACCGGTAACCATCCCGAGTTATCCGAGTCTAGGTTCAGCTTCAGATTATTTTGTAATCAGAATAGGAAATAATTTCGATTGTAATGCTTCACAACAATGGGCAGCACCGGTTTGTCAAACTTCGTCTGGCAACTTTGGGGATCAATTAGGGACTTGCTTTAATATTGCTTTCCCGGTACAAATTCAGTCGCAAGGTGCTTTGGTAACGGCCAATGACAACGGCACTGTTTTACAATACTATTTCCCGGCTCAATCTAATATTCCGGCTTTTGTATATCCGTTAACGCTCATATTTAATACACCAACCGGTCAGGTTTCTGTTGCTGTGGACAATCAAGCCGGCTTAGAAGCAGCTATAGCGGCTAATTGTAATTAATTGTATCTATAAATTGGGAAGAATATCAATTACGACACAACCTTAGTCCTAAGGTTGTGTCTGTATTGTAAGCTATGAAAAACGAAAATCAAAAAGCTACACTCTGTTCCGAGTCGGTATTCCGTTCGGTTTTTGACACTAATTTTAAAGTGTTGCGGAACTTTTTGGTTTATAAATTCAGAGGCGATATTGAAAGTGCTGAAGATATTGCCCAAAATGCCTTTGTTAAGCTTTGGGAAAATTGCGGGATATTGCAACCCGAGCAAGCCAAAAGCTTTTTGTACACTACAGCCATTCGATTGTCGTTGAATACCATCAAACACAACCAAGTGGTTACTAATTTTGAGTTGCAATTCCAAGCCAAATCAGCACACAAAGAGTCGCCTGAATTTTTGATGGAAGCCTCCGAATTGAAAGACCAATTGGAAAAAGCCATCAATGAGTTACCCGAAAAACAAAGAACAGTATTCTTGATGAATCGCTTCGATAACCAATCGTATACCGAAATTGCGGCTGCTTTGGATTTATCGGTAAAAGCAGTGGAAAAACGAATGCATCTGGCCTTGTTGTCATTGAGAAAAGTAGTCAAAAACGTTTGAAATTTAGTATGATGGAAGCGCAAAACGAAAAGTATTTATCCGATTGGTTGGCCAATAAAATTACCGATGAACAATTAAAACAATTGGTTTTGGCGGAGGATTTTGAGGCTTATCAAAAGATAAAAATCGCCCTTGACGGATTGGAAATTAAGCCGCCCGACACGGAGCAAAATTTCGAAGCCATTCGGCAAAAGTTAGCAGATAAAACGCCAACAAAGCCCAGAGTTGTTTCGCTTTGGCGTTATGTTTCAATCGCGGCAACGGTTTTGGCTTTTTTCGGATTGTATCATTTTTTTATCGCGCAAAATGACGTTATATCCGATTTTGGAAAATCCCGAGTGATTACTTTGGCTGATAATTCTAAAGTATCGTTAAATGCCAAATCAACTTTGTCTTACGGTAATTTATTTGCTTATCAAAGAACCTTGCAACTTCAAGGTGAAGCTTTTTTTGAAGTCGAAAAAGGCAGTCCGTTCACCGTTGAAACACCATTAGGAGAAGTATTGGTGTTAGGAACCAAATTTAATGTCGTGGCCATAGGCGATTTGTTTGAAGTCAAGTGTTACGAAGGTAAAGTGAAAGTGTCACACCTAAACCAATCGACCATTGTCACACCGGGCGAAAGTGTTCGTTTTTACAAAGGAACTTCGGAAAATTGGGCGGAAACCACAACGGCTAAACCGACTTGGATTTCCGGAGAATCGTCTTTTAAAAAGGTACCGATGCGTTATGTGATTACCCAATTTCAAAACCAATACAACGTGGCGGTCAAATATCCGAAACACATCGAGAATATCAAATTTACCGGCACTTTTACCCATAAAGATGCCAATGTGGCTTTGCAAAGTATATGTTTGCCATTACAATTAAAATGGAGTAAAAACAGCGAAACCATTATCCTTTCGGAATGAAGAAACTAATGTTGATGAGCTTCTTTTGGGGCTGGACATTGTGTTCTTGGTCACAGCAAAAGGAGTCGTTTTATTATACCAATACCCAACTTGCCCAAGTGCTTTCCGACATCGAGAAAGCATTTGCGGTTAAATATTCTTATGTGGATTTGTTGGTCACTGCTCAAAAGATTTCGGTGCCGAAAAGATTGTATTCCTTAGTCGAAATCAATTCCCAAATTGAACAACAAACGAACTTAAAAATCATCCGAATTAACGAACGGTTTTATTCGATTAGTCCGGCAGAAACAGTTGAGATGATTCCGTTAAAAGAAGTATTAGTGGAAGAGTTTTTAGCAAAAGGCATTAAGAAAACCAACCGGCATTATATTATTTCTCCTCAAAAAGTGCAAACACTGCCTGGGATTACCGATGCGGATGTTTTGCAATCGCTCCAACAATTACCGGGCGTTAAGAGTCCGAATGAAACTGCAACAGGTTTGTACATTCGAGGCGGAACAGCCGATCAAAATTTGATTTTGGTAGATGGTATTCGGTTGTACCATCCCGGACATTTGTTTGGAATGATTTCGAGCATCAATCCCAATGTGGAGCAAACCGTAAACTATTATAACAAAGCCGTTAGCCCGAAGTTTGGCGAACGTGTTTCCGGCATCATCGATATTCAATCGACCGATGCCATTTCGAAAAAAGTAAAAGCCAACGCGGGCATTAATGCGCTTAATGTTGATGCTTATCTGCAAATACCTTTGGTGAAAGACAAGTTAGGATTGCAACTTTCCGGTCGAAAATCGATAACTGAATGGTGGCAATCGCCTACGTTTGCACAGTTGGAGAACAAGGTTTTTCAAAATACTAATTTTCGGGAATTTGACAATCAAAACCAATTCAAGTTCCATGATTATTCGGCTAAACTCAACTTCAAGCCTACCGATAAAACAGCCATTTCCTTAACGACTTTGGTCATCAAAAACGATTTGGATTATCAAAATACCATTGAAATCGATAGCCTTAACAACCAACAAATGACGATCGAGAATTACGGCTTCAGCTTGAATTGGATTCAAAAGTACAGTCCGAAATTCACCCAAAAAACAACATTTTTCTATTCGTTATACAGCTTTGATTACCTCAGAAAGTTGGACTATTCAGTCGATAAATTTGAAGCTTTTAAGAAATTGAATCGGGTAGTGGATTCGGGTGCCGAAATCAATTTTGAATACCAATCAGACAGCAAGGCCAAAATCGAGTTCGGGTATCAAAGTTTTGGGAATGATATTTCGCATTTGTTTAACAGCTATAACCAAGACTTGGGCATCGTTCTAGGATTGAAACATTTGTACAATGTAACCCACGCAGGATTTGTACAGTTTCAGCAAAGTATCGGCAGTTGGCATTGGCAACCCGGTCTACGATACAATTATTACAGTCAGCTGAAAACGTCGAGTTTCGAACCCCGAATTTTAGTGCAAAAAAACCTCTCGGATGCTTTAATCTGGCAGGCGTCATATGAAAGTCGCAGTCAGATTTTGAGTCAGGTTCGCGAAGAAGCAGCCGGCGATTTGAGTTTGGAAAACTACGTTTGGGTGTTGTCTGATGATTCGGAGTATCCTTTGCAGCGAGCCAAACAGTATACCAGCGGAATTATTTTTAAAGAGAACAATTGGTTGTTAGATGTTGAAGCCTATTATAAGAATATAACCGGCATCACGTCCTTTACTTTGGGTTTTTTGGGACAAAACGACAATAACATCCAACAAGGGAAAGGGTTTACCAAAGGTGTTGATGTATTGTTGCAGAAGAGTTCGGCGACTTGGCGTGCTTGGTTGACCTATACGTATCAAGACTCGCAAAATCGTTTTGATTTGCTCAATGACAGTAGTTATTTTCCTTCTGGAGCAGATATTAGACATCATTTTACGATGGCTTTCAATAAAAAATGGAAGCGTTTTTTAGTTACGGCCGGTTGGTTTTGGCATAGCGGGAAGCCTTACAGTACTATCAATGAGGCTGGTGATGTCATTTCATATAATGCTAAACGTTTGCCCGATTACCATCGATTGGATGTTTCAGCAGTTTATCAGTTTCAAACGGCTAAGGGCAATCATTTTAAAATTGGAGTGTCAGTATACAATCTTTACAACCGACATTCATTACTCAGCAAAGAGTTAGAGCGTCAATATGCCAACCTATCCGATTTTTCCAATCCTCGCTATTTTGGACGCGAATATTATACTTTAGGGATTATGCCTAATCTGTTTCTCAGGTTTTCTTTTTAAGCGAATTTTTAAGGATATAGCTTTCTGACGATAAGCTATCTATAAAAAAAGCCTCTGGTTAGAGAGGCTTCTTAGCTAGTTATTCTTTTTCAATCGATTCTTAAAGACTTTTTCAAACTTCTCCAACTTCGGTTGAATAACCATTTGGCAATACGGTTGTTCTTGGTTATTTTGGTAATAATTTTGATGGTAGTCTTTGGCTTTGTAAAACGCTTTGAAAGGCTCCAAAGTAGTCACAATTTTATGGTTATAAACGTCTTTGTTTAACTCAGCTATGATACTTTGGGCCGCTTTCTTTTGTTCTTCGTTTTTGAAGAAAATTACAGAGCGGTATTGCGTGCCAACGTCTGCACCTTGGCGATTTAAAGTAGTTGGGTCGTGAACGGTAAAAAACACTTTGAAAATTTCGTCTAAATTGGTTTTCGATTTGTCGTAAGTGATTTCAACTACTTCTGCAGCGCCGGTAGTTCCGGTACAAACTTCTTCATAACTCGGATTTTCTACTTTGCCGCCTGAAAAACCTGATACTACTTTTTCTACGCCGTCGAGTTGTTCGTACACGGCTTCCACACACCAATAACAGCCGCCCCCCAAAACAATGGTGTCAGTGTTGCCTTTATCGGCAATGGCATCGGGAACAAAATCTAACGAAACAGCATTCATACAATATCTTTTGCCTGTTGGCGCCGGACCGTCATCAAACAAATGGCCTAAGTGACTGTCACATCGTCCGCAAAGCGCTTCAACACGTTGCATACCGTAGGAGTTGTCGTCTTTGAACCAAATACTTTTTTTGTTGTCTTGTTCAAAAAAACTCGGCCAACCACAACTGCTAACGAATTTTTGGTCGGATTTGAAAAGTTTCAAACCACAAGCTGCGCAGTAGTAAGTGCCTTTGGTTTCGCTTTTCCACATCGTACCGGTGAACGCTCTTTCGGTATCCGCTTGACGAGCTACCGCATACAGATCGGGTGGCAATACTTTGCGCCATTCTTCATCGGATAAAACCAATTTTGAAGTATCAGTATTCGAATAATAAGGGTTTTCAGGTTTTGAAATTACATTTTCCATAGCAGTATTTTTGGTTTTTGTAGCATTGTTTTGCGCGCAAGCATAAAAAGTAAACAGCGGCAATAAAATCAGGAAATTGACAATGGATTTTGACATAGCAATTGTTTTAAATCGAATACAAATTTACAGCTAAATACGAGTTGAAATGTCTGATAGATTACAAATTACATGGATTTAAGGAAAGTTTAACGGTTGTTCCAGCAGCAGAATTAGGGGCGCTGATTTTTTTTCGTACTTTTGAACGTTTAATAAAAACTATGACAGAAGAGAAAGTAATCTTGGTGAACGAACAAGATGAGCCGATAGGATTAATGAACAAATTAGAAGCGCACGAAAAAGCGGTATTGCATCGTGCCTTTTCCGTTTTTGTATTGAACAGCAAAAACGAAATCATGCTCCAACAGCGCGCACATCATAAATACCATTCGCCTTTGTTGTGGACCAATACTTGTTGTAGTCATCAACGTGATGGGGAAACCAATATTCAGGCCGGAACCCGTCGATTATATGAAGAAATGGGTTTTAAAACCGAGTTGAAAGAATTATTCCATTTTATCTACAAAGCACCTTTTGACAACGGTTTGACCGAGCATGAGCTTGATCATGTGATGATTGGGTATTACAATGAGGAACCGCAAATTAATCCCGAAGAAGTGGAAAGTTGGAAATGGATGTGTATAGAAGCAGTACGACAAGACATGATTCAAAATCCTGATATATACACCGTTTGGTTTAAAATTATCTTTGATGAGTTTTATCATTACCTCGAAGATCACAAGATTTAAGAATGAATAATCTTGAAGGCAGATATCAGAATCAATCAAAAATCAAAAATCGTTAATCAACAATCACAAATCTTATGAAAGTCACCGTTTCCCGCAAAGCTCATTTTAACGCTGCCCACCGATTGTATCGCAAAGATTGGTCGATGGAACAAAACGATGCTGTATTCGGAAAGTGCAATAATCCCAATTTTCACGGACACAATTACGAATTAATAGTTTCGGTTACGGGCGAGATTGATCCGGAAACCGGTTATGTGATTGATGTGAAGATTTTATCAGATTTGATTAAGGAACATATTGAAAATGCCTTTGACCATAAGAATTTGAACCTAGACGTTCCTGAGTTCGCCGAATTAAATCCAACCGCCGAAAACATAGTAGTGGTGATTTGGAACAAACTACGAAAGCATATCGATGCTGACAAAGACTTAGAAGTGGTTTTATACGAAACCCCAAGAAATTTTGTGACTTATAAAGGATAATCATGGCAATTAAAGTCGGCGATAAACTACCTCATTTTACGGCTCTAGACAGCGATGGAAATGCTTTTGATAGTAAGATGTATGACGGAAAATCATTAGTTATTTATTTTTATCCCAAAGACGATACGCGAGTTTGTACTGAACAAGCTTGTTCTTTCCGAGATCAATACGAAGACTTTAAGACTTTAGGAGCCGAAGTTATTGGTGTTAGTAGTGATTCTGTGAAGTCACATCAAAAGTTTGCTTCCCGTTATCGTTTGCCTTTTATATTATTGTCTGACAGCAATAAAAAACTCCGAAAACTATTTGGTGTCTCTAATGATTTATTAGGATTGCTACCCGGCAGAGTGACGTATGTGATCGATAAAAACGGTATTGTTCAGCTGGTGTTCAATAGTATGTCGGGTAAAATTCACATTCAAAAAGCCTTACAAATCCTCAAAACAATGTAAGTTTGTCAAAAATACCAAGTATGCTGTTTTATCCATTGCAATTTGAACCCATTCTAAAAGAGAGAATTTGGGGCGGAACCAAATTAAAAACGTTACTCAACAAACCCATAACCTCTGAAATTACCGGCGAAAGTTGGGAGATTTCTACTGTTGAAAACGATGTTAGTGTTGTAGCTAATGGTGCTTTTGCAGGCAAAACGCTCAATGAGTTAATTGATTTGTATCCTGCAGAAATTCTGGGGAATATAGTCTACGCCCGGTTTGGCAAGCAATTTCCGTTGTTGTTTAAATATTTAGACGCTCGCGAAGACTTATCTATTCAATTGCATCCGAATGATGAATTGGCCAAAAAACGTCACAATTCGTTCGGGAAAACAGAAATGTGGTATGTGATGCAAGCCGATGAGAATGCCCGATTGATAGTAGGGTTCAAAGAAAAATCTTCTCCGGTAGAGTATCTTTCACATCTGAACGATAAAACCTTACTCGATATTTTAGATACCAAAAAAGTGCAATCAGGCGATGTTTTTATGTTAGAAACCGGAACCATTCATGCCATCGGAGCCGGAATTGTCATAGCCGAAATTCAGCAAACCTCTGATATTACGTACCGCGTATACGATTTCGATCGCAAAGATGCCAACGGAAATACTCGTGAATTGCACGTAGACTTGGCTTTAGAAGCTTTGAATTATGACAAAATCGAAGCCCAGCGCTTTTATGATAAAAACGAAAATACATTCAATACAGTAGTAGATTGCCCGTATTTTACCACTGGCTTTATTCCGTTAAACGGATCAGCCGTTTTCTCTAAAACAAATGACTCTTTTAAGGTGTTGATGGCAGTGGAAGGTGATTTTAGTTTGTTGGTTAATGGTGAATCCTATCATTACAAAAAAGGAAGTACAGTATTACTTCCGGCGGTTATCACTGATTACCAGTTGGACGGACTAGCTTCTGTTTTGGAAATTTCCATTTCTTAGTTGCTGTTCTAAAGATTTGACGTATTTTTGTCGAAATTTTAAAATTACAAGAAAATGGCAAGTGTTAAGAATTTAAAGAAAGACATCAACTTTGTTTTAGGAGATATTATCGAAGCGGTATACATTTATGAAATGACAACCACCGGAAAACCTTCTGAACATACCAATGCTATCATAGACGAAGCCATCGCTTCTTTCGACGCTTTGATTACTAAAGTGAACGCTAAAAACGTAGAGAACAAAAAAGCACATTTTAAACAAATCAATGTCGATTTAGAACAAACTGCTAATCAATTGGTTGAAAAAATCAACGCTTTATAGCTATAAAAAAGTGCCAAAATATTTTGGAAATTAAAATTCAAAAAATATATTTGCACTCACATTGAGACGCCGGTGTAGCTCAGCTGGCTAGAGCAGCTGATTTGTAATCAGCAGGTCGTGGGTTCGAGTCCCTCTATCGGCTCAATAAGAAAACCATCACTAACAAGTGATGGTTTTTTGTTTTTATAATATCTCCTTTGAAAACCATTCCTATTTTCTATCTTTGTCGGCTTTTTAAAAAATAGATTATGTTTGGAAACAAAGTATTGAAAGGAGTTTTCTTAGTAGGTCTTGGGGCTACAAGTTATGGTATGTTGGCTACTTTTGTCAAATTGGCCTATGCTGATGTAAGTTCACAAGGATTACATTACACGCCTGCTGAAGTGATAACCGCCCAGTTTGTTATTGGAATACTCGTGATTTTAGGGATTACCCTGTTTCAGAAGAATAGAAAAGGCAATACTGCCGTAAAACCTTCAGTGGTTGATATCAAAAAGTTGTTGATTTTAGGGACATCTACCGGATTAACCAGTATTTTTTATTATTTGGCTGTTAAGTATATTCCGGTTTCAATAGGTATCGTTTTGTTAATGCAAACCGTTTGGATGGGTGTGGTTTTAGAAATGGTATTAGACAAAAAAAGACCTTCCAATATCAAAATTATTTCGGTATTTGTGGTACTGTTCGGTACCGCTTTGGCCACTAAATTATTTTCCGGGAACTTCGAACTTGACTGGCGAGGTATTGTACTCGGACTTTTAGCGGCGGCTTCGTTTACCACTACCATGTATGCGGCTAATAAAGTAGCAACATCAGTGTCGTCGGCAGAGCGTAGTTTGTATATGTTGTTGGGCGGCGCAGTAGTAGTTTTATTTTTTGCTTTACTTACACAACACACACCTTTCAACTTTGATATTTTCTACAAGTGGGGCATTTTGATAGCGCTCTTCGGTACGGTTATTCCACCTATGTTACTCAATGCCGGCTTTCCTTTAACCGGAATTGGTTTGGGTAGTATCGTTTCGGCTTTAGAGTTACCGGTTTCGGTGATGATGGCGTTTGTAATGCTGCATGAAACGGTTGTTTTTTCTCAATGGATTGGCATCGTTTTAATTATTTTAGCTATAGTCCTGATGAATGTCAATTGGCAAAAAAAGTTAAAAAGCTAAAGGTTTTGCATTCCATAAAGGAGTAATGTCTTAGAGGAGTATTGACTACTTATTATAAAGATAGAGGTGTTTTTTAAACTATTTTTCTCTTTATTTTTGTGAGATGAATTCACTTTTTCCAACTGAAAAAATCAGTTTCGAATTGCCCGATGCGGAAATCGAGTATTTTCCCGGTTTCTTTGACGCCGATAAAGCTGCAAAGCTTTTCAAGCAACTGCAAAGCGATATTCCTTGGCAGCAGGACGCCATCACGGTTTTTGGTAAAACCCATCCGCAACCCCGATTGACGGCACTTTTCGGTAATGAAGGCAAACCTTATTCTTATTCCAATATCGTAATGCAACCCCATCCGTGGAATCCGTTGTTGGTTTATATCAAAGACGAGATAGAAGCGATTTGCGGAACGCAGTTTACCACAGTTTTACTCAATTATTACCGAGACGGCAAAGACAGTAACGGTTGGCATGCCGACAACGAAAAGGAATTGGGCAGCAATCCGATCATTGCCTCAGTTAGTTTCGGAGCCGAACGCGCCTTTCATTTGCAACACAATACTATCAAAGAACAAAAACTTAAAATTACCTTAGAGCACGGCAGTTTGTTGTTGATGAAAGGAACAACGCAACATTTCTGGAAACATCAAATTCCGAAAACTGCCAAGGCTATCGGTCCGAGAATCAATCTCACTTTTCGGGTGATCAAATAATTCCGGATTTTGGTATATTTGATAAAAAATACCGATATGAACGAAATAATCGATTATTTTTCCACTATTCCTTCTGCGCATAGGGCTATGATTTTGGCCGGAGGCATTGCCTTGTTTTGGTTGATTGAAAGTGCATTGCCTTTTGTGAAATTCAGCTATAACAAATGGCAACACGCCGGGATTAATATCTTTTTTACCCTAACAACCATTGTCGTCAATTTTTGTCTGGCTTTTATTTTAATCCGAACCGCGCAATGGACCGTAGACCACAATTTCGGGTTGCTCAATTGGTTGCCCGAAATGAATCCATGGTTGTATGCCATAACAGGTTTATTATTGTTGGATTTAATCGGAGCTTACTTAGCGCATTTGGTGGAGCATAAAGTCAAGTTCTTGTGGCGTTTCCATCTCATTCACCACACCGATACTTGGATTGATACTACTACCGGTAACCGTCATCATCCCGGAGAAAGCGTCATTCGATTTGTATTTACGACCTTAGGGGTGTTGTTGGTTGGCAGTCCGATGTGGATGGTGTTCTTGTACCAAACTTTATCGGTAGTAGCGACGCAATTCACTCATGCCAATATTGCCTTGCCGAAGCGAATCGATAAAATAATGAGTTTCGTTTTGGTTTCTCCCGATATGCATAAAGTACACCATCATTACAAATTACCATATACAGACAGTAATTACGGCAATATTTTTTCGGTTTGGGACCGACTATTCGGCACTTTCAGTTACTTAGAGCGCGAGCAATTGGTTTACGGAGTCGACACTCATATGCAACCGAAAGAACACAACGATTTGAAAAATTTATTGGCTATTCCTTTTCAAAAATACCGTTCTCCTGAAGATAATGCTTAAAAAATAAGAGAGCAGAAAGCAACTAATTAATTTTTTTAGTAATATTGAAATACAATTAGTCAGTTGAAATCTATATCTATTAATGCTTTTACAGTAATGAAAAAAAGTAAGCTTGCAGAATTTGACAGCGAAATGATTGAAAGAGTTGTCAGTATGGCTCAAGAGGAACGCAAACCTTTTGAAGTGATTAAAGAGGAATTCGGATTAACCGAAAATGAGGTGACCGAGTTGATGCGGAAACGTTTGTCAAAAGACAATTTCGAACTTTGGAAGAAGAAAGCGGTTGGCAGCAAACCCAAACCTAAGCCAATTATTGATGATTTTGACGACGATTTAGACAGTAAATATTACATCAAAAATAAATTTGATTAAACTTTAACTCTTGTTGAACAAGAGTTTTTTTATTTAATGGCGATTTTTGTTACTATGAAATCCGCTACTTTCACGACAGAGCAAATAGACAGAATTATCGAAATGGCTTGGGAAGACAGAACGCCCTTTGAAGCCATCAAGTTTCAGTTTGGAATATCCGAACAAGAAACCATCGAAATCATGCGTCGTGAAATGAAACCCTCGAGTTTTAAACTATGGCGCGAGCGTGTGCAAGGCAGAAGTACTAAACATGCCAAATTGCGCGTTTCCGGAATTGACCGATTCAAATGTACCCTTCAAAGACAAATTACGCACAATAAAATTTCCAAGCGTTAATAGGCTTTTTAGTTAATCAAACCTAAAATGTTAAAATCAAGTGTAACTATTGTTTACATTTGGTGACTTATTCCAAAAAATAAATTTTCCCATCATGAAGAAATTAGTGTTGACGGCTGTTTTAGCCTTTTCCCTTTTCAGTTTTACGGTAGTTGCTCAAAAAAAGGCAGCGGCTTCTACTTTGCCTGTTAAAGTCGCCATCGATTTAAATCAAGTGAAAGACGACAAAGTAATGGTTACTATTACGCCGCCAACGATTACAACTCCCGAGGTGATTTTTCACATTCCTAAAACGGTTCCCGGAACTTATTCGGCAGACAATTACGGAAAGTTGATAGCCGATTTTAAAGCATTCGATAAAAGCGGAAAAGAATTAACCGTCACTAAAACCGATGACAATTCATGGCAAATTGCTAATGCCAAAACCTTGTCTAAAATTACGTATTGGGTAAATGATACTTATGATACAGAAACGGGAAGAGGTTTCGGTAAAGACGAAATTTTCTCTCCGGCCGGTACTAACATCGACGAAGGCAAAAACTTCATGTTGAACAACCACGGATTTGTGGGCTATTTTCAAGGAAAATTAGATGTGCCTTACAGCATGACGATTACGCATCCGGCTACACTTTTCGGCGCTACTTCTTTGGTGGATTCCAACAAAAGTGATACGGTTGATATTTTCAATGTAAGCCGATATTTCGATTTGACCGACAATCCGATCATGTATGCCAAACCGGATAACGTTACTATTACTGTTGACGGGATGGAGATTTTATTCAGCGTATACTCGCCCAATGGTGTGCATACGGCCAAATCACTTTTACCGGATTTAGAGAAAACCATGCGTGCTCAAAAAGCCTTTATGGGTGCTATCAACGACAATAAAAAGTACACCGTATTGTTGTATTTGTCTGATATGCAAAAAGCCGATGCCAAAGGTTTCGGAGCTTTAGAACACCATACTTCTACCACTGTGGTTTTCCCTGAAATGATGCCGGCCGCTGCTTTAGGTGAACAAATTAAAGATGTAGTGTCACACGAGTTTTTCCACATCGTAACACCACTTTGTATTCACTCTAAAGAGATTCACTATTTCGATTATAACGATCCTAAAATGTCAAAACATTTATGGATGTATGAAGGCGTTACGGAGTATTTTGCCAACTTATTCCAAGTCAACCAAGGTTTGATTGAGGCTGATGAATTTTACCAAAGAATGGTCGGCAAAATCAACAATGCTTCAACCTTAAACGACACCATGCCTTTCACTGAAATGAGTGCCAATGTGTTGGTTGCGCCTTACAAAGACCAATACTTGAACGTTTACGAAAAAGGAGCTTTGATTGGAATGTGTATCGACATCATTATCAGAGAAAAAAGCAACGGAACTCGAGGTATATTAGATTTGATGCAAAAATTATCTAAAGAATACGGTGCCCAAAAACCATTTGACGACGAAGAATTGTTTGCTAAAATCACACAGTTTACTTACCCGGAAGTTGGCCAATTTTTAGCCACTTATGTAGCCGGACCAACGCCTATTCCTTATGACGAGTATTTTGCTAAAGTAGGTGTGGCCAAAACTAAAGTAGCTGTGCCGATGAATCCTTTCTTGAAAGATCAATCTACGCCATACATTACAGTAGATGGAAAAACCAAAGAAATTATGGTGATTTCAAGTCCGGTTTTAAACGATTTTATGACGAACTTAGGTCTGAAAGGCGGAGATGTTATTTTGACCATCAATAATAAAAATTACAACTTAGACAATATCTACGATTTGATTATGGAGAGTCAGAATTGGAAAGCAGACGATGCCATTTCTGTAAAAATCAGAAGAGACGGCAAAGAGCAAACCATCAACGGTAAAGTGAAATTGTCTACGGAAGAAATCGAAGGCTATGGTTTTTCTGATGCTTCCAAAGAAGCATTGAACAAAGCTTGGTTGAAAGGATAACAAACCAATCTTTTAAAATTCAAATCCTCAATTTGTACATCAAATTGAGGATTTTTTTTAGTATTATTGCCAAAATTTAAAGCAATTGCTGTATTGTAATTGTAAGTCAATAACCAAATGTTTTTCAAGCATTTCACATTTAATATCAAACATGCAAAAAATACTTTTAACCTTATTCGCCTTAGTGGTTTTGGTTTCTTGTGCTGAAAAAAAATCAGATAAGAACTTTGTTTTGAACGGACACATCAAAGGCTTAAAAAGCGGTACTATCTATATTCAAAGAATCAAAGACACGGTTTTGGTTCCGATTGATACCATTAAGATTGATGGTGATGCTCATTTTGTGAGCGAATTTAATTTGGATTCGCCTGAAATGCTTTATTTGTTTTTAGACCGTGGTGTGACTAATTCATTAGACAATAACATTCCGTTTTTCGCCGAAAAAGGAGTGATGACTTTGGAAACTTCGTTGGATTTTTTCACTGCCGATGCTAAAATTACCGGTTCTAAAAACCAAGCGTTGTATGATGAGTATCGTAAAGTAATGTCGAGATACGTTGATCAGGATTTGAGTTTGATTGAGAAAAAGTTCAAGGCTTACAAAGCGTCCCAATTGGACGAAGTGGCTAAGCTGGACGAAGAGCAAAAAGGGATCATCAAACGAAAGTATTTATACACTACTAATTTTGCCGTAAACAATGGGGATTATGAAGTCGCACCTTACGTAGCTTTAGCGGAGATTTACGATATCAATTTGAAGTTTTTGGATACGATACAGAAGTCGATGTCTCCCAAAGTATCCAAATCGCTTTACGGTAAAAAATTAAACGATTACATCGCTGAACGCAAAAAGATAGGGAAATAATCTTATCGAATCATGGCAAAATGACCTTTGTGAATTCTGCCGTCATTTCGGATAACATAAAACCAATAATCATCGGAAGGCATTTGTCTTCCGTTGTTTTTTCCATCCCAAGCTTCATTGTTGTTCATTATTTTCAATAATTTACCGTATCGGTCGAAGATGCGTACTTCAAAATTGGGTTCATATTGAGAAAACTTAATGCGCCAGTCATCATTGTTTCCGTCTCCGTTAGGCGTGAAAAATTTCGGATAGTTGAGTAAAACTACTTGTTCGGTATCTTCACCGCAATTGTTTTTATCTCTAACCGTTACCAGGTAATTACCATTAGGCAAACCACTAAAGGTATTGCTTGTTTGGAAGTTAATGCCATCTATAGCATATTCATAATCGCCCAATCTTGATACATTTACAGTTATACTGTTTTCAACATCTGTCCAATCTATAGTATCAATTGAAGTGATTGTTGGGGCATTGGATAAGGTTACAGTAAAACTTTTTGAAGATGAGCATATTACTGATCCGTAATTTTTGGTAACCGTTACCGAATAATTTCCTGCTTGATTAATAGAAATAGAAGATGAGGTGGCGCCGGTAGACCAAGAGTAGCTGTTAAATCCTGTACCGGCATTGACCGTAATGTTGCTTCCTTCACAAAGGAAAACTTCATCGGTTATAGCAATAACAGGAACCGGTACTAGGTTTAATTGCAACGTAACAATTTGATGACAGCCGTTACTAGAATCAATGCGAACAAAGATTGTATTTAAACCCAAATTAATAGTATGATTTACATTGAATTGTTCTCCTGCGATTTGATTTTCAGCTCCGTTGAATGATTTGTAGTAGGTAAATGTATTTCCTGAACTATTAAGTAAATTGGAATCAAATTGAGATAAATCTACTAATTCAGTTCCGTCATTTCCTTCATCACAAATGGATGTGCTATAATTGTTAGCATTTAATGAAAAGATCAAATTAACGGTAATAGGAAGTCTGTTTACACTTTCACAACCATTATTGGTTTGGGTAGCATAATAAGTGTCACCGTCAACCAGCAATGTATTGGTAGCTAAGATTGATGTACTTGTGCTACTACTGTAAAAGTTAATGTTTGTTCCGTTTATTGTGAGATCATTCAGGGTTGGATTTTGTAGCGCACAAAATGATTGAGGGTTATTTCCGGTTGGGGCAACAGTGTTTTGTAAGTTGATTGTAACCGGAACTCTGGAACTTTCGCAACTGTTGGAAGTTTGTGAAGCGTAATAGGTAACACCGTCTTGTAGCAATGAGGTTGGGCTTAACAAATTCCCACCGTTTTGCGCATCATACCATTGAATGTTTTGTCCGGTAATTGTAATGTCGTTTAAAGTTGCATTTTGTTGGATACAGAAGGTTTGGGGGGAGATAACAGTAGGTAGTGCAACAGGACTAATAATAACTGTTTGGTTTTGAGTTTCAATATTTCCGTTTGCATCAGTATATGTCCAAACAAAATTGTAAGTTCCCGGTAAAGGATAATTTGTTGGATTTGTGGTTGTTCCGTTTATCACTCCGGAGCAATTATCGGTAGCTGTTGGCACAGGAATAATACTTGTGCAATCACCACTAATCGTGGGTAAACTACTTATATTAGGAATAGGCTTAGTTAAATCACCTACTACAACATCAATGGTTACGCTATTGTCACAACCATTTGTACCGGTAATTGTGCAAGTATATTGGCCTGAGTTTAGATTATTTGCATTTGTTATAATTGGGTTTTGTTGGTTTGATATAAATCCATTTGGTCCGATCCAATTATAGTTTGTTCCCCCAAACGCATTTAAAGTTAGATTTTCTCCTATACAAATTGGAGAATTAGAATTTGCATTAGAGACAGACAGACAGTCCAAAAATTTTACTAGATAGGTATCAGGATTTGAACCTAATGTTGTTTGATGAGCATTGTTAGTAGCTATACCAGTTGTACTTCCATTTGTATTTCCATAGAGGTAAATGTTATTACTGTTATCTATTTTCACATAGCCTAATTGTTCAGCCATATTTCCTCCATAATAAGTACCCCAAATCTTTTGACCTGTACTATTTAATTTAATTAAGTAGCACTTGTAATAGAAGTTTTTAGTTGGCATATAAGCGTCTGGGGTTGCTATGCCACTAGGGATGTTGGTGTCTCCTGAAAAATAGATTTCATGGTTGTTATTTGTATCGATAGCTCTAATTAATTCGAAAAAATAGGTTCCCCATTCTTTTTGTTGGGTTTGAATATTGAATTTTACTACGAATGTATTCTCTATACCGGTAACTTGAGAGCTACTAGGTACAGGTTGATAAGTATCTACATATGTCCCGGTTGTAGCTATAGTATTTTGATTCCAAGTTCTGCCAGTTAGATAAAGATAATTCCCGCGAATATTAGAAATCATTACATAGCTGCTATCACAAATATAAGTTCCCCAAATTCTCTGTCCATTGGTATCAAATTTTACTATCATCCCACCAGAGTCAGCATTACTTACTGTTTGATAAGCTCCCGATGTTGCGATGTTTGTTGTACTGTTCTGAGTGCCAACCGCATACAAAAAGCCGTCATCTGCAACAAAAATGTTAAAAAAACTGTCACTTCCTAATCCACCGTAGTAAGTTGACCAAATCCTATTTCCATTAGTGTCAAATTTAGAAACAAAAGCATCTTGAAAATTAGGATTAGAATTATTGTTGGATTGATGGCATCCGTTTGTTGCGAAAGTATTACCTGTACTATTAGTTTCTCCTGTTATATATATATTGTTAGATGAGTCAAAACAAATACTATTGAGACTCTCGTTATTATTACCACCATAATAAGTTCCCCATAATTTAAAACCAGAATTATCTAGTTTGATTAAGAAAGTATCATAATAATTGTTTTTTACACTTTGATAACATCCAATACTTGGGATATTTGGATTTGAGTTCAAAACTTCTCCATAAAGAAATATATTTCCCAATTTATCTAATTTGAAATTAGCTGCTCTGAAAGGATAGTAGGAACCCCAAATTCTGTTTCCATTTGGATCAAGTTTAACAATAAAACTTTCAGCATTGTTGTAATTAGATTGATAACTTCCAGCAGTAGCTATATTTGTTGAACTTCCGGTTCCTCCTCCTATGTATACATTATTATTTATATCTATATCTATGGAACCAGCAGTATCATAACCACTGCCTCCATAGTAAGTTCCCCAAAGCCGAACGGGGACAGGATCTATAATTATTGCATTTTCATTGATTGAGTTTAAATCATTGCTACTAAAGGTGAAGACATTTTTCTTGATTTTTTTATATTTTACATCGATTAGTTTTTTCTTTTGATCAATTTCTGTCCAACTCAAAGGTAAGCTTTCATCCATGTCGCCAAATCGAACAGATATTCTTATTTTATTGTCAATTAATTCAGTTCTAGCTCCATTGAATTCCAATTGAATGTCAGAAATTTTACCTCCGGGGTTAATAATAAAATTATACTCAACTGGTTTAGATTTATCATTGGGTATAAAGAAAATAACATCGATATTCGGATAAATATTTTTATACATTATTTTTTTGTAATGATAAACATTTAAAATTCCTGATGGGACAGTATTTACATTGTAATAATTGTAATAATCTACTGATTTATCCATAGGAATAAGAGTAGAATTGATATTGTATCCAAGAAAATTGATATCTATACGATGGTATTTTGTAGTGTAAGTATAGTTTTCTTGAACTTTTAATTTTTGAGATAAACAATTTTTTATTTCCTCAGTATTGTCGTTTCTAAATTCTTTTTTTGTTTCATATACATCATAAGAAAAACCATTTTGTCTTAATTGAACATTTAATCCATTGGTGTTTAAAAGATATTTTACAGTATTATTGGTTTTACCGTTTTGATCAATGATTTGTCCTTTGTTTTCAATAAATCCTAAAGAAGAATTTAAATTTTGAGAAAAACTTACTATTGAAAATAGCAGTAGGAAAGAAAGTAATATTTTTTTCATAAAAATGTAATGAATTTCAAAAATAGTAATATTGAAAAAAAATAAGAAATAAATTACCAAAAAATAAGTGTTTCACTATTTGATTTTTTATACAATAAAATATAAAGTAATTTTACGCCGCTATATCAATTCATGAAAGACCTCTTACTCATAACGCCACCGTTTACCCAACTCAATACGCCTTATCCGGCCACGGCTTATTTAAAAGGTTTTTTGAATACCAAAGGCATTTCAGCTTTTCAATCCGATTTAGGAATTGAGGTTATTGTTGCGATTTTTTCAAAAAAAGGGTTGACGGAACTTTTTCAAATTTGTAGCCCACCACAAACCTTCAATTCTGAAAGAATTTTTGCTTTACAAGCCGATTACATCCAAACTATAGAGGCAGTAATGGCTTTTCTGCAAGGCAAAAACCAAACGCTGGCCCGTCAAATTTGCAGTGGTAACTTTCTTCCGCAAGCTTCTAGATTCGAGCAGTTGGACGATATGGAATGGGCTTTCGGTTCGATGGGCATGCAAGACAAAGCCAAACATTTGGCCACTTTATACCTCGAAGATTTATCCGATTTTATCGTGGAATGTGTCGATGAAAATTTTGGATTCAGTCGCTACGCCGAACGTTTGGGCAGAAGCGCCAATTCTTTTGATGAGTTGTACGATTATCTTCAAAGTGAGCCGACTTACATCGACCAAATCACCATTCAAATTTTAGCCGAAAAACTCCACACGGTACAACCGAAATTGGTTTGTTTTTCCGTTCCGTTTCCCGGGAATTTGTATAGTGCTTTTCGTTGTGCCCAATATATAAAAAAGCATCATCCTAAAGTTAAAGTGGCCATGGGTGGCGGTTTTCCCAATACCGAATTGCGAGAGTTAAAAGATCATCGCGTTTTTGAATTCTTCGATTTTATCACTTTAGACGATGGCGAATTGCCTATAGAATTGCTGTATGCCAAGATTATAAATCCCGGTGCAGCCGAGTTTAAAAGAACTTTTCTTCTCGAGAATAATTCGGTGGTTTACTGTAACAATTCCTCAAAACCCGATTATAAACAAAGTCAAGTCGGCACCCCGGATTATTCCGATTTGTTGTTAGACCAATACATTTCGGTCATAGAAATTGCCAATCCGATGCACAGTTTATGGAGCGATGGTCGATGGAATAAGCTCACCATGGCACATGGTTGTTATTGGGGAAAATGTACTTTTTGTGATATTTCTTTGGATTATATTAAGGTTTACGAACCTATTGCGGCCAAACTTTTAGTTGACCGTATGGAAGAACTTGTAGCCCAAACCTCAGAAACGGGCTTTCATTTTGTAGACGAAGCGGCACCGCCGGCATTGATGCGGGAGTTGGCTTTAGAAATTCTTCGCCGAAAACTATCGGTGACTTGGTGGACCAATATTCGTTTTGAGAAAAGCTTTACACGAGATTTGTGTGAGTTGCTCAAGGCTTCCGGCTGTATCGCGGTTTCGGGTGGTTTAGAAGTGGCTTCCGACAGGCTATTGGAGTTAATCAAAAAAGGAGTTACCGTGGCACAAGTAGCCCAAGTTACCCGCAACTTTACGGAGAGTGGCATTATGGTCCATGCTTATTTGATGTATGGTTATCCAACCCAAACTGTTCAAGAAACGATTGATAGTTTGGAAATGGTTCGCCAGTTATTTGAAGCCGGGGTTTTACAATCCGGGTTTTGGCATCAGTTTGCTATGACAGCTCATAGTCCGGTTGGGATGGATCCTGATGCTTTTGGTGTAATTCCGCAAGTCAACGACATTACTTTTGCCCACAACGATATTCAGTTTAAAGATACAACCGGAATCAACCACGACAAGTTTAGCTTCGGACTCAAAAAATCTTTATTCAATTACATGCATGGCATTGGTTTGGATTATGATTTGCAAGAGTGGTTCGATTTTAAAATTCCAAGGACCAAAGTAGCCCCCAATTTTATTGAGGATTGTTTGAACAATGATGCCGAATTCAAAATCAAACCTTCTTCCAGAATTATATGGTTGGGCAACAATCCTGTGGTGTCAACCACTACTAAATCTAAAAAAGGAGTTACATGGGAGTTAATGCAATTGGTATTTCACGACAAAAATGATCAGTGCGAAATAGTCTTAGACCTGCAAAAAGGGGAATGGCTATTGGCACAATTTTGTTTATGGTCAGTTCACAGTGCTGCAAATACAACAATCGCTCAAGTGAAAGCCGACTTCGAAACTCAATTCGAAGATTTTGAACTTTTTTGGTTCTCTAAGTCTATGCTTAAATTGAAAGATTTTGGCTTAATAATGCTTTAAAATTATCCCTTTATCGTATTTTTTTACCTTTCTTTTCTTAATTCTGCTTTTTACGGGTAGGGTTGAAACTGAATACTCTGTTTAGCTATCAAATGCAGTCTGCAATTGTTAGCAAGAGTAAATCTTCTTCTTTGTCAGATTAAAAAGTTCAACAACTCTTAAATTAATTCTGATGAAAAGAAAGACGATGATTTTTTTGTTTTCCGTAGCCGTGTTACTGATAGCTTTTTTTGCGGTGCGGTATTATATTTTCTATGGCGGTAAAAGAGATATCCAGTCGGAAACTGCCGCTTTCACTGTAACTGCCAAAGACATCGCTGCTGAATTTGCAGCCGATGTAAACAATTCCAATAAAAAATATTTAGAAAAACCGGTGGTTATCACTGGTACAATTACTGCCGTAGAAGGCACTTCTGTTATTCTGGATCAATTAGTGAACTGCAATTTTTCTGATGTCAAACCATCATTTAAGGTTGGAGAAAGAGCAACTGTAAAAGGTCGCGTCGTGGGTTTTGATGATCTTTTGGGAGAAGTAAAAATGGATCAATGTAATCTAATAACCAATTAAATAAGAATGAAAGTGTTTAAAATTGCCCGCCTATTCTTGTTGCTTTTTGCCATTCATTCGGCGAATGCTCAAGATGATTTGATGAAGGAACTCGATTCGGTTCCTACGGAAAAAGTTCCCGCCTCTGCTGCTTTTAAAGGATTACAGATTTGCAACATGCAGTCGACTAAAATGACCGCCAAAAACGAATGGTATTTTTTGGTTTCGCACCGTTTCGGAGATTTGAAAGAAGGCATTAATAATTTCTTCGGTTTGGACAATGCCTTAACTCGAATTGGTGGTATTTACGGTGTGACCAATTGGATGTCATTGGGCGTGTCCAGACATACTTACAATAAGACTTTCGAACTTTCCGGTAAGTTAAGATTGGCCAACCAAATGGAAGGCGGTTTTCCTTTTACCATTGTTGGTTACACTACTATGGATATCAATTCTTCTAAGTTTGATGAAAACCTTTATCCTGATTTTAAAACGACTAACCGATTTGCTTACACTGCGCAGTTGTTGATTTCCTCAAAATTTTCAGAAGCATTTTCAATACAAATCACACCGATATTTGTGCACAAAAATTTATACGACATTCAGCCGGGTACCGAAGCCAAAGATCAGTTTTTAGTAGCGCTTGGCGGCCGATGTAAATTGTCTAAACGAATCAGTTTAAATCTGGAATATGCGGCCAGAACAAATCCTGTAGAGCAGAAGTATTATCACAATCCGCTCACTTTAGGGTTTGATATTGAAACTGGTGGTCACGTCTTTCAGTTGGTTTTCTCGAATTCACAACCGATGAATGATGTGGCTTATTTTACCAACACCACCGGAAAATGGAAAGGCGGCAGTGTTTATTTTGGATTTAACATGTATAGAGTATTTTAGGTATGAAAACGATAAGAGTATTTTTTTTGACAGCCGTAGTTGTAGTGTTAGGAGCTTGTGAATCCAACACCTACGAAGAAGTTTCAGGGTACACTGATACGCCCACTTATGAAGCGAATATTAAACGCATAATGACCGCGCACTGTACGTCTTGTCACAGTGTAAACGGTACCGAATCGGGTTCTCCTTTGGAAACCTATGATGATGTAGTAGCTTATGCCGAGTCAATTGCTTGTAAAATGGACGGACAAGAATGTGGTATCATGCCGCCTAGTGGCCGAATCCCGCAAGGACAAATAGATATGTTTAACCTTTGGATCGCCCAAGGGTATGTTCAACAATAATAGAATAGAAAATGAAAAGAGTTATTTTAATGTTATTGCTGTTGCTGACTTGTGCTGTTTTTTCTCAAAAAATGGTCACTCGTTCTGGCGAAATTAAGTTTGATGCTACTGTACCGGGAGCCTTGGAGGAAGTAATTGGAACCAATAAAACAGTTTCCGGAGTGTTTGATAAGGCTACAGGAGATATAGTGGTTCAAGCCATGGTTAAATCGTTTAAGTTTAAAGCGCCTTTGATGGAGGAACATTTTAACGAAAATTATATGGAGAGTGATAAGCTTCCCAAAGCTACTTTTAAAGGTAAAATTATCGGTTACAATGGAAAACCGGGTACTTTCGATGTGGAAGGCGATTTAACCATACACGGTGTATCCAATCCGATAAAAACCAAGATAACTTTAATAGGAGATGGAGATAAGCTTGTTTTATCGGGAACTTTTGTGGTAAAGTTGGCCGATTATAAAATTGATGTACCGGCGTTAGCCAAGAAGACTTTGGCCACAACAGCTAAGATTGTAATGAAATTACCTTTTGAAACTAAATCGTAAAAAAATAAAAATGAAAACAACACTCCGACACTTATTAATGGTAACTGTATTATGTTGTTTGGCGGAAATTGCTATTGCACAAACAGCCGGAACATTAACTTTTACCTACACCCAAAATACGCCAACCAGTCCTTCAGTAACCGGTGGCGGTAATGTATATGCAGTTTGGATTGAAACCGCTGCCGGCGCTTTTGTAAAAACCAAATGCCGTTATGTCTCTACTTCAACCGATGACCATTTGCCTTCATGGGCTGCTAAGTGCGGTTGTAGTAGTGTAACTGCTGTGGCAGCTCCTTCAACCACAGGATGTAACACCACTGATGCTTTAACGGGTACTACCAGAAAAGCCAATACAGTTCCTACGGCCTTTGGGGCAAAAACAGTAACTTGGGATGGCAAAAATGTGGTGGGTACAACCAACGGAACCACCGTTGCAGATGGCGTTTATAAAATTTGGGTGGAAAGCTCTTGGAACGACGGACCGAATAATATTCACAATGAATTGATAGGTTTTACCTTTACCAAAGGTCCTACAGAACAAACGCTAACACCAACAGGCGATGCCAATATTACCGGAGTTACCTTGCATTGGTTACCTTCAGCATTGTCGGTAGAAGATACTGCTGTTAGTCCGGTAGTAACCATTTATCCGGTTCCTTCTTCAGGTATTTTTAATATCGATTTGAAAAACCAAGTAGATACTATCCGAGTATTTGATTTGCTGGGAAAAACCCTGTATGAGCAACAGTTAAATCCGAATGATTTTAACGAATCTGTACAATTGGATTTGTCTCACCTTGCTGAGGGAAATTATGTAATCAGCCTTCAGAATGCTTATGGCGTTTCCAATTATGAAGTGATTCTCAATAGGTAAAACAATTTTACAATGAATAGAAGAAGCGCCTTTCGAGGTGCTTTTTTTATGGATTTACTTCTTCCAGTATTGCCGTTATTTTATCGGTTTTATACACTTGAAGTTGCCCTTTTGCATCAGAATAAACCAGATAAGCTTGCAGTTCCGGATGATTTTTTAAAAACACTTTGGCTTTTTCCAATCCCATCACCAAAACACCAGTAGCATAAGCATCAGACGAAATGCAATTGGACGCTATAATTGAAGCGCACAACAAATTGTTTTTGGTAGGATAACCCGTTTTAGGGTCTAAATGATGGGCATATTTCACTCCGTTTTCAATAAAGTATTGTCGGTTGTTCCCTGAAGTTGCAATAGCTGAATTGTAAAGCTTTATTATGGCTCTATTCGGGTTAGCATCTTCTTTATTGTCATAAGGTTCTTCGATACCGGCCTTCCAGTAATCTCCGTTGGGTTTTTTACCATTGGCAAATATTTCACCGCCAATTTCAACGATAAATGATAATATGCCTTTAGATTTTAAAAAATCGGAAATCACATCAACAGAATAACCCTGTGCAAAAGCATTAAAATCCAAGGCCACACGAGGATCTTTTTTTACAACGCGGTTCCCTTTTAATTCAATCAAGTTAAAACCTGTAAAGCGAAGAATACTGTCGATTTTTTCCGGCGCTATTTTTTGTTTTTTTCCGGGTCCAAAACCCCAAGCATTTACCAAAGGCAATACCGTAGGATCGAAAGCACCATTGGTGTTTTTCCAGACTTCCTTTGCCTTTTTAAAACAAGTTGTAAAGTATTGGTCTACTACAACGTTAGGTTGGTTGGTGTTGATTTTTGTGATGATGGAATTAGGGTTGTAAGTAGAAACAGAGAGATCAAAGTCTTTTAGAATGGTTTCTATTTCAGGTTGAAAATTGCGTTGTTCAGTATCAAAATAGCTAATGTGGTAAGTGGTGCCTTGGGTATAACCTTCTATTTTGATGAGATCAGATTGCGAAAAGCAAACGGTGTGCAGTAAAATCAATATCCCTGATAATTGGTTTTTTATTTTGTAAAGCTTTTTGTAAGGTTGCATTGTTCTTTTTACGTTAGGCATGATATTTTGGCTTTAGTTTTCAAGAGTTTAACAAGTTCAAGCCTTACTTCCCTAAAAAAAACTTTAATATTCTTTCAAGACAGCGAAGCTTTTTTGCAAAATTTTCAATACTTTTAAATCGTAATTATAAATCGGGAGCAATATAAAATGACAATAAAAAAGAATTTTCCCAAAATACTTTGGCTGATATTCTCCTCGAGCATCTTCTTCATTATTTTATACTTAGCATTATTCTATTACACCAAAAAGGCAGAGCAGCTTGTATACAAGGATTCTGTTGAGCATTTTGATAATGAAATTCACAAGTTACTCGATTTAGAGTCAAAGCCTATTTTGGTAGCCATAAATAATGATACCAATTGGGATGAGTTTGTCAATTTTATAAAAACCAAAGACCAAGTTTGGTTCAATCAAACGATAGGCAACGAATTGGAGATTTACGATGCCGAATATTTAGGCGCTTATGGTGCCGATAAAAATTTCATCATCAGAACACCAACACCCGCTATTAAAAGCCTTGACTTTATTCCCAAAACAGCTATGGATGCCGTGGATGATGAGGGGATAAAGAAATTCTATCTCAAGATTCCAGAGGGAATAGTAGAAGTAACCGGAGCCGCCATTCACCCTTCCGACGATCCGCTGAAAACCAAAACACCAACATCGGGTTACTTTTTTGTGGTTCGATTGATGGATAATCAGTTTGTAGAAAGTCTGCAGCACATTACCAATTCAAAGATACAATTAGCGGCTACGGATTATGTTTTAAAACCTGAAAAAAGCACCATACATTCCGTTTTTGATTTGAAGGATTCAGCAGGGAAAGTGATAGGCAAATTGGTTTTTCAAAGGGATTTTGAAGTGTATTTTGATTATACTACTCGTTTGTTGTATGTTATCATAATAGCGTTTTTTATAATATTACTGCTCAATCTGTATTATACCCGTAAGTTTGTTTATTATCCACTGTATTTAGTGCGCAGAGTCTTAGAAACCGGAAATAAAAAGGCCATTAGATTATTGAAAAGAACCAATGGTGAATTTAGTTACATCGGGAACTTATTCGAAGAGAATAATAATCAGAAAATGGAACTGATTACGGCCAAAATCCGAGCAGAAGAAAGTGATCGATTGAAATCAGCTTTCTTGGCTAATTTGTCTCATGAGATCCGAACGCCTATGAATGCCATCAATGGTTTTACTGATCTGATTCTGAATACCGATATCACCGAAACAGAGAAATTGGAATACTTAACCGTAATTGAAAAAAGCGGGAAAAATTTGGTTTCCATCATAGACGATTTGATTGAAATGTCTAAAATCGATTCGAATCAAATCATCCCTAACTATACTCAGGTGAACCTCGAATCTTGTATGAATGAATTGTACGAGACTGTAAAAGTGACGATACAAAATAAAGACATAGAATTTATTTTAATTAATAGTTCGTTACCGGCCGCTTTCAATATTGTTACCGACGATATCAAACTTAAGCAGGTGATTATCAATCTTTTGACCAATGCTATTAAGTTTACCGATAAAGGAATGGTGACTTTTGGTTATGAAATTGATGAACAAAATCAACTAATTCATTTTACTGTAAGAGATACCGGTTTGGGTATTGATGAGGTAGAACACAAAAATATTTTCGATCGTTTCAAAAGGGTAGACAGTGATGTTTCTATAAAAGTTGGTGGTTTAGGCTTGGGATTGGCCATATCAAAAGCTTACATAGAATTGCTTGGCGGAAGTATTACCTTAACTTCTAAAGTTGGGGAAGGTTCTACTTTTTATTTTTCCATACCATTGCAATATGCTAAAGTGGAGCAAATAACGGTTCGTCCGGTTAATGAGAGCGAAACCACTAAATCTGAACGCAAAGTTATTTTGATTGCCGAAGACGACAACATCAACTATTTGTTGTTTCAAAAAATGATGCAACATAAAAACTACGAAATTATAAGAGCCATTAACGGACAAGTTGCAGTGGAGTTGTGTTTGGGTAATCCCAATATTGATTTGGTATTGATGGATATAAAAATGCCTATTTTAGATGGTTTCCAAGCCATTGAACAAATCCAGCCTATACGTCCTAATCTCCCGATTATTGCCCAAACAGCTTATTCTTCCTCTGAAGACAAAGCTAAAATTGAAAAAGCCGGTTTTGCGGATTACATTACAAAGCCGCTCAACAGAGAGCGTTTGTTCGAATTGTTAGACTACTATTTAGATCCATCGAAAAAAACGCAATGAATTTCAAAGCCAAAGTACTGTTAACGGTTGCATGCTTGTTCTTAGTTCCAACTTTTTCCCAACAAAAAGAAACGGACAGCAGTACTGTGAAACAAGACAAAAGGCTTTACTTAAATCTGGATATTGCCAGTAGGTATTTATGGCGTGGACAATGTTGGGGTGGCGATTATATTGCGGTGCAGCCTACAGTTGAGTTTTCAATTGCACCCAAGTTGACACTCGGATTTTGGGCGACTACCAATTTTAAACGGGATTACTTTTATCCGGATGGTGTTTCGGCCTATAAAGGCTATCAAGAAATTGACTTTTACCTCTATTATCAGTTGACCGATTTTTTACAATTCCAGTTGTGGGATTATTATTGGCCGTCTGTAAGTAAAGTAGAAGGCGTGAATAACAACTACTTTAATTACGGACCGGATGGTTCGAAAACAGTAGATGCGATGGTGTACTTTGATTTTTCCGATGGCTATCGGTATCCGTTTAATGCAACGATAAGTACTTTAATTGCTGGGAATGACTTTCGGTATGACACCAACGGAGAAAATCCGAAGCGAAATTTCACTACCTACTTAGAGCTTGGGTATACTTTTTCTTTTTTTAAAAATTCATCGCAGAAATCCCTTCAAGATATAGAAGTGTCACCGGTAGTTGGTGCTGTACTGAACAATGAAGCAGCCTATTATACTTATGCTGACTACGATAAGGTTTCTTGGGTGAATTTAGGCGTGAGTACAACTAAAACCTTGTCTTTAGGTGGTGATATAAGTATGCCGATAACCTTGTCTTACACACACAACGGCGCTGTTAAAAACACCGAAATTTTTGGTAAAAACTTTGTGGTAGCTACGCTGAGTTTAAGTTATTAAGCCGGTTCGCCGTATAAGTCGAATTCTGTAGCGTCAATAATTTTGATTTGGGCAAATTCTCCTGTTTTTAAGTAGTATTTTGAGGCGTCAATCAACACTTCGTTATCCACATCAGGGCTGTCAAATTCGGTTCGTCCCACAAAATATTGCCCTTCTTTTCTATCAATTATACATTTGAAAGTCTGTCCGATTTTCTCCTGATTCAAATCCCAAGAGATCTGCGATTGTAAGTCCATAATTTCGGCCGCTCTGGCTTGTTTTACGTCTTCAGGTACATCATCCTCTAACAAATACGCATGGGTGTTTTCTTCGTGGGAATAGGTAAAACAACCCAATCTTTCAAATTTCATTTCCTGAACCCAATCACGCAGTGTTTGAAAATCTTCTTGTGTTTCACCCGGATAGCCCACAATTAGAGTAGTACGAATAGCCATACCGGGAACAGCAGCGCGAAAATCATGCAGCAATTGAGTGGTTTTGGCTTTAGTAGTACCGCGACGCATCGATTTCAAAATAGGATCGGCAATATGTTGCAGTGGAATATCTATATAATTGCAAATTTTAGGCTCTTTTTTCATCAGTTCCAATACATCCATCGGAAATCCTGTAGGGAAAGCGTAGTGCAAACGAATCCATTCAATGCCGTCAACTTTTACTAAGTTTTCCAACAACTCGGCTAAGTTTCTTTTTTTGTATAAATCCAAACCGTAATAAGTTAGGTCTTGGGCAATAAGGATTAATTCTTTTACACCGTTCTTAGCCAAACCTTGAGCTTCTTTTACCAATTTTTCAATCGGTTGTGAAACGTGTTTACCACGCATAATTGGAATGGCACAAAAACTACAAGGTCGGTCGCAACCTTCTGCAATTTTTAAATAAGCATAATTTTTGGGTGTCGTGGTCAAACGCTCGCCTAAAAGTTCGTGTTTGTAATCTGCGCCCAAAGCTTTAAGCAGTAAAGGCAATTCGGTTGTGCCGAAGTATTGATCCACGTTGGGAATTTCTTTCTCTAAATCCGGACGGTATCTTTCTGAAAGACATCCGGTTACAAAAACTTTATCAACTAAGCCTTTTTCTTTTTTATCGGCATATTCCAAAATCGTGTTTACCGATTCTGCTTTAGCATTGTCAATAAACCCGCAAGTGTTAATTACTACGATGTTCCCTTCTTGCTCATGAACCACTTCTTTGCCGTTAGCTTTGAGTTGGCCCATTAATACTTCGCTGTCGTAAGTATTTTTAGAACATCCGAGTGTAATTACATTGATTTTGTTTTTCTTTAATGACTTAGTTCTCATAGATTGAATTCCGATTATTGGGAGAGCGTGCAAAATTAAGCTTTTATTTCTAATTTGTTGGCGGAGTATCAATAAAAAAGCCACCCTGTTAGGATGGCTTAAGCTGTATTTGGTTATTCTTAGAAGTTCACAGAATAACTGAAAGTGATATTGTTGTTGTATCGACTTACTCTGGCCGGATCGGTCATGCCGGACGAAATTAACGCTTGGTTTCTGTTCCGATGGTCATAGGAATAGGCCAAATCAATTCGGCTTTCGCCAAAGTTATAACCAATACCGCCGCTATATCCGGTTAAATCACCAAAAGCTTGATCCACTTTATACGGACTTTCTTCAAAGCGATATCCGGCTCTCAAACTGACTTGTTTAATGCGGTATTCGCCACCAATTCTAACTTCAATGGCATTGTCTAAGGCATTACTCATGAAATTATTCAGGTCAGCAAATCCCGGATCGTTTTTCGGTTTGAATCGCAATGCACTGTAGTTTTTGGTGGAAACATCGGCACTGATTAATCCTTTTTTGCCAAATATGTAAGACAAACTTCCGGTCCATTTACCCGGAGTTTGAACGGTATAAGGTAAATAAACTACAGAATTTTGGTAGGAGAAAGGAAATTCTATCCCGTCTTGATTGTTTAGGCTTCGGGTACTAACTCCTTGTTGTAATTCGTCGGTTAAACGAAACCATGTTGGCGACTCGTAAGCTAATCCGACTCTGACACTTTCGATAGGCTTTACAATCGCTCCTAAATTAAAAGAGAAGCCGGAACCGGTAGTCCAAAGTCTGTTTTCAAATAGGATTTCAGAAATGGTAGAACCAGTATCATAAAGCGGATTGTTGTTTCTTTCGTATATAGAGAAGGTTTTGTCAATGTTTACAAAGTGGTAATTTAAGCTTCCACCAAGGAAAATTTTGTCTTTGTAAGCGGCCGAAAAGTTACCGGTCAATTTACCGTTGTATCCTGTTGTTAAGACTTGATTTTCTTGATAATAATTGCCTCCCGTAGGTATATTAGTGTAATAAGAAGTGTTGTTTGGTGTGTTGTTAGTGGCTTCAAAAATGTAAGTGTCATAACCTAAGAAAGCCTGTTGTTCGTAGAAATTCAATTGGTTGAAATTGAAATCGGTCAACACATTGGTCGGAATACCTTGAGCGATGTTTACAAAGTAGTTTCCGATTGAGTTGTTTGGATTAGTTCCTGCTGAGAAAACACTGTTATTCAAATTGTTAGCGTTTTCATAATTGATTCCTATCGCAATTTTATTCCAACCCGTTTTGCCACTTCCACTTTCTTTAAAGATGAAAACTGCTCCCAATTGATTGATGTCTAAAGTGTTGTCATTGTCATTGGTTGAGGTGCCGAAATAACGCGATTTGTTCTTGGCGTTATAAACAGATCCGGTTATGGTGGCGTAGTTGTTATTGAAAAAGATAGATCCCGCCGGATTTACATTGATTGCGGATAAATCTCCGCCTAAAGATCCGAAAGCGCCGCTCATGGCTCTGAATCGAGCGGTTCCGGTTAAGTTGTCAACAGCCAAGCGGATAGCGTCATCCGGAGTGGTTTCTTGTGCTTGTATAGAGGGAACAGCTATTCCCGCTAGTAATAGTAAAAAATACTTTTTCATAGTGCTTTGATTATAATCATAAAAAAGCCTATGCAATGTTAATTAAAAGCATAGGCGTTATTGTTGTTATCGTCTGCCGCCTCCCGAGGATCTGCCGCCTCCGTAGCTGCCTCCGCCTCCTGAAGATCTTCCACCGCCATAATTTGAACTTGGTGTGTAAGAACGTGATGGCGTAGATTGTGTTTGTGTTCTAACGCTGTTACGAGGTTGTGAACTGGAATTATTAATGTTAGTTCGGGTAGGAGCAGTGTTGGAATTTGTGCGAACCGGTGTTGTATTCGGTCTGGTATTAAAGTTACTGCTTCTAGGAGCATTAAAACTTCGGTTACTTCTAACGCCGTTAGATTGGTATCTGTTGTTGTATGAACTGTTTAAACGGTTGCCGTATGAGTAAGCAGTACCTCTTCTTCCGCCATTGTAATAGCTTCCCCAATGATTGTGTCCATAATAGCCACCCCAACCCGGGCCGTACCAATTGTTCCAAGAATTCCATCCCCAGCCAACATTCCAGCTCGGACCATACCAAGAATTCCATCCCCAACCCCATCCGGGACCATACCAGTTATTCCAACCCCATCCCCAATAACTTCCGTACCAGTAATTGTTCCAATAACCCCAACCCCAGTTGTTGTCATAAACATTTACAGTAACAGATTGTGCATTCTCTCCCCAGCCGCCATTGTTTCTGTCATAAGCTTGTCCATTGCTAACAGAATCGGTGCTAACATTGCTATAGTTGTCCACATCAGTAAATATCTCAGTATTGCTGAAGTATTCCTTGTATTTATTGCTTTCAGAATTGGTTGTGTTTTGGGTTTGCTTGTTTTCGGAACTACCGTAAATACCGTCATCGTAATAGGATGTGTTTTGGTAAGAACCACAAGAAGTAGCGGTAATTGTCAGTATTCCCAAAACAGAGAACAGCGACAATCTTTGGCTGAATAAATAATAAGTTTTCATATCTATAGCATTTTTATTGTTGGACTATACAAAAATAGTTAGTTTTGCCGAACTATTTAGTTAAAAAAAGTTAAACAATTTTTATGCCAAACTATTCATTATGAGTAAGAACTTAACAAAGAGAGCGGAGGACTATTCCAAATGGTATAACGAGCTGGTAGTTAAGGCTGATTTAGCCGAAAACTCCGGCGTTAGAGGCTGTATGGTGATTAAACCGTATGGTTATGCGATTTGGGAGAAGATGCAAGCAGAGTTGGATCGTATGTTCAAAGAAACGGGACACAGTAACGCTTATTTTCCTCTTTTTGTTCCCAAGAGTATGTTTGAGGCAGAAGAGAAAAATGCAGAAGGTTTTGCCAAAGAATGTGCTATTGTTACTCATTATCGCTTGAAAAATGACGAAACCCGTCCGGGAAAACTAATGGTTGATCCGAATGCTAAATTGGAAGAGGAATTGATAGTTCGTCCTACCAGTGAAGCTATTATTTGGTCGACTTATAAAAATTGGGTACAGTCTTACAGAGATTTACCATTGTTAATTAACCAATGGGCGAATGTCGTTCGTTGGGAGATGCGTACACGTTTGTTTCTGAGAACTGCGGAATTCTTATGGCAAGAAGGGCATACGGCACATGCTACTAAGGCTGAAGCTATAGAAGAGTCTGAAAAAATGATGCAAGTTTATGCAGATTTTGTAGAAAACTTTATGGCTATCCCGGTTATCAAAGGATTAAAAACCGAATCGGAACGTTTTGCCGGAGCAGAGGAGACGTATTGCATAGAAGCTTTAATGCAGGACGGGAAAGCATTGCAGGCCGGAACCTCTCACTTTTTAGGGCAAAATTTTGCGAAAGCTTTTGATGTGAAGTTTGCCAGCAAAGAAGGAAAGTTAGAGCATGTTTGGGGTACTTCTTGGGGTGTTTCTACACGATTAATGGGTGCTTTGGTGATGACGCATTCTGATGATAACGGATTGGTTTTACCGCCGAACCTCGCGCCAATTCAAGTGGTTATTGTGCCAATTTTTAAAACAGAAGAGCAATTTGAGGCAATCAAAGCCTTAGTGGATAGTTTGACGACATCACTCAAGCAATTGAACGTTACTGTTAAGTTTGATACCCGAGACACTTTGTCTCCGGGCTTTAAGTTTAATGAGTGGGAATTGAAGGGCGTACCGGTGCGAATTGCCATAGGTCCGAAAGATTTGGAAAACGGTACTTTTGAAGTGGCCAGACGCGACAACTTGACCAAAGAAGTGATTCCAAGTGAAGGCGCTGCAGCCTATATCTCTGAATTGCTTGCGAAAATCCAAAATGATTTATTCGGAAAAGCATTGTCTTTCAGAAACGAGCATATCACAGAGGTGAATTCTTTTGAAGAATTTAAAGAAGTATTAGAAAATAAAACCGGTTTCATTTCAGCACATTGGGATGGAACGCCGGAAACAGAAGAAAAAATCAAAGATTTGACCAAAGCTACCATACGTTGTATTCCTTTAGATAGAAAATTGGAAGAAGGGACTTGTATTTTTTCAGGAGGTAAATCTGTTGGTAGAGTGTTATTTGCGAAAGCGTACTAATAAAAATCAGAAAAAATATTGTTGCGCCCTTGCGGGATTAAAAAATAGTTGTATTTTTGCCACCGCAATTTTAAGCAAAGATGGCCCGTTCGTCTATCGGTTAGGACGCCAGGTTTTCATCCTGGTAAGAGGGGTTCGATTCCCCTACGGGCTACAATTTTTATCTTAGGCTTAATGGCCCGTTCGTCTATCGGTTAGGACGCCAGGTTTTCATCCTGGTAAGAGGGGTTCGATTCCCCTACGGGCTACAAAATTAGTTGTAAATTAGTTTTATAAAACAATTGTTTAGTGTCTCAAACGAATGTTTTATTAGTTAAAACCAAAGTGATTATTTATTAATTGTGGGAGGTTTTTCTTTTTTAACTAATAGTTTATAAATTATTACAATTAAATTAAAAAGAAATGGCAAATCATAAGTCCGCTTTAAAAAGAATCAGAAGCAACGAAAAGAAAAGAGTGTTGAACAGATACCAACACAAAACCACTCGTAATGCTATCAAAGCATTGAGATTGGCGACTGATAAGTCTGAAGCTTCTGCAAAATTGTCTGTTGTGATTTCAATGATCGACAAGTTAGCTAAAAAGAATATCATTCATGATAACAAAGCTTCTAACCTTAAATCTAAATTAACTAAGCATGTTGCTAAGATGTAATTAGATTTACAATATTATAAAAAAAGCACCCAATCGGGTGCTTTTTTTATTTCTTGTTGTGTGCTTTTTCTTTGAGTTCTTCAATCATTTCTTTGGTAATCGGTTTGGATAAAAAATCGACCACCATAGGGTAGTTTTTCGTTTTCTCTACATCTTGCGGATCTATGGTTGAAGATAAAACGATAAACTTGGCTCCCGGGAAGGTTTCGTTATAACCGCTTTTTAAATACTGGTCCAAAAATTCCCAGCCATTCATAATAGGCATGTTCAAGTCTAAAAAAGTCAAACTAGGATAAGATGGAGCAGGTTTTTTTGCTAATTCTTTAAAGAATAAGATAGCTTCCTCTCCGTTAGTGGCGGTTAATATTTCCTTGGCAAAATCAGCCCGCTGAATCACTTTTTTGCAAAGCATTAAAGTGATAACGTCATCATCTACGCAATAAATCTGTTCCAACATAATCAATCATTAATTGTTTTTAAATACAATGGTGAAAGTGGTTCCTTTTCCAACCGTACTTTCCACATTGATAGTGCCGCCCATAGCTTCGACTTGAGATTTTACCAAATACAAGCCTAAACCTTTACTGTCCGGGTGGTTGTGGAATCTTTGGTACAAACCAAAAATTTTATCTCGGTTTCTAACCAAATCAATACCCACACCATTGTCTTTGAAAGTTAAAACCAAATTATCACCTTCTACTTTAGAGGAAATGTTAACTTTTAACTGTCGGTTCTCCGAACGGTATTTAATTGCGTTAGTCAATAAATTTAAAAAAATACTTTCTAAATAGGACTTGTTGATGTTTAAAATCGAAACCTCTTCCAGATCTATTTTAAGTATGGGTTTGTGTAATCCTATCAAGAAACTCAGCTGATTGAAGACATTTTCAAAAATCTCTTTAATCAGTACTTTTTCTTTATGAATGGACGGATTATCTTTAATGATAACCACCTTAACCAAGTCGTTGATGGTTTCGTTTAAAAGGTGGGTCGATTTTGTGAATCCGGAAATAATCTCTTTCAATTCCGGATCTTCTATGTCCATATCTTCTACCAAGTTCAACAAACCGGTCAAATTTGATAATGGCGCTCTAAGGTTGTGCGAAGTAATGTAAGAGAACTGTTTTAAGTCCTTGTTGTTTTGTGTCAACTCCCGAATCAGTTGTTCCCGCTCTTTTTCTTTGTTCTTTTCTTCGGTCACATCTCTCTGAATCGAAATCCAGTGGGAATGTTCTCCGTCTTTATCTGTTACCGGAATCATGGAAAAGTTATTCCAAAATTCCTCGCCATTTTTCTTGTAATTAACGGTTTCTACAAAGCATTCTCTGTATTCTTGAATCGCTGTTTTTAACTTGTCAAATTCCAACATGTCCGATTTGGCTCCAATGAACATGATAGGCGACTTCCCAATTACTTCTTCTGCCGTATATCCGGTCATGTCAGTAAAAGCCGAGTTGACGAAGATGATATTCGGAATTACATTTTGAGAAGTGTCGATATCCGTAATCATGACGGCATCTTTGGTTTGCGTAATCACGGTTTCCAATAATCTCAAACGTTGCTCTTCTTCTTTTTGTTTGGTAACGTCCTGAATGGCTCCAATCATTCGGATGGGTTTGCCGTCTTTGTCTTTTACTAAAAATCCCCTATCGAAAACATATTTGTAACTCCCGTCAGCACATTGAAAACGGTATTCGTCTTGCCATTTTTCGGTTTTTTGCTCCAAAAAGGAATACAATTTAACCGACATCTTTAAGCTGTCTTCAGGGTGAATGCGTTCAAACCACCATTTCGATGTTTTGCCGACTTCTTCTTTCTTGTATCCGAAAACACCTTGAATTCCTTTATTCCACAAAAAACTGTCGTCCTCAATTTTCCAATCCCAAATCGTATCGCTGGTCGCTTTCGCTACTATATCGTATCGCTCATTGGATTCTAAAATTTCATTGTTGGTAATTTGAAGCTTTTCAAAAACAGATTTGTTGTTTTTTTCGTTGTGCAATAAGATGAATTTCAGAATGATGCCCGAAATTAAGATGAAAATAAAGTCTTTGATGTATAGATATAAGGAAGTGCTCTCAGTGTTTTTGGTATAATCTAAAAAAAATTGGTGGCCAACGAAAGCCACAAACATTAATATAAGGACGTAGATTAATGTAATTTTATTCGAATTATTTTTCATTACACCAAATATAAAGATTTTAGACCAAGTTTGAAAATTTGAGAGAAAACTTATCAAGGTTTTTATGAACTTTTGCTCTAATTTTAAGAAACAGTAAACTAATGCACTAATGGTTTTTTATCTGAAAATAAAGTGTACCTTTGCACCCACAAAAAAGCACACATGGAATCTATCAGAAACATTGCAATTATTGCGCACGTTGACCACGGTAAGACTACTTTGGTTGATAAAATTATGTACCACTGTCAACTCTTTCGCGAAAACGAAAACACGGGCGACTTAATCCTCGACAACAACGACTTAGAGCGTGAAAGAGGTATTACCATTACGTCTAAGAATGTTTCTGTAATGTACAAAGGCACTAAAATTAACATTATTGATACTCCGGGCCACGCCGATTTTGGTGGTGAAGTAGAGCGCGTATTGAACATGGCCGATGGCGTTTGTTTGTTAGTAGATGCCTTCGAAGGACCAATGCCGCAAACCCGTTTTGTATTGCAAAAAGCCATCGACTTAGGATTGAAACCTTGTGTGGTTATCAATAAAGTAGATAAAGAAAACTGTACACCGGAAGAAGTACACGAAAAAGTATTCGACCTAATGTTCGAATTAGGTGCCGAAGAATGGCAGTTGGATTTCCCAACTGTGTACGGTTCCGCCAAAAATAACTGGATGTCGGACCACTGGGAAAATGTTACTACTAACATCGAACCGCTTTTGGATATGGTGGTTGAACACGTACCGGCTCCTAAAGTGGCTGAAGGAACACCACAAATGCTTATTACTTCTTTAGACTTCTCTTCGTTCACCGGTCGTATCGCGATTGGTCGTTTGGAAAGAGGTGTTTTAAAAGAAGGAATGCCAATTTCTTTGGTAAAAAGAGATGGCAAAGTAATCAAATCAAGAATTAAAGAACTACACACTTTTGAAGGTTTGGGCCGTAAAAAAGTAGAAAGTGTAGTAGCCGGAGATATTTGTGCTATTGTTGGAATCGAAGGTTTTGAAATTGGTGATACTGTTGCCGATTTCGAAAATCCGGAAGCTTTACAAACTATCGCTATCGACGAGCCAACGATGAGCATGTTATTCACCATCAACGATTCACCTTTCTTTGGGAAAGAAGGCAAGTTTGTAACCTCTCGTCACATCAAAGATCGTTTGGCGAAAGAATTAGAGAAAAACTTAGCCCTTCGTGTAGCCGATACCGATTCTGCGGATAAATTCATGGTATTCGGTCGTGGTGTATTGCACTTGTCAGTGTTAATCGAAACCATGCGTCGTGAAGGTTACGAATTGCAAATCGGGCAACCGCAAGTAATCATCAAAGAAATTGACGGCGTAAAATGTGAACCTATCGAAGAATTAACTATCGACTTACCGGAACACGTTTCAGGAAGAGCCGTTGAGTTTGTATCAGTACGTAAAGGCGAAATGCTTTCTATGGAAGGAAAAGGCGAGCGCATGATTATCAAATTCAACATCCCGTCACGAGGTATCATCGGTTTGAGAAATCAATTGTTGACTGCTACTGCCGGAGAAGCCATCATGGCACACCGTTTCATTGGTTACGAACCATTCAAAGGAGAAATCGCAGGTCGTATCAACGGTTCGTTAATCTCTATGGAAAACGGAAAAGCGATTCCATATTCTATCAATAAATTACAAGATCGCGGTAAATTCTTTGTTGATCCGAATGAAGATATCTACGAAGGACAAGTGGTTGGAGAAAACTCACGTGGCGATGATATGACCATCAATATCACCAAAACCAAACAGTTAACCAACTTCCGTTCTGCCGGTGCCGACGATAAAAACAAAATCGTTCCGGCCATCAAGTTCTCTTTAGAAGAAGCTTTGGAATACATTCAAAAAGATGAATATGTTGAGGTAACACCTAAATCGTTGCGTTTGCGTAAAATCTATTTGAACGAAAATGACAGAAAACGTTTCAAAATGTAATTTTTGAAATCATTATAAAAGAGAAACCCATTCGTAACTGAATGGGTTTTTTATTTACTGCGTCAAATCACTTCGCTCGTGTGGAGCTATTTCCGGCTATCCGTTACAATCTTTTTGGGTTTTCTTCCTAAATCAAAGCAATTACAACCAATGTCAGACTGAGCTTGTCGAAGTCAAATAACAAAAGAAACCCAAAAAGGATTTCCACTGCTATCCGGGCTAGGGTTTATTTTCTCAGTAGAAATTCCATAGGAATATGAAGTCTTTCCGACCAAGCTTCTTCGGAATGGTTTTTTCCGGGGAAGAATAGTGTAGTCCAATGGGCAGCCGTAAATCCTTTTTCTGTCATCACAGCATCAGCTCTTTTTTGCAATGGCGGATACAAGGCATCTAAGGTTTGGTCGCCGTAGTCAAAATATATTCGGTGCGTTTTAGGATCAGGCAACTGCTTTCTCATGTACGCATAAAAAGCGTCCGGAATCGGATTATTTTCTACCGCAAAAATACCCGGCCAATGCGTCGAAATACAAGCCGCTGCTCCAAAAACTTGCGGATATTCACAAATCGCATACAAGGAAATCAAACCGCCCATACTGGAGCCGGCTATAAAGGTATTGTCTTTGTCCGGAGCAGTAGCAAATCTTTTGTCGATAAAGGGTTTTAATTCGGTTACCAAAAACTTTAAATACAAATCGGAGTAAGGTTTGAAAACTTCTTTGGTTCGACCGGCTTTTTGCAATTGCGCTGTAACAGTATCTTTTTGAACAGCCGTCAAACTTTCATATGGCTTTTGCGGAAAATATTCAGGATGTCTTTTAGCAGCTATATTCCAAATGCCTACTACTATGAATTTTTTTACTTTACCTTCCGCATTCAATTTACCGGCGACTTCGTCTACTTCCCAAGCTTGTTTGTTCCAAGTGGTATTGGCGTCAAATAGCATCTGACCATCGTGCATGTAAATTACCGCGTATTTTTCGGCAGTGTTGTAGCCTTTTGGTAGCCAGACATCGATGTTTCGTGCGTCTACAAAAGCCGACTTAAAGTTTTCAAAACGCTGTACAAAACCACTGGAGACTTTCAGTTCTTGCGCTTGAATCCAACTGTGGACAACTAATAACAAAAGACTAAAAGTGGTTTTCATGTTTTAGCGTTTTAAAGTAAAATGGCCTTTGGCGCTGCGTCCGTCTTCAAACTGAATGGAATACCAATAATCATCGGCAGGCATCTGGTGTCCGTTATAGGTGCCGTCCCAACCGATTTCAGTAGTGCTGAGTTGTTTTAGTAATTTACCATAGCGGTCGAAAATATAAATGGTAGAACGGTAGTTGTACAAAGCACTAACGCCTTTTACATTCCAATAATCGTGGAATCCGTCGCCGTTTGGTGTGAAGTATTTCGGAATTCCCAAAACCGGAACTACAATCGGACCTAAAGCACCACAGCCGTTTTTGTCACGGACATAAAGTGTGTGGAAACCAATTTGTACATTGGTAAAGAAGCCGGTATCGCGATACGGACCGCTTTCGTCATCCAAAGCATATTCGTAATCTCCGGAACCGTTCACGGTTACGGCAATCGAATTAATGTCTTGTAAGTCTTCTATAGCAATATTCTGAATAGAAGCAATTTCTGAACCGATTACGGTAATCACTCTCGTTTTGGTACAACCAAAACTGTTGCGAACTACCACGCTGTAAACGCCCGGTGTATTTACAGTCAACGTGTAGTTGATTCTCCCTGGCATAATTACGTTGTTTTCATACCATTGGTAAGTGTAAGCAGATGATGGTGTGTTGTCGATAATACCTGCATCCAGCAGTGCTTGGGTTGCCGGTAAACAAATAATAACTGTTTCTTCTTGGTCAATTTTTGGTGTCGGATTGACTACAAAAGGGATTACAGTTTGAGCTGTACAGCTTGTATTGGTAGGATTTTCTACTACCACAGTTACATTTTGCGTACCCGTTCTAAACGGATTCGGAAGTTGGTTGGGAACAGTGCTCGGAATCAATGCATTGTTTTCGTCATAGAAATACACATTCATGCCGGTTTGTGTGCCTAAAATTTGAGCCGTAATTCCCGAAGTGTCAAAATCATACAAACCATCTTGATTTAATGATTCAACTTCATCATCACAAACAGTCACTAAAGCAGGATTTACAGAAAAAGCTTGTGGTAAATCATCTACGATAAACTGTAATTGTACTTCGTCATAACAAGGTTGACCACCGGTTTGTGTAGTGTTGTTGCTTACTCTGATAGTGATTGTCTCCGAACCGTTTACAAAATACGGATTGGTAAAGGGTACAATCTGAGTGCCATCGGCTCGGTAGTATTTCACATTGACGCCGGTTTGTCCATTTGTAACTGTCGCTGCCAAGTTTGACGTATCAAACCCGAAAATGCCGTCTTGGTCATCGTCACAAGCTCTAATGAGGTTTGCAGCATTAACCGGATTGGCTACCGGTGTTGGTTCAACCACCACATCGAAAGTTTTAAAACCAAAACAAGAATTGTCTAAAGTACTGTCTACACGAACCCAAATAGTTTGCGTATTCGGGAAGCCGATATTTCTGTAGTTGGTAATGTCTGTTATGGCTAACGAGTTTCCTGCGGCATCCGTTTCAGCTAAGAAATCGGCCTCCGTTTTATAAAACTTGATGCTGACATTGGCAGGTAAAATCGCCGCTAAACTGTTTTGAATCGCTGTAAAGTTGAATGGTCCCGAGATACCGTCGTAGTCGTTATTTATCGCATCCAAATAGTCGTCACACAAATATTGGTTTGGAATAACAAAGCTGGGCGGAATTTGTGTAACCGAAACTACTATGTCAATTCGGGCCACTCGGTAACAGCCATTGTTGTTTTCTACCCTAACATAAACACTAGCGTTACCGGAAGTGTAGGCGATAGGATTGGTTATTTGTGCTGCAGTGATTTCGTTTTCAGCCGCATTAAGAGAAGTGAAATAGGTAAAGGTTTCATTTTGATAATTCGCCGAAATCACATCGTTTTTTTGCGTTAAGTTGAAGATGGAAATACCATCGGTATCATCATCACATTGTTTAAGTGTAATAGGCGTTGTAACTACAGGTAAAGCATAGGTGGTTAGTGTAGCCACATCAGAATACAATCCGCAACTATTACCGTTTTTATTCAGAAAAACGCGGTATTGATAGCCTACCATAGCCGGTGAAACATTCGAAACTGTAAGTGTTGCTGTAGTTGTTCCGCTGTATGTTGCATTGTTGGTCAAGTTTGTCCAAGTCAAGCCATTATCGGTAGACAGTTGCCATAAATAGCTATCTACTGCTACAGACGTTAGTGTAAATACAGCCGATTGTAATTCACAGGTAGTTACATCTTGCGGTTGTACCGAGATGGAAATAGGTGCTGAAATAGTGTAATTTCCATTGGGAACACCGTAGCCGCTTGCGCTTAATACTAAACCTTCTCCGGCCATGGTTACCGGTGTGTCACCAAGAATACCATCGCCGTTTTCGTCTGTAAATCCGGCTTCCGTAACATCAAAGCAACCGTCATCATCACTGTCTAATTCTATATAGTTGAAAATGCCATCGCCATCTGTATCTGATATAGTGTAATTGATTGTGCCACTATCCGGATTAGTTTCTAACGAATTGGCAATACCATTACTTCCAACCGGACTTGTGGTTATTCCACTGGTATTGTTGCTGTTACTCGGGCTTCCCGATTCGATGATGTCGAAAATCCCATCGTTATCGCTGTCCATATCCAAATAGTTAGGTACGCCGTCATTGTCTTTATCATCGGGTGTGATTCCTGTTCCAAAAATATCATCTATCCCGTCGCGATTTGCATCTACTCCGGATAATGCGGTGAAGTTAACACCTTGCGATTCTACATAATCAGGAATCGTATCATTATCACTGTCAAAATCGTTTTGGTCCGGTACGCCATCATTGTCAGTATCTTTAGGGACACAAGTTGCAATCAAACGCAAGGCAGCTCTACTGCTGTTGGAATCTACTAAATTAATGTTGGTAATTGTAATCGAATTGATTAAGTTTCCTTTGATGGAAAATGTGCCAGTACCAGGAGGTAAAGCAATGTTGTCATTCAAGCGGAATCGAATTTCAAAAGAAGAATATTGGGTAACACCACTTTCAAAAATGCCATCGTAATTGGTGTCAATTAGAATTTGGTCATTAGGATTTAATACGGTAAGTGTTTTGTTAATCGGGCATTTTATTCTGAACTCTGTTGACGCCGTAAAGTAATCACTACTAGCTGCTACTGTAGCATATTCTACAGACAAGCTGATTGGATTGTTAAAAGTTGCAATATAACTTACACTGTTGTTTTTTCCGGTGGCGGCTTCAGTAGCAAAGTTTCCTAAAGCATCACCAGTAATAGGAGTTGCCGACGGTGTTCCGGTACCTGTAAAACTTAAACTTCCAATAAACGGATTAATATAGTCTCCTACAAATACTGAACCCAAGGTAGTATTGGTTAGATTGACTCCCAAATCGCCATAAGATTCAGTACAGTTGGTAATCCCATCGTTATCGTTATCGACATCTACGTTGTTGATGATACCATCATTTTCATCATCAGTCGGACAAGAACTTACCGGGATTTCATTAGAATTGATCGGTAAGGTACAACTTGATATGGTAGCAGAAACATAGTAATATCCCGGGCCCAAGGCCGAAGGTGTATAACTGCTGTTGGTGGCACCGGCTATAGGATTGCCGTTAAAATACCACTGAAACGTGTCAAACGGACTCAATGTATTGACCGAAAGTACCGTATTGGGAATACAGCTTAATTGGTTAGGATCCAATTGCGTGAAAGAAACTTCGGGTTCAAAAGTAAATCCCGAGTAGTAACCCCCAAAAGTAGCAGCACCACTGGAACCGTAAGCAGCCAAATATAACTCTTGGGTTGAGAAAACAGAAACATTTCCACTTAGTCCGGTGATAACATAAGTTTCATAGTCAACATTCCCTTGAACTGCAGTCGGACCGTTTACGTTGGCGATAACGGATAAAGCGGCCAAAGAGTAAGGAGTGCCATCGATAACAAAACTCAGAGCAGCACCAACTTTGGTAACTATAGTCACTCTTCCGGTAAATTGACGAGAACCTACATAATCAATAGCAGGAATATTATCAATGATTCTTGGGGTTTGACAGCTCAATGGCGGTACAAAGAACAATTCCTGATTGCGCTGGTCGGTAGCACCGTTATCACCTATGCTTTGGTAAGCGAATACCTTTTGACTGGTTTGAACGTACAAATTGCCTGCGGCATCAAAATTAGAACCGTCTAACACCAAATAATCTCCGGCATTGATGGTGAAATTGGGTGTGGTTGCACCGGATAAAAACACTTCGGTATTGTCTGTATCGGCTACTAAGAGTACTGTTTCCACGGCATCTATACCGGTACTTTTTATAAAAATGTATTCTGTATTGCTAATTCTTTCCAGGGGAACTATTTGATCAAAGCCCAAGTCGAGATTTCCTTGTGCATTACTGCCTCCAAAGGAGCCACAATTTAGGGCAATGGGTTTGTCTGAAGTCACAAGCGCACCTATGAGTCCGGCACGATTCGGATCGTGTGGTCCTTGCACTGTCATTACATAACTTTCGCCACTGTTGAGTACAATACTGAAAGGTGCATCCCCGGTACCGCTGTTAACCGGTTGAATGCCTGTTCCAAAATCACTAAAGTTAATAGTGGTATTGTTCTCGGTGGCTAAGACTGAAATGAAGGTGGAATGAATGTCGAAATAGTTGGCGACTTGCAAATTCGTCAAAGCGCCTACTCTGAAATGCGTGCCCAAGGAAGCTTTTCCTTTAGAAACCAATTGCCCGGCTTGATTACCGCTACCGGCAGTTACCCTGGCCGACACATAAATCAAGTCATCGGCTTCTACGATGTATCCTTTGTTGGAAAAGGCAATGTTGGAAGAACTCGAATCAATATGCAACTGAGTGTCATTTCCGAAACCAACGTAATAGACATAAGGATTACTCCTGGAAACGATTCCGGTAATGGTGTTGCCGCCCAATTCTATAATTCTGAAATTGATAGGATTAACGTTGGGCGTAGAGATATATAAATATTGGTCTTCGGAAATTACAGAACTGGATCCGGATAAAGGTGGAATGTAATGTGTTTTACTAAATTGGGCGTAACAATTTGCCGAAAAAATAGCGATTACTAACCAAAAAAATAACTTCTTTTTCATTCGCTAAAATTAGGAAATAAAAAAGAAAACATAAAAAGAACCGGTCTATTTATGTTTTCTTTAAGAATTGATAATTTCAGCAAGACCAATCGGAGTTGGCCTGATTGTATGGTGATTGATGATTACCTTATAAATCGCGTTTTTCAATGATTTTGTAAGAAGCATAAATAAAGAGCGTAGCCCAAACCAAAACAATGACTACGGAAGTATAAGGTACATCATAATTTCTCAGGTCTTCTACTCCAAGTTGGCTTCCTATTGTTCTCACAGCATTTAATTTGGTAAAAGGTTGCGGAACCAAACTCCACATCGACATCAACGGAAAATAATCGTATATTTTATCGATCAATGCCGGGTTTCTAAAGTTATTGTAAGCAATGGCGTAAGATATCATTTCAAACATAAACCACATAAACAAAAAGCCTAAAGCAAAAGCAGACCGTTTGATTAGTACGCCTATGAATAAGCAAAAAGAAAAGAAACCTATCAATTTGATAAAGTAAGCAAACAGATAATCCATTTTTGAGAAAATGATACTCATTTCATCATACGAAGAAAAAACCAGCCCAAGAATTAGCGAAACAATAAAGACAAACAAAGTCGATACTGCCGCAAACGCTATAATGGTGTACACCTTTGAAATGATGAATTCTTTCTTGCTCATTCCATCAATCAAGTTTTGCTTCAAAGTACCATAACTATATTCGTTGGCCATCATCGAAACTATAATGACAGCTAAAAATATTTTCAGAAAGGCAGCAATAAACGTGTTAAAATGCCAAATGAACGGAAAATCGAAAATTCCTTGATCGGCTAATCGAATGTGAATTGGTCCTATGTCAAACTTGATGGAGGCAATAAAGGATAAAAATGTCAATAACAGAAAATAGGTAATCGTTAAGATTCTACTAGCCCTATTTTTCCAGATTTTTTGAAGTTCTATGGATAAAAGTCTTTTCATTACAGTAGTCTTATTGGGTTAGGGCTAAAAATTGCTCTTCTAAACTTAGCTTTTTCAATACCAAATGGTTTAAAATCAAGTTGTTTGCAAAGCAGTATTTGTTTAATGCCGAAGGTTCAACGTTTCTTTTAAAATAGGCGATTATTTTGCCTTCTGCTTCCGAAGCTTTATCAATATCAGGATGTTCGAGTAAGGTTTGTAAAAGTCTTTCCATATCCTCGGCTTGAAGTTCAAAATGACCTTCGTGCGCAATCATATCATCTACGGTTCCGTTATATAAAATTTCTCCGTAACGCAAAACCAGTACGTGACTACACACTTTTTCCACTTCGTCTAACAAATGGGATGCCAATAAAATGGTTGTGCCTTGCGAGGCGATGAGTTTAATGATGTCTCGAATTTGATGAATGCCCTGCGGATCCAAACCATTGGTAGGTTCGTCTAAGATTAGGATTTCGGGATCATTTAATAGGGCAGAGGCGATGGCTAAGCGCTGTTTCATCCCCAAAGAAAAGGTTTTGAATTTGCTGTTCTTGCGATCGCTGAGACCTACAACCTCCAATTTTTCTTCGATTTTTGAATAATTGATGCCTTTGATTTTACAAACCAACTCCAAGTTTTCTTTGGCAGTCATATACGGATAAAAGTTCGGGCGCTCAATAATAGCACCTACTTTTTTCAAGGCTTGGTGGGTTTCCAACGTTCCGTCGAACCAATGGTATTCGCCGGAGGTTTTGTTGACTACATTCAATACTATTCCTAAAGTGGTCGATTTACCACTGCCGTTTGGGCCGAGAATGCCATAAACATTGCCTTTTTGAATGTCGAGAGAAACGTCATTTACGGCATGGATTTTACCGTAACGTTTGTGCAGGTTTTTAATGGATAAGATAGTCGATTTCAATGGTCAGTTTTTTGATTTAAAAGTAGGACGAATGAAATCGGATTTTGTTACCGCTCTTTTTTATGAAAATAAAACCGACTCAGGAATTGTTTCTTCAAATTCAGATAAAAAAGGGTTTCATTAATTTCCTTGAGCTCTGTGGTGAGTACAATTTTATTACCGCGACTGTCATTAGTGGCTTGTGTCTTGCAAATCTTACACTCGTACTCGCTGAAATGAAGGTTAATTTTTTTGGTTTCCACATAGCGATGTCCTAGCAGTGTACAACGGTAGTGCTTTTTCTCCAGTCCGAATGTAGTGTTGTCGGTATTCATGGCATAAGATTTAATGTCTTGCACTTCGCTGAAAAACAGCTTGTTGCATTAGGTTAAACTTATGGTTTTACCGTTTAAAAGCAAAAAATAATCGATAAACTGCAGTCTTTCAGTTGCTTAAACGCGATAAAACTGACAAAAACTGACGTTTTTCTTTTATTTGTAAGGCACAATCACCGGTTGCCCAATTTGGAAATCCGGTAAGGCTAAGTCGTTGTTTTTAAATGAATTGGTTCGGTATAAATTCTCGCCTTCAAAAGGAATAGAAGGATAATAAGAGAAAGATATTTGAAAACTGTTGAACACCAAATAATCATTGTTAATCAATACACCTATGCTGAATTTGGAGTACAATCTGCTATCCAAAAATCGATTATTTTCATTGCCTAAAAAGGCAAATGTCATGTTGTAAAACGGACTGAAGTGAAACCCGTGCCAATTGCCTGGCGCGTAGGTTTGGGTTTGCAATGCCAGTGAAAATTTCCGAGTACCATTGATAAGCGGATTGTTAAAACCCACTATGCCATTATCGTCTGAAATGAGCAAACGGTCTTTGATAATAGGTGCTCGATGGTTACCAATTACTAATGTCGGCTTGACAAATTGACGCAGTCGCCAGTCGCCCATGTTCAGCAAATTGGTAAAGTAATTGCCTTCAATCCTGAAGGTTGTTTCTTCGGTACAGCCATTGTTGAAAAAACTGCCCCATTCGATATTGGTACTGAAATACCCAATGGAAAAATAATCGCCGTAAGCAAATCGACCGCCCAAATAGGTCCGTTGGATGTTGTTTTTTTCCTGAAAACCGCCCGTAATGGCATATACTTGTCCGTACGGAATGTCTTCAATAATCCCGAAGTTGAACAAAAACTTATCTTCAGCAAACTTTCGGGTGTTCAAACCTATCGTGGCCAAGTACAGTTTTTCGTTGGCAAAAAATTGCGTCGGATCATAAACCAGCTCAGGAGTTTGAAGGTATTTTACATTTTTAAATCCAATGGTCGTAACCAAATTAGTTGTTCTGAAATCTTCATTTTTACCTTTGAAGATTTTAAACGAATGACCAAGCCAATATTCTTGAGTATCTAATTTGAAATTCTGCTTGTTAAAAATGCCGCTGTTGTCAGGAAGGGAATCGATAAAAAAGCGTTTTTCAAAAAATGCTCCACCGGCCAATCGGGTTAAAGGGGAAAAAAACTGACGTTCAATTCGAGCGTTTTTGGTGGTGTAATTGTTGAGTGAATTTTCATAAGTGAGCGAAGCATTGATAAACGTATTCTTGATGTTGTTGATGGAATACTTCCCTAAATAGGCATCTCTTCCGGTATCGAAACGGCGGGTGTAATCATTTCTGAATTCGTGTCCCAATCCGAGAAAATTGCGTTCGGTGAGTTCAAAATTGCCTTGCGAACTCGACAATGTTCCGTTGGGAATTAAACTCCAAGTATCCAAAACCCGAATCGAAATATCTACTGAATCGCGACTACCCGGAATTTCAACGGGTTTGATAATAACGCTTCGGGTGTAACGTTGTCTACGAATCAAACGCTCCGATTCTTTGACAATCAATGAGTCTAATGGCTCATTTTTCTTGAAAAGCAATAAGTTGTGAATGGTCCAGTTCTTCGATTTTATGTGCAAACTGTTTCCGAATTTTTCAAAGCCTTTTTCCGGCTGGTCTTTGTAATTGTCTACACTATAACCAAACGGATCAAGGGTTTCTATGTTGATGTTTCTGATGATTTTACCTTCGTTTCGGTCGAATGATTTTTTGATTAAAAAACGCCTTCTTTTAGCGCCGCTGGTTGATTTTGTTTGGCGGTTTGATTTGAATAAAAGTTTGTAGATAAAGCGGTTAAACTTACTTTTTTGAGATAGATTTTCAATTTTTTTATACACTATAGTCGAATCGTTGCCACTGTGTACGTCTTTTTTCTGAGCTGTAGCAATACAACAGCACAGTAAAAGCAGAAGGAAAAGATAGGGCTTCGAAGTCATAGCTTACAGTAACGAAAGGGAAAGATATAAAATAAAACAGCGTTTAAAAAAAATCCCCAATTGTTTTAACAATTGAGGATGTTGTTTTTTAAGTATTCAAGTTAAGATTTTTGCTCTTTATTGAAATAAACCAAGTAGTAATACATTTGTTTTTCTTCGTCCCAGCCTTTTTCTACAAACTTTTCGGCACTTTCCGGATTGATAAAATCGAGTTTAATTTGAATGTTGGTATCCAAGTTAATCACGTTTTTAATCGATTTTCTAACATCGGTAACCGCGGCATTAGCGATAGGGAAATTGGTGATGTCTTCTATGCTGTATTTTTCACCTTTGTCTACTTTGTAGTTTTTGAACTCCGGAATCAAATCGGGATTGTCCAATACTTCATTCAAGAATTTGCTTTCTTCAAACTCATCGTTCTTGGCAAAGAAATTCACAGAACGGTTCATAAACATGACTTCTTCTTTTTTGTCTTCGGCCGGAAGAACCACATCTTTGGCAAAACCTTGGCAGAATTTCAAATATTTTTTGGTGTAGAAGTTTTCGTCTTGGAAAGCATCTACCGAAAGGAAATGCTCTAACCAATAACGCGCATCATAACGGTTGCTGTCAACGGTCAGGATTTTATAACCTTCTTCTTTTTTGTGGTTGAAAATTAAACAACCTTTGTCCAATTTATTCAGGTTGATGCCTTGTTGCAAAATCATTTCCAAAGTGCTGCCTTTTTCTTCAAATTGCATGAAATCGGTTTTGATTTCGCTTTTAAAAACGCCAATGGCATCTACCGTATTATTGTCGATAGAAACATTGGTCAAGTACGCCACATACACTTCTCCGTTCTTAATGTGCGGATGATTGGACTGCTCAAAAAGGTGTTTGGTGATTTTTTTAGAAACTTCGTGAGCGTCACTCGGATTCAGGAAAAGCTCCGTAGCCAAGTTAAACATGTCGTTGTATTCCAAATCAACATCATGGGCAAACTGAAAATAGTTTTCTTCCTTTTCGCGGAAAGGTTTAAAGAAATACTCTTTCAAAAGCGGCACGATTTCGTCGTTTAAACCATAAGGTTGTTCCGATAAAAAAATAGCTTCATTGCGGCTTTTGTTTCCAACTCGGTGGATGGATAACGATTCGATGTGGGCGTTGAATAGGTTGATCATTTTGGTTAAGGTTCTAAGGTGCTGAGTAGCTGAGTTACTGAGTAGCTGAGATTATTTTAATCTTTTGGAAAAGGAAATAATCATGGCCTCAAGTTCTCTGGTTTCCTCATATAAATTTTTAAATTCGTTTTCGTTTAGGTAATTGATGTTTTTTGCAATCTCAATTTGAGTTTGAAATTCAAATAAAGAACCAATGACAATTTTTATGAATCTTAGGTATTCTTTATTGCTATCTCTTCCATAACCTTCAGCAATATTACTAGGTAGTGAGATAGCGCTTCTTCTGATTTGAGATGTTAGACCAAATAATTCTTCTTTTGGGAATTTTTGAGTGATCTGATAGGTATTGGTTACTAAATTCATTGCTTTTTGCCAAATTAATAAGTCTCTGAAAGCTTTCATATTTTTAAGTTTTTTATTACATAAAAATAAGAAAAACTCAGCCACTTAGTAACTTAGCTACTCAGTCGCTCTAATTCCAATTCTCCTCAAATCCGTAATCTTCAAAGTTGTCGTCTCCGCCAAACATGTCTAAATCATCATCGTCTAAATCGTCTTCAAATTCGGAGTAGAAATCTTCGTTTTCAGCTTCAAATTCTTTTTCCGGTGCGGTATTGGGTAATTCTCCGTGAGAGAACAACAAAGCCGGATAAGTTTCGCTGCTTTCCGGTTCTTCGATGGCGGCTAATTCAACTAAGAAAGTCCACATGTTGATAAAATCGTACACATAAATAATCTTAGTTTGGTCAGCGCTCAAAAGTTGGTTTAACGGATAATCGCTCATGATTTTCATTTCACCCGGAACATCGCCCGAATCAAACATTGGAATTTCCTCTTCTTGATTCCATTGGTCGTCACAAGTGTAAAAAGACGCTACTTCCATGCCGTCAAAACCAAAGGCATTTACAATGGCGTTGTGTAAATCCTCTAAAGTGTCGTCTTCCTGTATGGCAATGTCTCTGAAAACATCTTCTTCGGCGTCGAGTATGGCTCTGAATTTATAAATCATAATCGTAATTTTTATAAGCGCACAAAGGTAAATTTAATTTGCAATATTTGATTTGTCGAATGCGAATTGTTGAAAACTATTTGCCCACAAAAAAACCGGTGCAATGACCGGTTTAGTGTTTATTTTTTCTCTTCTTTACAGAGGCCGACGATTTTGTGGAAAGTGTCGTGCAAGGCAGCCAGCGATTTTTTGATTTCGGCATCGCTTTGCTTTCTTTGCACCATATCGTTTACTTTTTTGGTTTCTTTTTTCAAGATCACTAACGATTCTATCAATTTCGGACTGCGGAATTCTTCTGGCATGTTTTCAACCGAAAGGGCTTCGGCTTTTTCTACTAAGAGTTCCGAATGCGTTTTTATCGGATCTAAATTTCCTTCTTCAGAGGCATGAAATGTTTTTGAAATAACTTCGTGATACGCTCTGATTTCAGGCCAACGCTCGGTTATCGTTTGTGCCGAGACTGAATTCAAGGCAAAGAATGCTGCAAAAGCAAACAGGGATTTGATAATTTTCATAGTTTAGTGGTTTTGGTACTGCAATTGTACTGAATTTTCTCGTGATATTTTGTTAAAGCTACTTTTTTTTGAACTTTAACAATTCATCCTTGAAAAATTACAATTCGGTTAATTTAAATTGGGCAGCGTTGGAATTTATTAGAAGTTTGTTGCATCAAAACATGAACAATGAAGACATTTTACACTTTCGTTTTACTGGTAGTAGCTTTTGCTACCCAAGCCCAACAAACTATCTCGGGAACGGTGCTGGATGAAAAGAATAAACCCATCGCCGGTGCGAACATTTTTATTGAAGGTACCTATGATGGTGCTTCATCTGATGACAATGGTCGTTTTACTTTTACTTCAACCGCTACAGGGAATCAGGTATTGGTGATTAGCTTCCTAACCTATGAAACTTTAAAGGTTACCATTGATGTAGCCAATGGTCAAAATAAAACGTTCAAACTCAAAGAAAGTGTCAATTCTTTAGATGCTGTTATCGTTACTGCCGGAACGTTTGATGCCGGTGAAAAAGCCAGAGTTTCGGTGTTGAAACCCTTGGATATAGTGACTACTGCCGGTGCAATGGGCGACATAGTTTCGGCTTTGCAAACTTTGCCCGGAACCCAAACCGTAGGTGAAGACGGCAGACTGTTCGTGCGTGGCGGGGAAGCCGATGAAACCCAAACGTTTGTGGACGGTATTCGGGTAGCCCAACCTTATGGCGCGACTACAGCGAATGTGCCGACTCGCGGACGATTTTCTCCTTTTTTATTCAGCGGTATGTCGTTTTCTACCGGAGGTTATTCGGCCGAATACGGCGAAGCTTTGTCGAGTGTGTTGTTATTGAATACCCAAGACGAAGCCACAGAAGAAAAAACAGATATTTCATTGATGACGGTAGGTTTGGGTTTGGCCAATACCCAAAAATGGGGCAACAACTCGTTGAGTTTTAATACGGCTTACATCAACTTAGAACCATACCAAAAAGTTTTTCCGCAACGCGCCGATTGGAATAAACCGTTTCAGTCGCTTTCAGGAGAAGCGGTTTACCGTCATAGTTTTGATTCGGGCATGTTCAAATTGTATGCGGCTTTTGAAGCTTCCCAATTCGATATCAACAGTGAAACTATCAATAGTCCCGATAAAATCAGAGTGGATTTGAACAATAACAATTTTTATCTTAATTCGTCCTACAAAGCCAATTTTGGTTCCCAATGGCAATTGTTCAGCGGATTGAGTTATGGGTATAGCGAAAATAAAATAGGTATCAGTTTGGATGACGTTGCCAACACAGAACACGCTTCACATTTGAAATTAAAATTGAAAAAATCGTTTTCCGATAGGGTAAAATTGTCTTTCGGAAGTGATTATTTCATCACCCGTTTCAATGAAGATTTCAAGGCTAATTCCGGTGGAAACTTCAATAGCGGTTATGATGCTAATATAGCCGCATTCTACGCTGAAACAGATATTTTCTTTTCTAAAAAGTTTGCAGTTAAATTGGGCGCACGTTTGTCTGACAACGATTTGCTGAGAGAAACTGTAATAGCACCGCGCGCTTCATTGGCTTATAAAATAGCTCAAAACGGTCAGTTCTCCTTTGCCTACGGTAGTTTTACCCAAGCACCGAGACAAGAATACTTAAAATATGCCGATTATTTGGAAAGCGAAAAAGCCCAGCATTACATTTTGAATTACCAATACAGCAAAGACCGCAGAACGTTTAGAGCGGAAGTATATTTAAAATCATACCAAGATTTGGTGAAGTTTGACACACCAACAGTTCAGTTTAATTCTGATTTCAGCAATTCCGGTTCCGGCTACGCTCAAGGATTAGATGTGTTTTGGAGAGATAACAAATCGGTTAAAAATCTGGAGTATTGGGTTTCCTATTCCTATATCGATACCCAAAGAAACTACCGCAACTTTACGGCCGAAGTAACGCCGAGTTTTGTGGCCAAGCACAGTTTAAGCGTAGTGTCAAAATGGTGGATTAACAAATTAAAATCGCAATTGAGTGTGACCAATTCTTTCACTACCGGAAGACCATTCAACAATCCGAACGAGTCTCAGTTCATGAACGGCAGCACCAAAGGTTACAATAACTTGAGTTTAGGTTGGGCTTATTTAATGACACAACAAAAGATTTTGTATTTTTCGGTATCGAATGTTTTAGGAACGGCTAATGTTTTTGGTTATGAATACGCCAATACACCCAATACGGATGGTGTTTACAACAGAAGAGCTATTCGCCCAACCGCAGATCAGTTTTTCTTTGTAGGCTTCTTTTGGACCATTAGTGAGAATAAGAAAGACAATCAGTTGAATAATTTATAAAGAGTAACTGAGTTGCTGAGTTGCTGAGTGACTGATAGCCTGAGTTAAAGCAAAAAACGCTTAGCTACTTAGTTACTCAGAAACTCAGGCTCTCCAAGAAAAACAGTTCATCCCCAAAAATCTACAATTCGGTTATTATAAATTTCACAACCAAATTAACCAAACTACTTTTGGAGTATAAAATAACTAGAGTTTTAATCATCTAAAAAATCAAGAATCATGACAAAAATTATTACCATTATCGCCCTTTTAGTAAGCTCCGTTTTATCGGCGCAAACACCCTACGAACAAGGAATGACTAAAGCCCTTGGTTTGTGGAGAGAAGGCAAATCTAAAGAAGCTTCCGATGTAATGGAACGCATCGCTTCCGCAGAAAAAAGCAACTGGTTACCCAATTATTATGTAGCCATGATTAACACAACAGAAGCTTTCAATCCGGCTAACAAAAGCAACGCTACTGCTTTACTTGAGAAAGCCCAACAAGCCCAAGATGCAGCTACAGTAATCAGTCCGAATAACGCAGAATTACTGGTGATGCAAGCTATGATTTACACGGCCATGATTGTGCAAGATCCTATGGTCAACGGGATGAAGTATTCGCCTAAAGTGATGGAGTTGTATACTAAAGCCAAAATCATTGCGCCGGAAAATCCCAGAGTAGTTTACTGTAAAGCCGAGTTTGAAATCAGCGGCGCCCAATGGACCGGTGCCGATGTGAAAAAATTATGCTTAGATTTGGAATCCGCCATTCCTTTATTTGAAAAATTCGTACCCGAATCACCTTTTCATCCAAAATGGGGATTAGACAGAGCCCAGCAAGCATTGAAAAATTGTAAATAAAGGTACTAAGTGGCTAAGGCACTAAGGTTCTAAGAAAATGAACTCAGTGCCTCAGCACCTTAGCGACTCAGCAACTAATGAAATAAGAAATGAAACGAATAATCAAAGAAATTCCCAGAGCTATCATCATTTCACTAACCATCTTTTTTGTGTTGGTTTTGATCCGATTGATTACCGGAAACAGCATCACCTTCAACTACGCTTTGCTGGTGAACTTTGGCTACACCATGTTGTACGGGATGACTTTATATTTGTCGAATGCGGTTGTTTTTATGTATTTAGACAAAGTGTTCCAAGCGGAACGATTCACCCCAAAACGCATTTTGATAGGGTTTGTTCTTTCGTTTTTGGTTTCGATAGTGGTGATTTTTTTACTCCGCATTTTTGAAGATGTATGGGTAGAAGGCATTCCGTTCAGTGTTTTTTTAAGTCAGGAACACATGGCGAATTATTTGGTTGCTATAGTCATTACTTTGATAGTAACTTTAGCTTTCCACGCCTTTTACTTTTACAAAGCTTATGCGGAAAATAAAGTCAAAGAACAAAAAGTTATAGCCGGAACTGCTTCAGCCCAGTTTGAAAGTTTGAAAAACCAAATCGATCCGCATTTTTTGTTCAACAGCTTGAATGTATTGAGTTCGTTAATTGAAGAAAATCCGGATAATGCGCAAAAGTTCACCACTTCTTTGTCTAAAATTTACCGTTATGTGTTGGAACAAAAAGATAAAGAATTGGTGTCGGTGGAAGAAGAATTGTCGTTTGCCAAAACGTATATGAATTTGCTCAAAATGCGTTTTGAAAACAGTATCAGCTATGAATTACCAACCGATTTTGACAATCCGGAAGCCAAAGTAGTACCGTTGTCGCTCCAACTTTTATTGGAAAATACCATCAAGCACAATGTAGTGAGTGAGCAAAAACCGCTACACATCAAGATTTATATTGAGAACAACTATTTAATCGTTGAAAATAATTTACAAAAGAAAGAAGTCTTGCAAGATCGAAAAGGCGTTGGGCTGCAGAACATCGTTAATCGTTACGGCTTGATTTCGGAAAGAAAGGTTTTAGTGGAACAAACCGAAACCGCTTTCAAGGTCAAAATTCCTATTTTAACCAAACAAATTGTCATCATGGAAACACAAAATATCTACAATGAAAATATGGCTTATGTTAGAGCCAAAGAGCGAGTGGAGAAACTCAAAGGATTTTACGGCAACTTAATTTCGTATTGTTTCGTTATCCCGATTTTAATTTTTATCAATCTTAAAACCAGTAATTTTCATTGGTTTTGGTTCCCGATGTTGGGTTGGGGAATGGGTTTAACCTTTCACGCGCTGGAAACGTTTGGTTATGGAAAATCCTGGGAAGAAAAGAAGATTCGTGAAATCTTAAACAAAGAAAACAATTCAAACAACAAATGGAGTTAGTTATGGAACCCTCGAACGAAATTTTGGAACAAATTGTCAAAGAGCGCGTACACAAGCTAAAACAATTTTACACGCACTTGTTTATTTACGTTATTGGTGTTGCGGTGTATGTGGCTAAGACTTATTTTGGCGTACCGCTCAACTTTTGGCCGATTCGTTTTATCAATGAATTTGTGATGGGATTGTGGACCTTCTTCTTGGTGATGCAAGCAATGCAGTTGTTTATAACACAAAAGGTATTGGGTTACCAATGGGAACAAAAACGCATTCAGAAAATCATGGAAAAGGAAAAAACCAAACAACAAAAATGGGAATAATCATGGAAACTACTAACGAATTTGAACGCTACCAAAAAGCGAAAAAACAAGTCGAAGACATCAAAGGTTTTTACGGTCATTTGGCTTCTTATGTTTTGGTAATGGGATTATTGATTTTTATCAACCTGCGCTATACACCACAATATTTATGGTTTGTTTGGTCGATGTTAGGCTGGGGAATTGGGTTGTTCTTTCACGCGATGAAAGTCTTTAATTGGTTCCCGTTTTTCAATAAAGAATGGGAAGAAAAAAAGATCAAGCAGTATATGGAAGAAGAAAAGAAAACCAATAAATTTGAATAATCATGGAACAATACGACGACATAAAATACCAAGAGGCCGCGAAAAGAGTCCAAAAAATAAAAGGATTTTACACGCATGCCGTAGTTTATTTGGTGATCAACACCGCCATCATTATTTCTCAGATTCAATTTAGCAGTAGTGACAATTGGAGTTTGGAACTTCGCCAATTTTCTACTGCCTTTTTCTGGGGTATCGGTTTAGCTGCGCACGGACTTTCCGTTTTTATGCCTACCATGATTTTAGGTAAAAACTGGGAAGACAAGAAAATCAGAGAATTAATGGAGAAAGAGAAAAACAATAAATGGGAATAATATAGTGACTGAGATACTGAGTGCCTAAGTTGCTGAGCAAATCAGCAAAATGAACTTAGCCCTTCAGGAACTCAGTCACTCAGTCACTCAAAATAAACATGAACATCATCATCATTGAAGACGAAAAGCCCGCTGCCCGATTGCTCCAACGCAAAGTGGAAAAACTCGGACTCACAGTCAATACATTGTTACATTCTGTAGAAGAATCGATAAATTGGTTCAACGCCAATGCGCATCCCGATTTGATATTCCTCGACATCCAACTGTCCGACGGATTGTCGTTTGAAATTTTTGAAAGAATCGACATCAAAAGTGCTGTTATTTTTACCACAGCATATGATGAATATGCCTTGCGCGCCTTCAAACTCAACAGTATCGATTATTTGTTAAAACCTATAGACGAAGACGATTTGGAGACCGCAGTGACCAAATTCAAAAATCAATTTCAAAAAAGTTTGGTCACCGGTTTAGATTTTGAAGCCATCAAAAAGATGTTGGTGAATCCAATCGACCGACAATACAAAAAACGCTTTACCATCAAAATGGGACAACAACTCAAGATGATTGCCATTGACGAAGTCGAATGTTTCTTCAGCGAAAATAAAGGCACGTATTTGCACACTGTAGACAATCGTGATTATTTGTTGGATTCGACTTTGGAACAACTCGAAACCGAACTCGATCCGGATGTATTTTACCGCGTTTCCCGTAAATTCATCATCCCGATGAAAGCCATTAAAGAAATTCAGTTGCACAGTAATTCACGCCTCAAAGTGATTTTACCGACCTACAAAGACGATGAAGTAATTGTGGCCAGAGAACGCGTGAACGATTTCAAAGAATGGTTGGGATAGGTTTTGGTTATTCTACTTTCAAAAACTCAACCCTTCTGTTTTTGGTTCTTCCTTCGTTGGTATCATTCGAGGCAATAGGTTGCGTGCTTCCAAATCCGTGATAAGAAAGCCGTTTGGCCTCAATACCTTGAGAGACTAGATAATCTAAAACCGCTTTGGCACGTTGTTCTGAAAGTATTTGGTTTTTGGCTTCTTCACCAATATTATCTGTATGACCTCTGATTTCTATTTGTACTGATTTGTTGGCTTGTAATTGTTTTACCAATTGGTTTAAGGTTTCAAAAGATTCTTGTAGTAAAACAGTTTTATTGGTTTCAAACAACACATTTTCAAGCACTATAACTTCTGCGGATTTATTGGCGCCAGGCAATCCGTAAATACAGCCAATATCAAAACCAGGTGAAGAGCCTTTGCTGTCTTTACCCACAACTTTAATGTATTTGACTTGATTTGTATAGCCAATCTTGGCTAAGTCAAGTTCATTTATACTTCCATTGCCGGCAACGCCTAAAAACTTATATTCGATATTGTCAGAGCTCACAAACACATCAGCATATTCGCCGGCACCACCAACTTCTTCAATAAAAATATCATTTTGATTAGGCGCATCAATAATATAATTGTTCGTAAAACCAACGATAACATAGCTGTCTTTGGGTAAACTTATATAACAATCATTTTTATAAAAAAGAGAATCCAAGGAAACAGAGTTTTTCTTTGATGGAACTTTTGAGCCGCCATAAAAAATATTTTTTGTTTTAGTGGTGCTATTGTACGAGTCAATGATTACATCGGGATACTCACTTTGGTTTTGAGATAATAAAAGTAAAGGTTGTAAAATAAACAAACATTGAAATAACTTAATCATAATGGTTTCGTATTTAATATTTTATAGTAAACGTAAGATTTTGATTATTATTATCTTTATGTTTTAACACAGTCGTAAAATTTTGTTAAGTAGTTTAAAATCTAAAAATGAACTCACTAAATTCGTTATGCATAAATTTTCTCAATTGAAGTTACTTTACAATTTCTTAATCTTTTTCATATTGGCCTTTACTCAAAATGTTTTGGCACAAATGACTGTTTACGAAAAGTTTGATGCCTTTGAAAAAGCGGTTCTCAAAGAAGATGGTAATACTTATGTAGTTAACTTTTGGGCTACTTGGTGTGCGCCTTGTATTAAAGAATTACCCTATTTTGAGCAATTGCATAAAGATAATCCCAAAGTGAAAGTCATTTTAGTCAGTTTGGACAGCCGAAAAGACTTAGAGAAAAAGCTTATACCATTTGTAGCAAAAAAGCAGTTAACCGCTGAGGTTATTTTGCTGAGTGATAAAGATTACAATGCTTGGTTGGACAAAATTGATGACTCTTGGTCGGGTGCAATTCCGGCCACGCTGATTATTAGTGGAAAAAGAAAGCTGTTTGCCGAGCGCGAATTCGAAAATTTTACTGAACTCAACAACTACGTAAACGCATTTATCAATCATAACTAAATTAGTCACTATGAAATTTTTACCCTTACTTATTTTGTTTTTCAGCTCCTTGTTTTTGGGAGAAACTACAGAGTCGAACGGTTACCAACCGGGCGATAAAGCCACCGATTTCAAATTAAAATCGGTTGACGGCAAAATGTACAGCATGGCCGATTACAAAGATGCCAAAGGATTTATTGTAGTGTTCACCTGCAATACTTGTCCGTTTGCCATCAAGTATGAAGACCGAATCAATGCGATTGCCAAAAAATACAAATCCAAAGGTTATGTCTTGTTGGCGATTAATCCGAATGATCCCGAAGCCCAACCGGCAGATACCTTCGAGTTGATGCAGGAAAAAGCCAAAGTAAAAGGATTTTTTTTCCCTTATTTGGTAGATGAAGGGCAGAAGATTTATCCACAATACGGCGCTACTAAAACGCCACATGTGTTTTTGTTGGACAAAAATTTAATTGTAAAATACATTGGTTCCATTGATGACAATTCTGATGATGCTTCGGCTGTAAAAGAGAAGTATTTGGAGAACGCTATTCGCGCCTTAGACAACGGAACCGAACCAAGTCCGGCCACAACCAAAGCCATAGGTTGTTCTATCAAAACAAAGAAAAAAGCATAAATGAAAAGTCCCGATATTGATTGGGACTTTTTTATTTAATATATCTTTTCCGAATCCAAATCAAGCCTAAGATAAGTGCTGTATAAAAGATAAAGAAAGGAACTATAAACTCAATCCAACCCAAAGGTAACATTACGGCTATAATCAGCAATTGAAATCCAAGACCATAAAGAGAAAGTACAGTCATAAACCAGTTGGGGAAAGTTTTTACTTTGTACGCATCTGCATCAAGTGCATGGATAATTTTGTCAAAAGTGCCGTAGACTATTTGGTAAATGCTAAACAATATATTGACCGACTTTTGGCTTTCACCCGGTAAAGCTCTGGGGGTTTTGTATTCGAATATTTTACTGGTACTATCTCCGCCAACTGATTTGTTTCGTAAAATCACATAATAATAGTTGTATAAAGTACCTTGCAATTGAATACTGATAAAAGCCAAAAGGGTAAACCAAATTGAGGTTGCCGATACATAACAAATGGCCATCAAAAATAGGAAGTTCAATACAATATCAAATACACTATCTAAATATCTTCCCGAATAGGAAGGTGTGTTTTTAAGACGCGCCAATTCACCGTCGGCAGCATCAATGCCCGATTTGAGCAGTATAAAAAATCCGGCCAGTAAGTAGTGATGTTCCAAAATGCAATAGATTGCAATCAATCCGGAAAGGCCAAAAAGTAAGGTAACATGAATAGGTGTGAAGCGAGAATCTTTTAATTGGTGGGCAAAAAATTTCCCAAAAGACCTTCCATAATCGGATAAATCTAAAAATTTATCTTGTGCAGCAAGTTTGGACATTTAAGTTCATAAACAAGGTAACTGTGACAATATAGTCGGATAAGCGTATTATTTTGAAAATCGGTGTAGTGTATAGGTCATCGCCGTTAATAAAAAGAAAGCTAACACCTGATGCGTCAAGCCCAACCAAAGAGGGACCGCATACAACAAGGTAAATACGCCCAAAGTAAATTGTACAAAAACCAAAAATACTAAAGCATTTAAGCCTTTTTGTTGTTGGAGACTAAGCGTGTGTTTTTTGCTCTTGAAATACAAAAATAAGATCAAACCTACTACCACGTAAGCCATAGTTCGGTGTACAAACTGCACGCCGCTTTTGCCTTCAGTGAAACGCAATAGCCAGCTGTCGTATTCTAATTGGATACTGTCGTGAAAAAACTGTCCGTCACTCATCAATGGCCAATGGTTGTGAATCAATCCGGCGTTTAATCCGGCCACAAAACCACCGTAAATGATTTGCACAATTAGAAAGAACATCGTAACTCGCGCTAATTTTTTGAGTGGTACAATCACTTCTTTTCGCTCCGGATAAATCAAATCCAATGCTACCCAAAGCGTATACGCAAAGGTGATAAAGGCAAAAGTCAAATGCAACGCTAAACGAAAATGACTCACATCCGGATTGTCTACCAAACCGCTTTTTACCATAAACCAGCCGAAAAAGCCTTGCAAAGCGCCCATTCCCAAAAGAATAAAGCATTTGTTTAAAGTGGCTTTGTCGATGCGTTTTGTGATTAAAAAGTACACAAAAGGAATGATGAAAACCAAACCGATGATTCGGCCGATAAAACGGTGGAACCATTCCCAAAAATAGATGAACTTGTAATCGTCTAACTGAAAATCGTTATGGATATTGATTTTTTGGTATTCCGGGAATTTCTTGTATTCTTCAAAGGCATGTACCCATTTTTCCTCACTCATAGGCGGGAAAGTATCGGTTACCAAATGCCAGTCGGTCATGGATAACCCCGAATTGGTTAAGCGTGTAATACCGCCAACCACCACCATAATAAACACTAAAACACAACCTGAAAGTAGCCAATAAATGACTGATTTGTCTTTTTTCATAGTTTAGAGTCGCTGAGTTACTAAGTCGCTGAGTAACTGAGTTGCAAATTTAAAATGCTTTTGTCCTTTTTCTACTTAAACAATTTATAATAATCTTTTAATTAATTTTCAAATTGTTACATTATCAAATTAGTTCACTTTTTTTAAACCCATTTTTTCCGCTTTGGTGACCACAAAATCATAAGCTGCTTGGTATTCGTTCGGGATTTCTCCCTCCAAAATGGCTTCTTTTACGGCTTCTTTTAAAACACCTATTTCGCGTGAGGGTTGTAAATTGAATAGCGCCATAATTTCTTCTCCCGAAATTGGCGGTTGGAAGTTACGAATGTGATCGCGCTCTTCCACTTCAATAATCTTGCGGCGAACGATGTCGAAATTGTTGTGGTATTTTTTAAACTTGGCCGGATTTTTTGTGGTGATATCGGCTTCGCATAATGTCATTAAGTTGTCTACATCTTCTCCGGCATCAAACACCAGTCGGCGAACTGCAGAATCGGTTACGATGTCTTCCGACAATACAATTGGTCGGGAACTCAGCATCACCATTTTTTGTACAAACTTCATTTTGTGGTTTAACGGCATATGCAATCGTTCAAAGATTCTTTTGACCATTTTACCACCCAAAAATTCGTGTCCGTGAAACGTCCAGCCTTGTTTTTTATTGAAGCGTTTGGTTGGTGCTTTACCAATGTCGTGTAACAATGCGGCCCAGCGCAACCAAACATCATCGGTATTCGGGCAAATATTATCAACCACTTCTAAGGTGTGGTAAAAGTTGTTTTTATGGGTATGTCCTTCGATTTCTTCTACATTGTTGAGCGCCGTTAGTTCGGGTAAAATAATTTCGAGTAATCCTGTTTTGTATAAATGTAAAAAACCAATCGACGGTTTCGGGGTTTCGAGAATTTTGTTCAATTCGTCTACTATGCGTTCGCCTGAAATGATTTTGATTCGGTCTTTATTATCGGCTATGGCTCGCAACGATTTTTCTTCGATGGTAAAATTCAGTTGTGTAGCAAAACGAATTGCTCTCATCATGCGCAACGGATCATCGGAATAGGTGATATTCGGTTCCAATGGCGTTTTGATGAGTTTGTTTTGTAAATCGGTCAAGCCGTTAAAAGGATCAACCAAATCGCCATAACTATTCGAGTTTAAAGAAAAAGCCAAAGCGTTAATTGTAAAGTCGCGTCGGTTTTGATCGTCTTCTAAAGTACCGGTTTCTACCAAGGGATTGCGACTGTTTTCAGCATAACTTTCTTTGCGCGCGCCTACAAATTCGATGTCAATTTCCTTGTAGCGCAACATGGCGGTACCGTAGTTTTTAAAGACCTGTACCTTGGGTTTGTTGGGTAACAATTCGGAGACTTTCAACGCTAAATCAATACCCGAACCAACCGCAACGATGTCGATGTCTTTTTTAAAATCGCGTTGCAGTAAAAAATCACGGACAAATCCGCCAATCACGTAGCTTTCCAAGTTCAGTTCTTGGCTTGCTTGTGCTATGATTTTAAATATTGGGTTGTGTAAAGCTTTAGTGTAATTCATTATTTGACTGTTGATTGCTGATTAACGATTGTCGATTTTTGATGTAATTGATAATTCTGCAATCTAAATTCGTTAATCTTCATTCTTAAATCACATTCACTTGCGAATAATCTTCACCTGACTGTCACTAGTTAACTTAATAATCGTTGACGGTTTATCGCAGGTTTTTTCGCGGTGCAAATTTACTACATAGTCTACACCGTTTATAATTTCAGGGCTGATTTCTTTAAAAGATTTTGGTGTAGGTTGTCCGGAAATATTGGCAGAAGTGGAAACCAATGGTTTTTTCATGCGTTCCATCAACTTAAAGCAGAACGGTTCTTTCACTATTCTGACGCCCAAGGTTTTGTCATCGGCAATAATATTAGCAGCCACATTTCTCGGATTATCTAGGATTAAAGTGGTAGGCTTTTCGGAAAAATCCAGGATTTGCCAAGCCACTTCCGGAATGTCTTTGAAAACGTTGTACATCATCTTTTCGCCATTCATCAACACTATCATACTTTTGGTTTCTTCACGTTGTTTTAAAGCGTAGATTTTTTTGACGGCTTCCTCATTTGTCGCATCACAACCTATTCCCCAAACCGTATCGGTAGGATAGAGGATGATGCCGCCGTTTTGGATGACTTCAAACGCTTTGTGTACTTCTTCGTTGGGATTGTTCATTAGCGATTTTTTATGTTGAAAATCTTAAGGGATTCGATCATTCGGTCAATACCCATTTTACGGTATTTCGGCACGCCTTTTTCAGCGATCATTTTTTCTACCGCTTCAATCATGCGCAATGATGATTTGCCATCGTGATAAGGATGGTAAGCCGCAATGACTTTTTCTCTTTGGTCTTTATAGGCGTCAATTGTCAAATTAGCTTCCACTTTTTCTGCCAAACCGCTGTATTCTTTAGCGTCGTCCCAAAGGATGTTTTCGGCTTTTGATTTGAATGTCAGCACCGGTTTATCTAACAAAATAAATTCGTATACCACCGACGAAGTATCGCTGATGAGCAAATCGCCAATGTAAATGAGTTTGCTGATATTCGGGTCTTTCGACATTACAATGTTGTCGTGTTTGGCTGCCAATTCGTGGTAAGCCGTCATCACTTCGGGCTTGGTTAAATCGTGGAATTTCACCACAATCAGATAATCTTTATTAGAAGCCAATTGTTCAAATTCAGCGACTAAAAAAGGCGCGCAATTCATACTCACATTGTGCGTAGGCGCAAGGACCAGTAGTTTTTTGGCCTGGTGTTTTTGGAGTAATTCGGCTTTTTCCGCTAAATAACTTTCCTTGTTTTTTTCGTAAACATCGAGTTTGCACCAGCCGGTTTCAATGACTTCAAAGTTTTGGTGTTTGGCTTTGATTTGGTTGAAGCGCTCAGTGAAATACGGGCCTTGTGTCAGGTAAACATCAAAGTAGCCTCTGACTTTAAAATGGGAGGCTTTTTCACCGGCCAAGCCATGAAATACTTGGGCTTTGTAACCTCTGATGTAAAAGGGCGAGTAATTTCCGGGAATGAAAAGACAGTCACTTTTAAATTTTCTCAATTCAGACATGCTGCTGATATGCGGCTCATTTTTAAAGGGAAACTTTGGTGCTAAGGCTTTGGTGGTAAACCAAACATAGTCGTATTGCTTTGCTTTCAACACATCGGCAATCGGTTCTAAAATACCGAAAGCATAAGCATGTTCGCAAAAAAGTACGGTTCTCATTATTTTTTCAGTAATTGATTGGCGTTGGCTAAATCTTCTTTGAAATCTACTTCAATGCAATCGTACTTTGAAATATCTATGGGTTTGATTTTTAAATTATCGCGTTGAATGGCCAATTCCAAACCTCTTTCAAAGTAATCGTTGTCGTCTACTTCTTCTAGACGATTGACAAACGATTGCAAATCGCCCGAACTGATAAAATTGATGCCGACTGCTTCGCCCAAACCGTTTTTAACTACTTTGGACAATTCATCAATGTAACCGTCGGTTAAGGTATATTTGACTTCTTCATCTGAAACTCGAGAGGTATTTACCGCTACGAAAGATTTATCTTCTTTGATGGTAGGCATTAGTTCGGACAACAATTTGGCATCAAAAACCACATCTCCGTTGAACCAAAGTACGGGTTCGTTTTTGAATTTTTTCAGGACTTTCAGCAAACTTTTCGAAGTATTGGTACAGTCAAATAACGGATTGTATACGTAAGCCACTTCATCAAAGCGTTCCATAATCAATTCCTTTTTAAAACCAACCACTATGAAAATGTCATTGATATCAAAATATTGAGTGATGTTGTCAATTTGTCTCTCCATAATGCTTTTACCGTCATCTAGTGTCGTAAGCGGTTTTGGAAACGGATTTCCGAGTCGGGAGCCAATGCCGGCCGCGAGAATTACAATTTTCATGTGTTATTTGATTTTATAAAGTCCTAATTTCTTTTTGATGAGTTTTAAATAGAAGCCAAAAGTAACATAAAGTTGGTTCTTACAACTCAACCAACGCCATTTTGATTGCGGAATCACCGTAGCAGCGATTTCGGCATTTTTTTCAGGAGAAAGAATGAAATCCTGACTCACTTTGTCCCAATTGATGTTGCCGTAGCCGTCAAACTCATTTACTTTGTTCTTTTCATGTATGTTGGACATCCACAATCTCGGATGCGATAAGTGAATGATATTTTTTTCTTTTTTCCACATATTGTGGTCGTAAAACCAAACCGTTTTAGCGTTGGCTGTTTTTTCAATCAAGCTCATGAACGGATTAAACAAATGCTCTTTTTTGCCTATCATAACCGGAGATAAGTTTAAAGTATAACCGGCCGTTACATCTACTGCTAAATGTTCTTGTTTGTCGAATTTTGATTGTATGGTTTCGATAAAATGCTTGCTGATGCTATCGTCGTTGTCAATGCGAGACGTAATCAGATACTCCGCTTTAACATGAGTAGTAATGTATTGGCGGATTGATTCAACCAACATCGGCATGCCATCGATGTAATGGGCTTCTATAAAAGGATGTGGTTGGAGTAATTCGGTGATTTGAGCACGGTGCTTTTCGGAAGTATCGGTATCAAAATACAACAGCCATTTGAAATTTTTGTTGGTTTGTGCCACTACCGAAGGCAAACAAAAGTCGGCAAAAAGCGCCATTCTTTCGTCCATCCATTGGTCATTCAGCAGCAATTCATTGTTTTTGGTGAACTTCCACTTGGGATTTTTCAGATTGAATCGGGTGATGAGGTAATGCTCAAAAATCATATTTTTTTTTCAAAAATAATCATTTTGTTTGAGTCTAAAAGCCAATTGGTTACTTTTACCGCTAGGATCATTCAAAAAAATTACCAAGAAAAGCCGAGGTTGTTCCTCGAAAAATCGTATTTTTCCCTTTTAATCGTAGATGAAATTATCAGTAATTATTACCACTTACAATTCGGAAGAATGGCTGCGCAAAGTGCTTTTGGGCTACACCGTGCAAACCGAAACCGATTTTGAAGTGGTCATCGCCGATGATGGTTCTACGTCCAAAACTGCCGAGATTATTGCGCAATTCCAGGGAAAATTTGCCTATCCGATTGTGCATGTTTGGCACGAAGATAAAGGGTTCCGAAAGTCGAGAATTTTGAACAAAGCTATTTTGCAATCGGGTGCCGATTATTTGCTTTTTACGGATGGAGATTGCATCCCGCGAAAGGATTTTGTTGCTGTTCATCTCAAGGAAAGAGAAACCGGTTTTTTCCTCTCCGGCGGCTATTTTAAGTTACCTATGGCTATCTCCGAATCGATTACAGACCAAGACATACTGAATCAAAAATGTTTTGAAATAGCTTGGCTTTTGAAAAAAGGCTTGAAAACCAATTTTAAGTTGTCAAAGCTTACCCACAATAAATATTTCGCGGCTTTTATGAATTGGATAACACCAACCAAACGCTCTTGGAACGGTCACAATTCTTCCGGATTCAAAGAAGATATTTTGGCGGTAAATGGTTTTAACGAGGCTATGGATTACGGCGGTATGGACCGCGAATTGGGAGAGCGCATGTTTAACAACGGTATGTTGTCTAAACAAATACGGTACAGTGCCATTTGCCTCCATTTGGATCACGCCCGAGGCTATGCCAATGCCGAAAAAATAAAGCACAATATGGCAATCCGACGCTACAATAAAAAGCATAAAGTAATCCGAATTGAGAATGGGATTGATAAATTGAAAATATAATTACCTTTGCAACATAATTACCCAATATGAAAATATCAGTTATTGTTAGTACTTACAATGCCGAAGAATGGTTAGAGAAAGTATTAATCGGCTACAGTGTTCAAACGTACAAAGACTTTGAATTGATTATTGCCGACGACGGTTCTCGACCTTCAACCAAGGAATTGATTGACAGTTATGCCCAAAATTATCCGGTTCCGGTACGTCATTTGTGGCACGAAGACCAAGGGTATCGCCGTCAGGAAATTTTAAATGTGGCGATCATGGAAGCAGCTCACGAGTACATTATTATGACTGACGGTGATTGTATTCCGCGAAAAGATTTTGTGGAAATTCACGCTAAATATGCCCAAAAAGGTAGATTTCTCTCCGGAGGCTATTGCAAATTATCGATGAAGTTGAGTAAGGAAATTGCCAAAGATGATATACTTTCCGGTAGATGTTTCGATTTGAAATGGCTGAAAAGCATCGACAAACTCAACCTGTCGAATGCCTTAAAAATTGGCGCAAATGATTTGTCGGCGAATATATTAGACTTTATTTCTCCTACTAATGCCTCATTCAACAATTGTAATTCTTCGGGTTTTCGCGAAGACATGATTGCCATTAACGGTTATGACGAGCGCATGAAATACGGCGGGCCGGATAGAGAATTCGGAGAGCGTTTGGAAAATAACGGCATCAAAGGAAAGCAAATCCGACACAAAGCCATCGTATTGCATTTGGATCATCCGCGTGGCTATAAAACACCGGAATCATTAGCGGCTAATTTGGCCATCCGCAAAGAAGTAAAAGACAAAAAAATAGTTTGGACGCCTTACGGTATAAAAAAAGACAACATTTAGTTCATGAGGATATTAGTCACCGGAGCAGCAGGTTTTATCGCCTCACATCTTTGTGAAAAACTACGCGATTTAGGTCATGAAGTAGTGGGATTGGATAATTTTAACGATTATTACAGTCCGGCTTTAAAACGTTTAAATGCTTCCGATTTGAAAGCCAAAGGCATTGACGTTATTGAAATTGATTTGAATGACAACTTGCAAACGGTTTTCAAAAATCCTTACGATTATATTTATCACTTAGCCGCGCAGCCCGGAATTTCAGCCGAAACTCCACTAAGCGATTATGTGACTAACAATATTTTTGCTACCCAAAACTTACTCGATGCGGTAGCCAAATACAATCCGAATTTAAAATCTTTTATCAATATAGCGACTTCTTCCGTGTACGGTTTGGTGGCTAATGTGGATGAAAATGTACCGGCGAAACCTATCTCTTTCTACGGCAGTACTAAGTTAGCAGCCGAGCAATTGGTCTTAGGGCAACAACGTTTGGGTAAGTTAAAGGCTTGTTCTATTCGTTTGTATTCTGTTTACGGACCTAGAGAACGTCCGGAGAAATTGTACACCAAACTCATAGAGAATTTGTATTCCGATAAACCTTTTCCGCTTTTCGAAGGCAGTGTTAAACACGAAAGAAGTTTTACTTATGTAGGTGACATCGTGGATGGCTTAGTGGCTATTATCGGGAAAGAAGAGGAAGTGAACGGTGAAATCATCAATTTGGGTACCGATGAAGTGCACACTACCCAAGAAGGCATCAACTTGGTGGAAGAAATTATGCATAAAAAGTTGATTGTCGATCACAAACCGGCGCGTAAAGGCGACCAAGAAAAAACCTCGGCGGTGATTGATAAAGCCAGAAAATTATTGGACTACGAACCGAAAGTAACGTTCAAAAAAGGGTTGGAACAACAAGTGCAATGGTATTTGGACAAGTTTACTTCGTCACTCTAAGCACAAACGCTTTTAATTTATCGGCATACAACTCCGGTTTCAATTTTTCGTACCATTCAAAAGCCAATGCTTTGTAGTTTTTGGCGTGCTTTTGGTACAATTCCGGATAGTAATCACTCAAATGTACGATATCGTAAAATCCGGTTTCTTCCTTGATATTCCATGAAGTTCGGTTAATCCAAGGCGCGTAGATGGTAAACGTAGGCACATTTAAAGCCTTGGCCATATTGGTAGCGCCGCCTTCATTGCCTATCAGCGCATCACATTGCGATTGTAGGGCGATAAAATCTCTTAAACCTTTGGCATAAAAATCCAAGTTGATTTTATGCTGAGTTGTTTCGGCACACAAATCATAAATGGCTTTCACCTCTTCCAATTGATTCGGCATATAATTGAAAAGCAATTGAACGTCTTTGGTATTTGTAATCAGGTCTAACGTTTCGGCCATGTATTTTGGTGGCAAACTTTTGTTTTTTCCGCTACCTAAAATACCAATCATAAAAATCGGTTTGGAAGTGTCGCAATTTTCTTTGATGGCAGCTTTAGCTTTCTCCTTTTCCTCTTCACGCAAATGAATCTGTGGATAAATCATTTCCACTTCTTTACCCAAAGCCGTTTTAGAAAGCGATAAACGATAGGCATTCGCTGTTGCATTGCAATCGGCATCAGGCACTACGGTTTTGGTATAGAAAAATTGTGTGTACCATTTGTAATGTCCGACGATGGTTTTGGCTCCCGTAAAATAAGCCGGTAAAATACTGTCCCATTTGCAATAAGCGTCAATAACGATGTCGTATTGCTCTTTTTTCAGGCTTTTACCAAAGCGATACAAGTTCAGAAATCCTTTGTGTTCCTGCGGTTCGAAGAAAAGGACTTTGTCTATAAACGGATTGTTATCAACCACAGGAAAAGTGTTTTTCTGAATCAGATAATGAACTTCGGCTCCGGGAAGATTTTTTTTTATCGTTTCACAAATGACCGTACTGGCCAACACATCGCCAATCATTTTGATTTGTATTACCAGTACTTTCATAAGGAATATTTGATATTAGATTTCAAATATTAGATTTAGGTTTAAAATCTAATATCTGCTATTTAAATTAAACAGCTACGTCGTATTCTCTTAACGCATTGTTCAGAGAGGTTTTTAAATCGGTGGAAGGTTTACGAGTGCCGATGATTAAGGCACACGGTACTTGGTAATCGCCCGCGGCAAATGATTTGGTATAACTACCCGGTATGACTACAGAACGCTCCGGCACATAGCCTTTGTATTCTTTCGGTTCCGAACCGGTCACGTCGATAATTTTAGTCGATGCGGTCAAACATACATTAGCACCCAAAACCGCTTCTTTGCCCACATGAACACCTTCCACTACTATACATCTGGAACCGATAAAAGCGCCATCTTCAATAATTACAGGAGCAGCTTGTAACGGTTCTAAAACACCGCCAATCCCAACACCTCCCGAAAGGTGAACATCTTTCCCGATTTGCGCGCAACTACCTACAGTAGCCCAAGTATCCACCATGGTTCCTTCATCTACATAAGCACCGATGTTCACGTAACTCGGCATCAAAATAACGCCTTTAGAAATGTAAGCGCCATAACGAGCGGTCGCTGGAGGTACTACGCGAATGCCTTTTTCGGCATAACCGGTTTTCAATAACATTTTGTCGTGGTATTCAAAAATTCCGGCTTCCCAAGTTTCCATTTTTTGGATAGGGAAATACATTACAACAGCTTTCTTTACCCATTCGTTAACTTGCCATCCGTTTGCGGTTGGTTCGGCAACGCGCAAGGTTCCGGCATCTAACATTGCAATGACTTCGCGTATGGCATTAGTAGTCGTTTCTTCTTGTAACAAAGCACGGTTGTCCCAAGCTTTTTCTATGGTATTTTGTAGTGTAGTCATGTTTACAAATTTAACTTTTTGATGATGGCCCAAAAGGCATGAGTGGCAAAGATAGTTTCATTTTTAGAAAGTTGCAACGCAATTCTTTAAATCAAAAAAATGTTAAAGTGTACTGTCAACAAATCAGATTAAGTAAGTTTGTTCTAACCTTAAAACCAATAAATATATTGTCCATGAGAAGTAATTCTTTGCTTTTAATTGCTTTATTTTCAATGTTTTTGAGCTGTCAAAAACAAGCAGAAAGTCAGCCTTCCGCCCAAGATTCGATAGCCAAAATGGATTCCCTTGTGAAAGAAGCGGCGCACCATGCCAGAAAATCGTTGGATTACATCGGAACCTATAAAGGTGTTTTGCCTTGTGCTGATTGTGAAGGATTGGAAACGGTACTATGCATCAATGAAAACAATACTTATAAACTACAAACCCGTTATTTGGGAAAAGGCGACAAAGTTTTTGAACAGAAAGGAACCTTTACTTGGGATGCCAATGGTGTTAAAATCATTTTAAACGGAATTGACAATGCTCCGAATCAGTATTTTGTGGGGGAAAATAAAATCACCCAATTAGACTTATCGGGTAAATTAATCACCGGTAAACTCGCTTTACAATACGTTTTGTCCAAACAAAGTAGCGAAGTTCAAACGGATGTAACAGACAATTCTAACGCTACTAAAGTCAATCTCAACAATCGTATGGAAGCCCAAACGATAATCAAAAAGGTAAATCCTGCAGTTGGAAAAGCAACATTGGCTGAAACCAAATGGCGATTGATGACCTTAAACGGTAAGATTGTCAAACAAAACGGAAGTAAAGATTATTTTATCAAGTTGAATTCCAAAGACGGAAGGTTTACGGCTTATGCCGGATGTAACAGCATTGCCGGCAGTTATGTAATGCCGTCTGCTTTTGGTTTGTCGTTTTCCAATGCGATTATGACGCGAATGGCTTGCCCGAATATGGAATTAGAATCACGCTTTGCTAAAATACTGGAGCAAACTGACCGATACAGCTTAAAAGACAATATTCTGAAATTCCAAAAAGGAAAGACAACGGTTTTGGCTACCTTTGAGCCGATAAATTAATTTCGAATGCCCAGAATTATAGCCATAGATTACGGAATTAAAAGAACCGGTATAGCGGTCACCGATGAATTACAAATCATAGCCTCAGGCTTAACTACAATTCCGTCGGATACAGCTATCGCCTTTTTAAAGGACTATTTCACCAAAGAATCGGTAACTAAAGTCTTGATTGGCGAACCCAAACAAATGAACGGTCAACCTTCTGAAAGTGCGCCAATCATTGAAAAGTTTGTAGCCGATTTTACCTTAGCTTTCCCGGGGATAAAAGTGGAAAGGGTAGACGAACGTTTTACCTCGAAAATGGCTTTTCAAACTATGATTGACAGCGGACTGTCAAAAAAACAACGCCAAAACAAAGCTTTGGTTGATGAAATTGCGGCTACGATTTTACTCCAAGATTATCTCTCGCGAAAAATGATATAATTTTGTTACTTTTGCTGCTTTAAATCAGAAAGCAGATTGTCATTTTTCATAATCTGAATTCCTTATTTCAAAATCCAAATCAAATGATTATTCCCATTTACGGATACGGTGAACCGGTTTTAAGACAAGTAGGCGCGGAAATTACGCCCGATTATCCCAACTTAAAAGAAATTATCGCTAATATGTATGACACGATGTACAATGCGTACGGTGTTGGATTGGCTGCGCCTCAAGTAGGTTTGGCTATCAGATTGTTCGTGATTGATACGGAGCCTTTCAGTGACAGCGACGATTTGTCGAAAGAAGAACAAGAGCAGTTAAAAACCTTCAAGCGTACTTTTATCAACGCCAAAATGTTGAAAGAAGAAGGTGAAGAATGGGGTTTTAACGAAGGTTGTTTGAGTATACCCGATGTGCGTGAAGATGTTTACCGTAACGAACGCATTACTTTAGAATATTTCGATGAAGATTTCAACAAGAAAACAGAAGTTTTTGACGGTTTAATTGCTCGCGTAATCCAACACGAATACGATCACATTGAAGGTGTTTTGTTTACCGATAAAATTTCGACCTTGAAAAAAACACTGATCAAAAAGAAGTTGCAAAACATCATGGAAGGCAAAGCCCGACCGGATTACAAGATGAAATTTGCCAATAAAAAAGGAAGATAATTGCTATAACAATAGCAATGGCAATAGGCAACAATAATTTGAAAAAATTAACAATTGCCATTGAACTTTGCCATTGAACTTTGATATATTTGTGCCCTAAATTAAATTAAGACAATGAACGTAGATAAAATTTTAGCTATTGCCGGAAAGCCGGGTTTATACGAATTGAAATTACAAACCCGTTCCGGATTTTTAGCAGAATCCCTATTAGACGGAAAGAAAATTACGGTTGGAATGCGAAGTAATGTTAGTTTACTTTCTGAGATTTCGATGTACACTTACAGCGAAGAAAAACCGTTAGCTGAAATCATGAGAGCGATTGCTGTGAAGGAAAATGAAGGTCCGGCACTTTCTCACAAAGAAGACAATGCTAAATTAATAGCCTATTTCAAAGAAATTTTACCGGATTACGATGAAGACCGCGTTTATGCTTCCGATATCAAGAAAGTATTAAATTGGTATAATATTCTTCAAGCCAAAGGTTTGGTTTCTAAAGAAGAGCCAAAAGTAGCCAACGCAGAAGCCATTAAGGAAGAAGTGGTGAAAGAAGTAAAGGAAGAAGCTAAAGCCAAAAAAGCACCTAAAAAAAACAAAAAAGAAGAATAGTTAATTACTTCTTCATAAATACAAATCCTATTGTTGTGTCCCAATGATAGGATTTTTTATTTTTACTCTACAAAATATTAAATATTAAATATTAAATATTAGATATTAAATATCTAAAATCTAATATCTAAAATCTAATATCTAAAATCTAAAATCTAATATCTAATATCTAATATCCAAATGAACACACGCCAACAACAACTCGATGCTTTCAACCGATTATTAGACATTATGGATGATTTGCGGGAAAAATGTCCGTGGGATAAAAAGCAAACCCTCGAGAGTTTACGCCATCTCACTATCGAAGAAACCTACGAATTGGGTGATGCGATTTTGGATAACGATTTGCCGGAAATCAAAAAAGAGTTGGGCGATTTGCTATTGCACATAGTGTTTTACGCCAAAATAGGTAGCGAAACCAACGACTTCGATATAGCCGATGTAGCCAATAGTATTTGTGATAAATTAATCGATCGTCATCCGCATATTTACGGTGATGTAGTGGTGGCTAACGAAGAAGAAGTGAAGCAAAACTGGGAAAAACTCAAACTCAAAGAAGGTAAAAAATCGGTTTTAGAAGGCGTGCCGAAAAGTTTACCGGCTTTGGTCAAAGCCAGCCGAATTCAAGACAAAGTAAAAGGCGTAGGCTTTGATTGGGAAGAACCGCATCAGGTTTGGGACAAAGTGCAGGAAGAGTTAAACGAACTGCAAGTTGAGGTAAACAATGGCGATCAAGATAAAATTGAAAGTGAGTTTGGTGATGTGTTGTTCTCTATGATCAATTACGCCCGATTTCTTAAAGTCAACCCAGAAGATGCTTTGGAACGCACCAATAAAAAATTTATCAAACGATTCATGTATTTGGAAAGCAAAGCCGCCGAGTTAGGAAAACCTCTAGTGGATATGACTTTGGCCGAGATGGACGTTTTTTGGGAAGAGGCGAAGAAGTTGTAGATTTGAGATAGCAGTTTTTTTGACTTTTGCCTTATCCCTTATCCCTTTCATCTATTTCACTATATTTGGAAAAACTAACCACTAAACCAACCTTATGTCAGAACAAAAAGAATTAAAACGCTCACTCGGGCTCATTGATGCCACTAGTATAGTTGCCGGTTCCATGATAGGATCCGGTATTTTTGTAGTAACCGTTTACATGGCGCGCGATCTAGGTTCCGCTGCCTGGATATTAATCACTTGGCTCATCACCGGTTTGCTGACCATGTCGGCAGCCTTAAGTTATGGCGAATTGGCGGGAATGATGCCAACCGCCGGCGGACAGTTTGTTTATATCCAACGCGCTTACGGAAAGTTGGCTTCTTTTCTCTACGGCTGGACCGTTTTTACAGTGATTCAAACCGGAGTAATTGCAGCCGTAGCGGTGACTTTTGCGAATTACACCGCGGTATTTTTTCCGGTATTGCAAGAAGAAATTTTTAGGATAGGCGATAGTTTTGTCTTTAAAAATAGTCAGGTTTTAGCGATGGCAAGCGTGGTATTGCTCACGTATATCAATACCAAAGGTGTTAAAAACGGAAAAGTCATTCAGTTGGTTTTCACCTCGGCCAAACTTATCGCACTATTTGCACTTATTGGTTTCGGATTGTATATAGGTTTCAGCACTGATACGTTTTCGAACAATTTCAACAACACTTGGGAAGCCAGTAAAACGGTTTTGGACGAAACTACCCAAACGGTTACAGTAACTAAGCTTACCGGTGTTGCCTTAGTTGGAGCCATAGGCGCAACGATTATCAACTCTTTATTCTCGAGCGATGCTTGGAATAATGTCACTTTCATTGCCGGAGAAATTAAAGATCCGAAGAAAAATATTCCGAGAAGTTTGTTTTTAGGAACGTTAATCGTAACTGTAATTTATATTTTAGCGAACATCGCTTATTTAGCCTTATTACCTTTAAACGGTGCGCCTGAAGGTTCGGTAGTGGAAAACGGAATTATGTTTGCTGCTCAAGATAGAGTAGGTGCGGCAGCGGCCAATATGATTATGGGCAATATAGGCGTTTTTGTGATGGCAGCTTTGATTATGGTGTCTACTTTTGGCTGTAACAGCGGTTTGGTTTTATCCGGCGGTCGTTTGTTTTATGCGATGGCGAAAGACAATTTGTTTTTCAAAAAAGCAGGCGAATTGAACAAGTTCGACGTACCGGAGAAAGCGCTTTGGTTCCAATGTATTTGGGCTTGTTTGTTATGTGTTTCAGGGAAGTATGGCGATTTGTTAACGTATGCGACTTTTGCCTCTTTATTGTTTTACATCCTTACCATTTACGGAATTTTTATCCTTAGAAAGAAAGAACCTAATGCTGAAAGACCATATAAAGCTTTCGGCTATCCGGTTATTCCGGCTTTGTATATATTGTTAACCGCAGCTATTTGCGTATCGTTATTAATTTATGATACGGTCAACACCGGTTTAGGATTGGTGATAGTAGCTTTAGGAATTCCGGTGTATTATTTGTTTATGCATAAAAAGGAATAAAAAAAAAGAGTCTCGATTTTGAGACTCTTTTTTTTTCTTATTTCGTTGGAATCGATTCAAACAATTCAATTTCAAAAATGATATTGGAGTTTGGCGGAATCACGTTTCCGGCGCCTCGTTCACCGTAGCCCAATTTTGAAGGGATGTAGATTAAATATTTATCTCCGAAATTCATCAAGTTCAATCCTTCTAAGAATCCGGGAATCAAACCGTCTTTTCTGCCGTATTGGAAAGGAAATGGTTGGTAGCCGTTTTGTTTGGCTCTGTTCTCGTCGAATTTACCAAACTCTTTGCTAACGGTTTCATAACTGCTGTCGAACAAACTTCCGTCTTCTAAATAGCCGGCATAGTGGATATAAACCGTTGCGCCTTCAGCCGGTTTTTTACCGTTACCCGTTTGTAAAACTTTGTATTTTAAACCGGTAGCCGTTTCGGTAGCCGATAGTTTAGTTTCAGCTAAAGCAGTGCCTTTGGCTTTCATTACCGGTCCGTAAGTGGCGTTGTATTGTTCTTTTTTCTGTTTTTCTAACTCTTCTTGCTTTCTTTTGTTTTCGGCAACAATAGCCGCTTCTTTAGCTTCATCAGCCGCTTTGTTATTCATGTAGTCAGCAAAAACTTTCGCAGCATTGAATTTTTGAGCTTCAGCACCTTTGCGAATGATGCTTACTTTTTTCATTACATCGTTTTGCTTGATTTTATTTACCACATCCATTCCTTTGGTCACATAACCAAAAATAGTGTGCTTTTGATTCAACCAAGAGGTAGGTGCAACGGTGATGAAAAATTGAGAGCCATTGGTTTTCGGCCCTGAATTCGCCATAGCCAAAATTCCGGGTTTATCAAAACCGGCATCGGTAAATTCATCTTTAAATGCATAGCCAGGACCACCGGAACCATTTCCGGCAGGATCGCCTCCTTGAACCATGAAATCTTGTTGGTCACCGTTACCGAGCGTGATGACTCTGTGGAATTTTAATCCGTCATAAAAGGGTTTGCCTTTTAACTTTTCATCCGTAACCGAAGCATTGGTGCCTTCAGCCAGTGAAATGAAATTGGCTACTGTTATTGGCGTTTTTTTGTATTCCAACTGAATGACGATTTTGCCTTTATCTGTGTCGATTTCAGCAAAAATACCTTCGTTGCTGGTATTAGCAGGAGTGGTAGCAACCGTTTTTTTTACGGCTACCGGAGCTTTTCCTTTAGGTGCTGCGGTTTTTTTAACTTGTGCGAAGCCGTTGGTCAATCCGGCGACAAGCAAACACAGCATGGTGATTTTCATTTTCATGGTTAATGTGGTTTATTTATTTAATAGTTCTACTTCAAAAATCAGATTGGCGTTTGGTGGTACAACATCTCCGGCGCCTTGTTCGCCGTAACCCAAATTACTCGGGATGAAAAATACCGCTTTTTCGCCAAATTTTAATTTGTTTACACCTTCTACAAATCCCGGAATGAGTTTGTTAGAACCCATTTGGTAAGGCAAACTCGAATAACCGTTTTGCAAAGCTCTTTGTTCATCAAACATCCCAAATTGTTTGGCTATTTCAGGATCGCTGGTGTCAAAAAGTGTACCGTCTTCTAAAAAGCCCGAGTAGTTCATATAAATCATAGCGCCGTCTTTGGGCTTGTTTCCATTGGTGGCTTTTAAGATTTTAAACTTGAATCCACTGTTTGTTTTTGTAGCACTTTCTTTCAATTGGTTGAAATACATTGCCTTTTGCTCTTTTACGGCCTTGTATTTTTGGTCGTAAATGCGTTTGTTTTCGGCATCAATTAAGGCTTGCTTTTTTTGATTTTCAAGTTCTTTTTTGAAGTAATCATTGAACACCTTTACGGCATCAAATTTTTTCACGTCTTCGCCTTTTCGGATGATGGTAACGCTGTTCATCATATCGCCTTGAACAATGGCATTAACTACATCTTGGCCTTCTACAACCTGACCAAAAACGGAATGTTTGCCATCCAACCAAGGGGTTTCCACATGGGTAATGAAAAACTGACTGCTGTTGGTGTTCGGACCCGAATTGGCCATAGACAACACGCCTGGTTTATCGTGTTTTAAATCGGTGAACTCATCTTTGCATTTGTAACCGGCATCTCCCGATCCCGTTCCGATAGGGTCGCCGGTTTGTATCATAAAGTTGGGAATAACACGGTGAAACAACAAGCCGTCGAAAAAGGGTTTGCCTTTTAAATCGGGTGTTACGAAATTGTTTTTGCCTTCGGCCAGTGTCACGAAGTTGGCCACTGTAATCGGCGCTTTTTTATAATTGAGTTCAACTATTATATTTCCTTTCGAGGTTTCAATTTCGGCGTAAAGTCCGTCTTTTAAGTTTTTGTGCTCGTCTTTACAAGAGATAAAAGCTATGGAAACGAGCGTCAATAATAAAAGTTTCTTGATCATTGTTGCAATTAATTTTCTGTTTTCAATTTGGTTTCAGGCTTAAAATCGTGTAGCGTTACCGTACAAATTAATGGTTGATTGGAGCCTATGCGTTTGTTGTCACCATGATAGCCAAAGGCCATATGCGATGGAAATAAGAAAGATACTTTTTCGTTTTTACGCATGAGTTTGATGCCGTCACGCAAGCCCATCATGATGTTTTGTTTGTCTACGATATAGGTTTGCGGTCTTAGTTCCACTTCGGAGTAGACTACGTTCCCGTCAAAATCTTTGATTTCATAATCAAAAGAAGCAACATCTCCTTTTTTAGGGCGAAGGGTATCTTTTTCATTGCGGACTTCGTAATGATACCAATAGCCTTTTTTGGAAGCAATGTATTTGATTTGCGGATTGCTTTTGATGATAGAATCGATTTGGGCTTCTTCACCGGCCACGAGTTTTTTATTGCGTTCCACTGACTCCTTCATGAAAGTGCCCGAAGAACGAGAAACCGGCATGCGCGCTTGTTGTTGTTTGCAACTGATAAAACTCACCAAAACAAGCAATAAGGCAGTTATTTTTGAGGCGTTTTTCATAGCTTAAATGGTTATTTTGGAAATTAATTGTTCAAATTTTTTCACAGTTTCGGCTAAGCTCTCATACGATTTTCCGCCGGCTGCGTTAATGTGTCCGCCACCGTTAAAATGGTCGCGCGCAAATTGATTGACATCAAAATTGCCTTGAGAACGGAAAGAGATTTTGATGATATTTTCATCTCGGTGTTCTATAAAAATGGCTGTAAAATGAATGCCTTTGATGGTTAATCCATAGTTTACAATGCCTTCGGTGTCGCCTTTTTCGTAATGGAATTCATCGAGTTCTTTTTGCGAAAGTGTAATATACGAGGTTTTGTATTCCGGATATATTTTCATGTTTTGCAAAGCGCGGCCCAATAGCTGTAAACGATTATACGAATTGTTATCGAACAACAAATTGTGAATTTCACTGTTGTTGATGCCTAAGTCAATCAGTTCCGCCACTATGCGATGGGTATTGCCCGTGGTAGAAGGAAAGCGAAATGAACCTGAATCGGTGGTGATTCCGGTGTAAATACAGGTCGCAATAGTGGTGTCGATTAATTCTTTTTGACCCAAAAAGCCGATAAAATTATACACCATTTCACAAGTCGAACCAAAGGCGGTATTCGAGTAGGTATATTTGGCATAAGTATCCGGCTTTTGGTGGTGGTCTATCATAACCATCGGAACGGTAACTTTATTCAGCACATGTTCCATTTCACCGGTTCGGTGTAATGCATTAAAATCTAAGGTAAAAACCAACTCGGCTTCTTGTATGATTTGTGCACAATGGGCTTTATCGTTTTCATATATTTTCACTGTTTCCGAGCTCGGTAACCAAGCCAAGAAATTCGGAAAGTCATTCGGTGCAATTACCGTAGGTTGGTGGTTGAGCTTCAATAAGAAATGATACAAGGCTAGGGTAGAGCCCATAGCGTCGCCATCCGGACTTCGGTGTGGAATAATAGCAATTTTTTTAGGGGTAGCCAATAATTCTTGAATGGCTGAAATGTCTTCTTTTTTCATAGAGGGCGAAGTTACATTTTTTTCAGGAAACGGCGTTTATTTGGTTACAAAAAGTCCGAGCCAAAGGGCAAAAAGTCCGACTAAAATGCTCAAGCCGATATAGCCGAAAGCCAGCAAAGAATTTTGATTTTGAAACAAGTTGTAATTTTCCAATCCAAAGGTAGAAAAAGTTGTGTAACCACCGCAAAATCCGGTAATCAGGAACCATTTTAAATTGCTGTCGGCTAGCTGATTTTTGGCTAAAATTCCCATGAACAAACCAATCAAAAAACAACCGACAACATTGGCTAAGAAAGTCGCTAACGGAAAATGATTGGACCAAAATTTCGACACCAACACGGTAGTTAAAAACCGGAACACACTTCCAATGGCACCACCTAAAGCTATGTATAAAATGGTCTTAAGCATTTAGCGTTTGTTGTTGAAATTGTTATTGCTATTGAAATTGGATTTTGGTTTAGGCAAACTCGCTTCTTCGGTCTTACTCGATGGTGCGATGAGTTGGTTTAATTGTTTGATTTCGGCATCGGATAACTCTCGGTAGCGACCCACATGCACATCAAGTGAAATATTGATGATTCGAATTCTTTTTAAGGCTGTTACTTCATAACCTAAATATTCGCACATACGACGAATTTGACGGTTTAAGCCTTGGGTTAAGATGATTTTGAAAACGTATTTGCTGATTTGTTCTACCTTGCATTTTCGGGTTACAGTGTCTAAAATCGGAACGCCGTTGCTCATGCGTTCTATGAAACGCTCGGTTATTGGTCGGTTCACCGTAACAATGTATTCTTTTTCGTGGTTGTTTCTGGCGCGTAGAATTTTGTTTACAATATCGCCGTCATCGGTCATAAAAATCAAACCTTCACTGGCTTTATCTAATCGGCCAATAGGGAAAATACGTTTGGGATAATTGATGTAGTCTACAATGTTGTCGCGGACTTTTCTATTCGTAGTACATTCAATGCCAACAGGTTTGTTGAAAGCCAAGTACACCGGTTTTTCGGTTTTCTTCAGGATGAGTTTTCCGTCTACTCTAATTTCATCCTCCACCGAAACTTTAGTGCCCAATTCAGGAACTTTTCCATTGATGGTAATGCGACCTTGTTCCAATAATTTGTCGGCTTCACGACGGGAACAGTAACCGCTCTCGGAAAGGAATTTATTAATACGGGTTTGATTGGTTTCCATAGCGCAAATATAACACAATTTGCCAATACCGTTTCTTGATAAGTTCGTTGATAAATTGGGTTCAAAAAACGTAAAAAAGGTTGGTAAGTTTTAAGTTTTTTCTAATTTTACCGACATGAATATACAAGGCAAACTTATTATAATTGGCGGTGCGGTTGACAAAGGAAGTTTTACTGAAACCGATTTGGACAAAAGTGCTCCACAGAATTTAAATTTCTTTGAAGAAGGTATTTTAAAACGCATCATCAAAGAATCTAAAAATAAAGAAGCGTCGAGAATTGAAGTGATTACTACGGCTTCAAAAATCCCTCGTGAAATTGGTCCTGAATACGTGAAAGCCTTCAATTATTTAGGTGCACACAATGTTGATGTATTGCACATCGAAAGAAGAGAACAAGCCTCAGAGCCTGAAATTTTAAACCGATTGAAAGCAGCTGATGTGGTCATGTTTACCGGTGGAGATCAGTTGCGATTGACTTCGATTTTAGGTGGAACGCCTTTTGATGATTTGTTAATCAGCAAATACCGAAACGAGGATTTTGTGTACGCCGGAACCTCTGCCGGTGCTGCTGCTGCTTCCAATAATATGATTTACCAAGGTAGCAGTCATGAAGCTTTGCTGAAGGGAGAAGTTAAAATAACGTCTGGTTTGGGTTTGATTGACGATGTGGTGATTGATACCCATTTTGTGCAAAGAGGTCGTATCGGTCGCTTGTTCCAAGCCGTTGTTGGCAATCCGAAAGTACTGGGTATTGGTTTAGGAGAAGACACCGGTTTATTGATAACCAATGGTCGACAAATGGAAGCTTTGGGTTCCGGTTTGGTTATTTTGGTCGACGGTCGCGAGATTAAAGACACGAATTTAACCCAAGTTGAACTCGGTCAACCTATCTCTATCAATCATTTGGTGACTCACGTGATGAGTAAAAATGACACCTTCGATTTGGATACTTTTAAAATGACGATTAAATCTTCACAATACGTTTAAATTTTAAATATCAAATATCAAATTTTAGATATTAAATATGAATTGAAATTCAAGCATATTTGATATCTAATATCTAATATCTCAAAATGAAAATAATCATCCACGGCGGATTTTTCTCTGAATCTTCTACCAATCTCGAAACCAAAATCGCCAAACAACAAGCTTTATTGCGCATTGTAAAAGATTCCTATGCTTATTTGCAAAACCATTCGGCTTTGGAAACGGTAGTGTATGCGGTTTCGCAATTGGAAGACGATGCTTTGTTCAATGCCGGTATCGGTTCCCAAATTCAAAGCGATGGTAAAATTCGCATGAGTGCGTCTTTGATGGACGGTTCGACTCAAAAAATGAGCGGCGTGATTAACATTGAAGAGGTTAAAAATCCGGTGCAAGTGGCCCAAGTGTTGTTGGATTATGACGATAAAGTATTGGGCGGAAGTGGCGCAACAAATTTTGCTCGCCAACACGGATTTGAAAAATTTTCTACAGAAATTCCTCAGCGTCGTGCCGAGTATGAAGCCAAATTGGCTTCCAAAGGATTAGGAACGGTAGGTTGTGTTGTTTTAGATGCCAATGGAAAAATTGCCGTAGCTACATCAACCGGAGGGAAAGGATTTGAAATTCCGGGCAGGATTTCAGATTCGGCTACAGTAGCCGGAAATTACGCCAACGCATTTTGCGGGGTTAGTTTAACCGGTGTTGGAGAAGATATTGTAAGCGGAGCAGTTGCGGCTAAAATTGTGACCCGAGTTACGGATGGTTTTACGTTAGCGGAAGCTTTTGAGAAAACGTTCAACGAACTCAAACCTTATGATGGATTTGCCGGTGCGATTGCAATCGACAGTAAAGGGAATATTTTTCATCAGGATTCGCATCCTAGTATGGTGTTTGCCAGTTTTGACGGAGAGAACGAAGAAGTTTTTAATTAACCATATACTATGAAAAAAATTATCTCATCCATTTTATTACTCGGTACTATTATGACAGGTTGCTCTTCTGACGGAGGCGACAGTACCGCATTTACTTCTTCAATAGATATTGATGGTGAACAGTTCATTCCTTCAGAAATAACGGCTTATCCGGATAATCAGTCGTTCGAAAACGCCACGGTTTTTGTATTGGGAAGTAATAGCAGTTCACCTCAGAATCAACATATCATGGTGGTAAAAGTGATTTATCCTTTGTCACAAGAAGATGCATCAGGAACCTATTTAATTAATGGTATTCAAGGTACAGGGAATTATACCCGATTTACCGATAGTTATTTGCTTTATAATGGAAGTGTGACGGTTGAAGATTTGGGGAACAATAGGTATACTTTGACATTCAACAGCGTCAAGGGAAATCAAGGAAATGGTTCTACGGAAGTAATAACCGTGAGTGGAACGATATCAGGTAAGTTTCAGGAAAGTAATTGAAAAATCCCAATCTAATCAGATTGGGATTTTTGTTTTAGGAGCATTTTTTTTATTTGATAGCCAGTGCGTTTTCAATTAAGAAACTAAGGTAGTTTCTGTGCGCTCTAGTGCTTTCATCAGCCGAAGTAGCGGTAGCTAACATCAATTTGATTTTCTTCAAGGTTTGACGGGCAGCAGCTCTTGAAATGTCATCGTGACGGTTTTTAGGATCGTTTACATCGGCAATTTCAATCACTTCTTTTACAAAGTAAGTCTGCAAATATTGACGGTGCATGTTTACTTTACCCACCAAATCCGCTTTGAATACACCGTTGGTTAAATCGGTCATCACTTCGGCTACCGAATAAGTATTGCCATACATACTTGTGTTGGAAATTCTTTGTAAAGTAGTCGGATGCAAAATATGACCTAAAGTAGCATCGGTTTGAATAGATTGGTAAATAGCATTCAGTTTAGGATCTTCAGTTCCTGAGAAGAAATTGAATCCACGTCTTTGCATTTGTAAGTAAGGATACAATGAAGCATCTGCATCGAAAGCATTTGGCGCTAAAACATATTTGTTTAAAACTTCAATAGCTCTTTTTTGTTGCACTTTAGAAACCGGAGTGAATGGTTTAACAGTGGAATTTTGTCCCACAAAACTACGGTCGATAAACACACCACCAACATAACGGCTAACCACTGCAGCCATATTTCTTCTTTGTCCGTTAAGCATATTGAAACGACTTCTCAATTCGGCATAGCTTTCACCGTTTTTGCTGTATTTGCCTTTTAATTTTGGCATTATGCTGTTCACAATTTTGAAGCGTTCTTCAGCATTTCCTATGGCATCGCTGCTTAAGTCATTCACCATGACTCTTGGGTCGATGGCTTTTCCCGGAGATCTCATGTCATCTGCATCGTTACCAAAGGCTAAGTTAGGATCTGTGCTTCGGCTTAAGATTTTTTGCAATTCGGCTTCTTCAGTTTTTTCGTCAAATTCTTTGTAACCGAATTCGATGGCCCATAAATCGTATGGTCCCGGTTTGGTAGTGTAGAAGTTTCCTTGTTTGGTTTTATCCGTAGCCAAGTTGATGGCAGGATAATCCATTACTGAACCAATCAAACCAATTTTTTCCGTAATAGCGGTGTTGTGTAAGTCGGTCGGACTTAACATCTGGCTCGATTTCATATTGTGATTTAAACCTAAAGTATGCCCCATTTCGTGCAACACTAAATAGTATAAAAATTCTTTGTGTGCTCTGGAAATGGTTTTCGGATCTTCCGAATTCACTTCGGCAAAAGTGGTTCCCATTAAGAACTGGCTTTTCAGCTCGTTGGCTAAAGTACAAGCGGTTCCGTCATTGTGGAAATGAGCATTTATGGCTTCGCTTGCACCTTCATTTTTAAACGAAAATAATTCGTCCATGGTTGGCGTACTGCTACCTGAATACCATTCGATAGTGATATCGGAACCTAAAATTTGTCCGGTTCTCGGATTGGCAAAACTTGGTCCGATAGCGCCATAGCTTGGATAAGCAGACGATACCCAACGGATTACATTGTAACGCACATCGCCCGCATCCCAATCGGCATCATCGGGTTGGATTTTCATTACCACGGCATTTTTAAATCCGGCTTTTTCAAAAGCTTCATTCCATTTGTTTCCGGCTTCCATTACGGTTTGGCGGTATTCCACAGGCGTGGTGTTTTCAATCCACCAAACAATAGGTTCAACCGGCTCACTGATGGCTGCATTCGGATCTTTTTTGGTCAAATACCAACGGTTGATGATGTCTTTGTAAGGCGTAGCTTTTACGCTGGTTAAATCGGTTACCGCTTGCCCGAAATACCCAACACGCGGATCGTCTTTTCTTGGTCGGAATTTGTTCTCCGGCATTTCTAAGAAGGTGTGCTGGATGCGAACGCGAACGTAACGTGCATCCGTAATGTCTTCGCCTCCGCCATTAAACGGAGCAGGATTGTCGTAGGCCAAATCTACTGTTACGTCAGTATTATTTGGGTAAGAGCGAATGCTGTGGTATTTTGATTTGGCGGAATTAAAGTTTCCTAAATTGAAAACGGCTCCCGGAGGCATTCCCGGAGGCATGATAGGTTTAACAGGATCTAGTTTTTCACTGATGAATAAACCGTCGGCCGCAATTAAAAATCCTGTGCTGTCTTTGGCTACAACTTTTTCAGCTAAGAAAATGGCTTCGGCTATATCAGTGCCGGCGGTTTTGCTTACTGCGTTGTTTTTGTCGTAGTAAAAATTAGTGTTTACCAAGCCAAATTCGATTTTATCGTTGGCTTTTTTGATGTTAAAGACATTTGTTGCTCTGTGCATACTTTGGTTCAACCCTAAAGTAGTCGGACCATTCATCGAATAACTTTGATAGATGAATTCCTTGTTAAGTTGGTTTTTTTTGATGTAGAGTTGGATACTTCCGGTTACCGTATCTTGGTAAATGGTAAATAATCCTTCGGTTTTTTTGCAGCTTTTTACTTTGTCTGCGATAGAGAGTTTAGGTGCTTTTTTCTCTTTAACCGAGTCTGTTTTGGTCGTAGCCAATTCCTTTTTATTTTTCTTTTTTCGATCCGATTTCTCTTGTGCAACGGATACACCGGAACACACTAGAAAGGCCATAGAGAAAAACAATGAGAGTCTGATTTTGCTCATAATTTTTTTTTGGTAAATGTATTGATGAATAGATAATGATAAAACCCTAGCAAATTACTATTAATTTGCAGATTTATAAGAAAGTTAAGATTTTTTTAACTAGTGAAAGTTAAGTTAGGTTTTGCATGTCATCTCCTAACCGTTTGACATTTTTTTGACAATAGAGATGAATTTTTCTTTGGCTAAGGGTTTTACAATAAAATCGGTGATGTCACTGTATTCTTTTGACTTCTCATGATCGTAAGTTGAAACAGATGAAGTGATGACATACAAGTTGATTTTTTTGCACATTTTTGGTTTTAATCGGATGTATTCATCCAGAAATCCCCAGCCGTCCAGTAAAGGCATGTTTAAATCTAAGAAGATGACTTTCGGCAACAATGTTTCTTCTTCGGCCACTTCTGACAGGTAATTTATGGCGTCTCTACCGTTGCTGAAAATGCTAATTTGTTCGGCTATTTCAGATTCTTCTATGATTTTTTTGATGATGTACGTGAAGATTTCATCGTCATCAATAAGCATTATATTACTGGGTGATTTCATATTATTGGTTGATAAGTTCTACGTGAAAAGTACTGCCTACATCGGGTTGACTTTCCACCCAAATTTTGCCGCCTAAAGCGGTTACTTGTGATTTTGTTATAAATAGTCCAAATCCTTTAGCGGCGGGATGATTGTGGAAGACCTTTCGGATTTTGAATAAATTTTCACTGTGTTTATTGAGATCTAATCCCAATCCATTGTCAGAAATACTGATGATGACACTATCATTTTTTATCTGTGAATTGATTTTGATGATTGGTCTTCTTTCAGGGGAAGAATATTTAAGTGAATTGCTGATTAAGTTTTGCAAGATACTTCTCATATAGTTTATCGGATAGCATAGTTTTGGAGCTTGACTAAAGTCCATTTTAATGATGGCTTGGGTTTTATTGATTTCTCCTTGTAAACTATCTATAATATTATTAGTAAAGCTTTCGAGTTCAATTTCCTCATAAGGTATTTCAGTATCTTGAGTAATTTGTATGGATTCCACAAGTTCGTTAAATGTATCGTTGAGATTTTTAGCCGCTTTGTCTAACTTCTCCAGAAAGATGATGTTTTCTTCATTGGTAGAATTTTCGGCAACCATTTCAACCAGCATTGAAATATTGACCAACGGTGCTCTTAAATTGTGAGAGATGATATTGCAAAAATCTTCCAACTGTTTTTTTTGATGGGTCAATGCCACAACATTCTTTCCGATAGTTTTATTGGCTTCTTCTAAATGTTGCGTTCTTAAGCTGACTTTCTCATCAAGTTGGGCATTGAGTTTTTCCAATTCTTTAGTGCGCTTAATGATTTCAATTTTCATGCGCTCTATTTGACTTTCTAATTTAGTGTTTTGTTGGACTGTCTTTTCAGATACTTCAGACAACTGAACAAAATCGGTTACTTCTTCTACACGATGGATGATGTATAGTACATCGCCATTTTCATCCAAAACCGGTTTGTTGACAGGGCACCAATAACGTTCCTCAAATATTCCCTCTAAATTTTTTACATCATACCGTTGGACAGCCATGGTATGAGCAGTTTTATGTTTGAGCACATAATTCAAGGAGTATTTCAAGTTAGATTGGCCATCAGCAATTATATCTTCAGGGTTTTCGGGAAAAACCACAAATAAATTTTTTCCTATCATGTCTAACCGATGTATACCCGCAGCTTTTGTCAATTTTTCACTGACATCCATTATGGTTAAATCAGTTGAGAGTATAATGTATAAACCTGGTAATTCCACAAACAGCTTTTGATAATCAATAGTGTTTGTTGTAATCATATTTCCACTCATAAACATACCTGTTTAATTGAAATCTTTTAAAAATATTGTTAATTATTCAAGGATGAAATTCGGGGATTTTCAAAGTTAAACAAATTGTGATATAATTCTGCTTCTGAGAAAAAATAATCAGCTTATTTTCAATATTTTTTTGAGTAACTGTTTTTGGCTTTTCGATTTGTTGAGTCGGAGGAACCTGTTTTTGTTAGGATAGGGCAATAAAAAATCCCGGACTAGCCGGGATTTTATTATAAGTAAGTTAAATCGTGGTTGTACAAACGTTTTTATTTCACTTTATTCACGATAGCTTTGAAAGCTTCCGGGTGATTCATAGCTAAATCAGCCAATACTTTACGGTTCAATTCGATACCGTTTTTCTTAACTAATCCCATGAATTGTGAGTAACTCATTCCTTCCAAACGAGCTCCGGCGTTGATACGCTGAATCCATAAAGCTCGGAAGTTTCTTTTGTTTTGCTTTCTGTCGCGGTAAGCATAAAGCATAGCTTTTTCTACTGCGTTTTTAGCAACTGTCCAAACGTTTTTACGTCTACCAAAGAAACCTTTGGCTTGCTTCATTATCTTTTTTCTTCTTGCTCTTTTAGCAACTGAATTTACTGATCTTGGCATAATTTTGTGTGTTTTTTGTAGCAGGCGTCCCGAATTGAATCAAGGGAACTTAAGGCCGTACTCCAAGGTTATTAAATGATTTTTTAACCTAAAGAAAGCTAAAGGCTCGCAGCTATTGGCTGTTAGCGATTAGATAATTCTTAATTGTTCTTTAACGCTCTTCATATCTGATTGGTGAACCAAAGCAGAGTGAGTTAACGCTAGTTTACGCTTTTTAGATTTCTTGGTCAAGATGTGACTTTTGAAAGCGTGTTTTCTTTTGATTTTTCCGGAACCAGTTACTTTGAATCGCTTCTTAGCACTGGATTTTGTTTTCATTTTAGGCATTTTTTCCTAGTTTATTTAATTTAACTTACTTACTTTTTTGAAGTTGCTGAGTTGCTTAGTTTCTGAGTTTTTTTTCAGTTGTTCACTAGCTTAGTCTCTCGGTCACTTATTTACCTTTTTTTTTCGGCGCGATGAACATAATCATACGCTTTCCTTCTAACACGGGCATGGCTTCCACTTTACCGAATTCTTCCAAATCTTGTGCTAAACGCAACAATAAGATTTGACCTTGTTCTTTATAAATAATAGAGCGTCCTTTAAAGAATACAAAAGCTTTTAATTTTGAACCTTCTTTCAAGAATTTTTCAGCATTTTTTCTTTTAAATTCGTAATCATGCTCATCAGTCTGAGGTCCGAAACGAATCTCTTTAACCGTGATTTGCGTTGATTTTGCCTTTAATTCTTTTTCGCGTTTCTTTTGCTGGTAAATGAATTTACCATAATCCATCAGTTTACAAACCGGTGGATCAGCATTTGGAGAAATCTCTACCAAATCTACTTCCAGTTCATTGGCCAATCTCAAAGCCTCAGTAAATTTAAATACCCCGGGCTCAATATTTTCTCCAACTAAACGAACTTCAGAAACACCACGAATTAACTCATTAATTCTGTGGGCTGCTGTTTTTTCCACGCGAGGCTGATATCCTCTGTTATTTCTTATTGCTATGACTCTATAATTTTAGTTAAACTTCAAATGTTTTTAATGTTTTGGCAATTTCTTCGTTTACAATCTTAGCAAATTCTTCAATTGTAACGGTAATATTGCCTTTGCCTTCTTGACCATGACGACGAACGGAAACAGTTCCGTTTTTCTCTTCTTCTTCGCCTACAATCAGCATGAACGGCATTTTTTGTACTTCCGCATCTCTGATTTTTTTACCAATCGTCTCGTTGCGGTTGTCAATTAGGGCGCGAATTTCGTGAATTTCCAGCAATTCTAAAACTTTTTTCGCATAATTTTCATATTTCTCGCTCAAAGACAAGATTATAGCTTGTTCTGGCATCAACCATAATGGGAAGTTTCCGGCAGTGTGTTCCAGCAAAATAGCAATAAAACGCTCCATGGATCCAAACGGCGCACGGTGAATCATTACCGGACGGTGTAACTTGTCATCAGCACCTTTATAAGTCAATTCAAATCGCTCAGGTAAGTTGTAATCTACCTGAATAGTTCCTAATTGCCATTGTCTTCCCAAGGCGTCTTTCACCATGAAATCCAATTTCGGACCATAAAAAGCGGCTTCACCACTTTCAATAATGTAGTTCAAACCTTTATCGCGTGCCGCACTGATGATGGCATTTTCTGCTTTTTCCCAGTTTTCAACGCTACCTATATATTTGTCCGGATTGTCTAAATCACGAACCGAAACTTGTGCTGTAAAGTTTTCAAAGCCTAACGAACCGAATACATACAACACCAAGTCGATTACTTTTTTAAACTCGCTGTCTAATTGGTCAGGAGTACAAAAGATGTGGGCATCGTCTTGCGTAAATCCGCGAACACGAGTCAATCCGTGCAACTCACCACTTTGCTCGTAGCGGTAAACGGTTCCGAACTCGGCATAACGTTTCGGTAAATCTTTGTACGACCAAGGTTTGTTGTTGTAAATTTCACAGTGGTGCGGACAGTTCATTGGTTTTAGTAAGAACTCTTCGCCTTCGGCCGGTGTATGGATGGGTTGAAAACTGTCGGCACCATATTTAGCATAGTGACCGGAAGTCACGTATAGTTCTTTTTGGCCGATATGCGGCGTAACTACTTGCTCGTAACCGGCTTTTTTCTGAGCTCTTTTCAAAAACTGCTCTAAGCGATCACGTAAAGCTGCGCCTTTTGGTAACCATAACGGCAAACCTTGTCCAACTTTTTGTGAAAAAGCAAACAATTCCAATTCTTTTCCTAGTTTTCTGTGGTCTCTGCGTTTGGCTTCTTCTAATAATTCTAAGTAGTCTGTCAAGTCTTTTTGTTTCGGGAACGAAATCCCATAAACTCGAGTCAACTGTTTGTTCTTTTCGTCACCACGCCAATAAGCGCCGGCAACACTCATGATTTTCATCGCCTTGATGATTCCGGTATTCGGAATATGGCCGCCGCGACACAAATCAAAGAAATTAGAATGGTCACAAAAAGTAATAGTACCATCCTCTAAATTCGAAATCAACTCAGTTTTATATTCATTGTTTTTGTAAATCTCTAAAGCTTCCGCTTTTGAAACCGGACGCATTTTAAATTCGTGCTTCTCTCTTGAGATTTCCAATACGCGATCTTCAACTTTCTTGAAGTCGGCTTCCACAATCTTTTGCTCGCCAAAATCTACATCGTAATAAAAACCGTTTTCAATGGCCGGACCTAAAGTTAATTTAATCCCGGGATACAGTTCTTCTAAAGCTTGTGCCATAACGTGTGAAGTAGAATGCCAAAAAGCTTTTTTACCTGCTGCGTCATTCCACGTATATAATATAAGTGAACCATCGGTCGTCAACGGAGTGGCTGTTTCAATAGTTGTACCGTTAAAAGCAGCCGAAATTACATTTCGCGCTAATCCTTCACTGATGCTTTTGGCAACATCCATTGGAGTCGAACCATTGGCAAACTCCTTAATCGAACCGTCTGGTAGTGTAATCTTTATCATTCCTTAAATTTTATGGACTGCAAATATAGTAGTTTAACAAAATACACACAATATATATATAGTATAATGATAAAGTATATTCAGTAGCGAAAGGCTCGGGCTTTATTTGCGGTCTGCATTCCCGCTTTTCGCGCTACATGGTAGCTGCTTCAATCGGGGCTAAACAGTTAACTTTTGTTTTGTGTTTGTAAAGATTTAGAAAAAGATTAGCTCCAAGAATCATG
>NZ_JAXAVY010000005.1:0-177368 GCF_035671315.1 Flavobacterium cheonhonense
TTAGTGAGTCCTGACTTTATAGTCAGGACTCATTTTTTTTATAGGTGCGGCGTGTCCCTTCGGTCGATTCGCCGCCTTTTTTGTGGAAAGCCTGTCTTTAGACAGGCTTTCTTGTTTTTAAGCGGTTCGGCGCAGTCGCAAGCTCGTGTGCTTCGCCAGTTCGGGCAAAGCCCTCGGGCCGCCGCCCTGCCTAGCTGCAGGCAGGCTTTTTTTAGACCCGAGCGAAGCGAACTGACGAAGTAAACCCTGTTCATTTATTTGGATAGGTTTTTTGTTTTAAAAGCCCTTCGACAAGCTCAGGGTGACATTGTGCAGGTTTATTGGTGTTTGTTTAGCGGAGTGAGTTTTCTTTTTACAGTGATGTGATATCTTGTTGCAATAAGGAGTTTTCTTTTTGCAGTAGTGAGAAATCTAATTGCAGTAGGTATTTTTCTTTTTGCAGTAGTGAGATATGTAGTTGCAGTAAACGGGTTTCATTTTGAAGTAACAAAAAACCTTACTGCAGTTAGGATTTTTAACAGAGCAGTAAGGTGTTTTCTTCTCGTAGTGACGAGTTTACTTAAAGGAGTGGTAATAGATCTGATTTTGATTTTTACATTTTTATCTTTTTGAATTGTATTCCTTTTACTTGTGCGTATTCTTGGCTGGTAGCTCCGAATATGGATTTTATGTATTTTTTTACTTCGGTAGCGGTTTGTACTAGGCTTGTTTCATTGTTATAGAGTGTGTTATTGCGTGTTATTCTTGAATTGCTTACATTGGCATAGGCTACAGAAACGGCATTATTTTTTGCGTTTAGATTGGCTTGCTTGGCTGATAGACTAGCAATGGTTAAGTCTGTTTCGTTAGGGGTATAGCTCGCTTCGGTTTGGAGTACTGCTATTAAACCGGTAAGATGTTGTATTTGTTGGTCGTATGATTGTTGGCTTGCACTGATGGTATTGGGTGCAGGTGCGTTTGTGTCCGCTGCAGTTGTTGTTTGCGAAGCTCTTTTGCCTTGGAGTTTTCGGTTGAATGTTTTTGCGTTATTGACTTTTTCTTTTGTAGCGTCTGTAGTTTCGAGAGCATTTATGATTCTAGTTGATAGCCCTTTTAGGTTGGCGAATTCTATTATTCTTTCATTTACAGCATTGTTGTAGATAGTGTTTTTTGTAATTACTTCTTCCAGATGTGTTTGAGACAGTGTGACCAGTGCATTTAGTTGTGGAAGTTTTAAGGCGTTTTTTGATGGGTTGTAGATGGAACCGTAGCTTTCTACGAAAGCGATTAGGTCTTGAAAGTTTGCTATGTTTTTAGCGTGTCCGATTTCTGAAAATGTTGCCATAGTTTTAAAGATTTTTGGTTAGACATTATATTATTTTGTATTGATTTCTTTATTGTCAGTAGCGCTTGGGATGACAAACTTATCGACAGCCTTGAGGATAAGTTCTTTTTTGATTTTTACATTACTGTTTGATTTGTGGTTTTGATAAATTTCGATTTTATCAATGTCGAGAAGTATAGCTATCTTTAATAGGTTTTTTACGGATAGTTCTGTTTTACCGTTTTCTATTTTATTGTAAAAGCTTTGTGAAATATTGAGTTGGGACGCCATATAGTTTTGTGAAAATTTCTTTTCGAGGCGTTTTACAGTGATTTTGATTAATAAGCTTTCAAGCATTGTACACAAATTTATTGAACGGACTAGTTTGTCGTTCTAGTTGTTTATAATAAATTGTGGTATTTGAAACAAGATTAATAAAAAGGTTTTATCTTACAAAACGATATATTCAAAACTTTATTCCTTATGTGAATTATTTTGCATTTCTTATTTTTACTTTGTATAGAAAGATAAGAAGCTTTAAACTTTTTAGACTTTTTAATATATTTACCAAACGTTCTTTGCTATATGATTACACTCCGTTCGGTAGTTTAGTACCTAACCGCCACCGCAGCACCGATGATTACAGATATGGTTTCCAAGGGCAAGAGAAAGACGATGAATTAAAAGGGGAAGGCAACTCTTTAAATTATACTTTTAGGATGCATGACCCGCGAGTTGGTAGGTTTTTTACAATCGATCCTTTATTTAGAGATTATCCTCAATATACTCCATATTCTTTTAGTGGAAATAAAGTTATTAATGCTGTTGAAATTGAAGGTTTAGAAGAACAAGTAATAGTTAATAATACGAATGGCGGTAAAAGGACTAAACAAAATTATTTTGTTCTAAACGGAAAAACAGCTTTAGCAGATGACTTTATAGGTCCAGTTATTCAATCACTAAAAGATATAGATTTAGTTAATAACAAATCTAAAATTACTTTTGTTTATCACGGTTTTACAACTAGAACAGTTAAGTCTGGTCCTTGGTATTGGCGTTCAATGGATACATATTGTTTGGCTAAATATGACATTCATTTAGTTGTTGATGGGGTGACTTTAAAAATACCAGTAGAACTTAATACAGGTGAGGGTGTTAATCATCCTGGTGGCAATGCATTGGATTATGCTTTATTAACTGTAGGATCTGGTGTTTGGGGAGAGCTATTTGAAAAAGCTGTTAAGGTTAAAGTGCAACAAGCTATTGTTAAACATTTTACAGGAATATTAGCAAAAGAAGGGGTAAAATTTACTATTCAAGATATCATAAAGATTGGTAGAAACCAATTAAACAAAATTGTATTTTTAGAAAAAGGAAATGCAAAAGCTGGCTTAGAACACATTATGAAACACGCAGATGATTTTTCTAAAAATGGTATTGCTAAGGATGATATTGCAGATTTTGTATTTGATGCTACAACAAAAGGAAAAATAGTAGGTTATCAAGGAGAAGGAACTGGAAGACCAATATACGAGTATTTGTATAAAGGAGAAGTAAAAAGAGTTGCCGTAACCACCTCGGAAAATGGTTTTATAGTTGGAGCAAATCCTGTATCAGTTCCTAAAAATTAATTTTTGCAATAAATATGAATATTAAAATTTCACCTGAATATGGTTGTTTCCCTCTTTGGATAAGTGAAAAAGATGAGATTTACAGTAATGTTAATCATTATGATTTAAATTTTTCAGAAGACTTAAAAAAGAATATTGAGAACTGGAATATCAAATTCCAACAAACATTAAATAAAGAATATCCACCAGACTCTTCGTTTGGTAGTTTAACAGACTTAATAGAATTTGAAAATGAAGGGATTTTAGTTTGGAGAGATATTAATAAACAAATGTCTAACGTTAATGTCAGTTATTTTAGTTTATTAAAAGACAGGTATTATTACAATCTTGATGAATTAATTTCCGAAATTAATAATGCTTAAGCTAACCCCTTAAAATATTTTGGCTTTTAAAATAAATAGACAAAAATAAAACACGCTTACGGGCGTTTTTTTTATGAGTATAAACTGTAAAACAGATATAAAAATAAACACTATGAGTATTAAATACTCCTAATCAATGCTAAAAAATAAAATAGTTAAAATTTTGTTAAAACTACAAAGAAGAAACGTTTTTAGCGAAGAAATCTTTAAAACCGTAGGTAAGCATTTTATCAATCATTTTAAACACAATACTTTTATCTTCTTCATCGAGTTGTTCTAGGTGTTGCATTTGCTAATAATGGTTTTGACTTCAATAACTACTTCTTTAGGAATTATATTTTCGTCATAGTTCAAAATCTGGTCAGTAGTTAAATTAAAGAGTTTAGTAAGCTTTTGTAGTTCGGCTACGGTTACTTCTCTTGTTCCTCTTTCAATCTTACTATACGTTGATTTATCTACATCAATATGATTAGAGATTTCTTTTTGGAGTAGTCCTTGTTTTTCTCTTATAATTTTAATGTTATCAGCTAAACTCACAGTACCGCGATAGCTCGGATTTACAATCCCTGCCTATAAAAAACCCGATAACTCAGAAATCCTTTCTACCTTTTAAAAATTAAAAAAACTACAACTCTTTAGGTTTTAGTTTTTATATTTACAGAACGTTCTTTTACAAAAAAGTATTACCCGTTCGGTAGTTTAGTACCTAACCGCCACCGTAGCACCGATGATTACAGATACGGTTTCCAAGGGCAAGAGAAAGACGATGAATTAAAAGGGGAAGGAAATTCCTTGAATTATACTTTTAGAATGCATGACCCGAGGGTGGGAAGGTTTTTGAGTTTGGATCCTCTTGCTCCAAAATTTCCTTGGAATAGTCCTTTTTCATTTAGCGAAAATAGAGTTATTGATATGCTTGAATTGGAAGGTGCGGAAACGAAGCCATCGAAATCAAACAGCAGTAATGTTGTTGAAACAACAAAAAAAGCATGGAAATGGCTTGGCGAATATTTTGATGCCCTCCTCGAAGAAGCGTTGCCTAAAGGACGCCTCAATAAACCGGGACAATCACTTTCAATGTTTCAGGAACCAAAACAAATGAAAAAGGAGATTGAAGATGATGCAAAAGCAAAAATAAGAAAGGTTAAAGTAGTAGCTAAAAATCCAGTCAAGTCAGCCAAAAATGTTGTAACAGCTGTTATAGATAAGCATGTTAATGCATACAGGGACTTAAAAAGTGGTGATCCTAAAAGAGTTGCTCAAGGCACTATTGTAGTCGCACCCTTATTAATACCTTTAGTAGCTCCTGAGGCAGAGGCTATTACACTTGAAGAAACAGTAGGTGTATCATTAGAAACAAGAGGAGCTATTGCAGTTGAAGAAGGAGTTGCTTTATCTACAGAAGTATCTTTATCAAAAGAGGTTGAAGTAACTATAAAATCATTTGATGACTTAGTAAATAATCCTAAAGAAATTTGGGGAAAATCTGTTGATGATGTAGAGCAAATATTAGGTTCTGGATGGGAACGGCAAGCATTGAATTCGGGCGAAGGATGGAAATTTATTGAAAAAGGAGGAGATGGATTTGTTTCCTTCACAACCGGTAATTCACATCACCCTGGTTCAACCTATTATAAAATCAATAGTGGAAAGTATGGTAAAACAAAAGTTGTTGGAAAAGATTATAAACCAACAAAAGAAGATAAATCTAAAATAATTCAAGCAGAATAAATTATGGTTGAAAGGTACGCCAATTTAATTGATACGTTAATTTTATTTCTTTTACCTGAAAAAGAATTAAATACTGATTATCATTTTTTAATACAAAACCGATTAAGTGAAATTGAAGGAGATTATTATACGTTCTTACACGAAAATAACTTGGCAATATTAAATTCCGAAGGATTAATTACACAAGACAACGCAAAAAAAATCAAACAAGTTCGTTCAATGGTTTTAGGGATTGAAAAAGAATTATGGACTCCACAAAGTTTTGTAAATAATATTAAATGGCAATCCGTCAGAAACTTAGTTAAAGAAATTCTTAATTCAATCGAAATAGATTGAATTATAAAACCCTACTTAAAAGAATCAGGTTTTCTTTTTTATATTTTAGTACACATACTCCCCCTCCAGTATTAAATACTGCGAGAACCCTTTTCCATTAATAAATAATAAATATAAGTAAAAGCAACTTTTAAACGAGTTGCTTTTTTACTAAATTTATAAATGTTCTTCTTCATTTTTCACGCTATACACTCTGGTTAAAAAACATTTTTGCTAAGTATTAATTTTACATAAACTTTAGTTTTAATATTTTTTTCTCTGTTAAACTAGTTTTATGAAATTAATAAAATGAGCAATAATACCTTGTTGTTTATTGTATTTAAAATAGAACTTTACATGTAAAAGTTAATTTTATTTTGCTTTTGGTGTATTTTTGGTAAAAACCACATCATGAAAAAGGTCAAACCATTAATCCCTTTGTTCAAACAGTTTATCAAAGAATCAGAATCAGGAAAAAGACTTAAAAAAAACGGTGAGCGAATTACTAAAAATTCAATAAACAATTACAATTATGTTTTAAGAAACCTAATTCTTTTTTCAGAGGAGTTAAAAACTGATATTCGAGTATGTGATGTTATGAAACTCACCAAAAGAGAGTTACAATCTGAAAAAAATTATTGGAAAAAATTCTATAAAAATTTTACCGATTTTCTATACAAGAAGGGGTGCTATGATAATTATGTTGGTTCACAAATAAAAATTATCAGAGTTTTTTTTAATTATTTAAAAGAGGAAAAAGAAATTTATATTGGTGATTTTCACAAACAATTTTATGTCAGAAAAGAAGAAATTGACGTATTAGTTTTAACACCGGAGCAATTGAAATTTTTGATTCATGACAAAGAGTTTGAGAGTCAATTAACCCCCAGCTTAAAAAAAGTAAAAGATATTTTTGTATTTGGGTGTACTACAGGTTTGCGGTACTCCGATATTTTTTTATTAACCAATAAAAACTTTGAGCAATCGGGTGAGGATTGGTATTTAAAAATAAAATCAAAGAAAACAAAAACTTATTCAAGCATTAAGCTTCCGGCTTATGCCGTTTCTATTTACAAAAAGTATAGGCCCACAAAGGCTGGGGTAAATGTATTTGGAGAAATAGGCTTGTATACTTTTAATAAAGTATTAAAAACTATAGGTGAGAAAGCCGGGTTTACTAATGATCTTGAAGTTACAAGGGAACGTCTTGGCAAAGCCAAAAAACAAAGAGGCTCACAAAAAGGGATTCGATTTTGCGACAAAATGAGTTCACACATGATGCGCCGTACGGCAATTACAACACTTTTAATTTTAGGAATGCCGGAGCATCTTGTAAGAAAGATAAGTGGCCACAGTGCCAGTAGCAGTGCTTTTAACAGATATGTACATTATGCGCAAGTGTATATTGATAGGGAGATTGATAAGGTGCATAGTAAGTTGGAGAGTTATTGAGTTTACTTATTTCTCCACCAAAACACACAAAAAGAACACGCTCACGAGCGTGTTCTTTTTTTAATTGATCATTAAGACGCGAAAGGATTAGTGCGGAAGCGGGTTAAAGCCTTTATAAGTAAAATCCATATTCTCATTATAGGATGTAATTCTAAACATTTTATATTTGACGATGTTTTTACCTTCAATACCAACAGTTATTTTTGCATGATTATAACTCAAAACCAATATCTCACTTAAATCATATTTATTAGCACTATTTGATTTTTGAGTTATAAATGGAGTTAGATCTGAGCTCAAAAACTCTCTTGTAGAGATATTCATTAGCTTCTCCTTTTCAATAAAATCATCTAGAATGAATTTATACATTAGAAATTTTATTATATAAATCCATATCAAAAACATAGGCTTTACATAAAATATCTAATTGAGGATTTATAAATTTCAAAATAATATTACTTTTTAAGAGATGCAATTCAGTACTTTCTACTTTTTCACATTTAAAAATTTTATATTCTAAATTAAAATAGTCAAGCATTTTTTGGACATCATTTAAATTAGATTTGTAGCCAATCTTTCCGCTTAAAGTTCCATGTTTTATCTCATAAAATTTGTTTGGTGTATACTCAAAATCATAAGAAATCCCTATTACAACACTTCTGAAAGAAGTTATTTGAAAATCAATTCTTTCATATTTTAATTCAAGTAAGGCGGGAGTGCCGCCATCTTCTGATTGAATAACATCAAAATTCATTTTAGAATAAGATATATCTACTCCAATTTCTATGTCACCTACTTTACTGTCAATAATAAATTCTGATAATCCCATCTTTCAATTTTATAATTCATCAACTATTTTTTGAAGCTTTTTTTCTCTGTCTTTACCTTTAAACGCTCCACTATCTAAAAATTCTTTAGCTTTTTCTTTTAGTTCACTTTTAAAATTTGGATTTTTTAATTGAGCTTGGAAAGCTTGCTCTACTATTTTCTCTTGTTCTCTAGATACTTTTTTACCAACAATATTATAAATAACATCTCCAGATTCATTAACCTCAAAACCAATTTCAGTCAACTTTTTACCTTTAAAAAAGACATTACCATGTACCCCTTTTGTTAAAACATCTGTTAGAACAGTTTTTGCCTCTTGCCACATAAATCCAAAATCACAAGGATTCCCATTATGAACAAGCACATTAGATTTAGAAACATAATAAGTGTGGTATTCATCAACTGTAAAATTATAAACTTTAAAGTCTCCCTCCACAAGTTCAATTTTTGTTATGGGTAATGTAGTTTCATCATATAAAGTTAAGTTATCCCCAACTTTTAATTCATCCACTTTTAGCCATTTTCCGCCAATAAAAAAAGGATGTTCATTTGTGGCTTCTATGACCTCATCTCCATAGTAAATTTTATAAACTTGACTAAAGTCTCTACTGAATGTATCAATTACTTTCTTTAGTTCTAATTCACCATTTTTATCATTGTAGGCCCAAACTTTATCACCAACTTTAATCTCCTCAATATTTTTATAACCTTCCTCAACAAAAACTAAAGTACCCGCTGTAAAACAGCCACAAGGCTTCATTTGTTTAATAAGGGTCTTAGCATTCTTTTTGAGAAGATCTAATGTTTCTTTTGAAAATTTACCACTTTTACTAGCCAATTGCAACTCTTCGACTCCAACAAAAGTAGCGACGACTTCAAAAACTAGTTTACCATGAGTATATCCGGCAACGTCCATTCCCTTCTTTCCTGTTGCATCATCAATCCAAGTTCCTATGCCTTCTTCAACGGCTTTCAAGAGATTTTCTCTGGCTGTATCATCAGTCAAAATAGTTACCATTACTCTTGGTAAAGAAAGAGCTTCTTTAGTTTTCCTCCATTGATTACTAGGATCAGTAACCCAGTTTAGAGGATGCCAGTCAACTGCATGCTGTACAACTCCTTCACCTGCATCCCACATACCGTCAATAAATCCTGCTGTAAAAGCTACATCATAAGCTTTTCCTTGCCATAACCACTTAGGTACAATTGGTCCTCGTCCCATTTCGTCAATAAGCACTAAAGGGCTATTTGCAGCAAAAAGATATGGTGAAAGATCAGTATATAATTTTTTGTCAGGGTCTAGACTTAAAAACCTTCCAATCCTCGGATCATAAAACCTTAAATCAAATGCATAGCTATTTCCTTCCCCTTTTAATTCATCATCTTTCTCTTGCCCTTGGAAACCGTATCTGTAATCATCGGTGCTGCGGTGGCGGTTAGGTACTAAACTACCGAACGGATAGTAATCATTATAACTCAGAACGTCCGGTAAAAATAGTGAAACATAATCATTACTCAAACTAGGTTGCGTATAAACATAAAAATTATCAATCGTAATTCCTATATCATTTCCGGTTGTGTTATTAACTGAGAGTACAATTTTATAATCTGCAGAAATAGGCGCAGTAAATGAACCCGATACAACACCAGCAGCACTAATTGTAGTACTCCAAAAAACAGTTGTACCGGCTAAATTTCTAATCTCTAAGTTTATAGGAACATTTGATGGGAAGCCCTCTAACATATTGAGTTCAAAATTAAACATGACCGTTTGTCCCTCTTCAAACTTTAACTGTATATTGTAGGTCTTACACCTTTTACTATCCAATGTTCTATATAGGGTTGCCCTTCGACAAGCTCAGGGTAGGCCAAGGGAACACGCCATATTAAAAAACCCACTCCAAGGAGCGGGTTTTCTGTTTATTTATTTTGATTTTCTATCCATTTTCGGGCATTAACAAAGGCTTCAAGCCAAGGTGAAACTTCGTCTTTTTGTCCTCTGTCAGGGTAATATGCCCAGTTCCAAGGGAAGGTGGAGCGTTCAATGTGAGGCATCATGACTAAATGGCGCCCGGTTTTATCACACAACATGGCCGTGTTATAATCGGAACCGTTGGGGTTGGCGGGATAACCTTCGTAAGCGTATTTGGCTACGATGTTGTACTTGCTTTCTTCATAAGGTAAGTGGAATTTACCTTCGCCATGCGACACCCAAACGCCTAAGGTTGCTCCGGCAAGGGTTTTCAGCATTACGGAATGGTTTTCTTGAACCGTAACTGAGGTAAAGATGCTCTCATGTTTGTGAGAATCGTTGTGTTTCATTTTACCGTGAACTTCATGTTCAGGGTTAATGACTTCTAATTCCATAAACAATTGACAACCGTTGCAGATGCCTACTGATAAAGTGTCTTCTCTTTTAAGGAAGTTTTTCAAAGCCGTGTTGGCTTTTTCGTTGTATAAAAAAGCCCCGGCCCAACCTTTAGCAGAACCCAAAACATCGGAATTAGAAAAACCACCCACAGCACCAATAAATTGGATGTCTTCCAAAGTTTCGCGTCCCGAAATCAAATCGGTCATGTGAACGTCTTTTACGTCAAATCCGGCTAAGTACATGGCATTCGCCATTTCGCGTTCGGAATTGCTGCCTTTTTCACGGATGATGGCTGCTTTTGGCTTCTCGATACGATTCCGATTAACATCGGAATCACTCGAAGTGACGTCTTTTAGTTTTCCAGTGAAGTGGGCAGGGAATTGGTATTGTAAAGGTTGGTGACTGTAATTATTATAACGCTCTGTGGCCGTGTTGTTTTTGGATTGTTTTAGGTCTAATAAATAAGAAGTTTCAAACCAAATATCGCGTAAACTCGCAATATCTAAATTCCAAATTCCAAATTCCAATGATGGAGTCGTTGAGACTTCTCCGATTTTGAAGATTTCGATTCCTTCTAATGCTTTTTCAAAGACTGCATCGTCTTTAGCTTGCAATACCAATCCGATGTTTTCTGCAAATAGGATTTTAACCAAATCATTTTCTTCCAATGACGAGAAGTCGATTTTAGCTCCTAAATGGTTATCGGCAAAGCACATTTCCAATAGCGTTGTGATTAAACCACCGCTTCCGATATCATGTCCGGCAAGGATTTGTCGGTCTTTGATTAAATTTTGCACAGCATTGAAGGCCTTTTTAAAGAACGCGGCATCTTTAATGGTTGGCGTTTCAGCACCAATTTTATTTAAGGTTTGGGCAAAAGAACTTCCACCCAATTTAAATTCGTCTTGAGACAAATTGATGTAATAAATCGAACCACCATTTCTTTGCAACACCGGTTCTACCACTTTGGTAATATTGGAACAATTTCCGGCCGCCGAAATAATTACCGTTCCCGGTGCAATCACTTCGTCGTTCGGGTATTTTTGTTTCATGGAAAGTGAATCTTTTCCCGTAGGAATGTTGATGCCTAACTCGATAGCAAACTCAGAGCAAGCCTGAACCGCTTCGTACAAACGGGCATCTTCGCCTTCGTTTTTACAAGCCCACATCCAGTTGGCAGACAACGAAACGCTTTTTAAATTGTCTTTTAAAGGGGCAAAAATGATGTTAGATAAAGCTTCGGCTATGGCATTTCGGCTACCGGCTTTCGGGTCGATTAATGCCGAAATAGGAGCGTGGCCAATGGAAGTGGCAATACCTTCTTTTCCGTTAAAATCTAAGGCCATTACGCCCACATTGTTTAGCGGCAATTGTAAAGGTCCGACACATTGTTGTTTGGCTACTCTTCCGCCTACGCAACGATCGACTTTATTGGTCAACCAATCTTTACAAGCTACGGCTTCGAGTTTCAAAACGTCTTTTAGGTAGTCTTGAATATAATCGGAACTATACTCTAAATCAGTATAATTTCTTTGTATGGTTTTATCCGCCATGATGGTTTTGGGCGAACTGCCGAACATGTCTTCCAAGGCGAGGTCCATAGGTTTACAGCCTGTTTTTTGGCCTTCAAAAGTAAAACGTTTGTTGGCTGTTACGTGTCCCACTTGGTACATAGGCGAACGCTCTCTTTCTGCGATGCGTTGTAAGGTATCAATGTCTTTTTGACCAATGACCAATCCCATTCGTTCTTGCGATTCGTTGCCGATGATTTCTTTGGCCGATAAAGTTGGATCACCAACAGGTAATTTATCTAAGTCTATCACCCCCCCGGTTTCTTCTACCAATTCGGATAGACAGTTCAAATGACCGCCGGCGCCGTGATCGTGTATGGAAACAATCGGATTTTCATCGCTTTCTACCAAACCGCGAATGGCGTTTGCGGCGCGTTTTTGCATTTCAGGATTGGAACGTTGGATGGCGTTCAGTTCGATTCCGGAACCAAAAGCACCGGTATCGGCAGAGGAAACTGCAGCACCGCCCATTCCGATTCGGTAATTTTCCCCGCCAAGGATAACGATTTTGTCTCCTTCGCTAGGTTTCTTTTTGATGGATTGGTCGAGCTTTCCGTAGCCAATGCCTCCGGCTTGCATGATGACTTTATCGTAGCCGAGTTTTCTGTCTTCTTCCTCGTGTTCGAAGGTTAGAATGGAACCAGTGATAAGCGGTTGCCCGAATTTATTTCCGAAATCTGAAGCGCCATTTGAGGCTTTGATTAAGATGTCCATGGGTGTTTGGTACAACCATTGTCGCTCGGTCATGCCATTTTCCCATTCGCGGTTATCTTTTAATCGGGAATAAGCCGTCATGTAAACAGCAGTTCCGGCCAAAGGCAATGAACCTTGTCCACCGGCCAAACGGTCACGGATTTCACCACCTGAACCCGTTGCTGCTCCGTTGAAAGGCTCTACAGTAGTAGGGAAATTATGGGTTTCGGCTTTTAGCGAAATCACTGAATCAAATTCCTTAGTCTCGTAAAAATCCGGTTTGTCGGCACTTTTAGGGGCGAATTGAGTTACTTTCGGCCCTTTGATAAATGCGACATTATCTTTGTAGGCCGAAACGATATCGTTAGGATGTTCGGCCGATGTTTTTTTGATGAGTTTGAATAGGGAAGTTTCTTTTTCTTGTCCGTCAATCACAAAAGTGCCGTTGAAAATTTTATGGCGACAATGTTCTGAATTGACTTGAGAAAATCCAAAGACTTCAGAATCGGTTAGTTTTCTTCCTATTTTTTGAGAAACACTGTTTAAATAGGCAACTTCTTCTTCGCTTAACGCTAATCCTTCTTGTTGGTTGTAAGTGGCGATATCCTCGATTTCCAAAATCGATTCCGGTTGGATGTTGATGGTGAAAATATCTTGTGTTAACTCGTTGTACTTTTGCGAAAGCATTGGGTCGAAATCGGTAAAGTTTTCAGTTACTTTTTCGAATTCCTCAATTCGGATAATGCCTTCAACTCCCATATTTTGGGTGATTTCTACGGCATTGGTACTCCAAGGCGTAACCATAGCGGCACGTGGACCAACAAAAAAATCCGTCATGACGGATTTTTCTATTTTATGAGCGTTGCCAAAAAGCCAGTTTAATTTTGAGATGTTTTCTGCCGAAAGTTCGTTTTGCGTTTGTACGGCAAAAACAGTAGTACTTTCGTTTCCGAAGAAATGAATCATTGTGTAGTTATTAATGTTGTTGTTGTTACTGCAAATTTAGACTAAAAAATGCGAATATGGAAAAAGGTTTTTCAACAAATTAGTCTTGAAAAGTTGTCCAATTATAAGCGCCGGCATCAAAAGGAGTTGTTCTTGGATTTCCTAAAATATCAAAAGGTACGCTAACATCATCTCCAAATCCTCTGGCAGCCGAATCATCGCCGATGTTAAGTTGGTTATTTTGTATGTTTAAAAATTTAGGATTTTCGTTGCGTTTGACTTCAGGATTATCGAACAGGAAGCTGTACAACGGATTGCTACTGCTACCGAATTTCAATAAACATTTGGTGAAAGAATGGTTGAATAGGCCTGAAGTAGCCGGATCAAGTGATAGTTCATAAGTATTGCTTCCATAAATGATGCAGTTTTTAAAGTCCGCTTGCACCAAATCGAAGGGTACTTGAGCACCATTTTCATCTTCGTAATAATTATTCAGCAAAACAGCCACTTGTCGGGAACTCGACCAATTGTTGTTAAACGTACACTGTTTGAATTCGTAACTTCCACCCAAAGTACAAGCTAACGAAGCGATACCGGCGTAATTAATAACCACGTTTTCACCTCTAATCTTTGCAGTTTTGGCGTATAATCCAATCAATGATGAATTGTATATCTGGGTGTTTTTAATCGTCATAAAATTACCATCATTGCTATCGATGTTCAAACCGACTGCTGCATTTTTGATGATGACGTTATCGATTTCATTTCCGGTACTTCCGGCAGTCAGCCAAATGGTTTGCCATTGACCGGCAACATCTGAAAATCCGGGTTCTAAACGATCGCCTTCAAAAATGATATTGTTTTCTAAAGTTCCATTGGCTTTGAATGAAGCGCCGTTACCCACAATTAATCCTGAGTCGGCATGGAAATGTATACGAGCACCGGGTTGAACGTTCAAAGTTTTTCCTCCGGGAACGGCTGCATAACCATAAACGACGTAAGGTTTATCGTTGCCCCAAACGTATTCATTGCCGTTAACGGGATCATTTTCATCTAAAAAGAAACCATACACCGGTTCTTCTATACCTTCAATGGTGAGCGTTTCGGTAGTGCCGTCGGAAAATCGTTTCGGATATAAGAAATACGCATCTTGGATTAGTGTCACTAAATCTACATCTTGCACTTCTCCGTTGGCGTGGCGAAATTCGATAATATCGGTATATAAGAAATCGGTTGGATTGGCTTCGGCTACATCCGCAGTCACTTCGATGAAGATGTACATGCTGTCTTTGGCCAACAACTCTACATCATTAAACACTCGGTTGTTATTGCCTACCATACCATCAACGGTCATGCGGTATTTAGAAGCTTGTCCTTTTCCTAATTGTATGGTTGGTATTTTGATGTCTTTATCGCTTCGGTTATACACTTTTAGGGTGTAAGTGCTCGATCCGATATTGGTAAAAACAGTATCTAAATACACGGTATCTTTCGAGAAAAACAAACCGCCTGTACTGGGTTCAAATTCAAAATCTTGTCGACAAGAACTGGTGAATAAAGTTAAACCAATTATAAAAAAGAATATAAGATAGCGCATCAGTATTATGAATTTTTACTTTGTACAATTCGACCTAACAGTCTCCGGTCGTAAATGTAGGTATTATAGTTTAATTTGAAAATAAGTCGATTTGAAAATTTGACTATAGTCTTGGTAAATAACGGTAAAAATACCATTATAGTATATTCGTGGTGTTGGCTTTTTTCCTTGTGGGAAATAAGTAGTAATTTCGTGAAAAATTTAAGCTATGGCATTGGATAGAGAAAAAGTGTTACAACTGTGCAACGAATGGAGCAAAAACACTTTGATGGAAACCTTAGAAATAGAATATATAGACGCCGGTGAAGGCTTTTTAAAAGCTAAAATGCCGGTAAATTCAAGAGTGCATCAACCCATGGGATTGTTGCATGGCGGTGCCACAGTGGCTTTAGCAGAAAGTGTTGGTAGTGCGGCTTCACTCATGTTTATCAATACTGAAAAGCAAGAAGTGCGCGGGATTGAAATTTCGGCTAATCATTTGAAAAGCAAACGCGAAGGAACTGTATTTTGTACTGCCAAAATTATTCATCAAGGAAGAAGTATTCATTTGTGGGAGATTAAAATAACGGATGAAAACGACAAGCTGATTTCGTTGTGTAAGTTGACTAACATGATTTTACCCAGGAGATAAATGACAGATGTGTTTGTAAAAGTCAAAGCGCAACTGGAAAAACAATTGCCGTTTGTGCTGTATGCGAAGCCCAAAGCTGACCGCATGATTGCTTTATTTCAGGAGAACGACAGCTTACACTTTTTAAAAGATTTTAGTGAGAAAGGTTTTGTTTTTGCCCCTTTTGAGGGCGATGCCATTCCTTATATTCCACAAGCCGAATCAGAAGTTTATGTCGAGAAGATAAAGGAAACAGACTTTTTAATAGCTCCTAATCCGATCATTGAGGCTGACGAAGCCGCTAAAAGAGATTTTGAAGCCTTGGTGACAGCAGGAGTCGATGCCATTGGTCAAGGCGCATTTGAGAAAGTGGTTTTGTCTCGTAAAGCGATGGTTGCTATACCTTCTTTTGAGTTGGAAACTGTATTTAAAAAGTTGGTGGCTTTTTATCCGACCGCTTTCAAATATTGTTTTTTTCACCCCAAAATAGGGCTTTGGTTGGGCGCCAGTCCGGAACAGTTTTTAAAAATCAATCAGGTAACATTGCAAACCGTGGCTTTGGCCGGAACGCAAGCGGTAACTGAATCTACAGATGTCGTTTGGCAAGAAAAAGAAATTGAGGAACAACAATTGGTAACCGATTTTATTACCCAAAGTTTGAGCGATAAAGTGTCAGAACTCACTGTTTCGAGTCCGTATTCGGTGCAAGCCGGAAATTTGTGGCACATCAAGACTGATATTGCAGCGACTATTGGTAGCGATAGCAACTTGGAGGAAATTATTAAATCTTTGCATCCGACATCAGCTGTTTGCGGATTGCCGAAAGCGGCGGCAAAGGATTTTATCTTGCAAAACGAATCGTATGACAGAAGTTATTATTCGGGATTTTTGGGTGAGTTGAATATCGATTTGGCCACATTCCGAACCGAGCAAACGGATTTGTTTGTTAATTTGCGTTGTATGAAAATCAACGACAAGCACGTCGAATTATTCATCGGTTGCGGCATTACTAAAGACAGTGTGCCGGAAGCGGAATTTATCGAAACGGTCAACAAATCGATGACCATGCGGAAGGTTTTGAATTAAAGCAGTTGTATGTTGTGGGTTCTATGTTGTAAGTTAAAAGTAATAGACTACGACTCATAGTTTACATGATACTATAAAAAATAAAAAGTATGAAATTAGATATTTTAGCGTTTGGCGCACATCCTGATGATGTAGAATTGGGCTGTAGCGGCACAATTGCCAAAGAAGTTTCCTTAGGAAAAAAAGTAGGTATAATCGATTTAACGCGTGGCGAACTCGGAACTCGAGGATCGGTGGAAATTCGTGATCAGGAAGCTGCTTTGGCGGCTGAAATTTTGGGGATTTCCATGCGAGAAAATTTAAACATGCGCGATGGTTTTTTTGTGAATGACGAAGCCCATCAGTTGGAAATCATTAAGCGAATTCGCAAATACAAGCCTGAGATTGTAATTTGTAATGCCATCGAAGACCGTCACATCGATCACGGCAAAGGCAGTAAGTTGGTTTCTGACGCCTGTTTTTTATCGGGTTTGCGAAAAATTGAAACCGAGCATGAAGGCGTGCAACAGGAAGTGTGGCGTCCGAAAGTAGTGTATCATTACATCCAATGGAAAAATATAGAGCCTGATTTTGTGGTAGATATTTCTGAATTCATGGATATAAAAACAAAGTCTATTTTGGCTTATGCCTCTCAGTTTTATTCTGAAAACTCTAATGAACCGATCACACCGATAGCTACTAAAAACTTTTTGCAAAGTATTCATTACCGCACGCAAGACTTCGGTCGATTGATTGGTGTGGATTATGCTGAAGGTTTTACAACCGAGAGATACGTGGCAGTCAAGAGCTTAGGAGATTTGATTTAAAAAATCTAAAAAACCTTTGCAAAAGTTAAGTTTTGCACTATATTTGCACTCGCAAAAGCAACTTAGGTTCTTTGCAAAAATAAATGGTGATTGTAGCTCAGTTGGTTAGAGCGTCGGATTGTGGTTCCGAAGGTCGCGGGTTCGAGACCCGTCTTTCACCCAAAATTCAAAAGCCCCGTATTTCGGGGCTTTTTTTGTAACTGTAATTTACCGTTTATTTATCGGTTTTGTCTACTACTAAACGTTGCTCTCGGTTGGCAATTTCCCAGGCAATAGCAAAAGCGTATTGCGTTCTTTTGGTGAGCGCGTCGAATTCAATTTTTCCCACTTCATCGCTTGGTTTGTGGTAATCGGCGTGCGTTCCGTTAAAAAGGAAAACCGATGGGATATTGTGTTTGGCAAAGTTGTAATGGTCGGAGCGGTAGTAAAATCGATTCGGATCTTTTTTGTCGTTGTATTTGTAATCAATAGCGAGCTTAATGTATTGTTGGTTCACACTCTCGCAAATGTTGTATAAATCGGTCGATAAATAATCGGAACCGATGACATATACATAATTATTGCTGTCTTTGTGAAAATCATCACGGCGGCCAATCATGTCAATGTTCACATCAGCCACTGTATTTTTTAACGGGAAAAGCGGATTTTCGGAATAGTAACGAGATCCGTGTAAGCCATGTTCTTCACCGGTTACATGTAAAATTAAGATAGATCGTTTCGGACCGTTGCCTTCGTTTTTGGCTTTTTGAAAAGCAGCAGCCATTTCCATTAAAGCTACAGTTCCCGAACCGTCATCGTCGGCTCCGTTATAAATCTCACCGTCTTTAACTCCTACGTGATCGTAATGTGCTGAAATTACAACAATTTCATCCGGTTTTTCAGAACCTTCTATAAAGGCCCAGATGTTCTCTGAGTCGGGTAAGTTTTCGTTTCTTTTGGCATTTAAAAACGCGGCCGGTACTTTTTGGTAGTAATCGTCGGCACCTTTGGGATTCGAAATACCGTTTTTCTTGTAAAAATCGATGATAAACTTGCCGGCTTTCTTTTGGCCTTCGCTGCCTGTTTCCCGTCCTTCGGTTTCATCGGAGGCAATATAGGTAAGGTTGGTGCGCAAACTTTCAGTATTAATTGCAGAGAGATAAGTACTAACATCAGCCAACTTTTTATTGCCGGATTTTGAAGGGCTACAGCTGGTTACTAATGTAAATAGTGCTAATAAGAATAATATTTTTTTTGACATGATTAATGTATGTTAATGAATGAAAAGAAGAAAAGCCCAATCAGGATAAAACTTAAGATGAACATGTTGATGAAGAATATTAAAATACCCTTGATGATGGTCTTGAATCTGCTTTGCTCATAAAAGCGATGATGCGCCGGGAAAAAGTAATACAGCATATAAATAATGATAACTGTATCTGCTATAGTAATAATGGTGTCTAAAAACCAATGATTCCCAAATAATCCTACGAAAAAGTTAATTAATTCCAAGATTAATGACGCAAGCAGCAAAAAGGAAAAATAATGCAAAGTAAAAATACCATGGTCAAAATAGTACCAGCGTTTTTTACTTTGGAACAACCATAATACAAAGGCAAATAAAGGCATATAAATGAACAAAGCCTTTGGGATGTTGTGGATAAATGCTTCGGAGAGTTTGTCGAAAATTTCATCTTTGGTCTTTCCTTTTTTGGCTAACAGTATCTTTTTGTGAAACCAATAGCCAAAATCTCCGAGCTTTTCCTCCGGTTTACCATATTGCTGGATCGAATCTAATTCTTTGATGGAGCGGTATCCGAAGTTCATATAATCGCCGTTTTCATATTCTTGATTTCTTTTGGAAGCTGACAGTTGCAAAGAATCGGCTGTCTGTTTATCAATATGTCCGTCTTGTTCCAACTTTTTAATCCATGCTTCTTTTTGAAGCGTGTCTTTAGCATGCGCAACGGTATCAATAGGAGCTGCAGTGATTTTTTCGGTAGATTTATGGTTGTTGACTTCGTTAACATTAGTCACTTCTTCCCCTGAGCTATCAGGTAGAATTGAGAAAAGAAAGAAGGTCACAAAACTGATAAAAATGTACAATCGAATAGGCGCCAAATAAGACATTCGCTTACCGGAAAGGTATTCTTTAGTCAGGGATGCAGGCTTAAAGATTAAGTTTCGAATAGTTTTCCAAAATGAATTTTCGTAATGGGTTAAATCTTCGAAGAAGTGGACAAATAACTGTACAAATGTTTTTCGGGTATCTGTATTTTCCTGACCGCAGTTTGGACAAAAACGGTTTTCTACCACATGCCTACAGTTCAGGCAGGTTTTATCTTTTCTTAATGGGCTTTTAGACATACTACAGTAATGTGATTGGATACGTAAAACTATTAAAATAATTTCTATTTTTGAGGAACTAAATACAAAACGATGCAATCAAAAGCACTTACACCATCAGACTATATCGCCGAATTGCCGGAAGACCGTAAAAAGGTTATGGAGCAACTCAGAAAAACCATTACGGATAATTTACCTGAGGGTTTTCAAGAAGGAATGGGTTACGGGATGTTGGGTTATGCTGTACCACATTCAATTTACCCAAAAGGCTATCACTGTAATCCCAAAGATCCGCTACCGTTTATGGGATTGGCTTCGCAAAAAAACTTTATCGCATTTTACCATATGGGCGTTTATGCCGATAAAAATTTGTATGATTGGTTTGTGGCTGAATATGGTAAACGTTGCAAATACAAGCTCGATATGGGTAAAAGCTGTGTTCGTTTCAAAAAGATGGAAGATATTCCGTATGACTTGATTGCCGAATTGACTCAGAAAATATCAGTTCAGGATTGGATTGCCCTATATGAATCTGCTTTCAAAAAATAGCAGATGTTTACAATTGTTCCCAACACTGATAACCAATTTACAGCCGTAAGAGCTATTGCTTTCGAAGTTTGGCCTAAAACCTATGGTGCAATTTTAACGGAAGCGCAACTAGCTTACATGCTTGAAATGATGTATAGTGTTGCCGCTCTTCAAGAACAATCTACTCTTAAGCAACATCATTTTGTGCTGATTTATTCTAATGATGAAGCCGTTGGATTTGCTTCTTACGAACACAATGTAAACAATTCCGGCAAAACTAAAATTCACAAAATTTACATTTTATCTTCCCAACAAGGCAAAGGAACCGGTAAAGCTTTGGTAGATTATATTGAACAACAGGCTTTAGCTTTTGGAGATGAGGCTTTGTTTTTAAACGTTAACAAATACAATTCCGCTATTCAATTTTATCAAAAAACAGGCTTTGAGATTGTAAAAGAAGAAGTAATCGATATAGGCAACGGATTTGTAATGGATGATTATGTAATGGGAAAACAACTGTAACTACATGGCATTTTTAAAAAAAATTAACGCGAAAGCAAAAACAGATAGCAATACCGGTTTTGGTGTCAACCCGGGAAGTTACGGAGGTCGTTTTTTGACGAAAAACGGAAACGCCAACATTAAAAGAACCGGGATTGGTTTTTTTGACGGCATTAGTTGGTTTCATACCATGGTTAACATCCCAAGATGGAAATTCATGCTCATTATACTATTGTTTTATTTTGTTGTAAACCTATGTTTTGCAACTGTATATTACTTGATTGGAGTGGAGCATCTTAAAGGAATCAATGCTGAAAATGCTATGGATCAATTTGGTCAAGCTTTTTTTTTCAGCATTCAAACGTATACTACTGTCGGGTATGGTCATATTAGTCCGAGTGGTTTTTTAACCAGTTTTGTGGCTGCCTTTGAGGCTTTGTTTGGCTTGTTGAGTTTTGCCATAGCTACCGGTTTGTTTTATGGGCGATTTAGTATGCCAAAAGCTTTTTTGCGTTTTTCTGAAAATGCCTTGATAGCACCTTATCAATCAGGCACTGCTTTAATGATTAGAATGAGTCCTTATAAAAATACCCATTTAACAGATGCTGAAGCAAAAATGACAGTGGGTTTGACCGTTGAGGAAAATGGTAAAATGGTCAATAAGTTTTATAATCTTGACTTAGAGTTGTCTAAGATTAATGCCTTAACTTTGAGTTGGACTTTGGTACATCCCATTACCGAAAGCAGTCCTTTTTATAATTTATCTAAAGAGGATTATGTTAATATCAAGGGAGAAATAATGGTTTATGTCAAAGTTTTTGATGATCGTTTCAGTACCACGGTTGTTAAACGAACGTCTTATATATTTCAAGAAGTGGTGTATGGTGCCAAGTTTGTCCCGATGTTCTCCAGAAGTCATGATGACAATCATACTTTACTGCACCTTAATAAATTGAATGCTTTTGAAAATGTAGCCATATAAAAAAGTCCCGAACTATATTCGGGACTTTTTTTATTGTATTTCAAAGAAATTTATTCTTTGATGAATTTCTGAGAGTAATCTTTACCGTTACTGTCTCTTAACATCAAGATGTAAGTTCCTTTGGCAAGATGATTAACAGTTACAGTTTGATTAGCCACTTGTGTTTGGTGAACCATTCTTCCGCTTAAATCGTATACTTGAGCCGTAACAAATTCAACAGGATTGGCTGTATTGATTGCAATGTTGATGGTGTTTTTTACAGGGTTTGGATATACTGTAAATACAGAACTTTCAAAAGCATCAATTCCTAAAGTAGCACCTTCCACTGCGCTTAATGGTTGGTTGGCTGTAACGTTGTTGTAAGTGTCAACTATACCGGATGGCCATTTGATAATTACTTGGTTGATTACTGTGGAAGTTCCAAGGCCGAAGTGTGCATTTAATGAACTCATATAACGGAAACCTTCACCACTACGGATATCTCTGATTTGTTTGCCCCATGGGCCATAAATTTCAACGCGAGCACCAATACCGTTTCTGTTGCTTTGAATACCTTGTAAGGTTACTTTCAGCCAGTTGTTGCCATTAGGCACACCGTAACGAATAGTAGAACCGTTTTGAATGTCTAAGAAACCGTCGTTATTCAAATCGCCAACGGCACCAACACTAATAGCGTTGTAGCCTACAGGAGTGAAAGAGTTGTTTCCTTGGTTGAACATGATTTTGTTACCACCGCCTAAAACATCAACTTTACCATCGTTGTCAAAATCGTAAGCAATATTGTCAATGTTTGTTGCTGTATTGGTATCCCAACCTGAACCGGCTGTGATATTAGTAAAGGCAACTGTATTGGTGTCTTTGTTGTTTCTGAAGAATTTATGAGTTCCTGCACTTGCCGTGATGATTACGTCCATATCGTCATCGTTATCAAAATCAGCAATAGCTGAAGACCAGGTTTGAATAGGCGTAACATTAATCCCGGCTTGGGCAGAGATGTCTGTGAAAACTCCATTACCGTCATTTCTGTGTAGTTCACAAGGAGGTCCTGAACATTTGGAAATAAACATATCTAAATCACCGTCATTATCGAAATCTGTCCATAATGAAGCATAGTTACCACCACTGGCAGTAACACCTAACATATAAGCACCCGAAGTACCTGATTGGTAGTAATTCATATTAGCACTTCCATCGTTCATGTAGTACACATTTGGAGCAATATCATGACAAGAGAAAGCATCTAAATGACCGTCGTTGTTGATGTCAACAAAGTTAGTTCTTTGACAGAAAATGTAATCTGAAGGGTTGATGTTGGTATAAGAAGTACCATTGTTGGCAGATCTCCAAAATGTTAATCCTGATCCGCTTCCTAATAGTAAGTCATTGTATCCGTCTTTGTTGTAATCTCCGGCAGCCATACTCCAAGACGGCATATCGCTGGTTCCTGTAATTGGGAAATCAGTAACTGTGAATGTACCCGGAGTGTTTCCTTGGAAATGAACTCTTAAGTTATTCCCACTTACGCCTACAATATCATCTTTATAGTCGCCATTCATATCTACAATACAGATGTTATAGCTACTGTTGATAGTTGAAACAGTTTGGTTGTTATAAGTAATCGGTATTACGATTGGCGTTTCATTGATTTGGAAATCAAATCCGTTAGCACTCCATTTATTGTCCCAAACAATGTAATAAGTAGTACCTGCAGAAGCAATAAAGGAATAAGTTGATAAATATGAATTGGTATTTCCGAAATTACAAGCTAAAACACCTGAATTGTCATCACTTCCAACACAAGTTAAACCTGAGGTACAGTTTCCGGAATATACACTTACGTTAGTATCCTTGCATAGGTTAACAGCTAAATCAGAGGTAATAGTCACGTTAGCATTTACAGCTGGTGTATAAGAATACCATTTGGATAAAGTTGCTGTAGAACAACTGGTGTTGATATTGGTTTGATCAATAGCAGCAACAGTGGTAGTTCCTGCGCTAACTGCAACGGCTCCATTACATGGATTGTATCCGGCTGGGATTTCACTTACCTGAAAGTTGAATCCGGTTGATTCATAACGGTTGTCCCAAACGATATAATAAGTTTGACCCGCGACAGCATTAAAAGTAGCTTTAGATAAATACGAATTAGTATTTCCTGAATTACAAGCTAAAACACCGGAGTCGTCATCTGCCACAACGCAAGTCATTGTGGTACAATTACCTGTGTAGATTCTTACCCTCGTGTCTCTACATAAATTTTCTTGTAAATCTGCTGATACTGTAACGGTGTAGTTTTGAGTTGGTGTGTAAGCATACCACTCAACTGCTGTTACATTTGCATTCGTGTAATTACAAGTTGTCGCCGGTAAACCGGTACCATCTATGGTACTAATAGTAAAAGTTCCTGCAGCTGTGATTGGTATTGCCGTTGCACAAGTATTTTGTGCAAAAGTTAAACTGCTCACCGCTAACAAAAAAAATAAAAATGTAATTTTCTTCATGTTTCTAGTTATAAGGTTGGTTTTAATATTATGGACAGTTTTGTAGTGAATTAATCCACTCTTCAATTAAGGCAACACCTTCGTCATGTATTAAAGATCGGCCGTGTAATGGCATCATATAGCTTTCATTAGTGGTGTTAATTCTGAAGAACAGCATCGATTGCGAAGGTTTACTTGGTGTTATCAAGTTGCTCAATTCAGGGTCAAAGTCTTGCATGTCAACAGTAGGCACACAAACCCCCATGTTACTGTGACCATTAACACCACCTGTTTCTGTAAAGCTCAATCGAAGCGGTCTGTAATCACAATGACCTGTTTCTTTGTGGCAGTGGGCACAGTTGATGTCGAAATAAGAACGAACCCTTTTTTCCAAAGGTTGTGTAGCATCACTGTAATTTATGGTAGTATGTTCCGGAGTAGGGAATGCAAAATTGTTTTCCAAATATCCTTGTTCAATCCACTTGGTTAATTGGTTTTTGGTTTCATTACCGTAGTTGTAATTGAAGTTTAAATTTTGTGGTTTGATACCAATCGGAATGAAAGTAGTCACTTCTTGTCCGCCAACATCTTGTTTGTATTTATGACAAACTATACACTGCGCTTCGGAAGGAATTCTGTAGTTTACATTGCGAACCACGTTATTGTCATCTTTAAAAGTAAGCTGTTTGTAGCTTCCGTTCAAGTCTAAATAGGCTTCTGTTTGATCGTCATTCCATACATAATCCGCAAAAATCCATCCGTCAACTTTGCGAATCATAATTCGTGTTTCGATGATTAAAGGTGTATCAGTAGGTTGGATTTTATCGTAGTAGAAATTTTTAATGATGGCTGCCCCAACCGGTAATTCTAAAATTTTATCATCACCATTGAAGGTAGCTTTTGTACCTTCCGGCATCCAAACAAAACGTTTCTTGTGCGCATAATCACTGAATAAAATGCTGGCAGGCTCATAAGGAATTACATTTAAGGAAGGCGTTAGGTTTTTTAAATCACCTTCAAAAAAATGATAATCGGATAATTTAGGATAAGGAACCTGGGTTAAATCAACAACTACAGGTGAAACCGGCGTGTAACTCTCTTCGTCGTCGTTGTCAGAACAAGAAGAGAAAATGGTGAGTGTAAAGACTAAAAGCAGCGCTTGTAAGTAATTCTTTTTCATATGATTTTTAAAATGCTGACCAAATATAATAATATTTTGGTAACAATCTAAAAATTAACAAATTTCCCTATGTTAAGTTCGAAATTTTTATGAAAAAAATGCGTTTTGTGTTTTTTTGTGCAGAATAATGGATTTTATTCAGAATCCTTATTGGCGCGCTGTAGTATGTTCTCCGGTAAGGCTTTTTTGGCTTTGGCACCCATCTTTTTCAACTTTTCAACGCTGTTAATTAAGTTTCCTTTACCGTCAAAAAGTTTGTTCATGGCATTGCCGTATTCTGCTTTTGCTTCATCCATTTTTTTACCAATTTTTACTAAATCGGATACAAAGCCTTCAAATTTATCATATAAAGCACCGGCTTGACGTGCAATTTCCACTGCATTTTCCTGTTGTTTTTGGTTGGTCCACATGCTGTCTATGGTTCGCAAGGTAGCCAACAGAGTGGAAGGCGTTACGATTACTATGTTTTTTTCAAAAGCTTTATTGTACAAGCTGGTATCTTCGTTTAAAGCCAAGGCAAAAGCCGATTCAATCGGGATGAAAAGCAAAACGAAATCCGGACTTTCCATTTGGTACAAATCGTGATAATTTTTTTCACTTAGTTGATCCACGTGTCGTTTGATGGCGATGAGGTGTTCTTTAAGAAATTGCACTTTTTCAGTCTCATCTTCAGCGTTGATATATCGTTCATAAGCGGTTAAGGTTACTTTCGAATCGACTATCATTTTCTTGCCATCGGGCAAATTAATCACTACGTCAGGAAACAAACGATTGCCTTCTTCGGTTACAAAACTTTGCTGTACTTCGTATTCTCGCTCTTTTTCCAGTCCGGATTTTTCTAAAACGCGTTCTAAAACCAATTCGCCCCAATTGCCTTGCATTTTACTGTCGCCTTTAAGTGCTTTGGTCAAGTTTAATGTTTCCTTACTCATTTGTTCGTTCATCTCACGCAAGCCCAAAATTTGTTGGCGTAAAGCGGCGTGATAATCAATACTTTCTTTATGCGTGTCTTCAACTTTCTTTTCGAATAATTGGATTTTATCTTGTAAAGGGGAAAGTATGTTTTTGAGGTTTTCCTTGTTTTGCTCAGTAAATTTAACCGTTTTTTCTTCTAGGATTTTATTCGCCAAATTTTCAAACTCTTTGGTGAATTTTTCCTGAAGTTTTTCCACTTCTTCCTTTTGTTCTTTATGGCGTTCCCAAAGATGATCAAAGTCAGTTTCTTTTTTCGACAATTGAATGGCTAGTGTTTCTTTTTCGGTGCGAATTTTTTCGCGCTCCTGAACAATTTGATTCATTTGGTTTTTGAGTTGCTCTATTTGTTGCAACAAACTGTTTGTCTTTTCTTCTAACGAAGCTTTATCCGATTTGGATTGAGCGGCAAATAGTGTTTTACCCAAGAAAAATCCAATAGCTAGGGCAATAATAAAGGCGATGATTATCATTAGATTATCGTTCATGTCATTCCACAAAATTAAGGTCTAAATATACAGCGTTTTATGAGATAAAGTTATAGTAATTTCAAAATTGTTTCCTAAATTGGCATCGTTTTTGAAAAATGCTTTTTTAGAGAAAACAAACTAATAATAAACCTATTTAAAACCACAGTAAGCTATGATTAAAAAAATTACTTTTTCAGCCTTAATGCTCTTTGCTTCGCTTTCTTTTGCACAATTAGGACCTGTAGGTCATTTGACCATCTTTTCGGAAGACGGCGACAAGTTTACCTTAATCCTTAACGGAGAAGTGATTAATGATGTTCCGCAAACCAATTTGAGAGTGGAAGATTTGAACCAGCCTTATTACAATGCTAAAATCAAGTTTGAAGACAAGTCCTTAATGGATATCTCCAAAAACAATTTGATGTTAACTGATGTTGACGGAATTTTTGCCGATGTGACTTATAAGATTAAGAGAGACAAAAACAACAAAACCAAAATGAAGTTGAATTATTTCTCTTCTATTCCAGTGCGTCCGGATTTTATTCCACCTTCCAACGTACATGTAATTCATTACGGTCAGCCTCGCCCAGTTCAGGTAGTTGCTCCGGTGCAACAACCGGTTAGAGGTGTTACTCAAACAACCACGACTACCACTACTCAAACCGGCGGTACTGCTGTAGGTGTTGGTGTAAATGTAGGTGGTGTTAATATGGGTATTTCTATCAACGACAACATGGGTGGCGGAGCTGTTACTCAAACTACTACTACCACTACCACTGTAGGTGGAGGTCACGTAGTGGAAACAGTTGAACCAGTTAGAGGTTGTAACGGAAGAAGTTGTATGACTGCCGGGAATTTTAATGCAGCTTTAGCCACTATTAAAAAGCAAAGTTTTGAAGACACTCAACTAAAAACAGCCAAACAAGTAATTGCGGCTAACTGTTTGAATGTTGACCAAATTATCCAAATTGCTAATACTTTTAGCTTTGAAGATAACAAATTGGAGTTTGCCAAGTTCGCCTACGATTACTGTATCGAACCAAGAAACTATTTCAAGTTAAATGGCATTTTCTCTTTCAGCAGCAATGTAGATGAGTTGTCTGATTACGTCCAAAGCAGACAATAACAGAAAAATATTTTAATCTGAAGACCATCCTTAGTGATGGTCTTTTTATTTTTGCTCAAATTCTGTCATGAAACACCATCATTTTTTACTCCACAAACCGCATGGTTTTTTAAGCCAATTTGTTTACGAAAAAAAACGGCACAAGAAGCTTTTGGGCGAACTGTATAATTTTCCCGAAGGCACTATGGCTATCGGCCGTTTGGATGAAGATTCGGAAGGCTTACTATTGCTAACCACTGATGGGATGATGAGTGAAATCGTGCGCAGCCAAACCATCGAGAAAGAATATTATGCCCAAGTGGACGGCATTATCACACCGGAAGCAGTAACACAGTTGGAGAACGGAGTTGAAATTGGTTTTAAAGGGATTCGCTATACTACGAAACCATGTCAATCCAAAATTATTACTCAGCTACCCGAATCTATAGGCGAGGGCAGGAGAATACGTGATGAACGCCACGGGCCAACCAGTTGGGTTTCTATTACTTTAACGGAAGGTAAATTCCGTCAAGTACGAAAAATGACAGCAGCGGTTGGATTTCCTACTTTGCGATTGGTCCGAATTCGAGTAGGAAGCCTAACTTTGCAAAACTTAAAAGCAGGAGAAGTACTGCCGGTAAGTCAATTCAATCTTTAAATTGTCTAACAATCTAATCATCTAACAATCTAAATGCTTAACATAGTTTTAGTTGAACCAGAAATCCCCAACAATACCGGTAATATCGGTCGACTGTGCGTGGGAACCGAAAGTCGTTTACACTTAATCAAACCATATGGTTTTGAAATTACTGATAAAAATCTAAAGCGTTCCGGTTTGGATTATTGGGTGCACTTGGATTGGAAGGAATACAATAATGTTGAGGAATGGATTGCCCAAATTCCGGACAAATCAAGAGTGTTTTTAATGAGCTCTCATGCTGCAAAATCGATATATGAAGTTGTCTTTCAAGACGAAGATTGGCTGGTTTTCGGCAAAGAAAGCGTAGGATTAAGTGAGGAAGTTTTAGCCCAATTTGAAAACCACTTGACTATACCGATGTCGAAACTTATTCGCAGTTATAACATCGCTAATTCTGTCGCGTTTGTGGTTGGTGAAGCCAAGCGACAAATCGGTACAAAGTAATCGATTAGGAAATAATAAACTTCCCTTTTTCACCATCAAACGCAATGGATTCATCTTTGAAAAGCGAGCTGAAAACACCTTGCGTAATCAAATTACAAGGTTGGTCTTGGTGAACTTGGTTTTCAGTCATCACTATCATTTGGTCACTGAGTTGAATGGCCAAATCAATGTCGTGTGTAGAAAACAAGATGCACTTATTCGTTTCTGAAGACAGTTTTTTCAGCAATTTAAAGACCGATACTTTGTGAACTAAATCTAAGTGCGTAGTCGGTTCATCTAAAATAATTATTGGCGTATCTTGTGCCAAAGCCCTGGCAATAAGTACAATTTGCAGTTGCCCGTCACTGATTTCGTAATATTTTTTATTAGTCAAATGCTCAAGTTGGGTGAGTGCAATGGCTTGCTTTATTTTTTCGCGATCTGTTTCCGAGAGTTGTCCCAGCCAATTGGTGTAAGGTTGTCTGCCTAAGGCAATCAGTTCATATACAGTTAGGTTGTTTGACGGTAACTTTTCGGTTAAAACCAAACTTAGCTCTTGTGCTATTGCTGTCGTTGGAATATCATGAATGTTTCTTTCATGCAAAAAAACGGAACCCTGTAATGGTTTTTGAATACCTGTAATGGTGCGTAGTAAAGTTGATTTTCCCACGCCGTTCGCACCAACTAAAGAATAGAGTTGCCCCGAAGTTAATTCTAAATTCAAGTTGGAGGCAATGGTGTTGGTTATCCTTTTGGAGTGGTAACCAATACTCAATTCTTGGGTGCTAATGATGTTGGTGTTGGTACTCATTAAGACATACTTTTTTTGCTGACAATTAACCAAACTACTACAGGTGCTCCGATTATAGAGGTTATGGCATTGATGGGTAAGGTAAACTCAAAGCCGGGCATCTGGGAAACGGTATCGCAAACCAACATGATGATAGCCCCGATGAACAATGTACCCGTAAATAAAATTCGGTGGCTACTGGTTTGGAATATTAATTTCGACAAATGTGGTACCGCTAACCCAACAAAGGCAATAGGTCCGGCAAAAGCGGTAATACTTCCGGCTAAAATACTGGTCGCCAAAATCAGTAATAATCGGGCTTTTTTGATATTCAAGCCCATACTTTTAGCATAGTTTTCACCCAACAATAGCGCATCTAATGGTTTTAAGGTGAGTAAACTCAGCAGCAAACCAAATGCGACAGAAACGCTGAGTATCATGATGCTTTCCCACGACAAATTACCGATGCTTCCCATCGACCAAAAAGTGTATTTCTGCAATTGTTCGGCCGAGCTGAAGTAGCTGAAAACACTCACAATAGCGCCGGTAAAACTACTGAACATCAAACCAACGATAAGTATCGACATCGTATCTCGCAATCGTTGAGAAACCACTAAAATCATTAGTAAAACAAACAGACTTCCTAAGCAAGATGCTAAGATGATTCCGTAAGATGACAATAAGAATTCTGAAAAAAATGAAGGCAAAAATCCGGCACCCAACAACACAAAAGCCACGCCCAAACTCGAACCCGAACTCAAACCCAATACATACGGTCCGGCCATTGGATTTCGGAAAAACGTTTGCATCAATAAACCGCTGACAGACAATCCCATGCCAACTAAAATTGCGGCAATGGCTTTGGGTAATCTGAAATTCATTATGATGTATTCCCAAGTTTCTTTTTCGGCTTGGCTGCCCAACAAACTTTTAAAGACTTCTTTCATCGGAATAGCGACTTGTCCCATGGAGATATTCAGAAGCAATGTCAGTAACATCGTTAAAGACAAAAGGGAAAAGAGTAATGTATTTCGACTTCGATTGTTCAAATTATTGTAATTTCTGGAAAAAATAAGGCTTGTAGCTTTTTAGGAGTTCCGGATGTAAAATTGCAACGATGTCTTTTAAAACAATATCCGGTCGGTTAGGCGCTAATTCATAATATACGATGCCACCGGTTTTACCTTTTCTACCGCTAAACGAATATACATTTTTATTTTGGAATGCTTTAAACTGACTGTAATGAGGATTGGCGGAAGTCATTTCTCGCAATGAAGAAAATTGTCCCGAGGTTATCCAAATTTCGGCATTTTTGGCTTTTTCCAATACGGTTTCAAATGAGAGCGATAAGCTACCGGTTCCTGAGGTTTCAGCCCATAAGTACTGACCTTTAGCTTCTTTCAACAGCAAACTTCCCCAGCTGTTGCCTTTGGGTAAATACCAACGGTCTTCAAACATGTCTCCGGCCAATATGGTTGGTGTTTCTTTGGCGTTTTGGGCAATTCGGATGGTTTTTAAATACTCTTTTTCTATTTTGCTGAAGATTTGCTCAGCCTTTTTTTGCTGTCCGTATAAAGCACCGAAAAACTTGATCCATTCGGCTTTACCCAAAGGAGTTTCTTCATTCCAATCGCCATTCAGCAGTACTTTTAAACCGCTTTTTTGCAAATTATCCAAGGTTGGATTGTTGTTGTCGATGCCGTAACCAATGATCACATCGGGTTGTAAATTGAGCAGTACTTCAGTGTTTAAATTTTGATTCATCCCCAATTCTTTCACTTTTCCGGCTTCAATTCGAGCTCTGACTTTTTCTGAAGAAATGTAATCAAGATTTGGGAAACCGACCAAGGTTTTTTCCTTTTCCAACATTTCCAACGATGGAATATGTGTAGTTGAGGTTACCACGATACTTTTTATCGGAACAGCAATAATTGGGTTTTGTTTAAGGCTGTCCGGGACTATACCGTTTTTTTCTTTTAAGACATAAGTATAGGTTTTAGTCGCATTAGGCCATGGATTTCGAACCGTTAGTACGGTAAAACCTTCATAATTTTGAATCGAAAAACCTTTGGCGTGGCGAATGGTATTTTGGGAATCGATTTGCTCAACAGTTACAATTTCTTTTTTGCATTGTGCGAATAGGATACTTAGCGCCAAAACGAACAACAGTCGAAAATAAGTTTTCATTCAATTATTTTTTGCAAAAATAGAAGATTGTTACCGAATATTTTGACTCTTGTAACATTTGATGCCAAACCAAAGTTTTTATCTGTGTAATTTTACATAAAAATAAAACCATGAGAGACGATTCAAATACCTTTATGTACCTCGTTGGCGGAATTATCCTATTGCATTTTTTGATTGGCTTCATTTGGTTGATTGTCAAGTTTTCTAAGAAAAAAGACGAATAAATTCGGCTTGTTGGGATTAAATTACATTATTTCTACTACATTTGCAGCCGAATTATGGTTGCGCATTTTGAAATTCAAAATCGCATTAAAAGGGAATCGGGTGATTGATTAAGTAAGATGAACAATTGAAGATGGCAGAGCTCTAATCTGAAATCAGCAATAGAAAATCAACAATCAAAAATCCCGAGCTGTTCCCGCAACTGTAAGCTATCAAGCTTGTTGTTATCTGCAACACCACTGTTCATGTTGTTTGATTTTAAATATCAAAAATTTAATATCTAATATTCAGGACGGGAAGGTCAACAACAAGACGCAAGCCAGGAGACCTGCCTAATTCATTGAGTAACAAACTTTCGGGAAAAAAGGTTTGGGTATGGGTAAATTCTATGCTTTTCTCCCAAGATTAGTAATTCAGTAAAATTAAAAATTAGTTTTCGGGCTTTTCTGAGTTTTCAGTCTTGCAGTAAATGATGGTTTGATTTTATTGAGAGTGTTTAATTTAAAATGAAAAAAAACAGTACAACCAGTGCATTCTTCGCATTGGTCGCAACTTGTGCTTGGGCGCAAGAACAGGATTCGGTAAAAGTGAATCCTTTGAAAGAAGTGGTCATTTCTGATACCAAATTTGCACAACGCAAAGAAAAATCGGGAAAAATCATTGAAGTCATTTCGGCTAAAGACTTAGCGCAAAAAACGGGTCAAAGTTTGGCCACCGTTTTGTCGCAAGTTACCGGAGTAGAAATCAATGGTAACCAATCGGCCAACGGTAAAAACCTCGGCTACTATATTCGCGGTGGTAAAAACCGACAAGTTTTAATTTTAATTGATGGTATTCCGGTGACTGACGCTTCAGGCATTAGTTTAGAATACGATTTGCGTTTGCTTCCGGTAGAGCAGGTGGAAAGCATCGAAGTAATGAAAGGCGCTGCCAGTACTTTGTATGGAACCGGAGCAGCAACCGGAGTAATCAATATTACTTTGAAAAAAGGGTCGAAAAAAGAAATTGAAGGCAACGCTTATCTGAACATAGGTTCCAACAATACTTCGAACAATAAAAAATACAACGGTCAGGATTTTAACCAAGGTATTTCGGTAAACGGCAACTACAAGAAAGTGAATTATTTTGCAGGAATCAATAGTACGGAAACCGCAAACATGTCGCAAATAGCGTCGCCTAATGAAGCGTTTACCTATGAAGATGATCGATTTTCCCGTCAGAATGCCATCGCTAAATTCGGCTTCAAAGCAACAGAGAAATTAAGCCTAAACTTTTTTGGGAATTACGACCGATTGAAAAACGGTTACGACTTAACGTTCGATAATACCGGTTTTAACGATACGGCTATCAACACGACGACTTCGGAGCAAGTGCGTTTTGGCTTTTCGCCTAAATACCAATACCGCAAAGGCGAATTTATCCTGAATTCAGGTTTCAACAAAATTGTACGCGATTACACAGAGTTCAATAGCTTTTCGGGTACTACGGATTATTCGGTTTACGAATCCAGAAATGTGGTGCTTGACGGAGTGAACAAGTACAATATCAACAAAGAATTTGCAGTGATTTTGGGTGTGAATTACCAATTCAATGATATGCTGAGCGAAACGCCTTTTGGGAATATCGAGAATCAATCAACTAAATTCAATATCATCGACGGCTATTCCACTTTGGTGTATCATTTTGATTTCGGTTTAAATCTTAATGCCGGTGGTCGATTGAACAACCACAGTGCTTACGGCAATAATTTTGTGTATAATTTTAATCCGTCTTACAATTTCAAAACGGCTTTTCCCTTGAAGTTAGTGGCTTCTTACAGCACGGCTTATATTACGCCAAGTTTGTACCAATTGTATTCTGAATATGGAAATGCCAACGTAACCCCGGAGAAAAATGCTACTGCTGAAGTAGGTTTTGAAACCCAATTGTTATCCGGCAAATTAAAATGGGATGCGGTAGCGTTTTATCGTGATCAAACCAATTCCATCGACTTCTTTTACAATCCTACAACCTTTGAATCGTACTATGTAAATATTAACGGAACCAACAAAGCCAAAGGCGTTGAGACGGAAATGACTTATGAATTGACCGCGAAAATCTCGCTGAATGCGAATTACACTTTTACGCAAGTGGATAAGGCTTTAGACCGATTGATTCCGAAACACAAAGCCAATGCGAGTTTGAATTATCAGCCCAACAGTAGAACTTTGTTCAATGTGAACTACCAATATTTTGACGCCCGAAAAGATGTTTTTTTTGATGGCAATACCTTTGGCGTAACTGGTGTAGTATTGGACTCATATCAGTTGGTAAATTGCTTAGCCAAATACGAACTGGTGAAAGGGCGACTGAGCATTTTTGCCACAGCAACCAATATTTTTAACGAAACTTTTGTCGAAAATATCGGCTATGCTACTCGTGGTCGAAACTTTAAAGTAGGTTTGAACTTTGTTTTGTAATACAGTAAAAGGTCAAACATTTTGTTGAAAAAAAGGCTAACTTTAAGGTTAGCCTTTTTTGTTTTATTTAGTTGCGCTCAATGTACATTTCAGTTCTTAATGGCGATAGGGATTTGAGATCAGCAAAATTGCGTTGCAGGTTGCTTGGTCTTGACGGAGTTGGTCGGCCGCTGCCAATAATTTGGTTGATGGCGGCATTGAGCAAAGGTTCGCTAGGGTTACCCAAAATGCCCAAATCATCCATACTTTCCGGTAAAGGCGTAGTAGGAGCAATTCCTGAAGTATAATCGCCAAAACCATTTTTATCTACTATTTTTAACACTATAGGTTGCATGGCATATTTATGACGCGGATTTACATTTTGTTTGGCAAAGGTTGGCGAATCATACAAAGTAATCGAACCCACATTTTTTCCGGTAGTGGTGGTGCCGATTTGTACTACCGTAATATAAGGTTTCAAGCAATTGATTACCAATTCACTAGCCGAAGCTGTGGCGTTCGTAGTTAACACATATACTTTGTTTAGGTTCAAACTGTTGAGGTTGCCTACAAATCGATTCTCTAAACTTGAAGGGCTGTTACTTTCATAATAGCTTTGGGCTTTGGCATTCCATTGTTGTTTGGCAAAAAGTTGTCCGGTAAATTGTCCGGTAATCATACTGGCTAATTTGGTGGCTGTGCTGATAGAACCACCCGAGTTGTAACGCAAATCCAAAACCAAATCGGTTACATTTTGCGTTTGGAAACTGCCAAAAACGCTATTCAATTGGTTATCGTAAGTTGAATAAAAACCGTTGTACATTAAATAGCCAATCTTGTGAGAACCGTTCGTAATAACGGTGTTTAATAAAATCGGATTTTCTGCTAAAGCGGTTTTGGTAAGCGAAACCGTTTGTCCGTTTGGCGTAATATTACCACCATCGTAATCGGCTAAATTGATGGTGTAAGTGTCGTTAGCTAATAAAGAACGGTAATTGTCAACTGTGAGCGGCGTTCCGTTGATGGCATAAAAAATCGTACCGCGTTGTATCGGTTTGGTAGCCGCATCAGAATTTGGAATGATGTAACGAACCCAACCATAAATATCGGTATTACTACCGGTTTTATAGCGCAGGGCGAAATCCATTCCGTTGTTCAGTGTATTTCCGGAAAGTACGCCTTCTAACACCGAATAATCACTGTAAATAACACTAAATCGGTCGATAGAAGTATCTACTCTCAAAGCATTGAACAAAGTTGTAGGTTCGTCAAAACCTTCCAAAAAAGTATTCAATTGACGCTGATTGGCAAAACGGTCATCCGCCAAATCGGGTACATCACCTTGCCACAAATAATATAAATTCATCCCTTTCCATACAAAATCTTTGACCTCTAAACTTGCCGGGACGGGATTGTCATCATTGTCTGTGCAACTGAAAGTAAAGGTCAGTAAACACAGATACAATGCGGTTTTAAATAAGTTTTTCATAGCAGTTCTTTATTTAATAAACGTAAATTTAATAAGTTTAGATTAATTATTTGTATTTTGTTTGTAACAAAAAAAATCATGGTTCGTCTTGCTTGTATAACCGTTAACCAAATGTTGTTTTAATGAACCAAAAAGAGTTTATGCAATTGGTAAATCCTTTTAAGGATAAAGTCTTTCGAATGGCGAAGCGATTGCTGGTCAGTACGGAAGAAGCCGAGGATGCAACTCAGGAAGTTTTGGTGAAGCTCTGGTACAAGAACGACAATTTAGACGAGTATAAAAGTATAGAAGCGGTGGCCATGACGATGACGAAAAACTACTGTTTGGATCAGTTAAAGTCGAAACGCGCCGGGAACATGCGCATAGTGCACAACAATTTTACGGACAGAGAAGCCGGTTTGCAAAAGCAAGTTGAAGACAAAGATACTTGGCAATGGGTAGAAAGAATTATGAACGACTTACCGGAACAGCAAAAGTTAATTGTACAAATGCGTGATATTGAAGAAATGGAATTTGAAGAAATCAGCGCTATTTTGGGTATGAACGAATCGGCCGTGAGAACCGCTTTGTCCAGAGCCAGAAAAGCCATCAGAGAAACAATGACAAAAACCCATCATTATGGCATTGGATAACATAGAAAAATTAATAGAGAAATACTTTGATGCAACCACCACTTTGGCAGAGGAAAAAGAATTAAAGGCCTATTTTTCCTCCGATAATGTTGCTCCGCCTTTAGAGCAATATAAGCCTATATTTGGTTACATGGCACAAGCAAAACACGAACAATTCACAGGAACCATTCCTTTAAAAGCTAAAAAAAGGCATACTGTACTTTGGATCTCTGTGGCAGCATCTGTGGTTGTTTTATTGGGCGTAGGTTTTTTTACTTTCAATCATTATAACCAACCTGTATCAGAAGATTTCGGGACTTATGATGATCCGGAGGTAGCTTTCAGAGAAACGCAGAAAGCGCTGGAAATGATCTCGCAAAGTGTAAACGAAGGTATCGAAAGTATGGACTATTTAAGTGAATACGAACAATCAAAAAACATCATTTTTAAATAAAAAAAAATCAAGAAATCATGAAAAAAATATTTTTAAGTCTGTTAATTCTAGTAGTAACCAATGTTGCTTTTGGTCAAAGTGTCTTTGATAAATTTGAAGACCAAGAGAAAATCAGAACGGTTATCGTAAACAAAAAAATGTTTTCGCTTTTGAGTAAAATGAAAGTCGAAGACAAAGAAACACAGCAATATGTGAATTTGATCAAAAAGCTGGAGAATCTTAAAGTTTTTGCGACTCAAAGCGATAGCAAAGCCGAGGAAATGAAAGCTACTGCGGAGAAATACTTGAAAACTGCCGGAATGGAAGAGTTAATGCGCATTACCGATAAAGGAAAGAGCGTGAAGATTTATGTGAAATCAGGTGCTACCGATTCTCAAATCAAGGAGTTGTTGATGTTTGTTGACGGCAGCGGCACTGAAGAAACCGTATTGATGTCGTTAACAGGGAACTTCGATTTGGACGAGCTTTCAGTGCTTACCGAGAAAATGAAATTACCCGGAGGAGAAGATTTAAAGAAAGCTTCTAAAGGCAGTAAAGGACCGAAAGGCGGCAAATAGTATAGTTATGAAAATTACCATTTTTACGGCTGTATTATTTTCATTACTGTTGCTAAGTTGCAGTAACGAGCCGAGTATTCAGAAGTATTTTGTAGAAAATTCAGGAAAGAAAGATTTTATAGCGTTGGATATTTCTCCAAGTATTATCAATATTGATAAATCCAAGTTGACTCCGGAACAGCAAACGGCTTTGAATTCTTTTGAGAAGATGAACGTTTTAATTTTTAAATCGAATGGAAAAAACGAAACGCAATACCAATCAGAAACCCAAAAAGTAGGCGACATCCTTAAAGATGAGACTTACCAAGAATTGATGAAAATCGGTTCCGGAAAAGACGGTGCTTCTGTAAGTTTTGTGGGTGATGAAAACGACATCGACGAGTTTATTTTTTTTGCCAAAAACCAAGACAACGGATTTGCTGTAGTCAGAATTTTGGGCAACGATATGAATCCGAATAACATTATGAACATGATTGGTATTTTACAAATTGCCAACGTTGATATGGAGCAATTAAAACCACTTCAAGGTTTGTTAAAATAAATTTCCCTCAAAAAAAATCCCGATACTGTCGGGATTTTTTTTAATTCTTGAAATATTTAAAAGGAACAATCAGCATTCCGAAGCATTCGCCATCTTCTTTGCCGATGTGTTTATGGTGCATTTTGTGCGCTCTTCTAACGGCTTTCGCATAACGATTGTTTGCATTTCGGAACAGTTTAAATCGTTGATGGATGAAAATATCATGCACCATAAAATAAGCCAATCCGTAAGCAAAAATGCCCAATCCTATAGCTAATCCAATCTCCAAAATATTGTTTTGCCACAATAAAAAGAATCCAACGCTAACTACCGCGTAAAAAATAAAAAAGGCGTCATTGCGTTCAAACCAAGAGTCGTGGTCTTTTTTGTGGTGATCCGCATGAAGGTTCCACAAAAAGCCGTGCATAATGTACTTATGACTAAACCAAGCCATAAACTCCATTCCGCAAAAGGTAATTAAAAAAACAACTATATGTAGTAACATAATTTTAGATTAAATTTAAACGATAATTCACATAACACTTTGCTAGTAAACCAATTTTCTCGTAATCCGGCACTCTGATTCGGGTATTTTTGATTTCCATAGAAGGTGTCTTTTTTAATTTAGACAACAACTTTTTATAGTACACAAAAGCCGTGTAAACTCCGAATTTGGCTTCCAAAGGCAGTTTTAAAATGCCTTCAAAACCTACTTGAAAATCAGCTTCAATTTCTTTGATAATTTCGTTTTTCGATTGTTCATCTAAACGAGATAAATCGGTGTTAGGGAAATAGGTTCTGCTCAAATCTTCAAAATCAGCTTTCAAGTCACGTAAGAAATTCACTTTCTGAAACGCCGATCCCAATCGCATGGCTGAATGTTCTAATTCGGCATATTTTTTATCATCGCCGTTTACAAATACTTTCAAACACATTAAACCTACTACGTCCGCAGAACCGTAAATGTATTCATGGTATTCATCATAGGTTTGGTATTCTTTTTTGTGCAAATCCATCTTCATGCTTTTCATGAAGGCCGCAATCAAACTGTTCGGTATTTGATATTTGTTTACTGTGTGCTGAAAAGAATTTAAAATCGGATTCAAGCTGATTTTATGTTCTAAAGCCTCGGCTAAATCTTTTTCAAATCGCTCAAATAATAGTTCTTTATTGTAATCGTGAAAAGTATCCACAATTTCATCCGCAAAGCGCACAAACCCATAGATGTTGTAAATGTCTTGACGAATGCTTGGTGCTAACATTTTTACGGCAGCAGAAAATGAAGTACTGTAAGACTTCGTTACATTTTTGCTGCAATCAAATGATACGGTGTCAAAGATTGATTTCATAGCATGGTATTTTTTAGTTTTTTTCTATAAGTTCAGCTACTAATTTTCCGGAAATTAACGACGGTGGAACGCCGGGTCCAGGAACAGTTAATTGACCGGTAAAAAATAGGTTTTTGACTTTTTTACTTTTCAATTTAGGTCTTAAAAAAGCGGTTTGCAATAGGGTATTGGCTAAGCCGTATGCATTCCCTTTGTACGAATTATAATCTTTGATGAAGTCGTTGACACAAAAAGATTCTCTAAAGATAACATTTTCTTTTACAGTTTGTTGTGTTAATCTTTCAAAGCGAGAAATAATCTTTTCAAAATACAAATTTCTCAACTCGGCGGTATCTTTCAATCCCGGAGCTAAGGGAATTAAGAAAATACCGGCTTCTTTGCCTTCAGGCGCTGCATTATCGTCTGTTTTCGAGGGAAAACTAGCATAAAAAAGCGGTTCTTTAGGCCACTGTGGATAATCGTAAATGGCTTCTGCGTGTTTGTCGAAATCTACATCAAAAAACAACGAATGGTGTTCTACGTTCTCAATTTTTTTGTCAAAACCTACATAAAACAGTAGGGAAGAAGGTGCAAACGTTCTCTTGTCCCAATATTTTTCAGAATAAGCTCTGTAAGGCGCATCTAGTAAACTTTCGCTGTGATGGTAATCGGCACCGCTTAAAATAACATCGCCTTTAACGATTTCTCCGTTTACAACCAAAGCCTCAGCAATTCCATTTTGCACCATTATTTTTTCGACATTGGCATTCAAGTGGAATGTTACTCCTAATTCTTTGGCTAAACTTTCCATAGCTAGGATAACACTGTACATCCCGTTTTTAGGATGCCAAGTACCCAAACCAAAATCGGCAAAGTTCATGAAGCTGTAAAAAGAAGGTGTGTCAGAAGGTTTAGCGCCCAAGAACAAAACCGGAAACTCAAGGATTTGGATGAGTTTGGTGTTTTTGAAACGGCGACGAATATCTTTGGAAATATTCCCAAAAAACTGATTGACTTTTTTGGCTGTTTCCAATGTTACCAATTCTAATGGTGAAACACCGGGGCGATAGACCAAATCTTTGATGGCGATATCATAATTGCTTTGGGCTTCTTTCATGAATTCCGCCAGTTTGGCACCACTGCCTTTCTCAATGGATTCGAAAACGGTGATGATTTCAGGAAGATTGTCGGCTATGGTCACAAAGTCCTTCACGCCGAAATACACTTGATAAGCCGGATTCAATTTGATTAGTTCGTAATAATCTGAAGGTTTTTTACCAAAATCGGCAAAAAAACGTTCAAATACATCCGGCATCCAATACCATGTTGGTCCGATGTCGAACGTAAAGCCTTCTTTTTTGAGCTGACGAGCTCTGCCTCCGATAGTGCTGTTTTTTTCGTAAACTGTTACTTCATTACCTTGTTGTGCCAGATAACAAGCTGCGGCTAGTGACGAAAAACCGGATCCGATTATTTTAATTTTCTTTCTCATATTGTTTAACAAAAATAGAAAAAAGTTAAACAATAAAAAAATATTTGTCTAGATAAATTCTACTAATTCTTTAATGGAGTTGAAGGTAGTGATTTTTTCTGATATTAACTTAGAATCTACATGTTCAATCATGCGACCAATAAGCCAAAGTCTCGAAGAGTCCACCATGATTTCAGTTTGCAGTTCCTTCACATAGGCATTGATTTCTGATTTTGTTGGTTCTACAGTAGTGTAACAAATGTAAACAATGTTGTCAAAATGTTTTTTTAGATCTTTTAAGCTTTCTGTGGGTACACTTTCTCCTAAATATATCGTTTTGTAACCGTGGCTCAGTATTTCATAATTCAAATACATCAAGCCTAGTTCGTGTACTTCATTGTCTGGAAGATACAACACAAATACTTTGTCATCTCTTGTGGGCTCTTGAGATTGAACTACTTCAGTATTGGTTAGAATTTTTTGTTTGATTAAGTAAGTGATGAAATGTTCATGTGCAGGACTAATGGTATTGGTTTGCCACAATAGTCCAAGCTCTTGAATCAGCGGAATGAAAACCTCGTAAAAAACGTCACGGAATGATTTTTCTGAAAGTAATCTATTGTAAGTGTTGAAAAATAACGCTTGGTCAAAATTCATCATGGCCAATTTAAACGAACTAATGGCGTGATGTTTGGCACTTTTCTCAGAAATGATTTCATTTACTAATTGTGGAATTCGATCTTCCGATAATTTTGAAATTTTCGAAATTTTATAGCCGTGATTGTGAAGCAGCGTAATGTTTAATAGCTTTTGAAGATTCTCCAAATCATACATTCGGATATTGGTTTCTGTTCTCATAGGTTCGAGCACATTATACCTTTTCTCCCAAATTCTGATTGTATGTGCCTTAATACCGGACAGGTTTTCCAAGTCTTTGATACTAAAAACACTTTTTATGTTGTTCATCTTTTATTGAAATTAGTTAAACAAAATTAATAAAATTAATTTACCACAACTGTTTTTATGCTAAAACTTTCAAAAAAAGAGTAATAGATTGAAAAATCACTTACAAAATACTTTTGATTGAGATGTATTTATAAGTAAAGAATGGGGAGAATTGTGCAAAAAAAAACACCCCTAAAAGAGTGTTTTCTAATTTAAAGTGTGACCACGATCAGATTCGAACTGACACGTCTTGCGACACCACCCCCTCAAGATGGCGAGTCTACCAATTTCTCCACGTGGCCGTAAAAAAAAAAGTCATCCGCTTGGCGAACAACTTTTTGTGACCCGACTGGGGCTCGAACCCAGGACCCCAACATTAAAAGTGTTGTGCTCTACCAACTGAGCTATCGAGTCTAATAGCATGACAAGAAAAATTGTGACCCGACTGGGGCTCGAACCCAGGACCCCAACATTAAAAGTGTTGTGCTCTACCAACTGAGCTATCGAGTCAATTTCATTTCTTGAATGCGGGTGCAAATATAAGACCTTATTATTTATATTTCAAAGCAAATTTGCTATAAATTTGCCTTTTTTCAATGATGGTCTGTAAGGGCTTAATTTATAAGGTTTTATTGCGATGGTTAAAATTGTTTTAGTGGGTTATATGGCAGTAGGGAAGTCGACTGTTGGTAAAATAGTAGCTGAAAAATTGAAAATTGCCTTCGTTGATTTGGACGAAAACATCGAAAAAAATGAAAACCTATCGATAAGTGAGATATTTGCAAATCATGGCGAAATCTATTTTAGAAAAAAAGAACATCTCGAATTAAAGAAATGGTTGGAAAATCCCAACTCATTGGTTATCGCTACCGGTGGCGGAACACCTTGTTATGCCAACAATCATTTGTTGTTGAACGGAGACGGCATTACTTCTTTTTATCTCAAGGCTTCTATTCCCGTACTGTATGAACGTTTGTTGTCAGAAAGCAATAAGCGTCCTTTAGTTACCGGAAAAACGGAAGAAGAGTTGAAAGAGTTTATCGCCAAGCACCTTTTCGATCGCAGTTACTTTTACCATCAGGCCACCCACAATGTGTCGGTTGATGGAAAAACGTCTCAGGCAGTAGCCGAGGAAATTCTGCAACTTCTAAACTAAATAAGCGTGATCATTTTGAGGCTCAAAAACCACTTGCACATGCTCTTTCAAAGATGTGGAAAGGGAAAGTCCTTTAAAATCAGCTTTTACAGGATATTTTTTGTGGTTGCGGTCAATCAGAACCACCGTTTTGAATTTTTTTACAGGAACCTCCAAAAAGTGCTTTACGCCGTAAATTAAAGTCGTTCCCGAATTCAATACATCGTCAACTAATACAATGCATTTGTTTTGATATACTTCAGGAGCTACAGAAGTAGTAATGGGATTGGCAGGATGGATTTTATCTATTTTGACTTCACACAAAATAATATTGCTTTTAGTGATTTCATTTAAAACAAGTCCGATTTTTTGAGCTAAAACGAAGCCGTTACTGGTAATACCGGCAATGACTACTTCTTGTTCATCGGCAAAAGTTTCGTATATTTGGTAAGCAATTCTCTTGATTTTGTGCTCAATTTCCTGGTGGTTGAGAATAATATTTGTCATCTTAATTTTTTTATCAAAGATAATGGCTTCTTTTTACTTTTATAAACCCATTAGTTAAAATGATGTTTAGTATGTAAAAATACTTACCGAAAAGTAATAGATGTTTTTTATGGATGTAAGTTATTTATTGCTACATCTACAGTTGAGTGCTTTTTGTCGATTTTTTAATGTCTTTTGGCGATTATTTAAAACAATTTTTTTGAATCACTTAATAATTTAAAGTTTTGCTATAAATTTACCAGTGATTATCTATTGGGCTGGTTTTTATTGATTTATGATAATCATTTTTTGTTTTGATTTTAAATTTCGTTATTGCTTCACGTTGAATTATACCTATTGATTTGTATGTTTTTTAGAAAAGGATTTGGTTTTAAGTATAAAAAAAGATGGATTGATTTGGTTGGTGTCATAGTGTTGTTTTGCTTTTATCAAACAACCAAAGCGCAAGTTGCCACTTATTCATTTAGTGAATCAAATGCTGTATACAATGCTTTAACTAGTCCTTCGGTTGCCTACACAGCACCTTGGGATGATCATACTCCGGGATCAGCTTTTCAAGCCGCTTTGGGGTTTGATTTTGTTTATGACGGCATAACACAAACCCAATGCTTCATCAGTCCTAATGGTTATATATCATTTGGAGTTCAACCAACCGCTAATAATTATCTTCCTTTAAGTGTTGCAACAGTTTTTACTAATGGAGGAACGATTAGTGCTTTAGGTCTTGATTTGATTGCTACAACGGATAATATTACTTATCAAACTATCGGTTCTGCCCCAAACAGAACTTTCGTTGTTCAATGGAGTAATGTCAGAAGGAAGTCTAAAACAGGGAACTTCAATTTTCAGATTAGATTGAATGAAACTAGTAACACAATCGAATTCTCTTATGGAGTATGTGCTCCTGATGATGTTACGGCTCTAAATGCACAAGTTGGGATTAGGGGAGCATCAAATAATTTTACCCAAAGAGATGTTCAAAACAGATTACAAACCGGGGTTAATACTAATGCTGCATGGTTGGGTAAGACAACAAACGGAACTGCCAATTCTAGTACTGTCAGAACCAGTCTTACAGAATATCCTAACAATGGTTTAAAATATACTTATACACCTTCATTACCTTGTACAAGCCCAACAGCCGGACCATCATCTTTGGTTGTGGGTAATACCAATGTAACACCAACTTCTTTTGTGGGTAATAGTTTTACAGCTGCCAGTCCGGCACCTACCAATTATTTAATTCTGAGAAGTTTATCAAATACTCCTCCAACTATCACTGATTTACCTAATCGAACATACTGGGCAGTTTCAAATGTTATATCTGGGACTTACACTGTACTTAGTGTTACCAATGCAACTGCATTTACACAAACAGGGTTAACACCTAACACAACCTACTATTATTGGATTATTCCATACAATGCAGGATGTCTAGGAGGACCTTATTACAATTTAGGGGCAATGATTTCTGCTTCAAAAACAACTTGTATTGCAGCTCCAACAGGTTTAACTGCATCTACTGTAGAAGGGAATTCATTTACTGCTTCATGGAATGCAGTTACAGGAGCAACAGATTACCTTATAGATGTATCAACTAATAGTACTTTTACCGCTTTGCTACCTGGTTTTTCCGCAGTATCAACTTCGGGGTCAACCAACTTTGTTGTATCTGGTTTGTCCTCTTTAACAACTTATTATTTTAGGGTTAGAGCTGTTGGGATAACTTGTAATGTCAATAGTGCAACAGCAACATGTACAACTATTTGCGGTGCTTATGATATACCTTACTTTCAAAATTTTGATACTACTGCGGTAAATTCTATCCCAAGTTGTTTTACTACAGCCGATAACAATTCGGATTCAACTAGTTGGAGTACTCAAAATGTTCAACCTGCTTCTAATCCTAACGCATTGCATTTGGTTACAAGTACTACGACAGATTCTGATGATTGGTTTTTTACTCCGGGGTTGAATTTAACAGCAGGTGTTACCTACCGTTTAAGGTTTAAATACAATACGCAAAGCGTCGGTATTTATTCTGAGAATTTGAGAGTTCGTCTGGGAACAGGAGCAAGTGAGAGTAATATGAACAACACTATATTAGATTTATCAAATTTTCAGAATACTGTTTATCAAACAGCCACTGTAGATTTTACTCCGGTATCTAATAATGTTTATTATATTGGTTTTCAAGGGTATAGTTTTGCGAGTCAGAGTAAAATATTGATCGATGATATTAGTATTATTGTATCTCCAACATGTTATGAACCGAATGATTTATCAATTCTTTCTGTAAACAGTAATTCAGCAGTCATTGCTTGGTCTGCCTCAGTGCCTGAACCAGCCGATGGTTACGATGTTTACGTTAGTACCTCAAATATTACTCCCGGGTTTTCAGTAACTCCTAATGCAACAGTTGGTTTTGGTGAAACTACAGCCACGGTCTCCGGATTGGCTCCGGCTACTTTGTATTATGTTTGGGTTAGAGGAAACTGTAGTAGTTCTGATAAGAGTATTTGGAGTAATATCCAAACCTTCAGTACAGATTGTGCAGCTGCACTACCTTTAAATGTAACTGCGGGTACACTTTGTGGAGGAGGTTCTGCCAGTTTGCAAGCCATTGGGTCACCAGGATCAATTATTGAATGGTATGCTGATTCAACGGGGACCACATTATTGTCAACCGGTACTACTTTTGTTACACCAACTTTATCAGCTACAACGGTTTATTATGCACAATCTAAAGCACCCGGCGGATTGGTTAGTTTGGGGCCAATTTCACCTTCTTTGCAAGGCGGCTCGTTAGGCTCTCAAACTACACAAACATTGATAAGCTTTTCGGTGACATCCGCAACAACATTACAATCTTTTGATATCTATCCAATGACAGCGGGTCAAAATGGTACGATTGAAATTCGGAATTCAGTGAATGTTATTGTAGCTACCTATACATACATAACAAGTGCAGCCGGAGGTAATACACCCCAAACAATTCCATTAACTTTAGATTTGGCGATAGGCAATTACTTTTTATATTTCGAGACACTACCAGCTTCCGGATTGATTGGAAACATAGACAATGCATCTTACCCTTACAACTCATCCATTGCAAATATTAATGGAAATGATTATGATAATACCTTCTTCTTTTATGCTTACAATTGGAAATTATCAAATATTTGTAGATCGTTATTAACTCCGGTTACTGCAACAGTAACTGCTCCACCGGTAATATCTTTTAGCGGGACTTCATCAACCATATGCAAAGGAGAATCGGTTGGTTTGATAACTTTAACTGGAGCAGATTCATATGATACCTTTGCATGGAATACAACGGTAGGCTTATCTGGAAATATTACTACAGGCTTTAATTTTAACCCTTTAATTACAACAAATTACATTTTAACGGCATCTCAATCAACAGGTAGTTTGTGTTCCTCTGTTATTGCTTACACTGTTGTAGTGAAACCTGATCCTCCTGCAATTGCAATTGTTCCGGCTGCTATAAGTTTGTGTGAAGGAGCCATACAAACCTTAAATGCCAATTTGGATTTATCTACGCCGGTGGTTATTTTCAGTGAAGACTTTAATGCACCAACTAATAGTTGGAATAAAATAAATGCTTCTGTTGGTGGTATTGTTGCCAATGCAGCTTGGACTTTGAGACCAAGTCCGTATCCTTACTCAAGTTCTTATTGGAATATTACTATGAATAGTAATGATGTTTCTCAATTTTATTTGACTAATTCTGATGCACAAGGAAGTCCGGGGACTAATAGAACTTTGACTTATTTGGAATCTCCATCGATTAATTTATCTGGTTACACTAGTGCAACTTTAAGTTTTTTCCATTTCTTGAGGTATATACCGGGAAACAAAGCAAGGGTTGAAGTCTCTACAGATGGCGGGAGTAGTTGGACAATTATTGGAAATTATCTTTCTAATCAAGGTTCACCTTCGAGTTTTACAAATGCGTCTATCAGTATGAATGCTTACGTTGGCCTTGCTAATGTAAAAATCAGATTTTTATATGATGCTACTTGGGATTTTGGATGGGCTATTGACAATGTTAATATTACCGGAAATTTAGCGGTAGAAGTGACATGGAATCCCCCAACAGCACTTTTTTTTGATGCAGCAGCTTCAATTCCGTATATTGCCGGTACACCAACGGGAACTATATATACAAAGCCAACTGAGACAACAATTTACACTGGCAGTGTGGTTGGTTCTAACGGTTGTTCAGCAAGTTCTTCAACAAATATTACAGTTATACCAACTCCGATAGCAGGAGTACTCTCGGATAGTCAATCAGTTTGTGCGACTTGGCAAGCTGGGAACTTAGTTCTGACAGGTTTTTCAGGAGGTAATATTGTGCGCTGGGAGTATGCCAACGATTCCGCTTTTACCTCAGGTTTAACATCTATAGCCAATACAAACTCTATATTAACTTCTAGTGAAATTGGGACTTTTTCCGGTACGCGTTATTACAGAGTCGTTATCCAAAATGGAAGTTGTCCTGTTGTTTATTCTAATTTCGTATCAATTAACTACGCTTCGACTCGTTGGGATGGTGTTTCATGGAGTGATGGATTACCCAATTCTAATACTAAAGTTATTTTTGACTGTGGAGCTTCCACTTTTTACTCAACAGGTGATATCGAAGCTTGTTCCATAGAGGTTTTATCAGGTAATGTTGTGATTAATTCTGATCATACTTTACATGTTCAAAACGATGTTAAAATAGTAAGCGGTACGTTAACTTTTGAGAATAATGCTAGCTTAGTTCAGGTAAATTCTCTTAATAATTTAGGCTTGCCTTTCTCTAATACCGGAAATATCACTTACAAGAGAATCAGTACTCCAATTAAAAGACTTGATTATGTTTATTGGTCATCACCTGTTTTTCCGCAAACGTTACTGTCATTTTCACCTTCAACAGCATTGTTTTTTTATTACAATCCATTAATAACCAATTGGGCATACGCAACAACAAATGTTCCAATGATTCCGGGAAAAGGTTATCTTGTCAGAGCTCCTGATGTATCTCCATTTAATTTTACAACTCCTAATAATTTTAATGGTGCCTTTGTTGGTGTTCCTAATACTGGTGATATTTCTTTGCCAATTATAGGTAATGCAAATCAATTCAACTTAATCGGAAATCCTTACCCTAGTGCGTTAAGTGCAGATGCCTTTTTATCAGATGCAACCAATACTCCATTAATTGATGCTACGATTTATTTATGGACACATAATACTCCTATAACTAACAATGTTTATAATACGGGTGATTATGCTATGTACAATTATGCAGGAGGAGTCGGTACAGGTTCTCAAGCGATTAATCCAGGATTGAATAACAGTGTGCCTAACGGTAAGATTGCATCAGGACAAGGGTTTTTCGTTAAGGGTTTATCTTCTGGAAACATTATTTTTAAAAATAGTATGAGGCTTTCTGGAAATAATGACCAATTTTTCAGGATGAGTAATCAAAACAACCAAAATACAGTTGTTTTTGACCGTCATCGTTTTTGGCTAGATGTGTATAACAATCAAGGTGCCTTTAAACAAACACTCGTTGCCTACATTCAAAATGCTACCAATACAGGAATTGACAGGGGATTTGATGGTGAAATGATTGATATGGGTAATGTGGTAACATTATATATTCCGCAAGAAGGAAAAAAGTTATCCATTCAAGGTAGGGCATTACCATTTAATCAAACCGATGTAATTCCTTTAGGGTTTAAATCAACTGTTGCCGGTGTTTATAAAATAAGATTGTCAAATTTTGATGGATTATTCAACAGTCAAAATATTTATTTAGAGGATACACAAATCAATATTACCCACGATTTAAGATCCGGCGATTATGAATTTTCTACTCCATCAGGAACTTTTGATGATCGATTTAGAATTAAATTTGAAACGGGAACATTAAGTGTTGGTAATACTGATTTGTCTTCTAATGAGGTCGTAATATATAAAGATTCAGAGCAGAGCTTTGTTGTTAATACTGGGCAATTTACCATGGACTCGGTAAAAGTATTTGATGTTAGAGGTCGTTTACTGTATGAATTAAACGAAATTAACGCTAATCAAACAATTATTAATGTTGGACTTAGTAATGAATTGATTTTGATCCAATTAAAATTGGAAAACGGACAGATTATTACCAAAAAAGTAGTAAAATAATCAGGTTATAAAAAAAGACATTGTATTATAATTTTTCCTAATTTTTTTTTGGTTATTCTTCATTGTCCAGGTCAAAATTTTCAAGATCTCTTCTGTCTTTTTTGGTTGGTCGTCCAACACCGGATTTGCGATAATGTTCTTTTGATAGCTTCAACATCTCCAAATGGGCAAATGCTTCAGCTGGTGTTTCATCTTTTCGATAAATATCAACCAACTTGGCTCCGACACGGTTTAAAGGAATGTCTAATACTGTAATGCTGTAGGTGATTTGGTCTTTACGAAAAGTGATTTTATCCATCGGGAAAACTTCTCTGGAAGGCTTGGCTACCTGGCCGTTTACCGTAATTTGATTCTTTCGGCAAGCTTCAGTTACCATATTTCGGGTTTTGTAATACCGAACACACCAAAGATATTTATCCACTCTCATTTTTTTTCCAAAATCAACGTTAAATACTTCACAAAAATAAATCAATATTGTATCTTGCGACCTCAAAAATAGTATAAAATGAATAATTTTTATAGAATTGCTTTACTTTTTATTACAGCAATTTTTATTGTGTCTTGTACGCCAAGCGATCGTAATCCTACAGTTCCAAAGCGAGATTATGCTGAACAGTATGCAACAGATTTAGCCAATATGGAAGAGTTTTTACAAACTCATTATATGGAGGTAACGAACAACCCCGGTAACACAGATGATCAAGACGTCTCTTTTTATGAAATACCTGAAGGCGGTACCCAAACTTCAGTTTGGAACCAAACACAATATCCTTTACAGGCCCATTATGTATCACAAGATGATATCACTTACAAGATATATTACATTTCATTGCGTCAAGGATCCGGACCAACGAGCAGTTCTCCTTGTAATGTAGACAGAGTGCTGACCTCCTACAAGGGAAGTTACATTTACACTAAAACTGAAACAGTGAATAGTGAAGAAGTAGAAACGTTGACTTTCAAACAGTTTGAAGAATCAATCAATCCGGAATCATATCTTACTTTATCTTCACTAATTAAAGGTTGGCAAGAGATATTCCCTAAGTTTAAAACAGGTAGTTACAATGCTAATCCCGACGGAACTGTGTCTTATAATGATTTTGGTGCCGGTATAATGTTTATACCTTCAGGGTTGGGTTATTACAACAACTCTTCAGGCACCATACCATCCTATTCTCCTTTAATTTTCAGTTTTAAATTGTATGAAATTCAAAGGGTGGATAACGATAGCGATGGCATCCCGTCATATTTGGAAGATATCAGTTCTTCTATTGTAAATGCCGATGGTTCTGTTACTGTTATCAATGGTGTTCCGGATGGTTATGTGAGAGTTTTAGCGGAAGATGTTGACAATCCGGATGATACGGATGGTGATGGCGTTCCTGATTTTCTGGATATTGATGATGATGGTGATTTCTTTACCACCGCCAGCGAAATCAATAATCCACTTACAGACGACCCTTATCCTTTTGCCGATATTCCGCTTTGCAGCGATGGCAAGAAAAGACATTTATCCAATCTTTGCAATCACAATCAATAAAAAAAAGCCGCTAATTTTAGCGGCTTTTCTTTTTATAATGAATGATGAGGAATTATTTTCTTTTCATCACTCGCTCTGTAGCTTCTACTATAGCTTGGTGATTCAATTTGTATTTTTCCATCAATTGCTCCGGTGTACCACTTTCGCCAAAGCTGTCATTAACGGCTACAAATTCTTGAGGTACCGGCGTATTCAAAGCCAGCACTCTGGCAACGCTTTCTCCTAATCCGCCCAAAATATTGTGCTCTTCAGCGGTAACTACGCAACCGGTTTTGGCAACCGATTTCAAAATGGCTTCGTCATCTAAAGGTTTAATAGTATGGATGTTGATGACTTCAGCAGAAATTCCTTTAGCTTCTAATGCTTCTGCAGCAATTAAAGCTTCCCAAACCAAATGTCCAGTAGCAATGATCGTTACATCAGTACCTTCATTGAGCATGATGGCTTTTCCAATAATGAACGGTTCATCAGCCGGTGTGAAATTAGGTACAACCGGACGCCCGAATCGCAAATAAGCCGGACCATGATGCTCCGCTAAAGCAATAGTAGCTGCTTTAGTCTGATTGTAATCACAAGTATTGATTACCGTCATACCCGGTAACATTTTCATCAATCCGATGTCTTCTAAAATTTGATGCGTAGCACCATCTTCTCCTAAGGTTAATCCGGCGTGTGAGGCACAAATCTTCACGTTTTTATCAGAGTAAGCCACCGATTGGCGAATTTGATCGTAAACTCTTCCGGTAGAGAAATTGGCAAAAGTACCGGTAAACGGAATTTTACCACCAATGGTTAATCCTGCTGCTATACCTATCATATTAGCCTCGGCAATTCCAATTTGGAAAAAACGCTCCGGATGGTTCTTTTTGAAATCGTCAAATTTCAATGAGCCAATCAAATCGGCACAAAGTGCCACCACGTTTTCATTCTTTTGTCCCAATTCGGTCATTCCTGCTCCAAATCCGGAACGGGTATCTTTACTTCCTGTATTTGTATATTTTTTCATAATTTTAGTAGTCGCCTAAGGTTTCTTTATTCTGAGCTAATCCATTAGCCAGTTGTTCGTCATTTGGTGCTTTTCCGTGCCAAGCGTGCGTGTTCATCATAAAATCAACACCATTCCCCATAACGGTGTGCATCAATACACAAACCGGTTTTCCTTTTCCTGTTCTGCTTTTCGCTTCGGCTAAACCGTCTTTGATTGCTTCGATATTGTTACCTTCTGTAATTTCCAAAACATCCCAATCAAAAGCTTCAAACTTGGCTTTTAAATTCCCCAAACTCAAAACATCATCCGTAGAGCCGTCAATTTGTTGGCCGTTGTAATCAATTGTAGCGATTAAATTGTCCACTTTTTTAGCAGAAGCGTACATGATGGCTTCCCAATTTTGACCTTCCTGTAGTTCACCGTCACCGTGTAGTGAGTAAACCAAATGTTGGTCACCGTTCAATTTTTTGGCTTGTGCAGCACCAATCGCTACGGATAAACCTTGTCCCAAAGAACCCGAAGCCATGCGAATGCCCGGTAAGCCTTCGTGAGTAGTAGGATGGCCTTGCAAACGAGAGTTTAGTTTGCGGAAAGTAGCCAATTCCGATACCGGAAAATAACCGCTACGGGCTAAAACGCTGTAAAAAACAGGCGAAATATGGCCGTTAGAAAGGAAAAATAAATCTTCACCAATACCGTTCATATCAAATCCGGCTTTGCGTTGCATTTGGTGTTGGTACAAAACGGTGAAAAATTCAGCGCAACCCAAAGATCCTCCGGGATGTCCCGAATTTACGGCATGAACCATACGAAGAATGTCTCTTCTGACTTGGGTTGTAAAATCTTGTAAATGTTGTGTGTTTGACATTATAAAAGGATGTATAATTATGCCTCAAAAGTACTTCTAATTTTATAGGAAGGCAAATGATTTTAAAACAAGTTATTAAAGGTTTATCAATAAGCTTTAGGGTAGCTCTAAGTGTTAGGTTTTTTCAACTCATATTCTGTGTAATTGTTTTCCAAATGGGCTATTTCAACAAAACCTAAACGTTTCAAGAGTTGAATAGCCTTGTTATTGTCTTTTTTGGTAATCGAAATAATGCGACTCAATTGCAATTGTTTCCATCCGAATTGAATAGCCAATTGCATGGCGGATGTCATTAATCCTTTGCCTCTGAATGCTTCATGTAAAATACAGCCCAATTCGCCTGTCCCGTTTTCAAATCCTCTGTAAAATCCACAAGAACCCGCAATTTTTCCGCTGGCAACTTCAACGATTCCCCAATTGATTGCATTACCCTCTCTGTAATCTTTTCGGATTTTAGCCAGCATCAGTAATACATCATCTACAGTAGTCGCTTTTTTACCATTATAATAGGAAATATCAATAATGGCCTCAGCTTCTGTAGGTAAAATATCTCTTAACAAAACAATAGTGTTTTGAATCTCCGGAAAAGAATCGTAGGGTGGCAACTGTGTCATTTGTTTTTCGTTTTTTTTGTTGTCTAAAGTAACAATAACATTTTTACCATCGCAATGTAAGGATAGGATAACCTGTTAAATAAAATCCTAAATCCTGAATCCTGAAACTGAAATCTTTTATCTTTGCCGACTGTAAAAGCGTTTTATGAAATTTGATTTATTAGCCAAAGACCCCAATTCAAGTGCCCGTGCCGGAAGTATTACTACTGATCACGGTGTAATTGAAACCCCAATATTTATGCCTGTTGGTACTGTGGCGTCTGTGAAAGGCGTACACCAACGCGAATTGAAAGAAGAAATCAATCCCGATATCATTCTGGGAAATACCTACCACTTGTACCTTCGTCCGCAAACCGATATTTTGGAAAAAGCCGGCGGATTGCATAAGTTTATGAATTGGGACCGAAATATTTTAACTGACAGCGGTGGCTACCAAGTGTACTCACTCTCAGCTAACCGTAAAATTAAGGAAGAGGGTGTAAAATTTAAATCACATATCGACGGTTCTTACCATGTATTTACTCCCGAAAATGTGATGGAAATTCAACGCACCATTGGTGCCGATATCATCATGGCTTTCGACGAGTGTACGCCTTATCCTTGCGATTATCGCTATGCCCAACGATCGATGCACATGACGCACCGTTGGTTAGATCGTTGTATTAAACATTTGGAAAAAGTGCCAACCAAGTACGGTTATGACCAAACTTTTTTCCCTATAGTTCAAGGTAGTACTTATAAAGATTTGCGCCAACAATCTGCCGAATACATTGCCAATGCCGGTGCGCAAGGGAATGCTATCGGAGGCTTATCAGTAGGAGAACCAGCTGAAGAAATGTACGCCATGACCGAAGTCGTAACAGCCATTTTACCACAAGATAAACCAAGGTATTTGATGGGTGTCGGAACGCCGATTAACATCTTGGAAAATATCGCTTTAGGTATTGATATGTTCGATTGCGTGATGCCAACCCGTAATGCCAGAAATGGTATGTTGTTTACGGCCAACGGAACCATCAACATCAAAAATAAAAAATGGGAAGCCGATTTTTCTCCCATTGATGAAATGGGTCACACCTTTGTAGATACCGAATATACCAAAGCATATTTGCGACACTTGTTTGCTGCCAATGAGTTTTTAGGCAAACAAATTGCTACCATACACAACCTCGGATTTTACATGTGGTTGGTTCGTGAAGCCAGGAAACATATCTTAGCAGGTGATTTCAGAACTTGGAAAGACATGATGGTGAAGCAAATGAGCCAGCGACTCTAGTAGCGGTTGCACCGCTTAGACTAGGCTTCGCCTTTCAGATATATAGAAAGTCTAAGTCAGTCTAAGAAGTCTAACAGTCTAATAATCAAATAATCAATGCTGAAAATAATAGACAAATACATCTTAAAACGATACTTGGTAACTTTTTCTGTAATGTTACTGATGTTTATTCCTATTGGTATCGTGATTGATGTTTCGGAGAAAGTCAATCGAATGATTGAAAACAAAGTGCCTTTCAAAGAAATTGCACTTTATTATCTCGACTTTACCATCTATTTCGCTAACTTGTTATTTCCGATTTTTTTGTTTTTGTCGGTGATTTGGTTTACCTCTAAGCTAGCCAACAATACCGAAATTATTGCCATTCTGAGTTCCGGAATTTCCTTTAGTCGTTTTATGCGACCATACATTATTGGGGCTACTATTATTTCTGTTTTTGCTTTAATCATGAGCATTTTTTTGGTGCCGAGTGCCAGTGCCGGTTTCAAAAGTTTCCGGTACAAATACCTTATCGGAAATGGTCAAAATGAAGTCAGAGACAATTCCGATGTATTTCGACAAATCAGCAAAGACGAATATATTTTCGTTAGTAATTTTCAAGAAGTCAATCAAACGGCTTATAATTTTTCCATGGAGAAGTTTGAAGGCGATCAATTGAAATACAAACTCATTGCCAACCGTATCAAATGGAACCCGAAAGAGAAAAATTATACCTTGTTCAATTACACCAAACGCAAAGTAGGGGCAATGGGTGATATCATTGAAACTGCCGAGCGAAAAGACACCGTTTTTAATTTTGATTTGGAAGATTTAACGCCGGTGGTTTACATAGCCGAAACACTACCACTGAACGAATTGCACAAGTTTATCGATAAGGAAAAAGCCCGTGGTTCATCTAATATCAATACTTATTTAGTGGTATTGTACAAAAAATACAGTATACCGGTTTCGGCCTTCATTTTAACGATTATTGCCGTAGCGGTTTCCGCAATGAAGCGTCGTGGTGGAATGGGAGCCAACTTGGCTATCGGTATCGTTTTGGCTTTTGCGTTTGTCTTTTTAGACAAGGTATTTGGCGTTTTAGCTGAAAAATCCACAGCGCCACCTTTGTTAGCTGTTTGGACACCTAATATTGTTTTCGGCATTTTAGCGCTTTACCTCTTACGAAATGCCAAACGATAACTTAAAAAGCTATTTGCACCTTCATTTGATAGTTTTCATTTGGGGATTTACAGCTATTTTAGGCGCTTTGATTACTTTGGATGCTTTGCCGTTGGTTTGGTTCAGAATGCTATTTGCTGTTGGGTTTATTGCGATTTACCTCTACTATAAAAAGTTGCCATTACGCGTTCCTTTCAAAATTTTAATGCAGTTTTTGTTTTCCGGATTGGTCATTGCCTTGCATTGGTTTACTTTTTTTCATGCGATAAAAATTTCAAACGTTTCCATCACTTTGGCCTGTTTGTCAACCGGCGCCTTATTTGCTGCTATCTTAGAACCAATTTTGTACGGAAAGAAAATAGTCCCTTATGAGTTGTTTTTCGGTTTGTTGGTTGTAGTGGGATTGTATATCATTTTCAATGTAGAAGGGAACTATTTCTTGGGTATTTTAACGGCTTTGTCTTCCGCCTTTTTATCGGCTTTGTTCGCTGTTATTAATAGCCGATTGGTTCAATCTTACGACGCAACCGTAATCTCATTTTACGAACTCAGCGGTGGCGTAGTTTTCTTTTCTTTTATTTTATTGTTCTTCGGAAGTTTTTCGGTATCGTTCTTTCAGTTGTCTGTGAAAGATTTATTGTATTTACTGATTTTGAGTTCGGTTTGTACGGCTTATGCCTTTATTGCTTCCACATCGGTGATGAAATTTTTAAGTCCGTATACCGTAATGCTTACCATTAATTTGGAACCGATTTATGGCATCATTTTGGCCGTTTTGATCTTTGAAGAGAAAGAAAAAATGAGCTTTGGCTTTTACATCGGTGCCTTTATAATCTTACTGACAGTTCTTTTGAATGCTGTAATTAAAAGCCGAAAAAAGACTGCTTCCTGAAAAGACTGCGACTTTTGATTGTTTAAAACTAATCCGTCGGAATTGCTTTTTATCACAATTTAAAATTTTATATTTGCTACTCGTTTAAACAAAACTAACAACCTATGGAATATTTAGATTTTGAACTCCCTATCAAGGAATTAGAAGATCAACTAGATAAATGCCAGTTAATCGGTCAAGAATCTGATGTAGACGTGACCAACACTTGCAAACAAATAGAGAAAAAATTAGAAGAAACTAAAAGAAAAATCTATAAAAATTTAACAGCTTGGCAACGCGTGCAGTTGTCTCGTCACCCTAACAGACCTTACACTTTAGAACACATTACCAACTTAACCAATGGTACTTTCTTAGAATTATTTGGCGACAGAAATTTCAAGGATGACAAAGCCATGGTGGGCGGTTTGGGTAAAATCGACGGTCAATCGTTCATGTTAATCGGACAACAAAAAGGAATTAATACCAAAATGCGTCAGTTACGCAACTTTGGTATGGCCAGTCCTGAAGGTTACCGAAAAGCACTTCGCTTGATGAAAATGGCTGAGAAATTCAACATTCCTGTAGTAACCCTAATCGATACTCCTGGTGCTTTTCCCGGATTAGAAGCTGAAGAGCGCGGACAAGGAGAAGCCATCGCCCGTAATATTTTGGAAATGATTCGCTTAAAAGTGCCTATTATTTGTGTGATTATTGGTGAAGGTGCTTCCGGTGGTGCTTTGGGCATTGGCGTTGGAGACAGAGTATTAATGATGGAAAACACTTGGTATTCCGTGATTTCTCCTGAATCTTGTTCGTCTATCTTATGGAAAAGCTGGGAATACAAAGAGCAAGCTGCCGAAGCTTTAAAACTGACTTCTGCGGATATGAAAAAAATGAAATTGGTTGATGATGTTATTCCGGAACCGCTTGGTGGCGCACATTACGATAAAGAAACTACTTTTAAAACAGTAGAACAATATATCATGAAGGCCTTTAACGAATTAAAAGACTTATCAACAGCCGAATTAGTGTCGCAAAGGATGGATAAATACAGTAAAATGGGCGAATTCAAGGAATAAATTCTCACAAAATTTAACTCAAATCCGAAGCCCTATGGTTTCGGATTTTTTTTGGGTTATCAACAAAAAAAGCAAACTTATAAACATCGTTTTTGAATAACTCAATCTCATTAATTTGACCAAATTGGTTACTTTCGTTTCATGGAAAATCTCAGAAATATTAACCCGATTAAGGTAGATAAAACTACCATCATCAATTTAGAAAAAGGCAAACTCCCGCCGCAAGCACTCGATTTAGAAGAAGCGGTTTTGGGTGCTATGATGATCGATAAAAAAGGGGTAGATGAGGTTATCGATATCTTGCAACCCGACGCTTTTTACAAAGACGCTCACAAACACATATTCGAGGCGATTTTTCAGTTATTCACCGATTCTCAGCCTATCGACTTGTTAACAGTTTCCGCTCAGCTCAAAAAGAACGGCAAATTAGAATTGGCGGGTGGCGATTTCTATCTCATTCAACTCACTCAAAAAATCTCCTCGTCGGCGCACATCGAGTTCCATTCGAGAATTATTTTGCAGAAATACATCCAAAGAAGTTTGATTAAAATTTCTTCGGAAATTATCGAAGAGTCTTATGACGAATCTACAGACGTGTTCGATTTGCTCGATAAAGCCGAGTCCAAACTATACGAAGTAACGCAAGGCAACATCAAACGAAGCTCGGAAACTGCGCAAAGTTTGGTTATCCAAGCCAAGAAAAGAATCGAAGAGATTGCCAATAAAGAAGGATTGAGCGGTATTGCTACCGGTTTTGAAAAACTGGATAAAGTGACTTCAGGTTGGCAACCGTCGGATTTAATTATTATTGCCGCACGTCCGGGTATGGGTAAAACAGCTTTCGTATTGTCGATGGCCCGTAACATGGCAATAGACTATGGTGCACCGGTTGCGCTATTTTCGTTGGAGATGTCTTCTGTACAGTTAATCACCCGTTTGATTTCCTCTGAAACCGGCTTGTCTTCCGAGAAATTGCGTACCGGAAAATTGGAAAAACACGAGTGGGAACAGTTGTCCACCAAAGTAAAAGACCTAGAAAAAGCACCTTTATACATCGATGACACACCATCGCTTTCCATCTTCGATTTAAGAGCGAAAGCCCGTCGTTTGTCTTCCCAACACGGGATCAAAATGATTATCGTTGATTACCTTCAGTTGATGACAGCCGGTGGTAACGGTAAAGGTGGCGGAAATCGTGAACAAGAAATTTCTACCATCTCAAGAAACTTAAAGGCTTTGGCCAAAGAGTTGGAAGTGCCGGTGATTGCCTTATCTCAGCTTTCCCGTGCCGTAGAAACGCGTGGTTCCAGCAAAAGACCTTTGTTGTCCGACTTGCGTGAATCGGGTGCGATTGAGCAAGATGCCGATATCGTTTCGTTTATCTATCGTCCGGAATATTACAAAATTGACGAATGGGACGACGAAGAACAATCGCCAACCGCCGGACAAGCCGAATTTATCATCGCTAAACACCGTAACGGTTCTTTGGAAAACATCCGTTTGAAATTCATCGGTAATTTGGGTAAATTTGACAACCTTGAAGAATACGGCAGTAGTTTTGACGATTTACCGTCGCGCATGAACAGCGATGATAATCCGTTTTTTACCAAAAACCTGCCATCTGCCAATGAAGCTTTTGGTAGTAATATCAATACCAATGACGACGATAGCGACGTTCCGTTTTAAAATAACAATCCCGATTCAGTCGGGATTTTTTTATGATTATTTTCACAGAAAATCGGTTATCTTTGAGTAAAATATTGCTGCGAATGTTTAAAAAGTCACTTTACATTTTCTTCCTATTGCTTTCCTTTTCCGCTAAGGCCAATTTTTTATTATTGCCAATGGATGAAGTAGCGCAGAAAAACCATCTAAAAGCTTATGGTATTACCTATTGGGCACTCGACAAACAATACAAAGCGAGTTGGTTGCTTAACTATCGCGGCGGTTCTTTTTTGTTGCCCGATGTACCTGAAATTCGCAAAGAGTGTCAAATTCGAGGGGTGAGTTTCGAAGTGATTTCCGATGCAGAGATGCAGTCCATTTTAGACGATATTTCGAGTCCGTCTCAAAATATGGAAACCGTGGTGTTAGAGAAAGCGCCTAAGATAGCCGTTTATTCACCTCCGGGCAAACAACCTTGGGACGATGCGGTTACGATGGTGCTGACTTATGCGGAAATTCCGTTTAAAGTGATTTATGATGAAGAAGTATTGAGTGACCAACTTATTCTATACGATTGGTTGCATTTGCACCACGAGGATTTTACCGGTCAGTATGGTAAGTTTTATGGCGCCTACCGCAATGCACCTTGGTATATTGAGCAAAAAAAAGAGGCGGAAGCTTTAGCTGCTAAATTAGGCTATGGTAAAGTATCGCAAGAGAAATTAGGAGTAGCCAAAAAAATACGCGACTTTGTGATTGGTGGCGGTTTTATGTTCGCCATGTGTTCGGCGACGGATAGTTTTGACATAGCGCTATCGGCGGAAGGTGTGGACATTTGCGAACCGATGTTTGACGGCGATAACAGTGATGCCAACTACCAATCGCAAATTGATTACAACAAGACTTTCGCGTTTAAGAATTTTATCCTCGACAGAAAACCGGAGCATTACGAGTTTTCGGATATAGATATGACGGAGAAACGCCGCATTCCGTTTGAAAAAGACTATTTCACTTTGATGGAATTCTCCGCAAAATGGGATGTGATTCCGAGTATGTTGTGCCAAAATCACACGCAGTTGGTGAAAGGTTTCATGGGACAAACCACGGCTTTCGACAGCGAGTTAATCAAATCGAATGTTTTAATTTTGGGCAAGAATGAGCTCAATGATGAAGCCCGTTACATTCACGGTCAAAAAGGAAAAGGCTTCTTTACGTTTTACGGTGGACACGATCCTGAGGATTATCAGCATAGAGTAGGCGATGAGCCAACGGTTTTAGACTTGCATCCAACGTCTCCCGGTTTCCGGTTGATATTAAATAATGTGTTGTTCCCGGCAGCCAGAAAGAAACCACAGAAAACCTAACGGTAACGTTTTAAAGGAGAAATCCCAAATTCCAATTCACTTCGACAAGCTCAGTGTGACAATTGGAATTTGGGATTTTTTTAGCCCCGATAGTAGTGGAAATCCTTTTTATTGTTTTAAAGATATTCCCTTCGACTGCGCTCAGGGTGACAAAACAATAAAAAGATTGTAACGAATAGCGGGATTAGCTTCTGATATTATTTATTATTCTCAATCACGTAGTTCAATACTTTTTGAATCAAATGCACTCGGTCTTTACCGGTTACGTTGTGTTTGTGCATTGGGTAAGGGAAATAATCGACTTGCTTCCCGGCTTCCACAAACTTTTTGACTAACGATAAATTGTGTTGTTCTACTACTACGTCATCGTTTGTGCCGTGGATTAAAAGCAATTTTCCTTTAAGGTTTTTTACGTAATTGTACACGGTGTTTTCTTCAAATCCTTTAGCATTTTCTGCCGGTGTATCCATATAGCGTTCGCCATACATCACTTCATACCATTTCCAATCGATTACCGGACCACCGGCAACGCCTACTTTAAAGGTATCAGGTTTGCGCAACATTAGGGAAGTGGTCATGAAACCTCCGTAACTCCAGCCGTGAACCGCCAAGCGATTGCCATCAACATAAGGCAACGATTTTAAGTATTCCACACCTTTGAGTTGGTCGTCCATTTCGTTGTTTCCGAGATTGCCGTGGATGATGCTTTCAAAAGCAAAACCGCGATTGTCCGAACCTCTGTTGTCTAACGTGAATACCAAATAGCCTTGTTCAGCCATCCAATACATCCATAAATTGGCGCCGTCTAAATAGGAATTGGTAATCATTTGCGCATGCGGACCGCCGTAAACATACACTAAAACCGGATATTTTTTGGTTGGATCGAAATGACTTGGTTTGATCAAACGCGTGTATAAATCGGTTGTCCCGTCGGCTGACTTGATGGTTTTGATGTCGGCTGTTCCGATTTCGTAACCGTCGTATTTATTCGGGCTTACTAAAAGCGTTTTAGCTTTAAGGTTTTTATCGTACAGTAATGATTTTGATGGCGTATCATGGTTTGAAAATTCGTCAAAGAACCAATTTCCGTCCGCACTCGGCACTACGTTGTGAACACCTTGGTCTTTGGTGATTAAAGTTTGTTTGCCTTTTAAGTCAACTTTATACACCAACATATTCGTTGGGTTTGGTCCGGTAGCTTTGAAATAAATTTCGGTTCCGGCAGTGTTGGTACCGATGATATCACGAGTTACAAACTGGTTATTGGTCAACTGCTTAATCAATTTACCTTCTAAAGTGTAGTAATACAAGTTTTGGAAACCGTCTTTTTCGCTGAACCAAACAAAGTTATTCGATTTGGCATTCGGGAAAAAGGCTTCGTGTTCCGGTTCTACCCAACGTGGATTTTTTTCGTTTAAAATGGTTCTGATAAACGTTCCGGTTGCAGCATCGTATAAGTTTAGGCTCATATCGTTTTGACCGCGATTCAATTCGGCTATCAAAACATATTTTTCGTCCGGTGTCCAAGATAAGTTGGTTAAATAGTCGTCTTGATTTCCTTTTGGAGCTATGAAAACCGTTTTACCGGTGGTTACATTGTAAATCCCAACGCGTGGTTTTTCGCTTTTTTGACCAATCATCGGGTATTTGATGTTGACCAATTTACCCGGTGTTTCGGTGATGTTTAGCAAAGGATAATCGGCTACTTCGGTTTCGTCTTTTTGGTAGAAAGCCAAATAGCTGGATTTAGGTGACCAGAAAATACCGCCGCTTATACCAAACTCGTTTCTGGCAATCGATTGTCCGGATACGATACCTTTATTGGTTTCGTTGGTTACGGTTACTTTTTCGCCTTTGCTGTTGATGAAGTACAAGTTGTTCGATTCTGTGAAAGCCAAGTTTGCTTTGTTGCTGTCGAAAGTTGCATTTTCAGCCGTTTCCGGTGCTTGTATTGTTTGTTTTCCGGTTTTGGTGGATAAATTGTATTGGTAATATTTACCATTTTCTGTCACCATAAAAGTGTTAGCATCTATCCATTGCAACCCAAAGAAGTTTTTCAATTTGGTGCCAAAGGCAGTATTAATATCCGCTAAAGAAACCAATTCGGCAGCAGCATCATTGGTGGTGGAAGCCGATTTTATTTTGGTCCAAGCATCGGTGTAAAACACGTATTTGTTGGTGTTGGGTATCCATTGAAAACCGGTTAAACCATCGGCTCTAAAGGCACGACCTTGCTGTAATACGGCTTCTTCTAATGTTATTTTTTTCTTTTGCGCTTGTAGAGTCACAGTCAGTAACAAGCTGAGGAAAAGGATAATCTTACGGTTCATGAAGTAAATTTTTTGTTGACCGTAAATGTATAAAAAAAGGATAATCTTTACTTAGAATTATCCTTTGTTTATGATGTTGTTAACGATTTTCAAATGATGTCGGGTATGCAATTTCAGGAACCAAATGGTTGCTTTCAAATTCAAGTCGCCAAAATACGGATGTGTGAAATAACTGTTTTTATCAAGTTTTTGAAGCAAGGCCATATTGTTTTTAGCGGTTGCTAATTTATTTTGTAAGTCTTCTATGGAAGTGTTGTCAACCGGTCTCACTTGTTTTGGCGCTTTGGCTTTGCCTCTGGGAATCGCATTGCGACATTGGATATAAATCCGGCTCAGATTAAACCTCCATTTATAATTATTGGGATTAGATTTACTTAATTGAGAAATAATACCATTAATAACCAATAAGCTATGGTCTAATTGCCAACCTACGGTGGCTATGGAAATGGTCGTATTTTGTTTTTCCCAATGCGGAATTGCATTTTCTATTTGGGATAATAAATTGTTTAATTCTTTCATAATGATTGTATTCAAAAAATCCCAAACCTGATTGGATTTGGGATTTTTAGTAATGCATCTTTTATAAATGGCCGCCCTCGTTTTCTTTATCCAAGTATTCTTGAACAATTTCGATAGCATTAGTCACTACATCACTTAAAGCAGTGATGAAAGTACCTTCTTGAGCGCTGTTGATGGCGTGTTTGATGGCTTCTACTTCTTTGGTGATGATTTCGTGGGTAACGTTTCTGCCGGAGGCATTGATGCCGTCCATGATTAATCCTATGATTTCTTCTTCAGTTCTGCCGCGCAAGTGTTTTTCTTGGCGGATGATGATATGGTCAAACATGCGAGCGGCGATAGTAGCGCATTCGCGGATGTCTTCATCACGTCGGTCGCCTACACCAGCAATGATACCGATTTTTTTGCTGGCTTCAACAGTCGATAGGTATTCTTCCACACCGCGATAACCGGCCGGATTGTGCGCAAAATCGATAAGGACTTTGAATTTTTTGAAGTCGAATATGTTCATACGCCCCGGTGTTTGAGCGGCACTAGGGATAAAGGTTTGGAGCGACAAACTGATGTCCTCCGTTTTGAATCCCCATAAATAACTGGCTAAAGTCGCCGCCAAAGCATTTGCTATCATGAATTTGGCTTTTCCGCCTAATGTTAACGGTACGTGTGTAGCGCGCTCCACTCGGATTTTCCATTCGCCTTTTTTGATGGTAATGAAACCGTTTTCATATACTGCTACAATTTTGCCCTCTTTAGCGAACTTTTGTACCGTAGGATTATTTTCATCCATACTGAAGTAGGCGATGTTGCAACTCAGTTCATTGGCTATTTTCAAACACTGTTCGTCTTCGGCATTAAGAATGGCCCAACCGTCTTTTTTTACCGAACGTACTACTACGCTTTTTACGCGTGCTAAATCGTCCAGCGTATGAATGTCGGCCAAGCCTAAATGGTCTTCTTGAATATTGGTAATAATGGCAATGTCACAACGGCTGAAGCCTAAACCGGATCTCAAAATACCACCGCGGGCGGTTTCTAAAACAGCAAATTCTACGGTTGGATCTTTTAGGATGTATTCGGCTGATAATGGTCCGGTTGTATCGCCTTTTTCCATCATGTGGTTTTGGATGTAAATCCCGTCGGAAGTAGTGAATCCTACTTTGTAACCGTTGTTTTTTACAATATGTGCGAGCAATCGGGTAGTGGTGGTTTTACCGTTGGTTCCCGTTACCGCTATAATCGGAATTCGGCTTGGTTTGCCCGGCGGATAGAGCATGTCAATTACCGGTGCGGCCACGTTTCTTGGTAAACCTTCACTCGGTGCTAAGTGCATGCGGAATCCCGGCGCAGCGTTGACTTCCAAAATACAACCGCCATTTTCCTTGAGCGGTTGTGTTAGGTTTTCCGCCATAATATCAATCCCGCAAATGTCTAAGCCGATGACTCTGGAAATTCTTTCACACAAGAAAATATTTTCCGGGTGCATCATGTCGGTTACATCAATCGATGTTCCTCCGGTGCTTAGGTTGGCAGTCGATTTTAAATAGACTATTTCTCCGTTTTTCGGCACAGAATCAACCGTATAGTTGAGTTTTTCCAATAAATCTAAAGTATCTCTGTCAACGTCAATTTGGGTTAATACGTTTTCGTGTCCGTAACCGCGTCGCGGATCGCGATTGGTTTCGTCGATGAGTTGTTGGATGGTTTGTTTGCCATCGCCTATTACGTGTGCCGGTTCGCGTTTGGCTGCGGCTACTAATTTGTTGTCGATGACCAACACTCGGAAATCAAATCCGGTGATGAATTTTTCCACGATAACGCGTCGGCTGTATTTTTTAGCATATTCTAACCCGGCTACAGCATCCTCCCAAGTGACTACGTTGATCGAAGCACCTTTGCCGTGATTTCCATCCAGCGGTTTGATTACGATGGGGTAACCAATTTTTTTGATGGTGTTTTCCAAATCTTCTTTGTCTACGCAAATGCTGCCACTGGCTACCGGAATGGAGGCCAAGTCGAGCATGCGTTTGGTTTCTTCTTTGTTACAAGCGATATCAACGGCTATGTTACTCGTTTTACAAGTAATGGTTGCTTGGAAGCGCATTTGATTGACGCCGTAACCCAATTGTACTAAGGAATTAGTACCTAAGCGAATCCACGGAATATCTCGGGCAACGGCTTCGTCTACGATACTTCCTGTGGAAGGACCGAGGCGCACACGTTCCCGAATTTCACGCATTTTTTGAATATCGGCTTCCACATCGTAATCGGTGCCGGCAATTAGGGCTTCGGCTATGGCCACTGAACTTTCCGCGGCAAACATACCCACGCTTTCTTCGGTATAGCTAAAGACTACATTATATATGCCCGGTGTTTTGGTTTCTCGGGTTCTTCCGAAACCGGTTTCCATACCGGCTAGGGTTTGAATTTCTAATGCAATGTGTTCAATAACGTGTCCCATCCAAGTGCCTCGTTCGATGCGGGAAAAGAAACCGCCACGAACGCCTTCGGAGCAGCGATGCTCAATCATAGTAGGAAACATGGCTTCTATGCGTTCGCGAAAACCTTCGATTTTATTGGTTGGAAATTGTTCCATTTCCTCTAAGTCTAAACGCATTTGGATTAATTTTTTGCGTTGGACACTCCAAAGATTCGGTCCGCGTAAAGCTTGTATTTTTAGAATTTTCATAAAGTAGAAGGAATTGTAATGTGATTGTGTAATGATTTTGTTAAAAATAGGAAATAATTGTTTTTATCCGACACTTTTTTTTAACAAAACCCAAAAAAGAAATTTTAGTGCTTACTGTTTGTTTTTTTAATCTGATAGTCAGTGGTTTAAAGTTTGCTGAAACAAAAGACAAAACCTAGCTAGCCCCGATAGAAGCTAGCTACCTTGTAGCGCGTATAGCGGGAATATGGATAGCAAGAATGCGCGAGCTTTTACGCTCTGACAAATTCGGCTATTTGTTGGTAGAGTGTTTTGTCGTGCATGCTGTGGCCTAAGCCTTGGGTTTCGATGTAGATGGCGTTTTTCCAGGCGGCGGCGTATTGACGGCCTTCTTCGACTTTGATTACCGAATCGTCTGCATCATGAGCAATGATGGCTTTTTGGGTGAAGTTTTGGGCAAATAAGTGTCCGGCAAAATCGTTAATGTGGATGTTGAACTTTTGGTGATAATATTGTTCCAAACGATTTTGTACTTTTTTGTTCAAACTCAATAAACTGATAAAGTTATCGCTGATTTTTTTAAAGCTGGACGGTGCGCCTAACAAGACAATTTTGTCGATATGATCATTGGGATATTTGTTCAAATAAAAGGCAATAGCAGCACCGCCAATGGAGTGACCGATTAGCGTTTTAGGCTGATATTTTTGAAGTAACACATGGATGAATTCGGCATAACGAGGTGCGTTGAATTCTTTACCGGTACTTTGGCCGTGCGCCGGCGCATCGATAGCGATGATGGTTTTCCCGAGTGGTTTTAGGTATTGCAATAGTTTTTTCCAGCGTGAGGCATTACTTTCCCAGCCGTGGAGCAGAAGAATGATTTCGTCATTGCCCGACCAAGTGTAGACTTGGAAATTTTCGCCATCGTAGTGTAGTGTTTCTTGTTGGGCGCTTTGCAGCGTTTTGGGGAGTTTTCCGTTTTTGATTTTGCCTTTTCGGGGTTGGCTGAAAATGGTATAGGCGATTTGCTTGGCTTTTTCGGGATGGAAGAAGCTGATGAGGTTGATGTACAAACCAACCAATTTGGTGAGTAGAAAGTATTGGATTTTCTTCATAAAAAAATCCCGAACTGGTCGGGATTCCTTATTATAAGTTAGCAAATAATGCTTGCATTTTTTCTCTTTCTTCTTGCGCTAAGGCAGCATCTACTAAGATTCTTCCTGAATGCTCATCGGTGATGATTTTTTTGCGGGCTGCAATTTCCACTTGTGTTTGCGGCGGAATCGTGAAGAACGAACCGGCAGAAGCGCCACGCTCGATAGATACTACGGCCAAACCGTTGCGCACGCTGGAACGGATTCTTTTGTAAGCAGTTAATAAACGTTCTTCGATTAAGGCTTCAAACTCGGCTGATTTTTCCATTAAGAAGTTTTCTTCTTTTTGAGTTTCGGCCATGATATCGTTTAATTCAGCTTTTTTGTGTTTTAAGTGCGCTGTTTTTTGTTCCAAACGCTCTTTAGAAGAAGCGATTACTTCTTTTTTGTGTTCAATAGAAGCTTTTAATTCTTTGATTTGTTTTTCAGCCAATTGGATTTCCAATTCTTGGAATTCCACTTCTTTGGTTAACGAGTTGAATTCTCTGTTATTGCGAACATTTTTTTGTTGTTCGGTGTATTTTTTAATGGCCGCTTGATGCTCTTCGATGGCACTTTTTTTGGCTTTGATTTGTTCTTCTATAGTAAGTAAATCGCTTTTTAATTTGTCTAAACGAGTGCTCAAGCCGGTAACTTCATCTTCTAAATCTTCCACTTCTAAAGGTAATTCTCCTCTAACGTTTCTGATTTCATCAATTCTGGTATCTATGATTTGCAAGTCGTAGATAGCTCTTAATTTGTCTTCAACACTTAGTTCTTTTGTAGTCGCCATATTTTATAAGTACTTAACTGGATTTGTATTTTCTTCCGAAAAAATGATGGCAAAATTAAGAATTTTTTCCTTAAGAAAATCAACAATATAATTTTTTGTAAATCTTTCACTTTCAAAGTGCCCGATGTCGGCTAAAACCAACTGATTTTCAGCTTCGTAAAAGTTGTGGTACTTTAAATCGGCCGTCAGAAAGATGTCGGCGCCTGCTTGTTTGGCATTGCCGATGGCAAAACTACCCGAACCGCCTAAAACGGCTACTTTTTGAATGGATTTTCCGAGCAAAGCACTGTGACGAATGCCGCCGCATTGCATTTTATCTTTCACAAAGGCTAAGAAATCATCTTCCGTCATTGGTTTTTCGAGTTCGCCTATCATGCCAAGTCCGATGTTTTGGTGGGCATTTTGCAATTCGTATATTTCGTAAGCTACTTCTTCGTAAACGTGATTTTTGAAAAGTGCTTTCAGTATTTTAGACTGTAAGTGTTTCTCGAAAGTGACTTCGATTTTAATCTCTTCGTTTGCTACAAATTCGAAGCGTTGACCGATTTCCGGATTACTGTCTTCGTTACCCATATACGTACCGATACCTTTGGAGTTGAAGCTACAATCTTCGTAATTGCCAATTTTTCCGGCTCCGGCGTCGAATAGGGCATTGCGCAGTTGTTCTACATTTTCGGGGATGGTGTAAGTGACTAATTTTTGGATGAAATTCTTTTTGGGAACCAATATTTTGGTGTTGGTCAAGCCAAGTGCATTGCAGAAAATTTTGTTCACGCCGTGTTTGTGATTGTCCAAAGCCGTATGAACCGCATAAATGGCAATGTCATTTTTGATGGCTTTGAGTACAGCGCGTTCCACATAATTTTTTCCGGTAATTTTTTTCAAGCCCGAAAAAAGAATAGGATGGAAGCAAACCACCAAGTTGCACTTTTTAGCAATGGCTTCATCAATTACGCTTTCTAACGCATCGTGGCAAACTAAGATTCCGGTAACTTCGGCATTGGCATTGCCTACGAGTAAGCCTACGTTGTCAAAATCTTCGGCATAAGCTAAAGGCGCCATTTCTTCTAAAACCGATAGTATTGCTGTTATTTTCATATTTTATTTGTAAGCGTCAATTTTGGTAAGTTTGATTTGCCAGTTTTTATCCACATCGAAAAAGTAACGGATGTCATCAAACCGTTTTGTTCGGTAAGCTTCGAGTTCTGCTTCGGTGTATTCCGTTTGACTCTTATCGTTTTCATCTCTTATATGAATGGTATTTTTTTCGATGTACAGGAAACAGATTTGGTTCAGTTTGGCTTCATAAATACATTCCACTTCATATTCTTTGCCTTCCTCATCAGTGAAAGACAAAGAGATGTTCTCTTTTCTTACCAGTTCGTCTATAGTGACATTTTTAATCACGGCACATAAAGCTTCCGGAAAAAATTGTTCCATGTTGAGGTCATACTCATCACTGGTCAACGAAATGTCTTCGCCACCTTCGGCATCTCGCTCCTTGGCATAATGCCAAGACATATAAGTGTCGGTTTCTATAGGGAATCGCATATAGGATTTTAGCGCTACCAAGTCGTTTTCAAAAAGGGCTGTTTTGAACGCATCAAAGTTGGATTTGGAATAATCATTTTGCGTTTGAACTTTTCTTTTAGGTACCGGGTTGCTTATCTGAATGGCTTGGTTATCTTGCTTACAAGAAAAGCAAGTGATGAAACCTATCAGGCAAATAATTTTTTTTATGTTATAATTTACGTTGCCCATTCATTCAAGTATTCCTTTATAATCCATTGGTTGTTGACTTTTTCGAGCAATAAGAATCGGCCACTATTGTGTTCGATGTTTCTGTAAAAAGCCACTTTAACCAAGGCAAAATGGTTTTTGGCAAAATAAATCGGTTTATTGATGATGAGCAAACGCTGGTTGTTTTCACCGAATTTTTTACTGATTTCTTGAAATGCTTCCAGGGAAACACAATCGTTGACTTTACTCTTCAAATATTGGTGTTGATTATCAAACAGCAAATTGTATTCTTTTGACCAATCTTCGTTCAAGCCAATGCTGATTTGCATTTTGATTTCGGCAGCATTTTTTTTCAGGAGTTCATGTCCGTTAATCACTTCAATAACTTCTTCATTATTGGGTGCTTTGTGGCAATAAAGACTCAATAATTGGAGTCGGCCTTTGGCAATAACCTTTTCAGTTTTATAATATTTGGTGAGTATGATTTTGAGAATAGCCGCATTGTCTGCTTCCTGAGCGAAAGCAGTAATTTGGAACAAGCCTATAAAAAAGCACAATGCAATTTTAGTTTTCATGTTGAATGGTTCAGCTGAGTTGATTCAAGTTGGCTGTTTGACATTATAGCTTCAAAGATAAAAGATTTAAAAATAATTCGTGCATTCGTCCTAAATAATTACTTTCGTAGTATGACTTGGTTGCGAAAATTATTGTTTCCGATAGCTGTATTATACGGCTTTATTACTTCGATTCGAAATTATCTGTATGATAAAGGGATTTTAAAATCGCATGCTTTTGATGTTCCAATTATAGCTGTTGGAAATCTTAGTGTTGGCGGCACCGGAAAAACACCGCAGATAGAGTATTTGATTCGTTTGCTTTCACCACAATATAAAGTGGCGACTTTAAGTAGAGGTTACAAAAGAAAATCGAAAGGCTTTATTCTGGCGGATGCCAGTGCCAATGCGGGAGCCCTCGGAGATGAACCGTTTCAGTATTTTCAAAAATTCCCTCAGATACAAGTTGCCGTTGATGCCGACAGACGAAACGGGATTTCCCAATTACTGGCGCAAAAAGATAAGCCCGATGTTATTTTACTCGATGATGCCTTTCAACACCGCAAAGTAAAAGCCGGATTTTACATTCTCTTAACGGCTTATGACGATTTGTTTTGTGACGATTGGATGCTGCCAACCGGCAATCTCAGGGAAAGTCGCTCCGGAGCCCAAAGAGCCGATATGATAATTATCACCAAATGTCCCAATACGATTTCCGAAATTGCGCAGGAAAAAATCAGGCAAAAGATTGGATTGGACAAACCGATTTTTTTCAGTTTTGTAGATTATGACGATCAAGTTTACAGTGCAACGGATAGCTTGTCGGTATCAGAAATTAAAAATAAAACGAAAATTTTGTTGGCCGGTATAGCCAAACCCAAACCTTTCTTCGATTTTTTGAAGGCTGAAAATGATATGGTTATCTCATATCCCGATCACCATCATTTTTCCAACGCTGAGATTGAGGCTTTAAAATCGCAAGCCGGAGAAAAAATTATTGTCACAACCGAAAAGGATTTTGTACGTTTGGAGGCTGCAATTTTGCGAAAACAATTATATTATTTACCTATCAAGAGTCGGTTGGTTTCAAACGCAACGACTTTTGATCAAATTATTTTAGATTATGTGGGAATTGGTACAGGAAACCGTTAGTTACATTAAGAATAAAACCAATTTTACACCGGAATATGGTGTGATTTTAGGCTCAGGATTGGGTAGTTTTACCGATGATATTACTATTGAATTTACATTGCCTTACAACGAAATTCCCAATTTCCCGGTTTCTACGGTAGAAGGTCACAAGGGTGCTTTGGTTTTCGGAACCATAGGTGATAAGAAAGTAGTAGCCATGCAAGGGCGATTTCACTACTACGAAGGATATTCTATGCAGGAAGTGACTTTCCCGGTTCGTGTAATGAAGTATTTGGGTGTTACTAAACTCGTTGTTTCCAATGCTTCCGGCGGTGTTAATCCGAATTACAAAGTAGGTTCGATAGCGGTTATAACTGACCACATTAATATGATGCCTGAACATCCGTTGCGCGGTAAAAACGATCCTCGTTTCGGTCCTCGTTTTGTCAACATGAGTGAACCGTATAGTTTGAAAATGATTGCCAAAGTAAAAGATATTGCTCAAAAAGCAAGCATCGAATTGTTCGACGGTGTTTATTTAGGATTACAAGGACCAACTTTTGAAACCTTACACGAATACAAAATGGTGAAAACCATTGGAGCCGATTGTGTTGGTATGTCAACCGTTCCCGAAGTTATAGTGGCGCGTCACATGGAATTGGAAACGTTCGGCATCTCTGTTATCACGGATATCGGTAGTGAAGAGCATTTGGAATCCATTACTCACGAGGAAGTTTTAAAAGCCGCCAATGCTGCAGAACCTCATGTTCGACACTTAATTAAAGAGTTGATTTTGCAATATTAGTATTGCTTGGAAAGGCAATAGGCAATCACTCGGTAGAAATTCTCAGGATCAAAAGGTTTCGTAATCACATCTGTCATCCCGAAAGACAATAGCATTTCCCTATTTTCGTTCAAGGAGATAGCGGTTAAGGCTATAATTGGAATTTTGGGATCGAATTCACGTATATTTTGCGTCGCAATGGTACCGTTGATGCCCGGCAGATGTACATCCATCAAAACCAAATCAAATGTATGTTGGCTTTTGAGCACTGCCACGGCTTCTTCGCCATTGTCGATGATTTTGCATTGTATTCCTTTGTTCTCCAACATTTTTTTGGTAACCATTTGGTTGATTTTATTGTCTTCTACCACCAAAATGTATTTGCCGTCTAAGATTTCATCCGAATAAGTAATCTCTTCTTTGGGTTTGATTTCTTTAGTGCTGTTAGATAGGTTGAGTTCTACTTGGAAGACTGTACCAACTCCGACTTCACTTTCGAGTGAAATTTCTCCGCCTAATAAGTCGACTAATTTTTTTACGATGGTTAAACCCAATCCGGTGCCACCATATTTGCGATTGATTTCGATCGAACCTTGAGAGAAACTGTCGAATATAGTTTCTTTTTTCTCTTCGGGAATGCCTATGCCCGTATCACTTACACTGATTTTGATTCGGGAAAAATCGGCTTCTTTTTCGATTACGACTGCACTCACTTTAACTTCACCTTTGTGGGTAAATTTAAGCGCGTTGTTGATTAAGTTGATTAATATTTGCGAGAGTTTAGTAGGATCGCCTAATAAGGTTTCCGGAATAGTGTCGTCGATTTCAAGGACAAAGCGATTTTCATTTTTGGCGGCGATTTCATTCATTGAGTTTTGAATATCGACCAACAGTTGCTTGAAGTTGAAGTCGATGTATTCAATTTCGATATTAGTCGACTCAATTCGGTTGATCTCCAATATTTCATTGATGAATGTCAGCAAATAATTACCCGAAAATTTAAGTGAATTAAGGTAATGCAATTGGTTTTTTTTCGGATTGTCTTCAATTAGTAAGTGCGTAATTCCGTTGATGGCGTTTAGCGGTGTACGCAATTCGTGACTCACAGTAGACAAGAATTCAGCTCTCGCTTTAGAGGCTTTTTCTGCTTTGTCTTTGGCGATTTGCAGTTCTTTGTTTTTATCTTGGAGCAGTTCGTTAGATTTTCTGCGGATGATGTTGTTTTTGTACAAAGACAAACTCAATAGCGAAAGAATCGAAATAAGCGCAATCCCCAAAATACTGATGAGTTTGATAAACTTGTTGGTTTTTTGTTGGATTTCACTCTCTTTGGTCATCTGTTCTATCGTTTTGAGGCGTTCACTTTCTTTGAAGTCCATGAAATCATCACTCGATAATTTGGCGCTGTTGTTTAGGAGTAAGCTGTCTTTTATTTGCAAATGGGCTTTCAGGAATTGATGTGCTTTTTCAGTGTTCAAAAGTTTTTCATATGCCAAGCTCAATTCTAATGCTATGGCTGCTTTTTGCTCCAAGTCACTGCTCTTTTCATTGAGCAGTAACGCACGGTTGAGGTAGTTCACCGCCAAATTGTTGTGGTTTTCTTCGCGTTCAATCATCCCCAACTGGTACATTGCTTCTGCCTTAATTTTATAGACGTCTTTATGATCCGGTTTGGCTATAATTTGATTGAAGAGTTTGGACGCCAATTCATTTTTACCACGTTTTTTATATAGGATTGCTTTTTGCAAATTCAAAGGTTCTGTAGCGTCAATTTTTAAGAGACTGTAAACCGATTGGGATTTGTTAAAGAAGATTTCCGCTTTGTTGAATTCATCTAAATTCATATAGCACATGCCAATATCGTAATAACAAATGGCTTGTTGCGTGGTTGGCGGATAGGCACTCAGGAGCTTGATGCACTTTTCAAAAACATCAATGGCATCTTCAAACTTTTTTAATTCGTAGTAGGTTGTGGCCAATGAATATTGGGCTAAGGCTTCCGATTTTTTATCCCGATTAGCTCCGGAAAAATTAATGGCTTTTTGCGAAAAGTACAAAGAGGATTTGTAGTTGTCCGTTTTTCTATTGAATACAGCCAAATCGATGTAGTATTTAGTGCTGTCAATTGTAGCGACAGATTTCTTTTGTGCAAAACACATCGTTGGCAACCATACGCATAGCCAATACCACTTCATAATCGGATAGTTTACAAATCGTTAGGGCTATAAATATAGAGAAATTATTTTTTTAACAGCCTAATTAGGTCGATTATTCGTGAGGAATAGCCAATTTCGTTGTCGTACCAACCAACAACTTTAACCATTTTGTCAATGACAGAAGTGAGTTGGGCATCGAATAGGCAAGAGTTGGGATTGCCTAAAATATCAACTGAAACTATAGGGTCTTCGGTATAAGCTAATATGCCTTTTAGGTGCGTTTCTGCAGCTTTTTTGAAAGCAGCGTTGATTTCTTCTATGGTCACTTCTTTTTTTACGTAGCAAGTAATGTCAGTCAGAGAACCATCGGGTACGGGAACACGAATACCGCTACCACCGATTTTTCCATCCATTTCCGGGAAAATTTTGGTCAGTGCTTTGGCGGCTCCGGTTGTGGTTGGTACAATAGATTGACTGGCACCGCGGGCACGACGCAAGTCTTTGTGAGGCTGATCGTGTAAACTTTGATCGGTTGTATAGGAGTGAACTGTGGTGATGTAAGCTTGTTCAATACCGCACAATTCGTTGATGACTTTGATCATTGGTGCCGCATTGTTAGTCGTACAACTAGCATTGGAAACGATGACTTCAGAACCATCCAAAATGTTTTCATTTACACCTAAAACTACCGTTTTAATTTCGGGAACTTCGCTGGGAGCGGAGAGTATTACTTTTTTGGCTCCGGCCTTGAGATGTTTACTGATTTCTTCGAAAGTTTTGAATTTCCCGGTGGATTCTATGACGAAATCGACATTATTCCATTGCAAATTAGCAATGTCTTTTTCGTGGAAGAAGGTGTAATGTTTGCCGTCCACCATAATAGAGTGCTCATCATGCGATACTTCGCAAGGCAAAACCCCATGAATGCTATCGTATTTAATCAAATGCGCCATCGTTCTGTTGTCGGCAATATCGTTAATGGCAACCACTTCGATAGTAGGATGATTCAAGAGTAATCGGAATACATTTCGGCCGATTCTCCCAAAACCGTTGATGGCGATTTGTGTTTTTTGGTTCAAGTTGGAGATGGTTTAAAGTTGTTTAATATTGTTTGAAATGGTTTAATGGTTAAACAACAATTGTAAACCTTTTAAACCCTTAACCTTTTAAACATTTTTTTCTTTTACAAAATATGTTTTTCCGCGTGGTAAGAAGAACGAACCAATGCGCCGCTTTCTACGTGACGGAAGCCCATAGCTTTCCCGATTTTTTCGTATTTCTCGAATTGTTCCGGTGTGATGAATTCTTTTACCGGTAAGTGTTTTTTACTTGGTTGTAAATACTGACCTATAGTTACTATGTCAACGTTGTTATCTCGCAAGTCTTGCATGGTTTGAATGACTTCCTCTTCGGTTTCCCCTAAACCTAACATGATACCGGATTTGGTTCTGCGGATGCCTTTTTCTTTTAAGTATTTCAAAACGGCCAGACTTCTATCGTATTTGGCCTGGATTCTTACCTCGCGAGTCAATCTTCGCACGGTTTCCATGTTATGCGATACTACTTCAGGATTGGCTTCTACAATGCGATCCAGCATACGTTCGTTGCCCTGGAAATCGGGGATAAGCGTTTCTAAAGTCGTTTGCGGATTCATACGGCGAATGGCTTGTACCGTTTCAAACCAAATGATGGAACCCATATCTTTCAAATCGTCGCGATCTACACTGGTAATTACCGCATGTTTGATTTTCATGATTTTGATGGAACGCGCTACTTTTTCGGGTTCATCCCAATCCACGGTTTCCGGGCGACCTGTTTTTACCCCGCAGAAACCACAAGAGCGGGTGCAAATGTTCCCTAAAATCATGAAAGTAGCGGTGCCTTCTCCCCAGCATTCGCCCATATTCGGACAACTGCCCGAAGTACAGATGGTGTTGAGCTTGTATTTGTCTACCAAACCACGAAGTTCGGTGTATTTTTGGCCTATAGGTAATTTGACTTTAAGCCATTTTGGCTTGCCAATCGGTTGGTTGCTTTCGATTACTGATTCCATAGTCGCTTTTTTTGCCTTGCAAAGATACAAAGGATGATTGAAGAATAATGGTTTTTAAATTCAGAAATTGTTGTTAAAAAGCGGATTTTTACTCAACAAAGTCCATGTGTTTGTTATGGGTTTCACTGATGGTTAAAATCGCATAAATTCCTAAACCGAAGGCTATCAATCCTACAATTGCCGCCGATAAAATAATGGAGTTGTATTGTTTCAGATAATCATAGCCCAATAGCATAATCGGAACGGTACCGCGCACCATATTCGGTATACTCGTGGTTGCTGTACTTCTTAAATTGGTGCCGAATTGCTCTGCAGCTACGGTGACAAACATTGCCCAAAAACCACAACCCAATCCAATCCAACCGCAATAGAAATAATACATATTTTCGGTTTTAGTGCCGCCGAAAAGAAGCAAAAACACTCCGATTAGCGTGAATAACAGCATGTACAAAATGGTTTTCTTTCTGGAATGCAAAGCATGAGAAATGAATCCGCTGGAGAAATCGCCAACCGAAGTCGTAATATAAGCCCACATAATGGCTTTTCCGGGATCTATACTTTTAATGCCTAGCTCGGGTGCAAACTGGTTGGCCATAAAGACTAAAATACCGATGCAATACCAAATCGGAACACCAATAAGAATGCACTTTAGGTATTTGATAAATAGTATTTTATTGGTAAAAAAAGCGAAAAAATTACCTTTTTTAACCGTATGATTTTCTTTTACAGCTTGATACATGCCGCTTTCAGCCACACTAATACGAAGTACCAGCAACAGCAAACCCAATCCGCCGCCAATGAAGTAAGCGGTGGTCCAACTGCCAGCCAATTCAACGGTGAATTGTGCCACTACAGCGCCCAATACACCAAATCCGGCAATAATGGAAGTGCCGATAGCACGGAGTTCTTTAGGTAGAGTTTCGGAAACTAAAGTGATACCGGCGCCTAATTCGCCTGCGAGTCCTATGCCGGCTATAAAACGCAGCCAAGCATAAATCATTCCTTTATCAGCAAAATCCATTTGAGGTAAAAAACCACAAGCAATATTGGCCAAAGAATAAACGATAATGGATCCGAAAAGCACGGAAAGGCGTCCTTTTTTATCGCCAAAAACGCCCCAAATGATACCGCCCAAAACTAAACCAACCATTTGATAATTCAGAATCATGGTGCCTACAGTATCAGCTTCTAATCCCATATCTTTCAAACTGGGAATACGAACAATGCCAAATAATAATAAGTCATAGATATCTACAAAATATCCCAGAGAAGCTATAATTACTGGAAATCCCAGCAAGTGTTTGATTTTTTCCCGTCTTGTAAAATGTTGCATAGTTTACCTATTTAAAATCAAATATATACTTTTTTTGGTGACTGTTAATTTTTTTGTAAATCGGTTGTTGCTTAGATATTTATTGTACATTTGTATATACAAATATCAGTATGATGAATAGAAGCAATTTCATCAAATTAGCAATAGGAGGAACAACAATGATGGCTTTAAATCCTTTATACAATTGGTCTAAGGACTTGAAAGAGACGGATGGTAAGATGCCGGTATTGTTTATTGGTCATGGTTCACCTATGAATGGGATTGAAGACAATGCCTTTTCAAAAACCTGGGTGAAACTTGGTACTGAAATTCCCAAGCCAAAAGCGGTATTGGTCGTTTCGGCGCATTGGTTAACTAACGGAACCCATATTACAGCCATGGAAGCTCCTAAAACCATACACGATTTTGGTGGTTTTCCGCAGGCGCTTTTCGATGTACAATATCCGGCTCCGGGAAGTCCGGAGTTGGCTCTGGAAACCAGTAAATTAATTACGTCGACTTCCGTTGGTTTAGATCACGATTGGGGTTTGGATCACGGTACTTGGACAGTAGTGCGACATATGTATCCCAATGCCGACATACCGGTGTTACAATTGAGTATTGATTATAGTAAACCACCACAATACCATTATGATTTGGCTAAAGAATTGGCTGCTTTAAGAAAAAAAGGAGTGTTGATTATTGGTAGTGGAAATATGGTGCATAACCTGAGAATGGTTGCTTGGGACAAACTGGATGAACCGGAATACGGTTATGATTGGGCACGGGAAATCAATCAGGTTTTTAAAGAAAAAATTGTAGCAGGCGACGTCCAATCACTAATTCAATATGAACGACTAGGCAGCGCTGCTCAATTGGCCATTCCGACACCGGATCATTATTATCCGCTATTGTACACTTTGGGATTACAAGATAAAACTGATGCCATTGATTTCTTCAATGATAAAGCAGTTGGCGGTTCATTGACGATGACTTCGGTAAAAATAGGATAAAAAAAGGAAGCTGTCAGCTTCCTTTTTTTATAACCCTAAGGCTTTTTTAGTTGGTGCAGTCAAGGCATCTTTATGTAGTAATACCGAAATGGCTTTCAATCGTAAATAGGCAACACTCATGTAGATAAAGCCGTCTCTACCGGATGTGGCACCCCAAGAGTTTTTAACTTTATAATAAACATTCCCTTTTTGGTCTTTGGCCTTACCTACAATGTGCATCAAATGATCATCCATGGTATTGTAATTCTCAAACTCGGCTTGGCGGAATTCCGGTGTGATTACTTTCTCAGGTTTGATTTCGGTTAAGATAGAGGTGATGTCAGTCTCGTTCTGCGGAATAACAGCTATACCAGTTTTTGCCGAAAAAGTCGTTTCACTAACATCACTGTCTAGAGCAACTGTATAGCCTTTATCTAATGCATTGTCAATATTTTGAACAAATTCATCTAAAGTCAGATTGTAAAAATACCCGTTGGAGAAATTATCAGGGATGTTTAAGATGAATTTAGTGTAATATGGTTGGTGTTTAAAGGATGTGATAGTGATGTAGTCGTTTAAGTTCAACTTGAAATCTCGGTTTAAAATTTCAGCAGTTATGGTCTTTACACCTTCGATTTTACCCATGTATTTATCGAGGACAGTATTATAATCCGATTTCCAATTTGGGTAACCTTTTGGGGTAAGTGCGACCGCTTTTTTTACAATTTCTTCAAGTTCTGTCACCATCTGAGAATGATCATATTTTCCGTTTGCTTCAATTTTTCCCAAATATTCCGATTGTGTGGTTAATCCGTATTTTAAGGCACTGTTCATTACATCGTGATTCAAACCGCCTTCGCCAAATTGTGCTTTTCCTTGACGCATAACATAATTTTCGGCTTTGTCAAGGTAAATGTTTCTTACGGTGTACATCTCAGATAAATCGACTGTAGTGCCGGTTTTGCGAATAATTTCCGCTTCTAAAAACGAAGTCGATGAAAAACTCCAACAAGTTCCGGTATTTTGTTGTGCCGTAACAGGAGTGCATTTTATCTCCTTAATAATATGAAATTCATACTTTTGAGAAAAAGCAGTTAAAGTCATAAATAATGCTGAAACAGCTATAAAAGTTTTATTCATAAGAATATGTTTAGTAATGAGGTTAAACCCGAAAAATGATTTATTTTTACGCTAAAATAATGGTTTTCCTCGGCTAACTATTATTTTTAACTAATTAAATGAAAAATTAAATACAGCTAGTTTTATTATGAGTACCATCCAATGGGTTACGGCCAAAGAATACGAAGATATCACTTATAAAAAATGCGACGGTGTTGCGCGTATAGCTTTCAATCGTCCTAATGTTCGCAATGCTTTTCGCCCTAAAACCACTAGTGAATTATACAATGCGTTTTACGATGCTATGGAAGATACTTCTATCGGCGTAGTATTGCTTTCGGCTGAAGGTCCTAGTACTAAAGACGGTATTTGGTCGTTTTGCAGCGGCGGCGATCAAAAAGCACGCGGTCATCAAGGTTATGTAGGCGAAGATGGTTACCATCGTTTGAATATTTTAGAAGTGCAGCGCTTAATTCGCTTTATGCCCAAAGTGGTTATTGCTGTAGTTCCGGGTTGGGCTGTTGGCGGTGGACATAGTTTACATGTGGTTTGCGACTTAACGCTGGCCAGTAAAGAACATGCTATTTTCAAACAAACCGATGCCGATGTGACTAGTTTTGACGGCGGCTACGGTTCGGCGTATTTGGCCAAAATGGTGGGTCAAAAGAAAGCCCGTGAAATCTTCTTTTTAGGTAGAAATTACTCGGCACAAGACGCTTTTGAGATGGGAATGGTGAATGCCGTAATTCCACATGATGAATTAGAAACGACTGCTTATCAATGGGCGCAGGAAATTTTAGAAAAATCACCAACGTCTATCAAAATGTTGAAATTCGCCATGAATTTAACCGACGATGGTATGGTTGGACAACAAGTGTTTGCCGGAGAAGCCACGCGTTTGGCGTATATGACTGACGAAGCCATAGAAGGAAGAAATGCCTTTTTGGAGAAAAGAAAGCCGAACTTCGGAAAGAACAAATGGATTCCGTAAATAGCGCTCTAAAGTAAAATCGCATTCACTTATGACAGACTTTACAAACGAAAAAATCGACACTACGCAATTGCCTAGGTATGAAGCGGTGCCATTGACTGCTTTGCATCCGAATTATTGGAAAGAATTGTTGGTAGCCAGAGGATTGTTGGTTTTAGTGCTGACCATTGCCTTAGTTTCGGCGCTGATTTTTATCGAAGAATTTATCGATTACCGCTGGATTGCTGCAACCGGTTTTATAGTTTTTGTTGTTTTACTGTTTTTGATTACCAATATCACCTACAAGAAAAAAGCCTACGCTTTTAGGACTCATGATGTGATTTTTCGCAGTGGTATCATTGCAACCAATACCATGGTGATTCCGTACAATAGAGTCCAGCACGTGGCACTTCACGAAGGTTGGATAGCGCGCTTTTTCGGGTTGGCTAAAATTGAAATCTTTACCGCTGGCGGCATGTCGAGTGATTTGGAAATCCCGGGAATTGCCAAAGAAGAAGCCGAAAATATCAAACAATTGTTGATGGGTAAAATTCAAAAGCAATTGTAATGGAAGTCAATTTTAATCAGCCGCAACGCCAATCCGCTATCGGAGTTTTGGTGATTTTTCTGGAGATGATTTTTGTCTTAGTGAAGAATATTTGGCCGATTATAGTGATTACTTTATTGAAAGCCGAAGATAAATCGGTTTGGATTGGGCTTCTGATTGCTCTTGCTATAATGGTTTATTTTGGCGTCTATTCTTTTTTAAAATACCGAAACTTTACTTTTTATATCGATGCCGATAACGATGAGTTTGTTATTAATGATGGCATCATCAACAAAACCAAGACGGCAATCCAATTGCACAAAATTCAGCAGGTGAATATCAAGCAGAATTTTATCCAACGCCTGATTGGCGTGTATGCTATGGATGTTGATACCGCCGGAAGTGATCAAAAAGAAGGTAACATCAAAGCTATATCACATACTTTGGCATTGGCCTTAAAATCGAAGTTATTGGAAAACGAAGGCAAAGCGGTAATCGATCAAGCCGAGGCTGAAGTTGCTCAAGCAGTTCAAACAACAGCTCCGTTCTTAAAAATCAATTTGGTGAGTTTGCTCAAAATCGGATTTACTTCGAATTATGTGAAAAGCATCGGTTTGATCTTGACCTTTTTCTTTACCATATACGAAAATCTACACCAAGCCGGTGCCGAAGATTTGGTAGATACGGATCGCATCAAAGGTTTGGTTGATGGCTATTCGTTGCTGTACACAATGTTGGTTTTTGTTTTAATGATGTTTACTGTCATTTTTGTTATCAATGTCGTTCGGACATTAATCAAGTTTTTCGACTATACGGTGACAAAACAAAAAGGCTCTTTGATGTTGACTTACGGTTTGATTTCTACTCAAAGTACCATCTTGAAACCTGAAAAGGTTCAAATAGTTAAGGTTTCTGAAAATTATTTCCAACGAAAGCTGAATGTGCTCGAAATCAAAATCCGTCAAGCCATAAGCGATGGGAAAAAAGACAGCAAATCACTCATTGAAATTCCGGGTTGTAACACTGCTGAACGCGATGAAATTTTAAAGTTGTTGTTTCACGAATTGCCTCTAAAAGGTGTTATGATGTTGCCCAATTTTCGCCGACTCATTTTTTCGGTATTCCTGATAATAATCCTACCTTTAACCGCTTATTTTACACTGGGGAAATTTGTTTCTCCGGAGGTTTTGGAATACCAAACCGGCGCATGGATTTATGCTTTGTTGATGACAACGCTCTTGTTTTTCGGGTATAGAAATTACAGACTGTTTGTAGCAGACAAGCACATCATCAAACAAAGCGGCGCTTGGGATGTAGACCAAGAAATAATACAAATCGATAAAATACAAGCCATTACAACCTCACAATTGTTTTGGCATAAGAGTTTAAATATAGGTTCGTTAACCATGCACACGGCGGGTGGAAACATTACGTTTCATTTGGGACAATTCGACCAAATAAACGAATATGTCAACCGTTGGTTGTATGAAATAGAAACCTCAAACAGTAATTGGATGTAGCCATAATATTAGATTTCAGATTTGAAATATCAAATATGATGATTAGGTATAAATCACATCTAATATTTAAAATTTAATATTTAAAATTATTATGAAACATTGGGTTGAAGCCGCCAGAGTCAGAACGTTACCGCTATCAGTGTCCGGTATAATCGTTGGGAGTTTTTATGCTATGTCGCAAGGCATGTTCAATTGGAATATTGTCGTTTTTGCTTTATTGACCACTTTAGGCTTGCAAATATTGTCCAATTTTGCCAACGATTACGGTGACGGTATCAAAGGAACGGACAATCAGGATCGCGTTGGACCTATGCGCGCCATTCAAAGCGGTGTCATTTCTCCGGCTGCCATGAAGAAAGCGATGGTGCTGACTTCCGCAATTACCTTGTTGTTTGCCGTATTGCTGATTTACTTCGCGTTTAAAGACCATTATTTGCTTTACTCGTTTATCTTCTTTGTGTTGGGAATATTAGCTATCGCTTCGGCTATTCGTTATACGGTTGGAAAAGGCGCTTACGGTTACCGAGGTTTCGGCGATGTGTTTGTGTTTGTCTTCTTCGGTTTGGTAAGTACTTTTGGCGTGTATTTTATGTTTTCCAAAAGCATTGATTGGTTGTTATTATTGCCGGCTATTGCGATTGGTTTTTTAAGCGTTGGCGTTTTAAACTTAAACAACATGCGTGACGAAGCCAGTGACAGAAAATCGGGAAAGAATACTTTAGTGGTGAAAATGGGTGGTGCTGCAGCCAAGAAATACCATTATTTTTTGGTGATTTCAGCCATGATTTTGGTTTTGGTTTTTGCCTTTTTAAACGACTTCCATTTCGATCAATACATCTTTGTAGTGGCTTATTTCCCCATGATTAGCCATTTAATCACAGTTTACCGAAACCAAAACCCGAAGTTCTTAGATCCTGAATTGAAAAAATTAGCCATCAGTACATTTTTACTGGCGGTATTGTTGGCATTGTGCCTTATTTTCTTCATTTCAGATGTCGTAGTGAATTACGTTTAATAAAAATATTGTACAGTTATGAAAATTACCTTTTACGGTCACGCAACCATCGGCATAGAAATCGCAGGTAAACATCTTATTGTTGATCCGTTTATCTCCGGAAATCCAAATGCTGCTCATATTGATGTGAATGCTTTAAAAGCGGATTATATCTTACTAACACACGCACACCAAGACCATATTTTAGATGTAGAAACCATTGCCAAAAACAACAATTCAATTATCGTGTCCAATTGGGAAATTGCCTCTTATTACGGTAATAAAGGGTTTCAAAACCATCCGATGAATCACGGTGGTAGTTGGATATTTGATTTCGGTAAAGTGAAATATGTTTCGGCTATCCATTCCAGCTCGTTTCCCGACGGTTCTTATGGCGGTAATCCTGGTGGTTTTGTGATCGAAGGCGAACACAAAAACATCTATATTTCAGGCGATACAGCCTTAACCATGGACATGAAGTTGATTCCGATGCGTACTAAATTAGACTTGGCCATTTTACCTATTGGAAGCAATTTTACTATGGACGTAGAAGACGCCATTTTAGCGGCTGATTTCGTTGATTGTGATAAGGTATTGGGTTGTCATTACGATACTTTCGGTTACATCGTCATCAATCATGAGGAAGCTAAGAAGCAATTCTTCGACGCCGGAAAAGATTTGATGTTGTTGGCTATCGGTGAAAGTATTCAGCTATAATTCAAAGTAATCTTCTAAAACGAGAGTGTCATTTTTTGGCACTCTTCTTGTTTTTTAAACGAAAAAAAATACCATGAAATTTTATCTTACCACATTCTGTTTGTTCTTTACAGCTGTTTTATTTGCTCAAAATAGCGAGGGTTATTGGGATAATGTTCGCACCACCAACGAAACCATTATTGTAGAGGCCGGAAAGCGCAAAGCTATCAAGTCGGCCGATTTTCCTGCAGGAACTACAGAAATGGTTTTTCGCATTTCACTACTGGACGACAATCAAAAAATCAGTTCGAGTTTGGTCTCGCTCTTAAAAGCAATTCCGGATCCGAGCGGCATTAGTCAAGGGACAGCGGGAGCGGTTTTTTTGCTTTCCACCATTACAGGCGAAGACAAGTGTAGGTTTTATGTTTTTGCCAACGAAACCGATGCTTTACAATTTGAAAAATCCGGGGCTGTTAAAAATGCCTGTTTTGCTCAAGAAGAACCGGTAAATAAAGCAGCTAAACTTTTGTCTGAAGATTCCAAATGTTTGTCGGCTACCCCTAAAAACCTTTGGTTTGCCTTTGAAAGTGACAATTGGGTAATGAAGCAAAAAATTGTCTTAGAAGTAGTGCCTTGGGTAGATAATAGTTTAAAAAGCGGCTGGTCGACTCAAGCCAAAAAAGAACTTTTGAAAACGATTCAGCAGTCGGATATCGCTTTAAAAGTAGCGAATAAAGACTTGTGGTTCGGAACATTTTTAGAGTTGTTTACTAAGAAATACAATTATGCCGAGTACCAAAAACTATTGACTGCAGAGAAAGTAAAAGCGATGGAAACGGCTTCGGAAGAGAGTTTGGTCAAATCAGGGCAACTCAATAGTTATTTGGAAAGTCTGCGCAAAGAAGCACAACAACTTCGTTTCAGCACCAAAACGCCTGAAGCAATTCTAACCATTCAAAAAGAAATTATCGAGAAAAAAAGAGCCACGGCCGCTGATTACGGCTTGTTAGGTAGTTTGTATTTGTCGTCTAAGCAATTTGTTAAGGCGGAAGAAGCTTATTTGAAAGCGGTTAGTTTGGATAAAACAGCGTTGAATTACCAATTGCAATTGGCACATGTTTATTTGTTTACCAATCAATTGAGTGAGGCGAAAGACCTACATATAAAATACCAAAACAATCATTTATCTGATGGGAAAAGCTGGGCTGAACAAACTAAATCCGATTTCCAACAATTCGAAAAAAACGGATTTGATACTTCCGATTTTAAAAAGATTTTACGCCTTTTAGACTAAAGATGAAAGCAACCTATCATAAATACATACTGCATTTTAAACAACCATCCGGAACGTCACGCGGTGTTTTAACCGATAAAGAAACGTGGTTTTTGGTCTTGGAAGAAAACGGGAAAAAGGGCATAGGCGAGTGCGGAATTTTACGCGGACTCTCGGCAGATGACCGACCGGATTATGAAGAAAAATTACAATGGGTTTGCGACAATATTCATCTCGGTGCTGAAAAATTATGGGAGGAATTAATGGAATTTCCTTCAATTCAGTTTGGAGTAGAAATGGCTTTTTTATCGTTGCAAAGTGAAAATCCATTCGTTTTGTTACCTTCAAAATTTACTTCCGGAGCTGCTTCTATAGCGATAAACGGATTGGTTTGGATGGGTGATGAAGCGTTTATGAAACGTCAAATTGAGGAGAAAATTGAACAGGGTTTTCGTTGTATCAAAATGAAAATCGGCGCCATAGATTTTGAAAAAGAGAAGGCGTTATTACGCTTTATTCGTCAAAATTTCGATGCGGAAACTATGGAGATTCGGGTTGATGCAAACGGTGCTTTTTTTGAAAATGAAGCTTTAGATAAAATCAATCAAATAACTGGTTTTCAAATTCATAGTATAGAGCAACCAATACAAAAAAACAAGACTGACATGATGTCAGTTCTCTGTAAAAACACCCAATTACCCATTGCTTTAGACGAAGAACTCATAGGCGTTTTTTCTTTGGCTGATAAAGAAGCGTTACTGCAAAAAGTTCGTCCGCAATACATCATTTTGAAGCCGAGTTTTATTGGTGGATTTCGAGGTACTTCCGAATGGATTGCCTTGGCCGAAAAATACCAAATCGGTTGGTGGATAACTTCGGCTTTGGAAAGCAATATCGGTTTGAATGCGATTGCCCAGTTTACCTATTTACAAAATAATCCAATGCCGCAAGGTTTAGGAACGGGCGCTTTGTATACTAACAATTTTGAAAGTCCGTTACAAGTTGCCCAAGGCCAACTTTGGTATCGAAATGAACTCGAGTGGGCATTTGATTTGGACCAACTTTAATCGCTTCGAATCAAAAAAAATACTCCGTGAATCTCAGTCACATTTTTTAGTTACACAGAGATTCACGGAGAAAAAATGAGATTCACAGAGTTTTATTTTCCCCAATCAATTTTTCGAGAGAAATACATCACGGCTCCGAGGATTAAAAATAAGCCTATACTTCCTACCAACAGCGCATAATCTTCCATTTGAATAATCACATAAATGAAGCTGTACAAAACCGTCAGTGCGGCGGCTATAAACAGCGCGAATTTTCGGTTCTTTAAAATCGATATTGAGTAGAGCGTAATCATCGTAATAACTGCCGTTCCGGCTATCGCGTAAGCCAAACTAAAGCTACTGTGTTCCGTAATTGAAATGAGCAAAGTGTAAAACATGATGAGTGCGATTCCAATCATAGAATATTGGAAAATGTGAATGTTGATTTTGCTCACCGACTGGATCAGAAAGAAAATCAGAAAGGTCAAGCCAATGACCAAAAAGCCGTATTTAGACACGCGTTCGTTTTGTTGGTATTCGTCTACTGTATCAATTAATTTGACGCCGAATTTATAATCGTCTAAATTGGGTAAAGAAGCCGCGTATTGTTGGCTAAAAGTTCGGTTGATATCGAGTATTTTCCAATCGGCGTGAAACCCGTCTTTGTTGACTACTTTGGTCGCATCATTAGCGGCAAATGAACCTTCTAAACTGGGCGATTCCCAATCGGAGTTCATGGAAACCTTTGTGATTTTCCCAATCGGAATAAAGTTGATGCTGTTGCTGCCGTTGTACTGAATATCGAAGTGAAACTGTATCGGTTTTCCCGCTGCCAAATTGGTATAATTAAATAAGGTCGTGGCTAAAATACTGTAGTCGGTTTTGTCTTCCGGCTGTGGTTCAAATAGCAGTTTTTCGTTGTTGAGCTTGATAGACAACTCGCTTTTGATGCTTTTTAAGTTGGTCGTTCTCACCAAAACAGCCGCTTTGTCCCATTGTACATTTTCTGTCGGAATGTTGAGTTTGGCAAAATTAGGCGCAGTAAAACTTCCATTGAACTTCATATTTGCCGTAAAGACTATCGGATTGAAGATGCCGCGTTTTAGCGATTCGTTTTTCTTTACCTCGGAAACGTTGTTCAGTTCATTCGGAAAGAAGTAGGCATATTGTGTGAAAGCCCGTTTCTGAATTGTAGTCGCGCCGGTTTTGGTATCGGTGACGTTATAGTTTTCATACGTTTGATACGGAATTCGGAGTATAGGTCCGTAGAACGTGACGTCGCTTCCCCAAAGTGTAGCAATTTCTTGGTCAACTTCGTTTTTTCGCTCAGAGCGTTCCCGAATCAAATCTTGCACAAACAGAAGCGGAATGAGTAAAAAGAGGGTTAATAATCCCACCATAATCATTTTGGCGGTATTGGATTGTAAAAATGATTTTGGCTCGTTGCCTTGATTTTCTTGATTTTCCATGAGGTTGATTTTTAAAAGTGACTGTAATTAAATATAATGTTGAGGTATAAAAAGGCGATTGGAAGATTGGCTAACATGATGAGCATTTTGATGGCAATTTGTTCTCGGTTGTCCCAATGAAGCAGTAGCTCAATTATCAGACTGATAAAAGCAACGGTGTTTACCAATAACGCGCATATCACATAGCAAATTCCGATGTAGATTAGAGTTGGATTAGGATGAAGCATAAAGGCGAAGAACAGCAAAGAGCCTACGCCAAAGGAACCTAAAGCCAAGTACGTGGTAAACTTGCTGTCGTTTTCAGCATTGTTTTCTAAGGTAGTTTCCATAATTATTTGATATTAAAAGTGTTTTGAATGTTTTTGAGTGGCAGTAACAGCATTTTCTCAAAGGGTAAATCGTAAAACTGATGTGCCGATTTTCCGCGTCGGTAAAAGGTATGGAAGCGTTTCCATTGCATAGGGTAGAAGAGTGTTCCGATAACAATCACAGCAAACTGATACGGGCTTCTCTTGCCGTTACCCAATAAAAAATATTGCATTCCTATTTCTTCTGTTACCGAAACACCGGTATTGGTTAGGACATGAAATACATCGTGATCTTCCAATTTGGGTTGGATTTCAAAATTGTATTTCAATAAAAAACAGCCCATGTGAAAGCCTAAACTCTCCGGCGGATAACGAATTAACTCTTTAGAAGTTATGGGCCAGGGTTCGTTCTTTTTAAAAAACTTTTGATAAGGCTTTTTGCTCCATTCGTACATTTTCTCGATGATTAAATCTCTCATAATTCTTAATTAAAAGTACTTTGAAATACAAAGTAAATAGATAAAAAAATAGCGTTAACTTTTCTGTATTAATTTTTCAAGCGCTTCAATGTGTTCTTGAAAGGCTTTTTTCCCGGCAACTGTGGCGATGTAGCGTGTATTTGGTTTTTTACCAATGAATTGTTTTTCAATCATGATGTAGTTTTCGTTTTCCAGCGCTTTGGTATGACTGGCCAAATTGCCATCGGTTACGCCCAATAATTCTTTGAGCATGTTAAAATCGGCACTCTCATTGACCATCAATACCGACATAATCCCCAAACGGATTCGGTGATCAAAAGCTTTGTTGATATTTTGTATGAGGTTTTTCAACTTAATTTCTGTCGTACTTATAATACATCACGGCGCCGTAAACGATATGACAAATTCCGAATCCTACTATCCATACATACAAGCCGTAACCGGAATATTCTACGGCAATCAATCCCAAAATAATCTCGGTGATTCCCAAGTAGCGCACATCACGCAATGTATACTTACTGGCATTAACACAAGCCAATCCGTAAAATATCAATGTAATAGGTGCTATAAGCCCGTATACACCGTGTCTCAATAAAAGTAGGGCCAAAATACCTCCGGTGAACAACGGGATGCAAAAATTAATTAACAGTCTTTTTGACGATGGATTCCAAACTTTTTCACCTACTTTTTTAGCTTTCTTTGCGGTTAAGAAATAGGCAGTTACTAAGGACAAAACCAAAACTACTATGGCTACCGCTATGATCTGTTTGAAAGTAGTGCTCTCTAAAGTTATGAATTCAGCATGATGATTGTCGATTAAAAAGTTAACGACTACAGCACCACACAAAGCATACAATCCGGCTAATATCCCCGACAATCCGCTTAAGGAGATAAATTGTGTCGATTGCGCCATCATTTGTTTGATGTCTTGTATGTCTTTTAAATAATCTTTCGCTTCCATTTTAAAGTACTTTGAAAAACAAAGTAAATGAAATATTTTTCCGTGACCAAATGTTTTTTCAATTATTTTTGAGAAAAATTAGTCTCATGAAAAAAGTGCTCTTCGGTGGCTTGTTATTATTGACATCGTTAGGTTTTTCGCAATCTAATGACGAACAAATGTTGCAATCGATTTACAAAACCGCTCTAACGAATTCCCAATGTTATTCGTGGTTAGACGATTTATCCAATAAAGTAGGCCAACGTTTATCAGGTTCCGAAGGTGCTCAAAAAGGAGTGCTTTATACCAAACAACAACTGGAAGCTTTAGGGTTGGACCGCGTATTTCTGCAAGAAGTGATGGTGCCCAAATGGGTGAGAGGCGACATGGAAACCGCCTATATCATCGATGCTAAAACTAAGATTAAGGTACCGATTTGCGCTTTAGGCGGATCGATAGCTACGCCAAAATCGGGAATTACAGCAGAGGTGATTGAAGTCCACAGCTTAAAAGAATTAGAGACTTTAGGCGAAGCCAATATCAAAGGGAAAATTGTTTTTTTTAACCGTCCGATGGAACCCGACAATATTGATACCTTTTTGTCCTACAGTCGATGCGGCGATCAAAGATATGCCGGTGCTGCCGAAGCGGCTAAATTCGGAGCCATTGCTACCATAGTGCGTTCCCTGAATTTAAGATTAGACGATTTTCCGCATACCGGAGCCACCAGTTATGGCAGTTTACCAAAATCACAATATATTCCTGCTGCCGCTATCAGTACCAATGGCGCGGAATTGTTGAGTAAAAAGTTGAAAGAAAATCCGAAGTTGACTTTCTTCTTCAAACAATCTTGTCAACTTTTCGAAGATGTACTGTCCTACAATGTCATAGGTGAAATTAAAGGTTCGGTTCATCCGGAGAAAATTATGGTGGTGAGCGGTCACTTGGATTCTTGGGATTTAGCCGATGGTTCACACGACGACGGCGCCGGTTGTGTGCAAAGTATGGCGGTTTTGGAACTCTTTAAAAAACTGAATTACCAACCTAAGAATACGATTCGTGTGGTTTTGTATATGAATGAAGAGAACGGTGGTAGAGGTGGAAAACAATATGAAGCGGAGTCCAAACGCAATAATGAGAACCATATTTTTGCCGTGGAAAGCGATGCGGGCGGTTTTACTCCGAGAGGTTTTTCTTTAGAGTGTGATGATGCGAATTTTGCTAAAGTCAAAAGCTGGGTACCGCTATTTGAACCTTATTTGATCCATCTTTTTGTAAAAGGTTATACGGGTGCCGACATTCATCCGTTAACTTCAGAGAAAATTGTAAAAGCCGGTTTGCGTCCCGACTCGCAACGTTATTTTGACCACCATCATGCGGCTAACGATACTTTTGACGCCATTAATAAACGAGAATTAGAACTGGGCGCCGCCACTATGGCTTCCTTGGTGTATTTGTTTGACCAATACGGAATTGATTAATTGAAACCCGCTGAACATTATATCATCAATCAACCATCTCATTACAGAGATATTCTTCTTAGTATAGTTGATGTGGTGAAACAAACTTTGCCCGAAGCTACTTTAGAGTACAAATGGGGTATACCTTATTTTTATTACAAGAGAAAACCTTTTTGTTATTTGAATGCGAGTCACAAAAAGCAATATGTAGATGTAGGCTTTGCTAAAGGATTCCAATTACAAAATCACTTAGATCATTTAATAGCGGATAACGGCAGAAATACGATAAAATCGTTGCGATATTATACTTTAGAATCGATAGACATCAAAGTGTTGACACAAGTAATTTTGGAAGCCGAAAAATTATATTAAATAAAAAGTCCCGAATCATATTCGGGACTTTTTATTTTTAATTCTCTTTTGCTTTGTAAATCCAACCGGTTTTGGCTTCGCTGCCGTTGTTGAATTCGATGACATAATAATACGTTCCGTCCGGAAGGTCATCGCCATCGTCTGATTGGCCTTTCCATTCGTCTTTATATTGGTTTTTGCTGTAAACTTTCATACCGTAACGGTTGAATAAAGTTAAATTTTTCACATCCAATAAACGCAAATCGAAGAACTCGTTTTTACCGTCATTATTAACTGAAATACCTTTTTGGATACCACAGAAAATTCTATCTAAGGTAATCGGCTCGTTTCTCCAACAACCATCCGGAGTAGTCACGGTTAATGAGAACGTAATAGGTAAAGTTGGTACAGATGACAAACTAAATAAGTATTCTGTTACATTGAACGTAGTAGCATTTGATCCTACCAATTGCAGGTTACTGTTGTACCAAGCGTAGCTGGCATTATCAGTATTAAAGGTGTCGTTAACGGCGGTAACTTCCAATGTGAAATTATTGCCGATACAACTGCCGCTAATTTCAAAATCGAAACCACTTTGAACGGTTACGGCTAATGAACCGTTGGTGGCACATTGACCGGCATTCGGTACAAAATTGTAAGTACCCGAAACCGTATTGTCTATTACAGCCGGAGTCCAAGTTCCTGAAATTCCTTCTAATGAAGAAGTTGGTAAAGATGGTGCACTTTCGCCTATGCACAATTGACCAATAGAGGTAAAAGTAGGTGTTATATTAGGATTCACCACTACAGTCATAGTAGTTGTGCTGGCACATTGACCGCCGGTAGGAGTGAACGTATAAGTTGTAGTTGCCGTATTGTTTAAAGCCGGTGTCCAAGTTCCGCTAATGGTATTGTTGGAAGTGGTTGGCAAAGCATTCAAAGTACCGCCGCTACAGATAGGAGAAACCGCTGTAAATGTTGGTAAATTCGGCATATTTACGGTTACCGTTAAACTACCGCCTGTGGCACACTGACCGGTATTCGGCGTAAAGTTATAAGTGCCGGTTTGTGTATTGTTTACTGTCGACGGTGACCAAGTGCCGCTAAATCCTTCTATAGAAGTTGCAGGTAAGCTTACTGCATCACCTTGACAAATAACGATGTTGTTGAAAGTAGCCGCAACAGTTGCATTTACATTGATAGTACCATTGGCTACCACTACATTACAGCCACCTGAAGTAGTTACGGTATAATTGAAAATACCTGATGCCGTAGGTGTTCCGCTAAGAATAAACACTCCGGTAGTATTGTCGTATGAACCATTAACTCCAGCAGGTAATCCGCTTACCGTTACATTAGTAGCATTGGTTGCGGTGTACAAAATATTTTGAATGGCAGTATTGATACAAACGTTTTGCGTGTTGTTAGCCGAATCTAAAGTCAAGGTAACAGCCGGTGTTAGCGTTACAGTTCCTGAAGCCGGTGTAGAAGAACATTCTGTTGAGGTTACACTAACCGCATCCAGAAGATTCCCCACAGTAGCATCTCCGCCTGAACTTGATACTGATACAAATCGCAAGGAATAGTTACTACCTCCTGAGGATGGAACAGTATAAGTTAAAGTATGGAATACCCAAGCAGCGTTACCATCGTTAAACAGACCTAAAGAAGTGTAAGGTCCGCCAACAGGGCCTATTTCTACGCGAACCACATCATTACCCCAACGGCCTTTGTGGGCGAATGAAATTTGCAATTCGGCACCCGGATAAGTCGTAAAATCTTGGAAAACAGTGGCAGTAGAATTGCCATTAATTTCAATTAATTGTGTGCCTTGGTAAGCTACTGAACTTTCAAATCCTTGAGGCCATACTTCTAAAATGCCGTCAGATGCATTGGTTTCCCAACAAGGGACAGCACTTTCATTCAGCATATTAGGGAAAGCACCGGTAGTAGCAGGGTTTTCAAAACTTCCGTTACAAAAAATGGTACCGACTGGAGTTACCGTTACTGTATAAGTACCGGCCACATTGGTGGTAAAGCTTGCGACATTACCAGGATTGGCAAATCCGGAAGGTACAGTCCATGAATAGATGTAATTGCCCGGAGTTTGTGGTGTAGCAGTTATCGTCGTAGTTTGGTTAAAACAGATCGTTTCGCTATTAACCGTTACTACAGGTACATTCGGATTGGTTAAAGTAATTACCTGATTTGAAATAAAAGTACAGTAAGTGGTTGCCAGACTAAAGTTAGCATAAATTCCGGCATTTAATCCTGTTATGATGATTTGACCGTTGCTGTCAGATGTCAAATTCAGTGGGCCAACAGGAACAGTATCATCAGTGTAACTTACACTCAAGGCCTGATTTGGATTAAGACCGTTGATAACAATAGTTCCACTGGTTCCGTTACACGTTAACGGATTAGTGCCTGAAACCAATACGTTGGATTGTGCGTTTAACGTAATGGTATTTGTTGTGTTAATGTTACAACCATTGGCTACAAATGTAAATCCGTTATAGCTTCCTATGCTCAACCCTGGCATTGTATAATTTCCTGAAGCATCGGTACTGATTGTGTTTGGACCAACGGATGAACTGTTATAAGAATAAGTGAAATCGTAAGTAGTATTTGGAGCTAAAGCGCTAATAGTTATACTACCGTCTGCTGCACTACAATCAGTAGGATTTACAGCCGTGTAAGTCGGATTAGCCTGAAGTGTATAAGTAGCTATAAAGTTAGTTCCGTTATTATTGATAACAACAGTGTCGTCACATTGTGTAGTAGAATTGACATCACCGGTAATATCGTAGTATACTTCAATTACATAATCTCCCGGAGGGAAAGCGGTTAAATCAACCGGTGATTGACTGTCGTTTAAAACCATTTGCCATTTTTGATCACCCGGACTACATGGACCACCGCTAGGGAATGAACCTGAAATACAATCGTTGAAGAAAGGTAAATTCAAAACTGTAAAAGCGCCAGGTGTTCCTGAGGCAGGATAAATGCGGTAATTCATTCGGGCACTACAAACATTAGCTGTAGCAATTTTGAAAGTTTTTACTTCGCCACCTCTCAATTTAAAGGATCCTGAATTGGTTAAATAGGTTCCGAAGTCGGTGTTAGGGAAAATATTTTGAGCTGGTCCGATGATAGAAGTCCCTGAACCAACAGTGTTAAAGAAGTTGTTATCTTCACAATTGGTCAACCACGTAGCGCTGGCAAAACTTCCGAAGGAACAATTTTGATAAACCGTAACCACCAAAGTTGTTGGATCGGCACATTGACCGGCATCCGGTGTGAAAGTATACGTTGCTGTTTGTGTATTATCTACCAAAGCAGGTGACCAAGTACCTGTAATGTTATTTAAGGAGGTAGTTGGTAACGTTGGTGCTGAATCACCACTACAAATTGGTGCAGGTGACAAGAATGTAGGTGTAATAATTTGGTTTACCACTACATTTTGGATTACACTCAAAGCACATTGATTTGCATCCGGTGTAAAGGTGTAAGTACCCGATTGTGTGTTGTTGATAGTTGAAGGCGACCAAGTCCCGTTAATATTGTTATTAGATACCAATGGTAAAATAGGAGTTGTTTCTCCGTTACACAATGGAGCAATTGTTGTAAAAGTTGGAGTAATATTGGTATTTATAGTAACATTAATAGTCAGAGGTGAAGCACATGAACTAGCCACTGGAGTAAAGGTATAGGAACCGGATTGGGTATTGTTAATCGCTGAAGGAGACCAAGTCCCGTTGATACCATTATTGGAGGTTGTTGGTAGAATTGCTACCGTAGCTCCTTCACAGTAAGGGCCAAAAGTGTCAAATGTAGGCGGTATATTGTCATTAACCTCTATGGTTACGCTATCGGTTACGTCTTGCGGACAAACGGTATTGCCATCTGTTGAAGTTGCGGTAATGGTATAAGTACCTGCAGTAGTTGGCGTAAAGTTTACCGTAGCGCCGGTTGTAGCATTTAAGCCAGTGGAAGCAGGTGATGTAGTCCAATTATAACTTCCGTTTCCACCTGTTGAGTTTAATGTTACGGTTTCTCCCAAACAGATTTCAGTGTCGGAGGCGGTTGTATTGACTTGTGTTTGTATACCACTATTAGCGGCAATTACATAGTCGCAAACATCTCCTCCATAACCATCTATCATAATATAGTATGTATTTCCAACTACCAAACCATTGGCGGAGATATTGGTTGAACCGCTTGGTACAATTCCGGGACTCCAGCAAGTTAAATTGTTTACTGCACCTGAACAGTTATTGGCACTGAAAATCATAATTTGAATTCCGCTGTTATCTTGTGAACTTGTTACCCAAACATCAAATGAAATCGTGGTTGATGTTGCCACAAAAGTCAAAAACGAATTGTTTTCAATAGAACCACAAAAAGTACTGTTTAATTGTGACCAATAATCAGCAGTGTATGTAGAAGAAGTACTTCCGCAATATCCGTTAAGGTTACAAATTGGAGTAGCAGTTTGACAAGTATTTCCTGCCGGTTGATTATTGATGCAGTTAGGTGGCGGAACAGGTGTACCAATACAAACATTAAAAGTAGAGGTTTGTCCAGTAGTTGAGGTATAGGAGTAAACTCTAACATAATATACTTGACCAATTGTTAAATTGTTGGCTGTACTGTTGTTAGGATCGCTACAGTACAATTGTGTTAAGGCTCCGCAATTTCCAGAGTATAGTACATGATACAGATCTGTAGTACTTCCGCTTACGTTAAGTAAGGAGATTAAATGTTGTGTACTGGTAGCAGTAAACTTAAACCATACATCATCATCGTCAGTGCCGTTACAAGTATTGCCTTGGGCTGAAGCGGTTGCCCCTAGAACACTTCCTCCTGTAACCAACGAACAAGTGGTTGTACTATTGACAGGTACATTAACGGCATTTATACATTCATCATTAGCGATTAAAGTAGTAAAGGAAGCTTTATTAGACCAAAAACTGATATCTGCAGGGTTACAGATGGCTCGAACATAAACATCAAAAGCAGTAGCAGAAGTTAACCCGCTAATAACATAAGAGTTGGTATTTGATATGGCTCCCGTTGAAGTTGCGGTCGGCGCCGGTGAACCTGCCGGTAACCAGATTACCTCCCAGCTAGTTGCCGTACCGACCTCCGTCCAATTTACTGTAGCACCATTTTGTCCTATATTGGAAATGTTTACGGCTGTTGGTTTCGGACAAGTTGGAGGTGGTCCACAAATGATAGTGGCGTCCCAACCGTCCGCAGTCAAACTAGTATCGGAAGTAAATACAAAGGTTAAACACCCATTAACAGCACTTGAGGTAAATGATGGCGGTATTGTTGTCCCGGTAAAGTTTCCTAACAAGGTTCCTGTTGCACTATTTCCGTCGTAAATTTTTAAAAAGTCAAAACCACTTTCCAGATTGAAAGTATTGAAAACAACAGTAACTTGATCTCCGGGTGTACCGGGACAAATTACAGTTGTCACGTTAGCATTATTGTTATAAGTACCGGTGGCTCCTCCGGTATCATAAAAATGATTACCGGCACAATAATTTGCTGCTGTTGTGAATAAGAATGGTCCTGTCCAAGCACTAAAAGTTCCGTTACCACAGTCGGCTCTGACATAGAATTGGTAATTGGTACCCGAATTTAATCCGATTGCCGGATAATTGGTATTCACATTTGTTTGTACTCCTGATCCCGATGGTATGGCTGAACCTGCTGTTTGTACAGCAACTTCCCAAGAAGTAGCTCCACCTGGGTTAGCCCAACTCAAGTTAGCAGAAGTTTGTGTGATTCCTGAAGCTGCCAATGTAGTTGGCGGCGGACAGTTAACGGTTTGAAGTGTTAAAGTATAGCCTGTGGTTTGTGGAGTAGCCCAAGTTGAAATTACTATGTAATAGGTAGTACCTGCGGTAACTGTCAAATCGAATGTTCGCACACCTGTACCGGAATTTCCAACTCCTGCAACACAGTTAACACCAATATTGGCACAACTATTATAAACAAATATTCCAGAGTAAGTAGCGGTTGGTGTCATACTAACATTGATTACACCATTAGTAGTAGCAGTATAGGCGTATACTACATCATTTCCGTTTAGATAATTATTGGTGGGACCACAGCTTGTACCGGGAATTCCTTCAATAGCAGTATTATCACTATAATTAGAGGTATTGTCTGTTGTTGTGTATGGCAATGTCGGTATCACTATAGGTGCGCTGCAACTTAACCCCGGTGAAGAAGTAGAAAACGCAAATGGCCCTACCCATTGACTGCTGGCTCCGTTGGCACACAAAGCACGAACGTAATATTTGTAGTTGGTAGTTGGTGTAAAGGCTACACCCGTTGCCGTAGCAGTAGCAGTATACGGAGGAAGTCCGTTGTACACCACTCCGGTTCCGGTTGGGGTATTGGCAAAAGGCAATACTTCAATCTCCCATGAGTTAGCCCCACTGGTGTTGGTCCAAGTTAAGTTAGCAGAGGTTTGTGTAATTGCATTAGCCCCCAAATTTGTTGGGTCTAAACATTGTTCAACTATACTAACATTATCAACCAACCAACGGTCTCCGTCCAAAACTCCGAGTGGTTGTGTATAAACTTTTACAAACGACACATACACTTGTTGTCCGGCATAAGCCGCAAGACTCACTACCTTTTCTTCGTAAATATTGTAGGTAGCCGTTAAAGTTGTTTCGTCCCATTGCTGTACTAAAGTATACGCTGCAGGATTGGTTTGTGAAGCAGTAGCGGGAGCAACCTTAATTTGATAAAGCGTTCCTTGATTACCCGTGGTAAAGCTTCGAGTGTAAAAACGAAGCTGACCATTCGTAGGAATGGTTACCAATGGAGTTGCCAAGTAATCCTCGGAAGTATTGTTCTGCCCGATGTTTTCACGATTTACATAGGCCGCATTAGTGCCTTGATAAACAATCGGAGGTGTTGGAGGTGTAACCACAGTTGAGTTGATTCCCCATCGCTGAACGGTTCCTACTCCGTTGTCAAAAACGGCCCAGTTTCCCGTTCCTAAAGTCCAGGTCGTAGAAGGAAGTGCAGCCGGACCGGTTGTTGATTCGAATCCTTCCAAAGCCATTTGTGAGTAGCCACAAATTGACATCAATGAGGTCAATATTAAAATTGTAATTTTTTTCATAATGGGTGGTATTTGGTCGAGGGTAATAGCGGGGAAGGGAATCAGACTTTAAAAATGCCTCCTATGGTCACAATTCTCTGTAAAAAGAAGAAATGTTGGGAAGCCCGGTCTGCACTGCTATGCGTGGTTCTGATGTCATTCATGTCAATGTAACCACCTTTAAATTCAGTCTGCAAAAAGAAGTGTTTGAAGAAAGTAAAATTCAATCCTACTTTGGCAGAAACACCATACCCGGCAATGTGAAAATCGTCATGACGTTCTTTTCCCATCAGCATGGCATTTGTTTTCGGGTATAAGATTCCGGCGCCAACACCCTCTGTGACGTTGATTTGAAAGATATCGGTATTATTTATTTTAAATAATTTAGAAATATCGTCAACACGACTGAATTCGGTATTGATATAATTTAACCCATCGGTGTGTTCGAAAGTCAAGAAATTTTCGGTAAGGATTATTGGGTCATTGTTATAAGTACCGTCAAAAGGGCCTCCCTCATTGATGGTTCCGTTGATGGTAACAGTTTGATTCTGGTTCATCACATATTTCATGTGGTCAACACCGATAGAGATGTTGTAGTGATCGGAAATAAAATAGCCAATTCGTAAATTCGTTTGAGGAATGGTCATTCTTGCCGGATTAAAGTAATCGATGTGCCATCCTTTGGGTTTATCATTGGCGGAAACATCGTTTAGGGTAAAATTGTAATTCTCACCTTTGAAATGAATATCAGATTTTGAGAAGCTTTCACGGTTTCCACCCCAGAAAATGTACATTTTTCCTTTGTTGTGAGCGGTATATTTACTTGGATTTACTTGTTGGTCTTGCGCTGATACTGGTTGCGATAAGGCACAGAATGTCAGTAATGAAATTAAAAATAAATTTTTCAAGGCTTTGGGTAATTAAATTAGAAAGAGTTAATGGTTTTTCGGATAGCCACCAAACGTGTCATTAGGTTTTCAAAATAGTCTAAGTGTAACATGTTAGCGCCATCGCTTTTTGCATTGGCAGGATCAAAATGGGTTTCGATAAAAATCCCGTCAACTCCTACAGCAATTCCGGCTTTAGCGATAGTTTCTATCATGTCCGGTCGTCCTCCGGTTACACCGGCGGTTTGATTGGGTTGTTGAAGGGAATGCGTTACATCTAAAACTGTAGTAGCATATTGTTGCATGGTTGGAATACCTCTGAAATCCACTATCATATCTTGATAGCCAAACATGGTACCTCTATCGGTTACCATTACGTTTTCGTTGTGGCAATCTAAGACTTTTTGTACCGCATGTTTCATGCTTTCCGGACTCATGAATTGTCCTTTTTTCAAGTTAACTGTTTTCCCGGTTTTGGCTGCAGCCACTACCAAATCGGTTTGTCTGACCAAAAAGGCAGGGATTTGCAATACGTCTACATATTGAGCAGCTCTGTCGGCATCTTCATTGGTGTGGATGTCGGTTACTGTTGGAATGTGAAATGTTTCGGAAACTTTTCTAAGTATTTTTAAAGCTTTTTCATCTCCTATACCGGAGAAACTGTCAATTCGGGAGCGATTGGCTTTTTTAAACGAGCCTTTAAAAACATAAGGGATGGCTAACTTATCGGTAATTGCAACTAATTTTTCGGCAATTCGCAATGCCATTTCTTCGCCTTCAATGGCACATGGACCGGCTAGCACAAAGAAATTTCCACTATCAGTATTTTTGATTTGTGGAAGGGTATTAATATTCATAAAATAGAGGTTTTAAAAACCGCTAAGTTATGAATAATTTGCTTACTCTGAGCAGATAATTTTCGGACTTATTTTTTGATACTCAGGCCTACAGGAACCAATAAATACCCTCGTTCGTAAATGTTTAAATACAATTTTGCAGGACTTGTTTGGCCTTCCCAGTGCAATTCGTAGACGTCTAAAAATCCGGCTCCCATTTCGCTTCTTTTGGAGGGAAACGGACAACAACTTTCAATTTTAGTAAACGTAATTTTTTCACCGTTAGGACCGGCTAAAGCATTTAAGAATCGTTCGGCATTGAGATTTTCATCTTTGGCATTTTTGAAAAAAACATTGATCGGATAATCAGGGTCGTAACCGTATTTTTTATCTTTACTGTATTCCGTCAGCACAAACGTATTGTTTTTGGTAAGCACAGGAATAGGAGCGTTATCGTCTACATTCTTTAGTGTTGATTTGGTACTGATACAAGAAGCAAACAAAACCACAATGGCCAACAGCGATGAAATTTTATACAATCGTTTCATAATAAAAATGTTTTTAAAACCGTTTGCAAGAACCGTGCAATTATTTTTTGGTTCGCAAAAAGAAAGCGGCAATCGCACCCGAAATAGTGCCCATCGACAAAGCACTGAATACGCTCTGTATCATAAAACTTTTCAAGTTGAAGTAGGCTAGAGCGTCTTCTGTGGTGATATGACGGGTTAGTAACGGACTTTTAGTTTTGTATTCGATTATGGTTTCAAAAAAATGAGGTGTGATACTTTTGTAAATCACCAATTGTGCTATCGGCATTAGTATCGCTATAAAAAAAGATAAAACAACGCCACTTATAAAGCCTTGTGACCAGGTCATTTGATTGTTAAAGAAGTACTTCTTCTTTTCTGCCAAAGCCAAGAAGTAAAATAACAAAGCCGGAATCCCGAAGAGATTCGTGTAAACAGCGTATTGATTAATGTGTTGGTCGTGCAGTCCCATAAATTTTTCACCAATAGCCCAAGCCAAAACCAACAATATAAAGCGCAAGGTCCACTTTATTTCAATGCTGAAATTTTTCATATCAAAGTCGAATTTGATTTCAAAAGTACTTCATTTCGATAAAATTTCATCTTTCCGACATTTATATTTCTATTTTTGCGTAAAAATGAGCTAATATGGAATTTATCAGTCAAACTTGGCATTGGGCCATTTCCGGTTTTTTGATTGGAATGGTGATGCTGATACTCAATTATTTTGGTAAAGTTTTCGGAATGTCCTCCAATTTAAGATCGCTTTGTGCCATGACCGGCATAGGTAAAAAAGTCCCTTTTTTCGATTGGGATTGGAAGTCACAACGTTGGAATTTAGCTGTAGTAGCCGGCGCCATGTTAGGTGGTTTTGTAGCTGTACATTTTATGAGTGATGCTTCGAATGTAACTTTGAATCCGAAAACGGTTGAGCAATTAGCCACTTTAAATATTGAAGCACCAAACGGAAAGTTACTGCCTGAATCTGTTTTTGGTACAGCAGCTTTACAATCGCCTAAAATGATTTTTATCTTACTGCTGGGTGGCGTTCTGATTGGTTTCGGATCTCGCTATGCCGGTGGCTGTACTTCCGGTCATGCCATATCTGGTTTGAGCAATTTGCAGTTACCTTCTCTAAAAGCGGTTATTGGTTTCTTTATTGGCGGATTGTTGATGGCACATTTTATTTTACCCTTAATTTTCTAAGCTATGAATTTATTGAGATATATAATAGTAGGTTTTATTTTCGGAATAGTGTTAACAAAGGCCGAAGCCGTTTCTTGGTATCGAATTTATGAAATGTTCCAATTTCAATCTTTTCACATGTATGGGATAATTACGGTAGCAATTCTCACAGGATTGGTGGGCATTCAAATTATTAAAAGAAAACAATTGAAAGACATTGATGGTAATCCTATTGTCATCCAAGACAAAGAAAAAGGAAACATGCGTTATTGGATAGGCGGCATCCTTTTCGGATTGGGTTGGGCTATGGTTGGTGCTTGTCCCGGACCTATATTTATACTGTTAGGCGCCGGATTTTGGAGTGTTGGACTTGTCTTGTTCGGAGCAGTTTTCGGTACTTTTTTGTACGGTTTAGTCAAAGACAAATTACCGCACTAATCGGATTCACATCCATAAAGCAAAAGACAAGATTGGGTTTAAACAGATTTTTTGGTCACACATCGACAATTTGACCATTGGCATATAAGTTATTATTACATTTAAAATAACAAACAACTCAAAAAACAATCTTGTTGATACCATAACTAACCCTGTTATCTTATCAACTTTGCCACCTCTTTCTTCGGAATCAGGTGGTTTTTTTAATCGGCCAAGCGGCGTAGTTTGTTTCTGTCTGTTATTTTGATGCGTTTGCCGTCGAGTTCTATCAGTCCGGCTTTGTTGAGTTCAGATAGTAATCTTATACAACTTTCCGTGGCTGTTCCGATCATTCCGGCTAATTCTTCACGAGAGAGTTGTAATTTCAAGCAACCATCTTCTGTTTTTCCGAAGTTTTCTTCCAAGTATATTAAGGTTTCCGCTAACCGCTCTTTAACGCTTTTTTGTGCCATAGAAACCATGTGATCGTCTGCTTCTTTCAAATCTCCGCAAATGGTTTTCATTACATTCATGGAGAAGTTATTGTTTTGATTGAAGAACTGCATGATTTCTGTTTTCGGGATAAAGCAAACCTCCATATCTTCTAAGGCAACGGCACTTAAGTTGGTAGGTTCTTCACTAATCATGGAACGCTGTCCTAACAATTCGCCCGGCTTAACCAATTTAACAATTTGATCTTTGCCGTTAGCACTAAGTTTGGTCATTTTACAAACACCGTCTTTCACACAATAAATCCCGTGAGTGGTTTCGCCTTCTTCAAAAATAACTTCCCCTTTTTTAATAGTATAAGAGGTTTTACAATCGGCCATTCTCAGCAATTCATCCTTATTTAAGGCTTTTAGCGAACTGAATTGTCTAACGATACATTGTTCACATTTACTCATGGTATTCTTTATTGGTTACTACAAATATATTTAAAGTATGACAAATATCATATTTTAATTTTCATACTTAAGTGACCTTTGTTACAGGTAAAATGAGCAAATTAAAAAAGTATGAATCCATCACAGTGTTTCCATTGTGGTAATGAGATTGTAAAAAAAGACGAGATCTTATTTGACGACAGACATTTTTGTTGTAACGGTTGTAAAACGGTTTATGAAATATTCAGTCAGAATGATTTGTCTTGTTATTACGATTTTCAGGCAGCGCCGGGCGCTACACCACCAGATATTAAGGGCAAATATGATTTTTTAGCCAATGAAGAAATTGTTACTAAACTCCTCGATTTCCAAGAAAGTGCAACAGCCATTGTTTCATTGTACATTCCTCATATACACTGTAGCTCGTGTATTTGGATTTTGGAGAATTTACAAAGGCTTCAGCCGGGAATAATAGCCTCTCAAGTTAATTTCCCCAACAAGAAAGTCCGCATTACCTATCATCCTGAAAAAACCAACCTCAAAGAGATTGTTGGATTGCTTTGTGCCATTGGTTACGAACCTTACATCAGTTTAGAAAATTACACCGAAGGCAAAAAGAAAGTCGATCGTACCTTAATCTACAAACTTGGAGTAGCTTTTTTCTGTTTCGGCAATATCATGTTGTTGTCGTTTCCGGAGTATTTTGAGGTAGGCGAATTTTGGATAGAGCAGTACAAAGGCTTTTTTCGATGGTTGATTTTTGCTTTGTCTTTACCGGCTTTTGTTTACTCGGCCTCGGGTTATTATGTAGCTGCTTGGAAAAGCATGAAACAAGGATTGCTCAATATTGAGATTCCGATTGCCTTAGGAATTGTAGTGATGTTTATCCGCAGTACAGTTGATATCGCTTTCGATTACGGTCAGGGCTTTTTCGACAGTATGTGTGGCTTGATTTTCTTTATGTTATTAGGGAAATTATTCCAACAAAAAACCTACGATTTCTTATCTTTTGAACGCGATTATAAGTCTTATTTTCCTATTGCTATTACCAAAGTATTGCCCGATGGTTCGGAAGAAGCTGTGCAGGTTTACGATATTAAAAAAGGAGACAGATTGCTGATTAGAAACCAAGAGTTGATTCCGGTTGACGGGATTTTGATATCCGAAAAAGCTTCTGTAGACTACAGTTTTGTAACCGGTGAAGCGGTGCCGATTGAAAAAAAATCGGGCGATAAAATTTTTGCCGGCGGAAAGCAATTGGGGAAAGTCATCGAAATGGAAGTCTTATTCTCCGTTTCTCAAAGTTATCTGACCCAATTATGGAGCAATGATGTCTTCCAAAAAAGAGTGGCTCAAAAACACAAATCCATCACCGATAAAATCAGTCATTATTTTACACCGGCTTTATTATTACTGTCTGTGGTGGCTTTTATTTATTGGATATTTATTGATGTTTCCACCGCTTTTAATGTATTTACCGCTATCCTAATTGTGGCTTGTCCGTGTGCGTTGGCTTTAACAGCGCCATTTACTTTAGGCAATGTGTTGCGCATTATGGGGAACCGAAAATTATACCTCAAAAATGCCATCGTTATTGAACAATTGGCCAAAGTAGATACCATCGTTTTTGATAAAACCGGAACGATTACCACCAATAAAAAAACAGCCATCACTTATGAGGGTGAAGCTTTAAATGAGTTCGAATTGCGACTCTTAAAAAATGCCCTCAGAGGTTCAAATCATCCCTTGAGTCGCCGATTATACGATTTTATTCCACCTCAAGAAAAGCAGGAAGTCAAACATTTTGAAGAAGTGATTGGAAAAGGTGTTTTTGCCGAATTAGAGGCCGGAACGGTAAAATTAGGTTCTTCTCAATTCTTGCAACACATGAGCGAGAATACCCATAAAAAAACAAAAGTGCATGTTGAAATTAGTGGTGTTTATAAAGGAAGCTACGTCTTCAATAACCAATACCGACAAGGCTTGGAGCAATTGTTTGAGGCATTGGCTAAAAAGTACCAATTGGTAGTATTGTCGGGTGATAATGACGGAGAGCGTCGGATTTTAGAAAAGATGTTGCCGACCGGAACGCAGTTGGTTTTCAATCAAAAACCGGAACAAAAGTTGGCTTATATCGATGCCTTACAACAACAAGGTAAAAACGTAATGATGATAGGCGATGGGTTAAATGATGCCGGAGCTTTGGCACAAAGTAATGTTGGGATTTCAATCTCAGAAAATGTAAATGTGTTTTCACCGGCCTGCGACGGGATTTTAGATGCGAGTCAGTTCCACAAGATAGCGTTCTTTTTAAAGTATTCTAAAAATGCGATGCTGACCATTTATATGAGTTTCGGCTTGTCATTATTGTATAATGTAGTTGGTTTGAGTTATGCGGTAACCGGAAATTTATTGCCTATAGTGGCGGCTATTATCATGCCATTGAGCACTATAACTATTGTAAGTTTTGTAACGGTAATGAGCAATCTTTTCGCTGCAAAGAAATAATAATCGAAGTATGACAAATGTCATATTTTAACCCATAGGCTAAAGGTAACTTTGTCTAACACAAATTAGAGGTATGAGTGTCATTTATATGTTAATCTCGATAAGTATTGTAGTAGCTGTTTTCTTTCTCTACGCTTTTATTAAAGCGGTAAGAGGCGGACAATATGACGACGATTATACGCCATCCGTCAGAATGCTATTTGACGACGAGCTAGTAAAGGAAACTAACAAAAATCAAATTAATATAACCGAAGAAAAACAATTATAATTATGGAAATGCAACAATTTCAGTATGACAACAAAATTGTAAGGAACTTCATTTACGCCAGTATCGTTTTTGGTGTAGTAGGTATGTTAGTTGGGTTAATATTAGCATTTATGTTTTTATTTCCCAATGTGACCAGTGGAATTTCCTTCTTAAGTTTTGGACGACTCAGACCGCTACACACTAATGCGGTAATTTTCGCGTTTGTGGGTAATGCCATGTTTGCCGGAGTGTATTACTCTATGCAACGCTTGCTCAAAGCCAGAATGTTCAGTGATTTTTTAAGTAAACTGCACTTTTGGGGATGGCAATTAATTATTGTAGCTGCAGCAGTTACACTGCCTTTAGGTTACACTACTTCTAAAGAATATGCCGAGTTAGAGTGGCCAATAGATATTGCCATCGCTTTAATTTGGGTGGTATTTGGGATCAATATGATTGGAACTATTATCAAAAGAAGAGAGCGTCATATTTATGTTGCTATCTGGTTCTATATTGCCACTTTTGTAACGGTAGCGGTACTTCATATTTTCAACAGTTTAGAATTGCCGGTTTCTTTTTCCGGTATGAAATCATATTCTGTTTACGCCGGTGTACAAGATGCTTTGGTGCAATGGTGGTACGGTCACAATGCGGTGGCATTCTTCTTGACCACTCCGTTCTTAGGAATGATGTATTACTTTGTGCCTAAAGCTGCTAACAGACCTGTATACTCTTATAGACTATCTATTATCCACTTCTGGTCTTTAATTTTTATTTACATCTGGGCCGGACCTCACCACTTATTGTATTCTGCTTTGCCGGACTGGGCTCAAAACTTAGGGGTTGTTTTCTCTGTGATGTTGATTGCACCGTCTTGGGGTGGTATGATTAATGGTTTGTTAACCCTACGCGGGGTTTGGGATAAAGTACGTACCGATGCTGTATTGAAATTCTATGTAGTAGCGATTACCGGTTATGGTATGGCGACTTTTGAAGGACCAATGTTGTCTTTGAAAAACGTAAACGCTATTGCGCACTTTACCGACTGGATTATTGCTCACGTACACGTTGGTGCCTTGGCTTGGAACGGATTCTTGTCTTTCGGTATGATTTATTGGTTGATCCCAAGAATGACTAAATCTAAACTATATTCTGAAAAATTAGCCAATTTCCACTTCTGGATTGGTACTTTAGGGATCATTTTATACGCTCTTCCAATGTATGTGGCCGGATTTACTCAGGCTTCTATGTGGAAACAATTCAAACCGGACGGTACGTTACAATACGGTAACTTCTTAGAAACAGTAACCCAAATCATCCCAATGTACTGGATGCGTGCTATTGGCGGTACTTTATATTTGGTTGGGGTTTTGGTATTGGTTTACAACATTGTTAAAACCATCAAACAAGGGGCTGCTATTGAAGACGATGCTGCAGAAGCTCCTGCTTTAGCAGTGATTAGTCCGAATCGTTTAAAAGGTGAAAAATGGCACTCTTGGTTGGAAAGAAAACCGGTGCAATTTATGTTGTACACTACCGTAGCCATTTTAATTGGTGGTGCTGTTCAAATTTTACCAACCATTTTGGTGAAATCTAATATTCCAACCATAGCTGCGGTGAAACCATATACACCATTGGAATTACAAGGTAGAGATTTATACATCCGTGAAGGTTGTGTGAGTTGTCACTCTCAATTGGTAAGACCTTTCCGTTCAGAGGTTGAGCGTTACGGCGAATATTCTAAATCAGGTGAATTTGTTTACGATCACCCATTCCTTTGGGGTTCTAAACGTACCGGTCCGGATTTAGCACGCGAAGGCGTTCCGGGAAGACCGTTCAACGGAGGTAGAGATGACATTTGGCACTTTAACCACATGTACGATCCGCAAAGTATTTCTCCGGGATCTGTAATGCCGAGATACCAATGGTTGATTAAAAACACTATTGATAACTCTACTATCCAAGATAAGATGAGAACAATGGTAACATTAGGAGTACCATATACCGATCAGGAAATTGCCGACGCTATGAAGTCAATTGATGCTCAGTCTTCTAAAATTGAAGCCAAATTGTTAACGAATCCTGATATCAAAAAAGCTTTTGGAAATGATACAGCTGCTCCGTTAAAAGACAGAGAAATTGTAGCCTTGATTGCTTATTTGCAACGATTAGGAACCGATACCCAAGTTAAATCTAAATAATAACAGTCATGTTAAAGTTTGTCAAACACAATTTGGAAACGATTGCCGGAGTAGAAATCTACCCGATAATCTCACTGACTATTTTCTTTACCGCTTTCGTTTTGTTCACCGTTTGGGCAATGACTTACAGTAAGGAAACCATCAAAAAAGTGAGTGATCTTCCTTTAGAAGACTAAATAATGACCTTTAAATAGTAAAAAAATGAAAAAATTATTTCCATCATACGTAAGAGTTCCTCTGATTTTTGCCATCGTTATGGCGGCTTTGGAATATTTTATTGACTCAGGCGATCGTCCGGCTTTTATTAAGCATCCCATGGTTGCCTTGTTCTTAGTGGTTTTCCTGTTTTTGTTGGTAGCCATTGAAGTAGTAATTAGTGCTGTGGATAAGGTAACTTACCACATGCTGACTGAAGAGCAAAGAAAACAATTGGAAGAAGTGCAATCTGTTTCTTTCACCGAAAGCAAATGGGTACAAAACCTGATGAAATCTATGACACGTTCTAAATCTATCGAGCAAGAAGCCGATGTGATGTTAGAACATGATTATGACGGTATCAAAGAGTTGGACAACGTTTTACCGCCTTGGTGGGTGAATTTGTTCTATGCAACGATTATTTTCGGTGTCATTTATTTGGTGCGATTCCACATAGTAGGCGATTACAATCAAGGACAAGAGTTTGATCAGGAAGTAGCTGCAGCTCAGTTGGAAATTGAAAAAAACAAAGCCAATTCGCCTAAAGAAGAAATTACCTTCGATAAAGTAACTTTGTTAACCGATGCGGAAAGTTTAGCCAAAGGGAAAGAAATTTTCACCAATGCTTGTGCTGCTTGTCACAAACCTGATGGAGGTGGTATAGTAGGGCCTAACTTAACCGATGAATATTGGATTAACGGTGGCGGTATCAAAAATGTATTCAAGTTGATAGCCGAAGGAAGTAAAAATAATCCAACCATGGTAGGTTGGGCAAAAACACTCGGAACTACCGAAGTACAAAAAGTAGCCAGTTATGTGTTGAGCTTACAAGGAACCAAACCGGCAGGAGGTAAAGCTCCTGAAGGAGAAAAATGGGTAGAAGAAGCTGCACCGGCAGCTACTGATACTACCGCTGTAGCGGCAAAATAAGAATCAAAAGAAAGGTTTTGGGTTATGACTCAAAACCTTTCTAAATCATACGAATTAGCAATTTAATGCAACTGCAAAATGGCAACAAATCTTCCAGATGATAGTTTTAGAGACAGTATCGCAACTATTGATGCCAAGGGGAAAAGAGTGTTCATTCACCCGAAAAAACCTTCGGGACCTTTTTATGATAAGCGTAAAATATTGAGTTATGTTCTATTAGCTTTCTTATTTTCTGCTCCTTTCATAAAAATAAACGGCAACCAATTTTTAATGTTTAATGTCTTAGAAAGACGTTTTAATATTTTCAGTTTTCCGTTTTGGCCGCAAGATTTCCACTTGTTTGTAATCTCAATGATTATCGGAGTAGTGGGATTGGCTTTGTTTACGGTGGCTTTCGGGCGTATTTTTTGTGGTTGGTTCTGTCCGCAAACCATCTTTATGGAAATGGTGTTTCGCCGAATTGAATTCTGGATTGACGGCGACAGAGCGCAACAAATCCGTTTGAGAAATCAGGCTTGGGATGGTGAGAAAATCAGAAAAAGAGTCACCAAATGGATTGTCTTTTTTATCATCTCTTTCATCATTGCGAATGTTTTTTTGGCGTACTTAATTGGAAGTGATGAGTTGATCAGATTTATTCAAGAAGGTCCGGCTAAAAATGCAAGCACGCTAATTGCCTTGTTGATTTTTACTGCGGTTTTCTATTTTATCTATGCGTGGTTTAGAGAACAGGTTTGTATTATTGCTTGTCCTTACGGTAGAATGCAAGGGGTGTTGTTAGACAATAAAACCATCAATGTTGCTTACGATCACGTTCGTGGTGAAGGAGAAACCGGTAGAGGAAAATTCAACAAAAACGAAGACAGAAAAGCTACAGGCAAAGGTGATTGTATTGATTGTAAAGTTTGTGTACACGTTTGTCCTACAGGAATTGATATTCGAAACGGAACTCAGTTAGAGTGTATTAACTGTACCGCTTGTATTGATGAGTGTGACTCCATCATGGAAAAAGTAGGCTTGCCTAAAGGTTTGATTCGCTATGCCAGTGAAGATGAGATTGTGAAGAAAGAGCCTTTCAAATTAACCACCAGAATGAAAGGTTACATAGCGGTTTTGTCTATTTTAATTGGGGTTTTTATCGGAATGTTATTCTTAAGAAATGATGTAGAAGCGACCATATTGCACATGCCGGGACAATTGTTTCAGCGTGAAGGCAATAATGTAATCAGTAACATTTATAATTACGATATCATTAATAAAACGGAACGCGAATTTGACAATGTAACTTTTAAGCTTGTGGAGCCTAAAGGCGAAATTAAATTGGTCGGCAGTCCGTTTGCTAAAGTGCCAAAACAAGGTGCTACCAAAGGAACTTTCTTTGTAAAAATCAAGGAAAGCGATTTGAAAGAGGAAAAAGTTGTCTTAAAAATTGAGGTTTATAATAACGGTAAAGTCATCGAAACCGCCACCACCAACTTCTTAGGACCACGAAATTTTAACTAAAATAAAGTAAAATGAAAATCAATTGGGGAAAAGGAATTGTTATAGCTTTTGTGTTGTTCATGAGCTTTATACTGTACTTTGTAATCAAAGTACAATCCGATCATAAATACGACAACGAATTGGTTACTCAAGAATATTATAAAAAAGAGAAACTGGTTCAAGGTAATATTGAAAGTATTCAAAATGCCAATAGCTTAAACGTAAAAGTGGCTATCACCAAAACAGATGAAGGTTTGGTTGTTAGCTTCCCGGATTCTTTAGACCCAAAACTTATAAAAGGAAAAGTATCCCTATACAGACCGTCCAACCAAAAACTGGATTTTGAGACCCTCATCTCATTGTCCGGTTCCGATTTGCTCATACCTAAAAACAATCTGGTTGGCGGTCTATGGGGTATTACTGTTTCCTGGGAATACGAAGGTAAAACGTATTTGAACAAAGAAGAAATTTATTTCTAATATCTAATATCAAATATCAAATATCAAATATCAAATATCAAATATCAAATATCTAATATTAAAATGCTATACACGGCTATCATATTCGGTTTAATCTCCAGTTTGCACTGCATAGGTATGTGCGGACCGATTGCTATGATGTTGCCGGTAGATCATAAAAACCCGTCTAAAAAAGCCCTTCAAGTGCTGATTTATCATTTGGGGAGATTAACTTCTTATGGTATTTTAGGATTGGCTTTCGGCTTGTTGGGTAGAGGATTTTATATGGCCGGTATTCAACAACAATTGTCTATTGCGGTTGGCGTTGGGATGATAGTTCTTGCAGTAGTTCCGGAAAAAATATTGGCTAATTATAACTTTTCTAAACCCGTTTACCGTTTGATTAGCCGAATTAAAAGCAGTTTAGGCGCACAGTTCAAACGCAAAACACCGGATGCGTTTTTCACAATCGGTCTTTTTAACGGTTTGCTGCCTTGCGGATTGGTTTACGCGGCCTTATTCGGTGCCATTGCTATGCAAAATGTTACATTGGGCATTGCCTATATGATTTTATACGGATTAGGCACAATTCCGATGATGAGCGCCGTAGTTTACGTGAGTTCATTATTATCTATGCCGTTCAGAAGCCAACTACAAAGAGTGGTTCCGATTGTTACCGTTGTGATAGGCGTGTTGTTTGTATTGCGCGGGATGGGATTGGATATTGCTTACATTTCTCCCAGCAATTTGAATCTGTTTGTACAAGCCAACGCTAATTGTCATTAAATTAAATAACCCTTTTCAAACCAATTATAAACTAAACACATGGAAAAACACGATTTATTACACGAGTTTCCTCAATACCAGGAAAAAATACACGAACTGAAAGTGTCAGATGCTCATTTCAGAAAGTTGTTTGATGAGTATCACGAAACTGAGCATCAGATTCACAGAATTAACATGGGTTCTGAAGTAGCCAATGATAATTTTTTACACGAATTGAAAACCAAATTATTGTCCCTTAAAGACGAATTATACGCCCTTTTGAATAAATAGTAATTGAGTTAATTGATTGAAAAACCACGCCGACAAGCGTGGTTTTTTTATAGCATCAAGTAGCCTTTAAGATTTTTATATCGTTTAGAAGTAGAAAAAAAAGAAACCGCCCGGTTAAAGGCGGTTTTCTACCAAAAAACATGAACACTATCTTCCATTGCCCAATATTGGAAAATAGTATGAGGTATATATGGTTATGCTACTTCTTGTGTAAGTTTACTATTGATATATGCTATCATTTCTGTTTTGTTTAGTTCAAAGTTTATGTTGTAAATATTTTGCAGATTCATCTCATAAACATTTGCTGCTATTTTGTTTTGTGTTACTCCCAAAAATAATCGTATTCCTTTGTATGACGAGTGTATTTTTGAAAACAACTTTAATTCCTCAATTTCATTAATGATAAATATAATAGTGTCATAATGGAAGATATCTATATTTTTTAAATCAGTAAGATTAAAAGCTGAGTTGACTTCATGTTTTTTCTTATAAATTTTTTCAAAGTATCTCGCATATCCTACAGAGCCGTCATAAACCAAAATTTTTTCCTTCATAGGACTTTATTTATTTAATACTCGTTCGGGATTAACATAATGTTTATAAAAATTATTAGGTTTTCTTGTAATAATTGTATCATCTAATCCTTTATCTTCTCATATTGCTTTCAATATAGTTTTGTTGGGTTTGATATTCCTTTTTATATGACTGATCAGTTCGCGAGCTTCATTTTTGTATTCCGAATCTATATTCGTTTTAATTATATCTTGATTTTTGGTGGTTATTATAATTTTATAATTGTAATATCTAATTAATAAAGCCGATGTAGCCATTACTGAGGCAATAAAATAACCTCCGATTCTATACTCAGAAGAAATTGATTTTTCTAAGATTATCAAAGCGGTAAAAAGTAACAGACTTAAGATTAAAAGCCTTATATTGTTTGATATTACTTTCTCTTTTTTGAAATAAACATTTCTGACTTGTTTGCATTCCAATCGGGTTATTGCATTGTTATTATTGATATATAAGTACCCGTCTGAAATTAATCCTAACGGGTTATAGTAATTAGTATTCATTGTAATTTAGGGTAGGGTAATTGGGGTGATTACAGTAAAGGTAGTTATTGTTTGAATTACTGATTTTGTAATTCGTTGAGTTAAAGAAAAAACCCGCTCAACGTATTTAATGTATCGCTGACTGGGTTTATTTACCATTAGGTGGTTTTGAACAATTCGTTTATCGGCTTGCCAAAAACTTTTTCGTCACCGGAATACCATCTGCAGTAACCGCTTTGATCAATATGGCTTGGTAGTTGGTATTTAAACCGGAGATATTTAATCTAACATCGTTTACATTGTTGTTTTGGTATATCATTTGTCCGTTCAAATTATATACAGCTACCGTTTTTAATTGTGCATAGTTAGATTGCACTAACATATCTCCTTGGTCTTGATAAACCGAGATATTATTGGTAGTAAATTGGTGGTCTGTATTGCCTAAGCTTGAAGTTTGACCAGGATTATAGAAAACCAATTTAAAACGATCATTGAACATGCCTACTTGACAGTTAAAGGTGTAATTAGACGTTTTGATGTTAGTGTACACATTGGTTTCAGTATCTAAGATATAGATAGGTTGATTGCTGTTTAAAAAGAATCCGTCGGCATGATCAAAGGCAAAAGTGAAGCTTCCCTCATAATCACATTTGAAACTTAAAGCAATCACATCATTCGGACTGTAATTTAATCCTCGGAACTGAATTGCATAACGATCGTTTCCTATTAATGAAGTTAGTGCAACAACGCCGTCATTAAAGTAAGCGCCGTCTAATCCTTGATCAAAGCCGTCTGTAGCGCCGGTTCTGTAGCCAAATAAGGTTTGTGAAAAAGCTCCGTTTGCATTGTCTGTAACGTTAATCCAAACGCGGTGTCTTTCTACTACGGTTATTTTCTGTTGATTTGATGCTTTGGTTTTAGCTTCAGTATTAGTAATTGCCAAACACAATACTACTAATAACAACCATTGTAAGTTGGTTAACTTTTTGTTGATTAGGGTAATAGTTTTCATAATTCAGGGGTTTTGTTTATGATAGATTTGGACATTATTCTGATACAAAGATTGTAAGATTATAAACTAAATTTTCAAAAATTAGATAACAACACTCGGTCTTTAGACGAGTGGTTTTTTACCTTAGATGAACGGTAAAAAAGTCTGTATAATGCATAAAAAATCGATAAAATGCATTTTTTTAACAATTTCAAAACCGTTTGTCTAAAAGTGGTTTTTTACAAGTGCAATGGATATATAAACAAATAACCCATCCGGATGATTGACCGAATGGCTTACTCTATAAACTGTTAGATTGGTGTTACAACAAATGAACGCGCTTCATCAATTCCGATTTGTTTCTGCGGCTTATCGGAATAACATCTTTACCTATTAACACACTGTTGTCTTCTATATCAACAATTTTTTTAGTATTGATGATGTAGGAACGATGGACTTTAAAAAAGGAATCTTTAGGAAGTTTATTTTCAATTTTCCTTAGTGTGTTATGAATGGTGTAACTATTGCTTTCGGTTTTAATAAAAACATAGTCACCGTTGGCTCTGAAATACAGTATCGTATTAACATCAATTTTAATCAAACGCTTACTGTTGTTAATGTAAAACTCGGAAGCATTGGAGCTTTCAATATCGTCTTCTTTTGTTTGACTGGTTTTCTTTTTCTTTTGATTGCCTTCAAATTCTTTCAAACGCGCCATGGCTTTGTCAAAACGTTCCGGCGTTATGGGCTTTACCAAATAATCTACTATACAATTGTATTCAAAAGCTTCTATGGCGAAATTTTTATCGGAGGTTACCAAAATCACATTAATGGTTTGATTGATAGTGTTGATAAAATCAAACCCATTAAAATTAGGCAAATGAATGTCCAAAAATATCAAATCAACTTCATTGTGATTTAAGTATTTCAAGGCTTCGATTGCATCGGGAAAATCGCCTACTAAATGAAGTTCCGGTTTAGTACTGATGAGCTCAGTCATTACTGTTCTCGACATTAATTCGTCGTCAATGATTATACACTTTTTCATCTTTGTAGTCATAATTGGTCAATAAATGCTTTAACGGTTAGTAAGACCGATTCAAATTCGGCCTGATTCTCGGTGCCGCCATCTCTTAGGCTGTGTTCAAAGGTTTCCGCCAGTGCGTAACTGTTGGTCATCCCTAAAACACCGATTTTATGTTTTAACTTATGAACGATTTCCGAAGCGTCTTTTAAATTATCGTTTTTGATAAAGCTTTCGTAATCTGAAAGTTCTAACGGAAATTCATATTTTACAATGTCGATTAATTTTTGCTTGAAACTCACATTATTATTCGACAACTTTTCGAAATACTCTATATTAGGTTGTTCCATGTTCCTTAGGCATTTTGATGTAAAACGTGGTGCCAATCTCTTTTTCACTCTCAATCCAAATTTTTCCGTTGTACTTTTCTACAATTTTTTTCACAATAGACAATCCGATTCCGGTTGACTTGTTGTCGGATGAATACGATTCGAACAACTGGAAAATCTTATGTCGGAATTTTTTCGGAATCCCGGGACCGTTATCTTGTACTGAGAACGTATAGTTTTTCTCGTCTTCCGTGTAGTCAATCACTACTTTACCTTTTTCCTTGTCGTTATGAATAATAGCGTTACTGATTAAGTTTTGAAACAACTGTTGCATTCGGAAGCGATTGGTGTTTTTTACGGGCAGCTTTTTGGCAATAGTCACTTCAATGTGTGGCGGGATATCGATAATTCGAATGATGTTTTCAATGATTTCATTCAAATCCACCATCTCGTTGGCATCTTCATAAGAGTCGATTTTAGAGAAGGTAAGGATGCCTTCAATGAGGTAATCCATTTTCTCTACTTTTTCTTCTATCAGACTGATGTATTGCTGAGTTTGTGCGTTCAGTACATTTTCTTTTTCGCCTTTAATCCAAGTCACCAAGGTGTGAATACTTCGCAAAGGCGATTTTAAATCGTGTGATACAATTTGGGCATACTCGTTCAAACTTTCATTTTGGCGCTCTAAATTTTTGAGCAATTCTTCTTTTTGAATTTCCAGTTTTTTGAGTTCTGTAATATCTAGATGGATTCCGATACTTCCTACCAATTCACCGTTAAGGTTATAGTTGGGCGCGCCGCTGATGAGCCAATATTTTTCTTCATTGGTTTTCATCTTAGCTTTGATTTGATAAGAATCGGAAATGCCGTCTTTTCGAACCGCCACTTTGGAATTGAGAATTTCTTTGTTTTCTTTATCCAAGAAGATTTCGGAGGCTCTTTTCCCAATCAGTTCATCAGGAGTGTAGCCGCTAAGCTCACAAAATGATTGGTTGATGAATTGAATGCGATCGTTCAAATCAACTTCCAACAAGCCCATGTTCATGTTGGCAATAATGTTACTGTATTTTTCGCGTTCGGCTTCTAAGCTTTGTTCGTATTTCTTTTTGATGGTTACATCTTCATAACTCCACAAGTGACCGTCATATTTATTCCCGTGGTAAATAGGGATAAAGCTACGCTCTACTATTCTACCGTCTGCCATTTCAATATTTTCGGCAATAACGGTTGTCTTTTGCGCTAATATTTCGTGAATTCTGGCCAAGAAGGCATCCGGATTTTTGAATAAAATTTTGGATTGTTCCGCCGTTTCTGCACAGTCTAAACCGGTTAACAACTCCGGATCGACCGGTATGCCGAACAGTTCGCAAAACTTTTTGTTGACAATTAATATTTTCCGATTGATATCTTCTAAAAGAATTCCGGATTGCAAATTAATTATCAGCGAATACAATCGGTTTTCTGATTCGATAATTTGTTGGTTAAAGGCTTTTTCCTTAGAAATATCTTGCTGTATGGTGAAATACTTCAGCACATTTCCGTTTTCATCATTTAGTGATCTCCCTTGTACATTAGACCAGTATTTGGTTTTTGATTTTTTATAGTTGATGATATCGCAATTAAACGGCTGTCCGTTTTCCATTTGATCGGCCAAGAAACGAACCGTTTTTTTATCGGTTTCCGGACCTTCTAATACATCTTTAATTTGTTTCCCTATTACTTCTTCCAAAGTAAATTCAGTGATATCGGTAAAACTTTGGTTAATCCATTCAATTCGACCTTTGTTGTCGCAAATGATAACAGCCGCGGTGTTTTTCTCAGCTATAGAGGAAAGTAATCTTAATTTCTCTTCTTGTTCCTTTTCTAGGGTAACATCTTCAATAATAGCGAAGTAATAGATGATTTCATTGGCTTCATTGCGCACCGGTTGTTTGGTGGTTTTGTACCAATGGGTTTTATTATTGATGGTTAAATTGGATTTTTCCCCTTCAAATATTTTTCCCTGTTTAAAGCCTTCGAGTACTTCATTGATTTTGGCTTTGTCGGTAATTTTACAAGGCCCGAAATCGAGTACAAATTGGCCAATAATGGCTTCTTTGTCTAAAGAAACAATATCTAAATACGCATTATTACACCATAAAATAGTGCCGTCAGGGGAGAACAAAACCACCCCGTTTTTGTTGGCGCTGGCTACTAATGATAGTTTGTTGAGTTCTTCTTTGTCTCGCTTGAGAGCAATTCTTTGTTGGTTAACTGTTTCTAAAAGTTCTTTGAGCTCTTTATAGTTGATCTCCTGATTTTTGGTGATGTGTAAGATGTCTAATAACGGATCGTGAAAGGCAAAATCATTTAAGGTTAGGTTGTTTTCTACAACATCGTTTATAGACACAAACCAAGGCGAACCCAGAAAAATATAGCCGCCTTCCATAGGTTCAAACTGACCTCTGAGTGTGATATCAAAAGGTTCTTTGACTGAAATAATTACCAATTGCTCAAGACTTTTATCGAAATTTTCCGTACTGATTTCTTCAATGTACGGACGGATAATTTTGAAGACATCCGAAAATGCCGGCTTTTGGTGTAACTCGGGTACCAGTTTAGCAATACTTTTTCCAAAGCATTTGATGTGCAGGTTTTCATCCAATAAAATATAGAAAGGGAATATTTTATTAAAGAAAGCTTCGCTAAATGTAAAATCCTTTTGTTGCATATACTAAACTAAATCCATTCAATTTTAAAAACTTCATGACTGCTGCCTTCATTTCTTGAGGCAATCAGTTCAATTTGGGTTTCGGTTTTAAACAATTCGCCTAGGCCCATAATCAAACCTCTGACAAATTCCTGCAAGCCTTCTCTTTTCGAGATATAATGCAAGTGTAGACTGTTTTCTTTTAGCTCGCTGATTTTGAATTCCGGTGGTGTTAGTTTCGGATACATCAAAATTACTCTGTTATGAAAAACAGGCAGATTAATTAAAAACTCTCTCAGGTTATTCCCACCGGCTTCAATTAATCCCGAATATTTGTCTTTGGTGGTTTTCAAAACCCACCATTTTCCAAAAGAGATTAAAACGTCCTCCAAAGGGATGTTCATTTCCTCCGCTATGGTTTTGGCCAAGGTGAAGGTAATGGCATCGTCATAAGATTCATTACTGATAAAGAAACTTTCTTGGAGACCGCTTTTTTTCAATACCAGCTTCCACTGTTCTTCTCCATAATTAGTAGTTACTAAATCTTCAATCGCCTTATTAACAATTCCGTACATGGCTTATGATTTGATGAGTTCGTTTGAGCTCCAATAATCCAGTATTCTCTCTACGCGAACTACATAATCTTCGTATTTCAACGGCTTTATAATATAGCCGGCTATGCCAATTTTATAACATTCTACGATATCTTTCGGATTGTTGGATGTGGTCAAAACAATGGCCGGTATGTGCTTTAAATGCTTGATTTTTTTCAAAGTGTTTAAGAACTCAATTCCATTAATTTTGGGCATATTCAAATCCAATACAATAATGTCGGGCAATTGTTTGGTGTTGTTTAGAAACTTTAGGGCGTCTTCGCCATTTCGGGTTTCTATGATTTGATGTTTTAAACCCGTATTTTCGGTCACCTTCACAAATTTCATTACCTCTATAGTGTCGTCTTCTATCAGTAGTATTTGCAACATTTTTTTATACAAATTTTAGGGTTAAGTAACACTCAAAAATAAATGAATCTGTCAGCAATACTGTTAAAATTAGATGAAAGGATTTCTAAACAAGTTAAAAGGTACAAATAATTATTTAAACGGTTAAATAATTAAGATGAAATGTTTTTTTTAACTTGAAAAAATAAATTTATTCGTACCTAATTTTACGGTTGAATGGCATGAATTAGATAGTCAGCGGAATGGTTTGTTGGGATTGACAGATTGTTTTACGAATCAAACCGTCATGGAGAATAACTGATTTTGCGGTGTTTTGCGTTTGAGTCGCAAGTCGAATGCCATACAAATGTTGCGCACAAACGGTTTTCCTTTTTCAGTTACGGTCAAACTATTTGGTTTGATGACCAAAAGTTCATCATGACTCATTTCCAGTAAGCTGTCGAGTACTTCGTGCAATTCTTTAAAGTTTCCTTCGTTGTAATGCCAAGTGGTTTTGAATTGACACATTAAATTTAGAATGTGTTGGCGAATAATCAAATCTTCCTCTGTTAAGATATGACCTCTGAACACGGGCAATTCATTGCGGTTTATGTTATCGTAGTAAGTTTCTAGTTCTTTCTCGTTTTGCGCAAAACCATACCAACTGTCGCTTATAGAAGAAACACCCAAGCCAATCATTAAGCGTGTTTTTGAGGCGGTATAGCCCATAAAATTGCGGTGTAATTTTCCCTCTTGAAAGGATTGGTACATGCTGTCTTCTTTCAGAGCAAAGTGATCCATCCCGATTTCGTGATAGCCACGCTCGGCCAACAGTGCTTTTCCCACTTCGTAGAGTTTGCGTTTTTCGTCGTCTTTCGGCACGTCTTCGTCTTTAAAGCCGCGTTGTCCATTGCCTTTAATCCAAGGCACGTGTGCGTAACTGTAAAAAGCAATTCTGTCCGGTGCCAACGAATTGGTCTTTTCAATGGTGTCGATTACATTGTCTAAAGTTTGAAAAGGTAAGCCGAATACCAAGTCATGAGACACTGAGGTATAGCCAATTTCTCTGGCCCAAAAAGTGACTTTCGCCACATTGTGAAAAGGTTGCAGGCGATGAATAGCGGTTTGCACTTTGTCAGAGTAATCCTGAACGCCAAAACTAACCCTGCGGAACCCCAAGTCGTATAATTTTTGCAAATGCGCTTTGGTGGTATTGTTCGGATGACCTTCAAAACTAAACTCGTGTTCTTTGGCCTTTTCGGCTTTGGCCATAATCCCGTTAATGAGTTGTTCCAGATTTTCTGGGGCAAAAAAAGTGGGTGTGCCGCCTCCTAAATGGATTTCTTTAATGATGGGTTTTTCGGGAAAAGTATCGCAGTACAATTGCCATTCTTTCAATACGGCTTCTATGTACGGATTTTCTACTTCATGGCGTTTGGTTATGCGCTTGTGGCAACCGCAAAATGTGCACAAACTCTCGCAAAATGGCAAGTGAATGTATAAGCTGATTCCTTCTGAAGCATTACTTTCGTTAAAACTTTGCAGTAAGGTTGCACTCCATTTTTTCGAAGAAAAGGAGCTTTCATCCCAATACGGAACTGTCGGATAACTGGTATATCTCGGACCCGGAACGTTATATTTTTGGACTAATGAAACCGTCATAATGCAATTTTTCAATACCAAAGGTAGTATTAGCATTTCCTATTAAAAATGACAATTGTCATATCGGCATAAAAAAACCTCTTCGGGTTAGGGAAGAGGTTTGTATTTTGGTTTGGTGGTGATTAACTTTTGGTGAGCATGATGACAATTTTATTGAAATCGGCTGCCGCATTAATCACATCCTTATATTCGTTGAATTTCTCTAAAGGATAGTTGACAACATTGTAAAATTCGGTGTTGGTCACGGTAATCACGCCATCTTTTTCGGTATAGCTGCTTACAAATCCTGCCTCGGTTTTGTTGTTGAGGTCGGTTTTGAAATTCATATTGAACTTCTCTAAATTTTTAGCCGTTACCCCTTTAGGCAAGATGATTTTTAAGGTTCTTTGGTAGGCGTGCGGATGGTCTATTTCTACCGGTAATGTTCTTTTGTTTTCTTGGTACAATTCCATTTGGGAACCGATCAGTTTGCCGACAGAAAACAAATAATTGCCTCCGGCCTTTTGGAGTAAATCTTTGCCATCAAACGTCAGCTTCATTACAAACGGTTTTTTACCGATGTTTTCCACGCCGTCATTTTCGGTTTTTAGCGAAGAATATTCGGTATTGTTGGTGTAGTTTTCGGCTATGCTTTTTAAAATGGTTTGGTATTGTTCAGCCGACGTAAAGTCTTTGATTGGCTGAAAACTCATCGCAGTATAACCTCCAAAATCGATGGAAGTTGTGATTTTAGGATTTTCTAAATCTTCCGTGAAATCGGCTGTGATGACCATGTAATCAGTGGTGATTTCCACACCCGGTAATTCGATAAAATTGATTTCGCTTACGCCCATGCTCACACCACCAAAGACTTTTTCGCTGATAAATAAACCGTTGTTGTTGCCTAAATTGTCGGGAAATAACGGAATGCGGTATTCAATTTCGCTGGGCGTGAGGTATTTTTTGATGGCCGGGAAGTAAAACAAGGCTTCGTCTAAATTCTCATAGCTTTCAAAATCTTTTTCAAACGGAATTTCGAATCGGTTAGAGGTAAGCACCAATTTATTTTCAATTTTAAATTCGCGGAAGACAGCCGAATACAACTTGAGCAAGTCGATTTTATTGGCCTGTTTGCCTTTTAGAATGGCCGCTATGCTTTCGGCATTTTCGGCGTACAAGTTGAATGAAATGGTTTTTTTGATTTTGTTTTCAATGTTCCAAATTTGCGCTTGTGTGTCGCTTGTTTTCGGTATCTGACTGCAAAAATCGGTTATTGTTTTTAAGTCCTTTTTGTCGAGTACCGGATTGATGCGATCGTAAAAGTTAGAAGTGAATTTAGCGTAACTGTTGATGTTTTTAGCTCCGGTGTAAAAGTTTTCATCCAATTTGTAGCGGAACAATTTCAAGTATACATCGCGGTTGGAGTACTTTTCATCGTCTTCCAAAGCGGCAATATTGTTGTCTTTTACAGTTAGTGTTTTTTTCAAAGTATCGGCAGCAGTTTCTTCAACAGCTTCAGGTAAGCCGTTAGACGATTTGGTTTTGAATTTCAAATGGCGCGGGTAAATCAATTGAAATTCGTTGCTTACAATAGGTACGCTCGATTGCATGCGCATGGTTTTTCCGTCTAATTCCGGGAATTCTTCCAGCATGAATATTTTTTCAATAACACTACCTTTCTCCAAGCCTGTGATGGCGAAGTAGTTGTATTTGAGTTGTTTTTCTTCATCTACTTCTTCTTTGATGTCTTTTTTGTCAAACAAGGTTACCTTACCGTTTTGTTGGATAACGCGTACTTTGGTTTCGATTACGCTTTCGTTCATTTTAAACGGAATGTACACTTTGTTGTTGCGTTCAACGGCATCATTGGAGTTGATGTAGGTTCTTTCGTGAACCATGTAGTATTGAGCTGCGCCTTTGCCTTTGGTGGCTAATTCGATTTTGACTACGCGCGATAAGACTACTTCTTTTTCGTCTTTATACTGTGCCGGAATATCGATTACGGTGTTTTTATCTTCCCAATGGTAGTTTTGGAAGGTGAAATCTTGTGCGTTGACTGACACAGTAAACAATAGGGCTACTATGGCTGTAAGCTTTGAAAGATTGGTATAGTTCATGGTTTGTTTTTTTCGTAGTTTATTTTTCTTGTAAGATGATGGTTTCCCCGTAAGCCGATTTTAATTTTTTAACCGTTTCGTTCCACAGCGCAAAATCTTTTTTCTCCAACATGATTTTTTTGGTTTCCAAAGTGGCTTTCATTTCCACGGTGTTGCCCAGTAATTGGTAAGTGAATTGTGCTTTGAGGAGTTCGTTATCTATCTCAAAATTCTTCGGAACGTATTTTACCTTGTATTCTTTGGGAATAAGGCAAGTGACTGAGGATACGAATTGGTTGAGGAAATCGAAGTCGTAGTTGGCTTCGCGGTCTTTTTCCAAGTTTGATTTTTCGTAGTATTTGTCGAAGGTCAAATTCAGATACAATTCCTTATCCACTTTTACGATATAATTTTCGATATTAAAATCGTAACCCACTTCATAGGGTTTGTCGCGGTCTTTCAAGTTGCCCTCGCAATAATCGTTTAAGGTAAACTTGTTATTGCCTTTTAAAACCAAGCTTTTGATCATTTCAAAACGGGTTTTGTTGGCGGCATCGCCCAATTGCCCTAGGGTGTTAGTGCGGTTGTATCCGGAGATTTGCAGCCAACCCGTGCCGGAGATTTTTTCGTTTTGGATGTTGATCACCACTGCATCTCTAATTTGATTTTTGACCGGTGCGGTAATCGGCACTTTTACAATTTGGTATTGGCTGCCGTTGTACAACAGCGCTTCTTTGTCTTGGATAAAGGCAGAAGGCAAGCCGTAAGCCGTTTCTTGGTCGGTGGCATCCAGGAAAATATATTCCGAGCCTTTTTTATACACCGCTATCATGTGATCGGTAGTAGAAGGCGTAGCCACTTCGCTGAAGGAATACGGAATGTTGCGCGTGCCAATCCAAGCCAAATATACATTGGTAATGCCCGCGTATTTCGCCATAGCCGAAATGATACTGGCCATGTCTTTGCAATCGCCAAACTTGCGTTCGTTGACCAAAGCGGCTTCACGCGGAATAAATCCTTCGTAACCGTTTTCGAAGGCAATGTATTTGATGTTGTCTTTTACCCAGTAAAAAATGGCTTTTACTTTTTCCTCTTCCGAGGTTTTGTTGGCCGTGATGTTTTGCGAGATTTCTTTTAACGCAGCATCTTCCTTAGTGTTTAGGTTTTCTACAAAACTGCTGTAGTAGGTGTACATGCGTTGGATATCGCCTAAAAGTGTCACTTTGTTTTTGTCGGCAGTATAATCTTCTATGTAAAAAATAAGATGTGGCACACTGTACAAAATGCTCGGTGCGTTGCCTTCAAACTTGAAGGGTTTGCCGTCGGTTAAGGTCCATTGATACAGCGTATAGTCTTTCTTTTCGATTTTGTTAAACGCAATCAAATGGTTCGGGTCGTTGAACAATTTAAAGCCGATGTTGACATTTTTATCGACTTTGATTTCCAGTCTCGAATTTTTCACCGGCAGTACTTCGCCGAAGATGAACTTGTGAAGCAAATTCGGATCGGTGAACTCGGTGGAGTATTCGTATACTTTTTTGGCGCCGGCTTCTAAGTTAGGGAACGACAATTGTTTGGTTTTTACATCGTCGTGAAATACCGAGCCGCCTCGGGATTGTTTCTCCAAGGCTTGGGTGACTTTGATTTTCTTTTCTTTGCCGCCGTTAGAAACCACGGTATAGGCATCGTAGGAAAGCAGTTTGACAAAATCGGAATACGAAAAACTCTCTTTGTTATTTTGGATGCCGTTGTCGGAAAGGATCATCGATTCGTATTGGTTGTCTTGAATCACCTTTAGCTTCTTATCTACTATGCTGATGGAGTAGGAAGTGGCATTGTTGACAATCAATTCGTTGTAATCGGGGTATTGTTTTTTGTACGTTTCGAAATTGTTTTGGGCGAATAAGGCCACCGAACTCAGTACGGCAGCCCCGGTTAGTATCGCTTTATTTGATAACGTCCACCAAATAGTCTGAGTCATATTTTTTAGTTAAGGTTAACACACCGTTGGTAAAGATTTGTGTTTTACCGTGTAATTCGTCGTTTTTGTACTCGGCTTTAATCCAAGGTTTTCCGTCTTCTTTAAAGTATTCCTGTACGCCTTCGTAATCATTGCTCACAAAGTGCTCTTTCAAGTAGATGTTGCCATTGGCGTAGTATTCGATACGGTCGTTGTGCACTACATCGTCTTTGTAGAAGGCTTTGTATTCCGGTTTGCCTTGGTCGTTGTTGATGAAAAACGCACCTTCTTTGTTACCTTTGTTGAATGTAATTTGCAAGGCTATTTTTCCGTTCGGATAGTTAGAAGTAAGTGTTCCGGTTTCGTTTACTATCATCACTTTCTCGCTCAACTCGCCTGTTTTCGATTTTTTAAGATAGTATTGCGGTGCATCATCCAGGAAGAAGATCGTCATTAATGGTTCTCCTTTTAGATTGTAATAGGTGAAGTCGCCTTCTTTGACATCGTTTTGTTGGTTGTACTCATACATTTTCGATTTGTTGTGATAGTAGCGAATGGTTTTGCCGTTTTCCACCCCAAAGTTGTATTCCGAAGTAATTTTTAAGTGCCCTGTTAAGTCGTAGTTTTTAGACACCCCATTGATTAAGCCGTTGTAGTATGTTTGTTCCAATAGGATGGTGTCGTTCGGGCCGTATTCTTTGTACAGGTTTACCGCTGCACCGCATTTGTATTCCCCCTCAACCATAGGCTTGTTGAACTTGTCTTTGCGGTTGTATTTGCCGTCGAGATAGCCGTTTTTAATTTCGAATACCGAAGTGTAGGCACCGTTGTTCATGCTGTGGTTTACGGTCCCCGATTTGTGGTCGTAGGCTATTGAAGTGGCTATTTCGCCTTTTTCGTTATAATAGTCTGTTGATAAAGTGATGTTGCGGAACATGTTGTCTACCATCATCAATTGGCCTGATTGCGAGAAAGTACGGCGTTCGCCTTCCAATTCGTCTTCGTCGTAGAAACCGTCGTTTAACACACTGCCATCAGAATAAAACACTTTGTACGGTCCGTTGAGATTGCCGTTGCGGTAGTTGTAAATTCTTTTCAAACCGCGGTCGTTGTATACTTCATTTATTCCTTGTAAAGTATCTTTAGCGTAGAAACTGATGGAATTGAGTAAGCCGTTTTTAGAATAGTTTTTGGTGATTCCTTCTCTTTCGCCTTTTACGAAAGCGGTTTCTGTTTCCGTTTTCCCTGAGGCGGTTTGGAATTTCCATTGGCCGTTTCTTCTGCCTTTTTCGAAAGCACCGGTAGCGACTACTTTGCCGTCGAGGGTTTTGATTTCGAATGATTTTCGGGCTAAGTTGATTTCGGTAGGTTTACCATTGTCGAGGCTGTATTGGCGGATGAGTTTGATTTCTTTCGAATTGAACACTTCGTCATAATACTTTTCTCCGGAAGGGTTAAAGTAGGTGGTAGCCATTAGCTCGCCTTTCTCGTTATAGGTTGATTCCCCCGATTTTATGCCGGTCGCATAGTATTCCGCTGAAGCGCTTACTTTGCCGTTGGTGTATACAAATTCCTCTTCCAGCTTCCCGTTAGTATGGTATTTTTTGAAAGAACCTACCACTTTTCCGGTTTTGTATTCTGCTTCTTCTTGTATGGCATTTGGTCCGTAAAATTTGGTGTATTTGCCTTCCAGCTCACCGTTTTTATAAGTTTCTGTCGAGGCTAAGTCGCCCGCTTTGTTGTAGCTGTTGTATACGCCTTCCAATTTTCCGTTGGCGTACGAACTTTCGGTTTTTTTAGTACCTGTAGGATAATAGCAAGTTAGCGTGCCATTGATTTCTCCATTGGTAAACGTTCCGTCGCAGTTGATGCCGCCGGCTATGTGGTAAGACGTTGATTTGCCGTCGAGTACATCGTCTTTGTAGTTTTCTTCTAAACTCAAACTGCCGCTAGGGTAATACACGGTGCGTTTGCCGTTGCGTTTGCCGTTGGTATAGTTTTTCTCTTCGTATATTTTGCCTTCTTCGTTGTAGTATTTTTGCAAGCCGTTCAACTCGTCGTTGGCAAATTGCAGTTCGCCGTCGAGATTTTCAAATTCGTTTAAGAGTTTGAATTTACCTTCTTTCTTGCCGTTTACCACACTTCCGATTAGGTTAGGAACGCCATCATTTACATAAATGATTACCTCTTTGTCTTCTCCGAATAAGTTCATTTTTCTGCGGGCAAAAACACTCCAGAAGTCTTTGGCGATGAATTCATCGCTGAATTGCAGTATTTTCTTTTTCTGGGCTAATAAACTTTTTCCCAATTCTTCTTCCAAGCTCATTAAGATGTAGTAGCTGAAGCCTTCGATTTGTTTGCTATCGGCCACCGATTTCAACCAAGGCAAGTAAGTGGTTTCAAAAAAACCGTCGCCCATTTTGTGCATTTGGGTGTATTCTAACACGGCTTGTACTTGGCGTGTTACTACATCGTCTATTTTAGCTTGGATTTTATAGGCGCTGCGCAAAGGCAATTGGTTGCGTAGGATGGTTTCCAACTCTTCAAAGTTATCGCCCGATTTGGAAAACACTATTTTGCTTTTCTCCATGTAGTTTTCGCCCATTTTGGCGTTGAGTTTGAACACGGCATTTTTGGCAAACTTTCCGGTAGGCGAAATCATTAGGTAGGAGAGTAGCGCCATGCTGCCTTCGGCAATTTTTCCATTCTCTAAAGCCACGGAACCTAACAAATAATGCGATGAGGCGCTGTTGGGATTATTGGCTATGATGTTTTTTAAAATATCGACACACTCTTGTACTTTTTTGGCGCGGTAATACAAAACGGCCAAGTTGTATTGGTGGTTGGTGTTGTTGGGAATGAATTGCAAGCCTTCTTTGAATATTTTTTCGGCTTCATTATATTTTTCAGCATCGCTTAGATAGCTGCCGTACAAGGTGTAGAGTGTAGGGAGTTTTTTCATCCACTTGGTTTTGTACAGCTTTTCGAAATGTGCTTTTAATTCTGTTTTCTTTTCTTGGGCAGAGAGTGTTAAAGCCATTTCGTATTGCGCGGTACCGTATTCCGGATCTAAGGCATCTACCTTTTGGAATTCGGCCATAGCGGCCTCGTATTTTTCTTCTTCGTATAACTGAATACCTTTTTGTACAAAGGCTTTACCATTATAAACGGCGGCGTAATCGGTTTGGGCACTTAGGGAAGTTGCGGCCGTGAAAGCCAGTGCGATAAAGAGTTTTTTCATATTGTTTTACTAGGTTGGAATGACCAAATATAGTATAAATAGTTGTCAGAAAAAACCAAAAATAATTCAGGGCGTATTTTTGTGAATTATCAAATAAAACAACGAGTATTGTTTAAAAACATAATTTTATCTCAAAAAATTAATGTTTTTATAGCGATTAAAGCATATAAATAGGATAATAGAATGTAAACTTTAACCCAACTCAAAACTGGTAATGCCAAACACTTTGGCTTTGGCTGTTTTGGGCGGAATGCCATAATACATGCGTGCACATTCAAATACATAGTTGGCTTTGTATTTTTCTACCAATCTCACGGCGGCTTCATTGTTTAAAGGAATGTCTAAATATACGGGTTCTTCAAGTGCTTCCGACAGACAGCGTTCGTAGAGGGCTTCCGCTGCCGTTTCGTTTTCGGCAAATAACGGTCCGATTTTATAACCGATTTGACATTCTCTCATTACGGCAAATCCCAACAGCGTATCGTTTTCGATATAGGTAAAGGTTTTGGCTTTGCTTGGGTTGAGCCATAACTTGAGAAATTGGGTTCTTGCTACGCCAAAACATTCCAAATCGAGAGCGAACAGCGCTGCTTCGTCTTTTGCCGCTGCTATTTGCACCTTAGGATTAAGCGGAAAGTGTTCTCCTTTTTTTTCGTAGCGTTCGTCTCGGTAAGCTATCGTAAATCCGCCTTTTTGATAAAAGGGTTGCATGGCCACTACACCATCCATTCCTATGGCTGCATTGGGTTGTAATCGTTTCAAAAGCGTATCCCTTCTAAGCAACCAAAGATCATTGCCAATGCCTTTGGCTCGATACTCCGGGTGTACTATAAAAAAGCCCATAAATCCCAGTTCACCGTTATAGGAAACAATAGAACCGCCACCAACCATGGTATTCTGCTCAAAGTAGCCGTAAAATCCCTCCGGATCCGTTTTGTAAAATAGTTCCGCATCGTGTAACCCGGGATTCCAGCCTTCTTTAGCAGCCCAATCAACCAAGGTTTCAAATTCGGGAAATGTCAGTTTTCTAAAAGCTAGGGATTCCATGATATGCCTAGTGAGTTGTATGGTGATGGTTATAGATAAGATTTTCCGTTATCGGTTAAATTTTTGAAATACGGGAATACTGATAAATCGTAATAGGTAACCTTACCGCCTTGGGCCAAATATTGGTTGTAATCGTCGTATAATTTGCGGTATTGTTGGTAAATCTTATAAGAGTCATCGTGCTCTTTGTAGTAAGCCTCAAAATCTTTGGTGAAATTTTCAAAGCGTGTTTTAGAGACCTTATCTCCGTTGAGGGCCGCGGTAAATAATTTTTTAACTACCCCCGAAATCATGTAGTGATTTGGACGTTGGCTTTCTTGTTGGTAAGCTTCATCAGCTGCGGCAAAGGCGGCTTTCTTTTGTTGGGGAATGTCAAATTTAACAACAACTGTTGAGTAATAAATCCGATTGTTTTTGGCATAAATGGTTTGGCGGTACATAGGAATTTCCAAATCTACCCAAGCCTTGTTGTAAGCGTCATACACATCCATTGGAAAACGGTAATCCAATACCAATTTTTTGTCTTTGTATTTTAAAATACGTGACGGATACAATGATTTGAAAGGTTGGTTGATTACGCAATCGTATATTTCGCCTTCGCCGCCGTTATATTCACTTTGCAAATACTCCAGCCAATTCATCGTACCTAAGTTGCTTCCGGGTACTGAAATGGTACCAACTTTACAAACCACTATACTGTCTCTCTTGGCTGTAATAGGAAGTTTGGTAATCATTTCCTCGTCGGTTAGGGTACAACCACAAGCATTTTTGGGTGGTTTTGGGGGGAGTTCATTGCCTTTGTTTTGGCAACTCAACACAAACAAGGCGGTTAATCCTAAAACTATTTTGCGAATCATTTTATTAAAATTGGTTAGGCTAAGATATAAAAAGTGATAGAAAATAGACTATTTTGTTTTGGTAGTGGTTCTAGCTTACGCTCAGTTCGCTGCGCTCGTGTCGATTTCATTCGGCAGTCGGCTTTGCCTCGTGTTACTTTTCACTTCGTTACACTCCGTGAAGCACAATCGAACTAAAGGGTAGCGTATTTGTACAAGTTTTTTTCAAACAAAGCTTTCCTCAATCACCTTAATCGCCTCCAAAAAGTCAATGCTTTTTACCTCTTCAAAAAAGTCAATTTCCGTTTCGTGCGGCAGGAAATCCGAGATGATACGCAGGATAAAGTCTTGTGGTTTTTTTAAGTACATGAAGGTATAGTCCTCCATATTGATTACGGTTTGTTCCGCCAAATCGGTAGTTCGGACGAATTTATCGGAGGTTAGTGAGGCAAGTGTGGCCTGTTTGGTTTTAGGTTCGGTGAACAAAGGTTTGCCATTTTCAAATAGGCCTCCTTCGTAGCCGTATAGCGTGGCTTGGGTTATTTCGATGGGCTTCCCGAATTGCAGATGGGCGGGTAAGTTACTTTCTTTGCCTACTATGGCGGCAAATCCGAGTAAAACGCAAACATCATGTTTGGGTAAATGCATCAGGGCTTTAGCAGTACTTTCTCGGCCGATACCGGATACGATTACTTTGTAGTCATTTTGCAAGTTGGGCATTCGAGCCAAAGCATTGAGGGCTTTTTCTTGCTCAATATCCATAGGGGTTAAGAGGATGATTTTCATTTTTTTTTGGATTGCCATTTTAAACAATTGAAAGCCTACTATTTAAGCGGTAGGCCTTTGAGTCCAGGTTGGTGATGTTAAGCTTTTGCCACCAAGTACTCCGGCACTTCATTCGGCATTTTGGCTATTTCCAGCGCCATGCTGCCTTCTTGGATGTCGTCGAGTAACCATTGCCCTTCGCTGTATTCCAAGAACCATACATAGTCTAATTCGTCATAGCCTTTTTTGCCTTCCACCACTTTTTGGGTCTCGCGGTCGATGAGGTAATCTTCGGCTACTACGGTTATTGCTATGGCGATGCGCGAGTTTTCAAAGTTGGGCTCTTCGCTGATTTCCAAATACAACGGTCTCACTTTGGTAATGTCTTTGAGACGGGAAATATTTTGGAGATTTTCCTTTTTCCATCGGTCTAAATACACTTCCTGTTGGTTTTGCCAGTACCAATGGTTAACGTATTGTTTTACCTGACTCAAGTCTTCTTCTTGCCAAGCCTGATATACCCTTCTGATGATGTTGTGAAACTCTTTTTGCAATTGCAACCAATGAAAGGCTTTGTGTTCTTTGCTGAGTTGTGCCAGTATTTTTTTAATCTCACGCGCTTTGCGGTATGCTATCAAGCGCATGTAGATAATGAGCGGTAGGAAGATCACCGTGAGCAGTATCAAAATTAATTTGCCCCACCAAGTTCTAAAAAAGGCTTTGGCTACCGTGCCGCCGGGTCCTGCATAAACGGGGTCTATGGTGAAACAGATGATGATTAGGGTTAATACCACTAACCATTCTTTTTTGCTTAGGTTCATAGCTTAGGTATTTAAGTTGATGATACGGATTAGGCTAAAAAGTCCCATCAAACAAAGGATGGCAATGTAGCGGTATTGTTTGACCGTATAGTGTTTTTTACGCCAAAAATAGATACTAAACCCCAAAAAGGCTAGGGTAAAACCGATTAAGAAATAAATTTCAGCCGTATCGTTTTTCAGCACTTGTCCGCTAGGCAATTGGATGGTTTGGACTTCTTTGGTAAAATAGAGCACCTGTAAAGTAACCTCGTCACCTTCGTTTACTTGGTTGTAAATGGCTTCGGTGAATTGGTCGTTGTTGTTCACAAAATCGATGGAGTAGGTGGTGTTGCCCAGTTTGGCGCTGCGGCTGGTGTGTTTGTACTCGACCACTGTTTCCATTTTTTGGAGCGGTAAAAATTGTTCGGCTAAAGTAAGTAACCCGGCTATAAAGGGGATTATCAAGGCCGTTTTGGCGAGGGTGTAATATTTTTCGGTGTCCATGGTTTTTTAGGTGGTAGCGGTGTTATTTTTTAATAAACTTGGCGGTCATTTTTTCATTTTCAGCATAGGCTTCCAAAATGTACATTCCATTGGCCAGCATGGCAATGTTTAGCGTGTTGGTATTGTTGTATTGTTCCAGCACGGTTTTGCCATTGGAGTCGGTTATTTTGATTTTAGTAATCGGATTGCCTCCTGAGGTTTGCCATTGCAGCAGTTCGTTTACCGGATTTTGACTGAGGGTAATCGTCTGATTTTTAAAGGAAGCGTTGCTTAAAGCGTCACGGGATAATTTTACAACCCAACAATCGGCGCCTCCTTGGTTGGCGGTAACATCACCATTGGCGGCACTGTTGTAGCCCACTACAATATAGCCGTTATCGTTGGCATTGAGTAGGGCTGCCATACCGTCGGCAGCGGTGCTTCCTATTGATTTTTGCCATTGTAAAATACCGTTGGCATTGAGTTTTGCCACCCAGCCATCATACCCTCCGTGATTACCCGTAACTTGGCCATTGGTAGAGCCACTGTTTCCTGCTATTATATAGCCACCATCCGGAGAGGGTTGTATGCCGTAAGCAATTTCTAAACTCGACCCTCCCAGTGCGGTTTGCCACAGTAAGTTGCCACTGCTGTTTAACTTTAGGACCCAATAATCATAGAGTCCGTTATTGCCGGTCACGTTGCCATTAGTAGAAGCAGTGATTCCGCCCACTATATAGCCACCATCGGCGGTAATTTGGATGCAGGTTGGTTCGTCACCACCGGATCCTCCGTAGGATTGTTGCCATTGGATATTGCCCGTTGCATCGAGTTTTACTATCCAATAATCAAAGCTCCCTTGGTTGCCAATTACGTCGCCATTAGTAGAACTACTGAGGGCTGCCATGATAAAGCCACCATCGGCTGTAGTCATAAAGGCTTCAGCCTCGTCGGTACCGGTACCGCCTAATGATTTTTGCCATAGCAGGTTACCTGTTGCGTCTGTTTTTACTATCCAAGCGTCGTAGTTACCGTGGTTACCGGATACGTCACCATTGTTAGAATTGCTGGCGCCTGCTATGATGTAACCACCATCGGCAGTAGCTTGAATGACTTCAGCTTCTTCATTGCTTGAACCACCGAATGTTTTTTGCCATTGGATGTTGCCCGAGGCATTGAGTTTTACCACCCAATAGTCGTTGAGTCCACCGTGGTTTCCGGTTACATCGCCGTCGTTTGAGCCGGTGCTTCCCGCTATGATGTAACCGCCATCTGCAGTGTTGGCTACGCTGCGCGCTACTTCGTTAGCACTGCCTCCTAGTGATTTTTGCCACTGCAGGGTTCCGGTTGCATTGAGTTTTACTACCCAGCAATCGGCATTGCCTTGATTGGCAGTAAGGTTGCCGTTGTTGGAAGTACTGCTGCCCACCATAATGTAGCCGCCGTCCGGAGTGGGTTGCATGTCGTAGGCGTAGTCATTACCGCTACCTCCATAGGATTGTTGCCATTGGATTACAGGGGCTTGCGCCATGCTAAAGTGGGTTATTAGCAAGGTTGTGATGCGTATGAGTAAGGCGCGTCTTTTTTTCACGGGTGTTTATCGGTTACCGTATTGAGTGAACGGTATAATTAATTCATAAAGTGTAGCTTACAAAAATAGCAAAATAAATAAGTGCTATGGGGTAATCGTGTCAGCATTCGCTCCCACAAGCCACAGCGGTTTTTAATACATTGGGTTCATTTTCTTCTTTAGTTTTCGGGGTACGGTTGTTATTCTAACACTATTTTTTTTAGCGCAATCCCTTCGGGGGTGGTAATTTTTACCAAATAAATTCCTTTCGCATAATGGCTTAAATTGATTTGGTGTTGCGTGGTCGTTTCCATCAAACTTCCGCTGATATTGTAAACTTCCACCTTTGTTAAAGTATCCGATTCAATTACCAATAGCCCTGAGGTTGGGTTAGGGTACACTTTAAGGTGTTGTATGTTAAAGGCCTCTTGGCTTAGCGGAAGTACAAAATCGGATATCGTAATTTGTACGGTATTGGTGGTAATGGGCAGGTTATAATCGAAGTAGATGTTGGCATCATTGTTCACCACTATACCATTGGCCAGTGCATTGTACGTTGCCGCTTTGAACTTTACGAAACCATGAGACCCCGGTTCGTTTACGCTGCTGTGGGGGAGGTTGATGTTGTTGAACGTAAATTCTAAAACCGGTGTCTCTGTACCGGTAATGTTGATGGTGTAAGGATGTGAACTTACGCCCCATTGGATGGTAGCCGGATCGAGATAAGGCGATAGGGTGTCTTTGATGACCACTTTATAGGCTGTATCCGTGCCTGTATTTTGGAACCGTATCATGTAGTCTAATTCGGTACCGGCTCTCACGTAATGATTTTCGGTGATGCCTGTTGGGCTGACCAATTTATCATTGGGATCGTAGCTGTCGATGATTTTCAAGCAGTCTGTTTCTATGCTAATCTCTTCATCATCCATTGGCATTGCATTTACAAATCCGGTGCTGAATATTCCATTGGTACTGCCGCAGCCTTCGATTGTTTCTTGGGCAAAACTGCTACCGGAGTATAAAGGATGTTGGTCTACTTCGAGTCGGATGGTTTGACCGTTAGCCGGATAATTTACTATGGTGCTTTCTCCTCCGTTGAGTTGGAATGTTTCGGTAATGGCCAAACCGTTATCTGCATAAATTCGATAATTTCTTGGGGTTCCCATGTTGCCTAAACCGGGTAGCGCGGCATTTGTAATGGTGAATTGGACTTCTGCATTATTGTTACAAGTTCCTGATACTCTGATTAACGATTTGTCCCAATTGGCATAATTCGGGTCGAGGGTAGCGGCACAATCATTAGTCGGGGTAATCCAAGCTTTGGTACACTGAGACCGTCCGGTTATGCCTTCAATACATTCGGTATGGTCTACTATATGGATGACACCCGATTGGTTGGGTGCCAATGTACCTACGTTAAAAACATAGTGCCCTTGAGGGTTTACGGTGTGCGGATGGTTGGCCGAGATGAAAGTTACAAATTCCGGAAGGTCGACTGTGATGGCAACATTTTGCGCAACGGCTAAGCCCGAATTGCGGTAGCTGACATAAGTATTGCTGTCAAAACACCTTCTGCGTCGATCGCTGGCTATGTCAACACTCAGCAGCGAACAATAATCCAGTTCTACCGGAAAATTAACGTTATCCGCATCTTGCCCCATGGTGGTTAGGGTTACATTTTGTTGGGTATAACAGTTTTGGTGGATTAGAGCATTTTGTACCGGATTGGGTAGTATGCTCACGGTGTAGGCGCCTATTTCGACCGGAATATCGTAGTGTCCGTTGGTATCGCTTATCGAAAAGCGATTGACCCCATTAGCGTCTGTTGCCTTAACGATTACAGCATTTTGAACGATGTCATTGGTGTTTTGAATACAATTGGTATCCAGGTCTTCAAACACGGTACCGGTAATATTGCAGCGGTTGGCCGAGAGGTTGAAATCTGTCAGCTCGCCAAATAAAGCATCTCCGGAGTTGTTGGTAATACTATTAGCCCCTGAGTTATACGTAAAAGTACCATCGATTCGGGTGGCATAGACCAGCTTGCCGTTATGGTACTCTACGTTACTAACATGCGTATTGGCTCCTCCAACTTCGGTTATCCATTTGACTTGTTGTAATATATCCATCTTGGCCACAAAACCTTTGTAGCCCGATAAGGTTGCTGTACCGGGACTGATACCCACGGTAATTTGTCCGTTAAATTGTCCGGTTACGTATGCCTCATTAAACTCATTAAAAGTAATGGATGACATTCGCAAACTGTAGGAAGAAGGGTAAATGTGTTCGGTAATAATGTTTCCGTTACCGGTGTAAAAACCAACCAGTCCATACGGTTCACTACCGGGCGTATAACCGGTGACCCCAATGATCCCTGATGGGCTGATGTCTAAAGCGGTAGCCGAATGATATCCGTAGTTGTCTTGATCCAATATGCGTCGTATCCAGTTTAGGTTACCGTTTAAGTTATAGGATACCAGTAAAATTCCTTTGTCTACAGAACCATTGAAAGGCATGGGCACGTTATCAAAATACACTTGTCCTTCCCCTTTGGCCAGGACAATAAGTTCGTTGGTTTGCGGGTTAACTTTCAAATCAACGCCGTAGGCAAAGGTATTATGAGGCATCCCACCTGCTTTTTTGGCCCATAGGATAGTACCATTAGGTTGGTATTTGGCTACCAGCAAATCTTGCGTAGTAAAGGTAGAAGGATTGGTTAGGGTAATTGTTCCACCCAATGTAATTGATGAGTCATACGATCCGGTTAGGTAGACGTTTCCTGTGGCATCGGTGGTTATTTCTTCAAAGGTGCTGGCTACAGTGCCTGAATCGTGCCACAAATAATCGCCGTTGGTATTCACTTTGAGCAGTACACCTTCGCCACCATATTGGCCAATGGAGCCAATGCCGCTTAAGATTTGACTGTTGTAGCTAATGTTGAATCCTTTGGCTGTGAATGTAATATAAATATCGCCAAAGGGGTCTATGTGGATATCAGTTGCTTCATCAAAATAAGAGGTATCATTGCCACCGATTGTTTTCATCCAGACCAATTGTTTGTTGGAGTCGAGTTTGGCAAAAAAAGCATCGCCGCGTCCGTTGGCAGGATAAGATACACCATTGAACTCGAAGGTATTCCCGCCAGACGAGCTTGAAGAATCACCGATAAAATAGCCTAAGATATAAGTGTTTCCGGCGGCATCTTTTGTTGCTTTTGTGCCATATTCATAACCGATTCCAGTAGCAGCAGTAGCCCAATGAAACGGTTGGGATTGCACACTAACAACTTGTAATAATAACCAAAGGCTTAGGAGTAATTTTATTCGCATGGATCCGGTTTAAAGGGTTAAAGGTATTCATTTATCGTTTATTCTTACGCCTTGCCCTACATTTTTTTGTTTTGCCTTGCCAAGCTTTTACTTCGTTGCGTTAAAACCAGTTAACTGAGTGGAGTAGTGCATTAGAATGCTATTTAAGATAAACATCCTTATTACGTCACTTCGAGTGATTTATAAGTATAAAAACGTTAGTTTTTGTAGTTATAAATTGTATCGACTCGAGCATAGCGAACAGAGCGTAAGCTAGAAGCCCTATCAATACAACGGTTCTCGATACGCTCTGCGAGCTACTCGAACTGACGGGAGTAGTAGTCATTTAGAACCTTATTTTCAATAGGGTAGCGAGGGATATAATATAAACTTTCATAATGTTCAGATTAGCTAAAGTTGTGGCCAAAAAATATTTTTTGAAAAAAATGCCACCTTTTTGTGGCCAAAAAAAGCATTTAGAAAAAATTGGCCACAACACTGTGGCAAAATTTTCTTTTTGATAAAGTTGGCCACAAAAAAAAAGTTATGAAAAGGGAAAGGCTATAAGTGATTGATTATGCCTACATCGGTGCGAGGCAGCTCGATTATGGCAAGTTTCTTAGGTTCCCGCGTGGTCTATCAACACCAAATACAGTATCAATATTTTTTTAATTGCTATATAAGGATTGACTCCGTCGAATTGCCGCAATAGTTTTTTTGTCCCTGTTTAAAAATCATTATTTTTACACAAACCAACCACTCATGTGTTTTTATTTTGGCTTACCCGAAAATGTAGGAGTTGTAAAAAAGCGTTTCAAACGCGAGGTATTGCCTTTGCCGGGTTATGAACCTAACGAAAAGTTTAACGGCTTTGCTCATCCTCAAAACCTGGTGATTACCAATGATGCTCCCGAACTGATTATCACTGCACATTGGGGTTTGTTGCCTCATTGGAGCAAAGACCTAAGTTTTAGAAAAAACACCCTCAACGCCAGGATAGAAACCATTGACAGCTTGCCGAGTTTTAAAGACTACAATAATAACCGCTGCCTGATACCGGCTTCTCGCTTTTACGAGTGGCAGCACCAAGGCAAAACCAAAATCCCGCACATCATAGTGAGCAGCGAGCACGAAAGCGACTTGTTTTGTTTTGCCGGTTTGTATGCTGACTGGGTCAATCCTGAAAACGGCAGCCCCATGCGAACGTACACCATACTCACCACCGAGGGGAATACCACCATGAAGTATGTGCACAATACTAAGGAACGCATGCCGGTTATATTGCACCAGGCCGATGAGGAGGCTTGGCTACAAGGCACACCCCTACATGCGTTTGCTTATCCGTATAGTTGTAGTTTGGCGGCTTTTAAGTTGTAGAAAGCGTTTTTTGGGCTTAAATAATTCAATTTAACCCCATTTAACGGCACAGTTTGTGTTGTATGGGTGGAAATTATTTAATAATGGCTCGAAGAAAACTACTGCTGCTCGCTTTACTTGTATTGGCTGTTGCCACTGTAATAACGGTTTATAATGCAACTAAACCGAAACCCCAATCGGATATATATATATCCAGCCTTTGGGTGAAGTATCGCCGGAGTATTTGACTTTTCTCCAACAATCGGTTCATCGTTTTTATGGGTATCAATGTGTGGTCAAACCTGCCGTTCCGTTGACGCCCGATTTGTTAGCCGCCAGCCAAACCCGTTATGAAGCGAGTAAGATACTCCAACAATTTAACAGTCCGCAAAACCTATTGCTGGTTACCACCCAAGACATCGCGCACCGCAAAAGCGATGTACAACCTGAATATGGTATTTTTGGTTTGGGTTATCGACCGGGTACTACTAGTGTGGTTTCCACCTTTCGTTTGCATCGCAAGGTTAGTCGGGCTAAATGTTTGGAACGTTTGGAGAAAGTAGCCCTGCACGAAATAGGGCATAACTTAGGCTTACCGCATTGTACTCATGACAAACACTGTATGATGCAAGCCGCCCAAGGCACTATCAAACAGGTAGATTTGGAAAAAGTTTGGTTTTGTGAGGTGTGTAGGGGGAAGATTTAGTTTAATTAGAGTATTTAATCCTTCTGCCGGTCTCAGATTGTTTTACCCTTTTTCCCAATTTAATTTTATAAACCGTCTTAAACGTCCAATTCCCCTTTTTGTCGTATTTATACTCATACGCATAATCTGAAGATTGGATGACATCTCCTTGTTTATTTTTTTGAATATCGGAATCATCGTTATTGGTGTAGTTTATTTTCCCTAAGGTTTCAGAAATCATTTCACCATTGTTATTATAATATTGGGTTGTCATGGTATTATTAGGGTAGTCGTAGGCAACTTGTTCCATACCATAAGGATTTCCTTTACCGTCGGTAGTTATTAATTCAACGGTATTGCCTTGTTCATCATTTTTCATCATGGTTATTCTAAAAATTTGCTGATTTTTATCTTTTTCAACAGTCTTTACCAAATATTCCTTTGCATCATATTCGTGAAAAGAGGTTTCGCAAGTGTATCCCAACAATTTATGCCATCTTTCAAGCTTTCTCCCCATGTTTTTAACACCGGTCGAATCGTATTGCCAGGTTAGTCGCTCTGTAAGTGTACCCTCTTCATTAAAACGCTGTTCAGAAATAACCCTGTTTTGCGCGTTTAAGGTGGCTACGTATTTTTTTTTCTCGATGGTCCCATTGGTGTTATAAAATGTAACATGGGTGGTTACTTCGCTCACCGGATAATCACTTCTCAAATCTTCCGATTTGTTGAGGTTCAATGCGGTGCTAACATTTTGAGCATAACCGGTAGCTGTAATAAAACAGAGTAGGAGCGTGATGTATTTCATGGTTGTAGTATTAAGATGGTAATTTAATTCATTTGTAAGAAGATCTACAAACATATTCAAATTACACTATTTTGGTTGATTTACTGTAAGGAATAAACAGCATCATTTAAACCTTATCATATTTAGACATTTTGGGTAATGGATGCAGCTTAAAAATCCCCGAATTTTCCTTTTCTCAATATCAAATCGCTTCCACATTGCAGACATTTTTTTACATCTACTAATGGACAAACTTTTCATTACGATTGTTTCTTAATGTCATTACCTTTTTCTGTCAACAAATACCTTTGTTTAGGATGATTTGGACTATCCGGGTATTTCATTTTAACTATTCCTGCTGCAAGTGCTGGCTCTAAATAGTTTTCACGGAAATTTTTTGGATCTTTTAATCCAAGTATTTCCTGAATTTCTGCTCTACTCAACTCATTGTTAAGGACTCTTATTAAATTGAGAACCTCCACAGAAGTTGAGGGGTACTTAGGGGGTACTTGGGGGGTACTTGGGGGGTACATGGTCTGAACTCCTACGGTACTTGGTCGGTAGAGTACTGCTTTGAAGTCATCCGATTGTTCAAAATCAGGTGCTTGGAGGTTGTTTTCTTTTGCGATGCGCATGATGTCGGCCGTTCCGGTTCCTAATCGCCGAAAGTTGTGGCCAAAAAATATTTTTTGAAAAAAATGTCACTCTTTTGTGGCCAAAAAAAACATTTAGAAAAAATTGGCCACAACACTGTGGCAAAATTTTCTTTTTGATAAAGTTGGCCACAAAAAAAGATTATGAAAAGGGAAAGCGCTACAAGTAATTGATCAGGCCTACATCGGCGCAAGGCTGCTCGATTATGGCAAGTCTCTTACGTTCCCGCGGGATTATCAACCACCAAGTTTTAAAACTATTGCAGTATCAATTTTTTTTTAATTGCTATGATAAGTATTGACTCCGTCGAATTGTATTTCGAGCGGGAGCGGAAGGGATTAATCATTTTATTTCTAAAACAACTCAGACCATTTTTGCATGGTTTTTTCAGTTCCACTTGCTGTGGTAGTTTCTATTTGAATCCCTGTTTTACTCATAAAACAATTCACCACAATATCAGCTGTTCCTGTAATTTCGTCTAAATCTTCTGTTTTGGCATTTTCATCCAAAGCTGTAAACTGACTTAATATTGCTTCGACAATATTTGCTGTAGCATACACAAAATTGTCACGACTAATGAATCCTGTGTTGGCAGCTTCGGCGTGAATCTTAACCTGAATGTTTTTCCCTTTAGTAGTGACCAATGTTAAATCGTCAATTGTAAATTTACCTGCCTGTATCTTAACAATATCTGTTTTTAATTTTTGTTCTACATTTTGTGCGTTGCAAAAAGCTGAAAAGGTTAAAACAACCAATAGTATAATTTTTTTCATAAATAATGATGTGAATAATTTAGCTGTAAAAATACACCTAATAGCATAAAAAAAACATTACCAATTAAATTTTCTGAACGATATATGATGTTTTTGATAGTCAAAAGGTGAATTGTATAAAACTTGGGGACGTTCAATATCACTGCAATTGTATCGTATGAGTACATTTCGGGTAATTGGTGCAACCTATAAAAGTGCTGAACTTTCCCTTTCTCAATATCAAATCGCTTCCACATTGCGGACATTTATGATCTCGAATGGCGTTTTCTCTCTTTTCGTTTTTTTGTTTGATTAATAGCCAAACTTACTATATTTGGTAGTACTTATTAATTTGTCTCTATATCTAAAAGGTATAGCAAACGCATTGACATGAACCACAAGAATATCATAGTTGCCATTGGAGAAGCTGTAAGAGGCGGAAAATACCTTAGCATAACCTATAAAAATAGAGAAGAAAAGGTAAACCATTTTTGGATTTCGATTTTAGATATCACCGAAGATGGCAAGATAGTGGTCGACATGTTCAATGTTATGAAAGACGAACCATTATTTAAAAAAACTATTTCAATTTCCGGTATTCAATCTGCTGAAATACTCAAGTTCTCCCATTACGATGTGCCACCCAAGTTGATTCAAAAATTAGAAGAAGATGAAAGTTTAGAAGTTTATGAATTTGACAGATACAACAACAATATTTTAAACTATTATTTAGAATGTCATAAAGCCAATAACGATCCTTTTCTACATAAAACACATTTAATATCCGAAATTGATTTACAGGAGCTGCAGGAACAAAGCCCTTACCAATTATCTAATGAGCAACAAAAACAAATCATCAAAGAAATATACCATAACGATTACAAGAAGTATTATGATTATAAACTGGCACTTTGCGAATTTTCTATTGATTTAGACTCCAGAGGTAAGTTTGTTGTGGCCTATCGAGAATTGACGTACGACCCGGTTAAGAGAACCATACAAATTGGGAATGCCACACAATTCAACCCTAATTTTTACATCAAAGATGTCAAACATTCTCTGTCTTATTACACCGATTTCAGTCCTTCGGATTTTGAAGAGGAATATATAAAAGACAAGACCGAGCTTATCAATCTATTATCGGATAATTTCAAATTGGGTGAACAACCCAATACCAGACCAGAAATAGTAGTTTTAGGCTATTCTAAAATTGATTTAGCTCCCGTTTTTGACGGCATAAATACCGAACACGAAAACCAAGAAATGCAGATTCCCTTAAAAGCATTTTTTAAAAATTCGTCACTGTTAGACCGTAAAAACAGAACAGAGCCTCATATTGTTCTGTATGACAATAATGTGAATATAGATCAGCTGCGAACTATTTATAATTCTTTGAAATATCCCGTAACCTATGTACAAGGTCCACCGGGCACAGGAAAAACACAAACTATTCTAAATATAGTAGTCAATTGTTTGACCAATAATAAAACCGTGCTCATCTCTTCCAATAACAATATTCCTATTGATGGGATTAAGGAGAAATTGAATTTAGGAAAATACAATAATAAAGAGATTTTAGTGCCTTTTATTCGCTTAGGAAACAGGCAATGTACCTTAGAAGCCTTACAGACCATCAAAAAGTTATATGAATACGAAACCAATGATGTCCCAAAGGAAAACCTCTTGCACAGCCTAAAGGAAAACTCCCGAGAGAAAAATAAACAATTGCTACTTAAATTACAGCATTACGAAGAACGGGCCGATTTAGAACAAAATTTAGGGTTTATTGACGGATTGCTTTCCAAAGGTAAGTATTGGTTATTGGAGCAGGAGAGAGAGAAATTAGTAAACAAGATCAATTCTATTCCTATAACTACTGATGAAGATGTAAAAGGTATCTTTGAAATTATAAAAGACAATTATAAACTACTACAGTTTTTTTATTTCGAATCCTTAAAGTATATCAAGAGATTAAAAGGTAAAGAGTACGCCGAACTAATAGCAATTCTGCACATTATTGACGAGAGCGAGCAAGTAAAAGAATTTAACACTTGGTTGAGTAATGATAAAAACTTAGAAAAGTTTACCAAAGTATTTCCCATTATACTCACTACCAATATTTCTTGCCGACGGTTAGGACAACGCTTCAAGTTTGATTTGTTGACTATAGATGAAGCGGGACAATGCGAAATTCCAACCAGTTTAATTCCCATTTCAAAATGCAAAAACATGGTCTTGATTGGTGATACCAATCAGTTAAAGCCTATTATTGTTTTTGACAAAGAGAAGAATATAAAGCTAATGAACCAGTTTCAAATTAGTGACGAGTATGATTATTACAACAACTCCATACTTTCTGCCTATAAAAAAATAGATACCATTTCACGAGAAATACTCTTGAGTTACCATTACCGTTGCGGAAAGAAAATTATTGATTATTCCAACAAACGTTTTTACGACCAACGATTAAACTTAAAAGCTGTGGGAACGGATGGCACCGTAAAATTACTCGCGGTAACCAATGCCAATCAAAAAAATAAGAATGGACAACTAGAGGAGGCGATGGCTATTGTAGAGTACATTAAAGAGAATAACTTATCCGAAGTTTTTATTTTAACACCGTTTAGAAATCAGGAAGAAGTTATCAATCATTACCTAAATGAAGCCAAAAGAGCAGGAGCCATCGACAATGCTGTAAGTTGTGGTACTATACACAAAGTGCAAGGACAAGAAAACAAAACTATTATCATCTCCACAGCCTTGTCCACTAAAACCTCTCCCAAAACCTATGATTGGATTAAAAACAACAGTGAACTATTAAATGTTGGCGTCACCAGAGCCAAAGAAAACCTGATTGTAGTAACCGACTTTGACGCTATCAAAACCTTATCACAAAAAGACGACGACTTATACGCCTTGATTGCCTATGCGTACCATAACGGCACTACCGAAATAGCCCAAAGTGAAGTGAATAAACTGACCATTGGATTTTCAAACAACTCCAAATTTGAAAATGAGTTTTATAAAACCATGCAACATTACTGCTCTTTACAAGAAACCCGATTCCGAAGAAATGTAAAAGTCATCGAAGTATTTCCGGAAGAGCGTGACAATCCTTTAGTAAACAAAAAAGAGTTTGATGGCGTCCTTTTTGAAAACAACCAACCTAAAGTAATCTTTGAAATCAACGGCGCAGAGCATTATAGCAGCAAAAAAACTATGAAATCCGATGCTGTAAAAATGGATTTAGTTCGTAGTAAGAACTTGGAAATGCTTTTAATACCCAACCAATATGTAAAGCATTACGAATTTATAAGGGAATTGATTAATAAGTTTAATGGGGATGTGTATCAAAGAACACTTTTTGATAATTATGATGTTATGGTTTAGCAATAACATAAAGTTTAACTTTAGCTCAATTTTTCACACTATTGTCACCCTGAGCTTGTCGAAGGGCTGAGCTAAGCCTGCCCTGAGCGCAGTCGAAGGGTCGAAGGGCCTCTCTACCACCAAACCCAATCAATAACTCTACTGTCACCCTGAGCTTGTCGAAGGGCTGAGCTGAGCCTGCACTGAGCGCAGTTGAAGGGTCGAAGGGCCTCTCTACCACCAAACCCAATCAATAACTCTACTGTCACCCTGAGCTTGTCGAAGGGCTGAGCCGAGTTTACCCTGAGCTGAGCCTGCCCTGAGCCTGCCGAAGGGAAGGGAAGGGAAGGGAAGGGAAGGGAAGGAATAAGAAGTCTCGACGGTTAGACCCAGCACGAAATACAATTATCAGTATAATATGTAAAAAATAAACCATACAATCGGATTTTTTTCGATTATCTGTATTTATTTTTACATAATTTAAAATAAATATGTATTTTTGAACATATATAATCGGATATATTTCGATTATTAGATGATAATTTTACATAATTAATTATAGTGGGCATGGATATTAAGCAACAATTATCAGAATACCGAGGGCAACTGATTACGCATCAGATGCTGGTAGCTTTATTAAAGGAATACAGTCGACCTAATGATAAAATAAAGATGTTGAAGGATGAAGGCATACTGCAATCCGTTAAACGCGGTTTTTACATAGCCGGTAGTGCCACAAATATTGCAAGACCTGAGCGGACTTTAATCGCGAACCACCTCTACGGCCCCAGTTATGTGTCTATGGAAGCAGCACTGATGTACTACGGACTAATACCGGAACGGGTTTATGGCATAACATCTATGACTACTAAGTCCTCTAAATCGTTCAGAACCCCTTTGGGGCTTTATACCTATACCTCACTTCCTTTGCCTTATTATTCCTTTGGATTGGAGACAGTAATAGTAAATACCAACCAGCAGGTAATAATGGCAACTCCTGAAAAAGCACTGGCTGACAAGATTGCCACAACACCGGGTATCATACTACGCAGTATGAGTAGCACAAAGAATTACCTTACGGAGGATTTAAGAATAGAATTATCTGATCTGAAAAATTTTGATACCACCGCCATGGCCACATGGTTATCGCATGCTCCTAAGAAAGACAGCCTCGAAATACTAATAAAAACAATACACAAATTATGATTAAAGAATGGCTAAACAGTTATAACCCTCAAAATAAGGAAGAGGCAGTACATGCCCTGCGTGAGATTATGCAGGAAATTGCGCTGGCTGGGCTTTACCGAGCCGGTTTTTTTGAAAAAGCTGCCTTTTATGGAGGAACGGCTCTCAGAATATTTTACGGACTGGATCGCTTTTCCGAAGACCTTGATTTTTCATTATTGGTACCTGACTCTAATTTTTCTCTCCAAAAATACCAAGAGGGTATTGTTACTGAATTTGCAGCACTTGGTATGCAGGTAAGCGTTTCAGAAAAGCAAAAAGCGGTAGAAAGTAATATCAATTCGGCTTTCTTAAAATCACAAACCATTTGGCGTGAGCTTATTTTGGAGGGGATTATACCACAAAACGGTATTGACCATATTGCCAATGTTAAAATTAAAATTGAAGTCGACAGAGAGCCGCCATTGGGGTTTGCCACTGAAGAGAAACTATTGCTAAAACCTTTTTCATTTTACGTAAAGTGCTTCGTACTGCCGGACCTTTTTGCAGGTAAGATGCATGCATTATTGTTCCGAAAATGGAAAAATAATGTTAAGGGACGTGACTGGTATGATATGGAATGGTATATTAAGAAAGGTACTCCGCTTGATCTCAATCATTTTTTATTACGGGCGCAGGACAGCAAAGACTGGGTTAAGGAAACAATAAGTGAAGCAGAATTCAGAGAACTACTGTCGGCTAAAATTGACATGGTGAATTTTAACTATGTCAAAGCTGATGCGTCGCGATTTATTAAAGACGTTTCCATTTTAGATATTTGGTCACCAAAGTATTTTCATGACCTTTCACAACACTTAAAAATCCAATAAGAATAGTATATTAAGTTTATATAAACAGCATACAAAGTCGAAAAGCAAAGCGGTATTATAAAATATTGCGTATTGCAATTTGCAATAGTGTTGCTTTTTTGATTGTTTAAGTACTATAAAGAATGACTTTTTGCAACCATATAAAATATACTAAACACAATCGAAAGTAAATTTTCAATAAAACGGCCTTCGTTTTATTTTCGAAAGTAAAAATTACCCTCACTAACCACAAAACCCAATCAAAAACCCAACTGTCACCCTGAGCTGAGTTTACCCTGAGCTTGCCGAAGGGAAGGGAAGGGAAGGGAAAGAAGGGAAAGACAAACTCCTCACCCCACCTCAAACCCCCACTGATAACTAATCACGGTATCCTTTTTCACAAAAACCAAATCCCGATTTTGGTAAGTAATGTTTTTTATAAAGGTGGTATTCTTGAAACGGTCTATTTCAAACGTGAAGTCATCTAGGTTCAGTGATTCTGAATTTACCATCAATTCATAAGTTCCGATAGTACCTATTTCGTTTTGAAGGATATAAATGCCTCGGGTATCCGTAAAAGAATATGGCTTCCTTTCTACATTGAATAACGGAAATAATACATTTTCATTGAAAAGTTCCGGTGTATTCAGTTTGGATACCTTTTTTCTGTTAAACCATAACTCAATTTGACTTTTAGTGTCATTTAGTATTCCGGAACATTTCTCTGCCGGCAAATCTTCAAGACTGCTATATTTTTTGTCTCTTAGCTTATAATAAAAGAAAGGATCCAACAATGCATCGATAATTGTTTTTTTAGTACCAATGATTCCTTTCCAATGCGCTATTACTTCATCAGGCAGTAGAATTCTTTTGATTTCGATGCCTGTGCCTAAAAGATTTATTTTGAGTTTGTTCATTAAAATAGCTGTTGGATTCGGATAGAGTGCAAAGATAAAGAGACTTTAAGACAGGAGTATTTTTTGACTAAAATTACCCCCAACATTACATAACACAATTAATAACACAATTGTCACCCTGAGCAAGCCTAGTTACCACATAATGCAATTAAGCGCACATTGTCAGTCTGAGCTTGTCGAAGACCCTTTCTAACCACAAATCCCAATCGACCACCACATTGTCACCCTGAGCCTGCCCTGAGCTTGCCGAAGGGAAGACCCTCTCCAACCAAAAATCCCATTCAAAAACGATATTGATTTTGTTATCTCCACAAGGATTCACAACTGAAATCCTCAAATATTTTTTCAAAATAAGCTTCCAGTACCGAAAACTGTTGGCTGTAAATACGGTTCTCTAAATACCTATCGGCCATTTGGGTTTTGTAGCTGAGTAGGTAGCTGTTAATTTTCTTTCTAATCAAAAGTTCCTTTGTTTTAAACGCTGCCATTTTTTTATAGTCGGAATGCCATTCAGCATATTTTATAGCGGTTCTGATGGCCGATATTTTACGGTGTTGTATATCAATCAGCGCCACTAATTCTGGAAAGTTGTGAATCATATAAGCTAGCTTAAATTGGTGCAGTACATGAAGTACACTATCCTGCACTTCGGGTATTTGTCAAAGCGTTTTTTAACCGCTTCGAGTTCGCCGAAGAAATCATCGCCCAGCCATTCCTTGTGGGTCAAACTTTGTTTTTTGCTCTCATAAATCTCGGGGTACAGCATTTCCAACTCTTTTTCGCCTATATCATTTAGGTCGAATAGTTTAGTATAGTCAAAAGAGAACAGATCGGAAAGATTGATGTAGGAGGCGTTTCGACACAGACGAACTTCTTCACTAAGAAAGTGGTACGCTTTTGCAATAACTTCACTACAGTCCACCGGCAGCCCTTTGCACATGGGGAACAATGATTGTGTTCCTTCATTTTCGAGGGTGATAAATAGGTAGTACAAGTTGGCACTGAAGAAATGCTCCAGGTTGTTGTAATAACAATTGATGGGCTCGGGGTCACTGCTTACAGGCACATATTCCCACAGCCCGATTTCTTCATCAAAAATCTCAAGGTGGCATATCGTCTCGTTCATGGTTAGCTTCTTTTATGCCAGGAGGCTCCTTTGGTGGTAGAATAGTAGAGGCCTTTGCTAGTGCTAAGCAGCAATTCTTTCCCACAATCAGCTAGGTCAAGAAGTGTCCCCATCATAGTGGTGGCTGTAAAACGATGATGCCAACTTCTGCCGTCCGTGATAGAATATTCAATACTGTTTTTAGTCGTGTTAATTCGGATTAGTTCTTTTTGGTGAATGATCATTTGTCCCATGGTTATTGTTTTTAAGTTTAGGAGACAAAATAAAATCAGACTAAAGACAAACCGTGACGCTTTAAAAAGAATTTCTGCCGTTTTGTGTCAGGAGTTAGTAAGGTATTTACCAAACAAAACAGCACATGCTCTGGCATCGCTCAGGGCATCGTGATGGTTCAGCTTGATATTATATTCTCTGCACAAATTGGCCAAATTGGATTTGTAGATTTTATAGGTACATCGTTTTTGATAGACAGGCGCCTGCAATCCATAGTATTCCAGGGTCTTTTCAAGCACAGGAAAGTCAAATCCGAAACCGTTATGTGCCACTACTACTTGGTCTTTAATATAGGGTGCAATCATGGGCCAAACTTTATCAAAAGTGGGGGCATTTACTGTATCAACAGCAGAAATACCGTGAATGTTAGTAAAGTTATACCAATAGTAATTATCGGGCGGTTGGACTAAAATGTTTATTTCTTCTGTAATGATGCCGTCAACTACTCTCACAATACCTACTTGACAAATGCTCCAGCGGTATCCTTGAGCGGTTTCAAAATCAATAGCGGTAAAGGTGCTCATATTATTGGTATAAGACGGCCGTATTCAGGATGCGCTGTTTCACGGTTTGTTTGAGTGACTCGGGAGAAACGACCATTACTTCCTCGCCATACTTTAGGATTTCCATCACAAAATCATTGGTGGGATGCATAAAATAAGCAAATTCACAGTGTTCTTCATTTTCTGAAATAAGTTCCTGTGAAGCGTGCAGCGGCAATGATGTAATATATTTTGCTTGAAAAGCGGTAAACTGCAACACTATCTTTTGAGCCGGTTCGTATGTTTCTACCCCAAAAGCATGTTGGTAGTATTTACTAACATCAAACGGGATTGCCGTAAACTTTTTGTCAGTGATTTTTAAAGTCAGAATGCGGTCTAAGGCAAAATTGCGTATTTCTTTTTTGGTCACATCATAACATATCAGATACCAACGGTTTTGCGATTCTTTGATGGCAACAGTGTGCACTGTTCGTAGTTCCTGTTCTTCTTTCCAGTAGCTTTGGTGGGTAAAAGAAATCTCAAAGCGATTCTCAATGGCATAGAGCAGGCCATGAAGATGTTCTGTCCCCTGATTTTTTCGTTGCTCTAAGTATAGCCTTTGGGAGACTTTCTCTGAATAATTAAGTGCGCTGATAATTTCATAGGATTCTATAATACGTTCAATGGGTTTCTCGGTTATTGATTCAACTATTTCATAAACACCTTCTCTGCGGTTGTATTGAATGTCGATTTCAAATAAGGACCGAATTTCATTCAAATCCCGTTGCAAGGTGCGCTGACTCATCTCCAACTTGTCCCCGGTTATTTGCTGTTGTCTTTGCAAATAATCCTGAAGCTCTTCAAAAGTAGCCGCTCTTGATTTTAATCGGTTGATGATAAGTATGTAACGCTGTATAAAGTCTCTTTTGGCCATATCATTTTTATTTATTCAAATGTAAGGCAGTAGAACGACAAAAAGTGTCGTTAAAAAATGTTTTAATAATTACTTATTCAAATTCATTTTCTTTATACCTACTGTCATAAGTATCGTAATCATATTTTGAGTCTGAATTAGTATTGCTATTTTGGATAGCATTATTTTCATCGATAACGATTGATAATCCTACTTTTCGTCCGGCAAAGAAAACGCCACTGAGTATTTTAAAAATGCAATTTCTAAAAGTAATTCCGGCAACAATAAACTTTTCTTGGCTGCCTTTTGTTTCTTGAAACATGACACGATACATTTCTTTTACAACAGGTATAAATGTGTTTACATCATTTAAAATGCTGTGAGGAAGGGAGTCCGGAATTTTACTTTGCATACAATCATCAAAGTTATAACTAATCCTTTCTAAAGGAGTGTTACAAATGTGCGAAAGCGCAAATTCAACTCCTTTACCATAAACATAAACCGTAGCACGTGCAAACAACGTTTCATTGCTCACATATTGTTCTAAGGTAGCAAACTCAAATAAATCATCTATTACCCGATTGAGAAAATCTTCAATAATCTCTTCATCAAAAGGAATCTCCTTTTTTTCCGGTAAATCAAGTAAACCATTTTCTTTGGCAACGGTTAAGCCCTTTATTGCAATAGTGTCCAGTAAATTCATATATAACTTTTAAACGTATTGATGCCCTTCCCAGTCAATAGGACTGACAGGTAATTTAGTTAATTTATTTTTTAAGTTCTTCCCAATTTTGAAATAAGTATCATTCGAATGTTATTTCATCGATTTCACTTTACGGTTTTAGCGGTGACGTTTTGCTGGTTGTTGCTTTTTATATAATGGTTACGCTTAAATAATTTTCTAAATATTCTATCATTTCGTCTTGATGTTGTTTTGCTATTGTATCATTCCATTTATCATTTGCATATATTAGTTCCATTTTTAAACTGTCTAATTTGACTCTATTGTTATTAACAAATCGCTGTCTTTTTTCATTGAAAGGCAAATTACTATATTCTGAATTAATACTTCGGGAAACCAATGATAAATTGCCAAAATGATTAAGCATACCCTCTGAAACCGTATTGGTGTCAGTTGTTTTTTGTGTTTGCGGCGAAATATGTTCAACCGAATTTTTAGCAGTAAACTTAAAATTTTTCCATCTTTCATCTTTTGTGTCTTTCAAAGTATTCCACAAAACAAATTCCAGTTTGTAAAACCAATAATGAGGAAAACTTGTTCCATGTGGTTCTTTTAGTAATGATGTGTCAAAGATTGTGGTATAATTATATTGATCTAAAAAATTACGAGTTCGAACTATTAAACTCCCGGTTTCGGAGGAACACAACAAATTATTATCTAAATGTTTCAAATAGCTGTAACTGTTTTGCCCTTTGTTATCAACCAAATATTTAAGATATGGGGTTAACCAGTAATGCGTTGTTATTTGTTGCGAATGATACAAAAGGCTTTGCAATAACGCTTCGCCTTCATTAGCATCCGGTTGTCTTCTTCGTAGATAGTAATTTCCTTTACTGTCATACTTTTCTAATTTACAAATCAAGTGTGTTTCCCCATCTTCTAATCGAACCCATTTGATAATGTGTTTATCAAAAACATATCGTACTTGCCATAGTAATTCAATAAACGAGGTGATATCTGCCTTTAATTGTTCTTGACTTTTATCTTTAGTCAAAAAATATTGTTCAAAAATAGTCAGTAATTCTTTGTCTAAAATCTTAGGAATATCGGGCTGCTTATTGTTTACTAAAAATATTCTAAGCGTATGTTGCAGCAACATAGGAAACGAAATGATACTTCTTATATCATCAGCCTTGTAGGTTTCATCGGGGATATCTTTTTCAGTTTCAACGTCAAAATTATTTTCCGCTAAAATATTCTCTAAGCTCAAGGGTTTGAAATTATTAAACTGATTTTGAGCGATATTTGTTAATATATTTGAGGCAATACTTAATTTTTCAACTCCGGTTTTTGCGGCTTCATTTTCAAACAAGTCTTGTATTCGTACTTTGGCTATATCTTTTATGTTTTTTTCAACATAGCTTTCCATGTGGGAGCAGGCATCCCAAAGGTAACTGTACTTTAATCTGTCATCTGGATGTAGCTTATTTAATAATTGTGCTTTAAGAATTTCGTGATGCTGTAACTGAATACCTCTGTTATTAATGATTTCGAATAATTTGTTTAAATCTGTTGCTTTGGGGACTTCAGTAAAAATCAATTGTACTTTTTCATAAATGAATTGCGCAATTTTACTGCTTTTATCAATTTCCTTTGTCTCTAATTCCTTTTTAAAAGTATCAATATATGCCAATGCATTTTCTATATTGGTATTGGCTTTACCATCGGTAATTCCTAGAATATAATGCTTGAAGTATTGATATATATCATCCCGAATGGCAAAATGGACTCTATGTCTGTTTTTCTTATCTTCCTCTCTTTCAATAAAGGGTGTTAAACTATTCTGTAAGACAAGACTAATCATCCAAAGCGTGGTGAAGCGTTGTTGACCGTCTATTAAATCATAGACAACTCCATCTATGATTTGTTCGTTTTCTACTACTAATACACCTCCTAAAAAGAAAATATTTTTATTGGTATCAAAAGCTGATTCAATATCTTCTAACAATGTCTTTATTTGGTCTTCTTCCCAAACATACAACCGCTGATAAATAGGGATATTGAAAAAATAGTTATTATTTACAACATCTTGCAATGTTATTTTGGCAGAATGTATGCTCATTGTAATTTGCTGTTTAAAAATGTATTTGTAATCCAATTAGATTTACCTGTAAAATTTTGTTTACTGTAATACTTAAACAAATTACTCTTATAATCACCTCTTACGCCATTATCCGGCAAATCGGTTCTGGCGTATATTTTTTCAATTTCCAGATTTAAACTCACATATTTTAATTCGCGCATAAAACAAATGACTTCTTCAGGGCGAAATGACTGACTGATTACGTCAAAAATATTATTATCGGTTTCTTTTAAAAATTTAATGGATGCTTCCTTAAATATATAATATTTTTCTAATCGTAATGCGCCTAAAATGTGATCGAACCAAAGCGTAAACTCTAACAATCGGTTGCTCCCAAATTTATCAAAGTACATGACTATGGCTAGTAAGTGTAATTCCTTTAGATAAAGTGAAATATGTTGTAAAACTTGGTTGTAAAAGGTTCTTACAGCTTTTATTTCAGAATTTATACCTGTTTGGTCAAAGAAAATAATTTTGACTAAATCTGCATATTTTTCAGCAAAAAGGAAAAAACCTAATCCTTCGCTTATGGGTTGTCTCAAAGTAAATGGTAAGAAGGCACTAGTGTTACTTATTTCTAAGGCGGCAGGATAGAGTGTAAACTGTTGTTGTGATTGTAGTTGCAATGCCGTTGCTAAGGTATTATTGGTATTGGGATACAATGGGATTGTGTCAGGCTGCAACTGTTTGATGGATTTTTTTTGAAATTCATTTAAAATGTCTTCATCTTTTTCCCTGTAAATTACTTTTTGTCCATTCCAGCATCGACTACGCCACAAAAACTGATGGAAAAGTTCTGCTGTGAAATCTTTTTTTTGGACAAACAATGTTTTGCTCCCCTGTATTTTCTCCCAACGTAAAGCGCAATTAGTTTGAATGTTTAAATATTCGGCATTTCCAATAGCTCGCAGATGATATGCTTTTAATAAATCAGTAGGGTTTAATTTTACTCCTCTATTATTTTGTGTGTCAAAAAAAGTAAATGCTAAATCCTCTGATAAGGTTATAATAAAAGTAAATTGCAAATTGCTGAATAAAAAATCAGCTTTATCTTTCCAATCGGCTTTAATTTCATCAAATATGGCTTTGGCATTTATAATATTTTTAGCAGAAATAGGGGAGTGGTATTCCAAAGCCATTTTACCATTGTTTAATAACCCCTCATTTAATACATAGTATAAAGTACAAATTGTGGTAAGCCGCTGTTGTCCATCAATAATAAACAATTTCTGTTTGATATCATTTTGATGTAACAGTATGTTTCCCATGTAATACTGCAATCCATCAGGATTCTTAAGGTATTCCTCTAGATCATTAATAAGTTCCTGAATTTTAGATTTATTCCAAACATAGGGTCTTTGGTAGCTATCTATACCTACTGGATAAATAGCCTTAGACGTGAAGAATTCCTTGAAACTATATACTTGAACCTCTACGTTTTGTAGGTTATTGTTTAAATTCATAAAAATCTTTTTCTATTGAGATAATTGACAATGTTTTTTAAATATCTCAGTGGCTAAAGCAATAGCTTCCTTATTAGTAACCTCTTTATTATCCCCAATTTTAGCTTCGTTGTTAAATAATTTTGCCCCGACTTTCTTAAAATTAGTAATCAATGCCAATTCGACTTCTTCAACAAAGATTCTTTTTGCTTTATGATTAGCACTGTCAAAATCAGAAATGGCATAGTAGTGTGCCTTTATTGTAACGGTACCGCTTTGTATGGCTTCTTCAACGCAAATTCTTGTATTTTTATCAGCAGTACGCTCATCAATCAGATTGTTATCAATCAAACCTTTTACCAGTTGATTATCAGTCCCGCTTTTTATATTGTAAGTATTGAAATGTCCCATAAGTCGATAAAAAGGAGAACGAGCAGCTACATGCTTTCTATCGCCGGTTTGACCAACGTAATAAAAGATTCCCTTTTCTTTGTGTTCTATGGTCAAGATATAAATATAATAACCCGATTTGAACCAATCCGCATTAAAAGATATTTCCATTGGCTTCATTGTTGTCATAGCAATCATTAGTTTAGTTTTTTTCAGACTACAAACTTATCCCTACACAACGCCAAAAGGCGTCGTTATAGATTTATTTTTTTAATCCTTCAGACTTTGACTTTGACATTTTTCATTTCAAAATTAAGATGTGAGAAAGCGGTTCTTTTTATCTCATTTTAAAATGATTGATCAATAGTTAAGTCACAATTTCCTCCACAAGGCACATTTATATTATTTACATATGTAAAAGAAATATTTCCATTAACTGTATCAAGTCTTTCAACCCAACCAGCTGTTACATAAGCATTAATAGCGGCTGTTTTTGGATGTCCATATCTAGTATGCGCATAAGAGTACGCTATATGATATTTGTCAAAAGAGATTGGAACATCGGAATTATTTATTTCAAAGTTAGCACCATGGTGGGTAGCCACTAAACCATCAAACGTATATTCATTTAAAAATGGTATATCTTTAAATGCGGCATCAGCTGGGTGTAAAACATTTGTAATGTGATTATTGTTGCAAGAAACTACTAGCGCTAAACCACTATCATTTTTTGAAAAACCCCTACATTTAATAATATCACCACCCCAAAACGCTAACCTGTCTAATCCAAATTCTGGCCAAACTAAAACATTACTAATCGCAGCTATTTTGTATAAAAATTTCATGTAAGATGAGGTAATATTTTGTTTTGGAACAATCCATGTTTTATCACGAAATTTTTCCCAATCTGGTGTGTAGCTGTATCTTCTCGCTGTTTCCAAATGATCCCAATCCCAATGCGAGAGTATTATGGTATTAGCAACCGTAAAACATAATCTTTTAGTTACTGGATAGGTATGTTTAAAAAACCTCCATCCCCCTCCCATATCGTAATATATCAATGGGATATTATCATCAGTTGCTATTGAGCATAAACTGCCTTGCCCAACATTGTATACATTTAGTTTATGAAATTTAGATTGTTGACTGTCAGAATTAATCAATGCTTTTGACAATTGTTCTTCATTTGTAAATTCAAATGACTTCCAAGAAAAGAAAGTATCTAATTGCAAAGCTGTAGGGTTATTTGTTCTCAATGAGCTTATTGAACTGATGTAGCGAACAATACCTTCACTATTACCGTTATTGTCAACGTATTGGGTAACTTTTAAATCTGTTTTTTGGTCTGTTATAGTAATTAAAAACCATCGGCTTAAAATTCCTATTTTTTGCAAATTAAAAAACCTTTTATGGATTTCACCTTTGAATTCACCCTCAAAAAAATAAGGGGTTATTTTTTCATAAACTTGGCGTATATCTTGAGTCTGAAATTCTTGAAACCATTTATACTCAACTCCGTCTAAAAGAAATTCATTTAAACCATTTTCATCAGTTTCTATTTCATCTATCCCTACAAGAAATTTTTCATCTGTTATGATTTGTTTTTCTGTAAAATTTAAAGTTAGCATATTATTATTTTATTAGTTTATTCCAGCTATTTCCGTTCACCTCTTTTATGTTGCCATATTTATAATCATCAAATGAAAAAAGACTATCAAAATTTTCTCCCTTCTTAATTTCACGATGTATCAAAGTTTTCTGGTTTAACGAAATTATTATAAGTAGAATCGATTTATTAGTATCAATCCAATTGCCGTTATTATCTAAAAATGATTTGTACAATTTATCAAAAACACCGGTCTTTCCTTCATTACAAAGCGTATCTCGTCTTGTATTTTTTAGCAAATGGATGAAAGCTCCATTTTCTTCTTCACATATTAATTTTTCAATATCCTTCGCTGTACTTCCTATGGCTCTATTCCCATATTTAAACTCAATATTTAGCCTTCTTTTAAAATCATTACCAACTTTCTCAAACACACACATATCATGCAAAGCCGATTGTTTTTTGGCTTCTACTGATTCGTTGGTATCTCTAAACCTATATTTTTTAATTGTAGGCGTTTCAATGGAATAAAATAAACTAGAATAAGCTAATTTAAACTCCTCGATAAAAAGCTGTCTTAATTCCTGCTCTGAGATTCTATCTTTTGGCCTTTTACCATTACCTTGAATCTTTTTTGGAAAAATAAGCTGTTCTTCAGAATCACCACCATGAAGCTCATATTTCATATCGTTTAGGCGTTCCAAAACCTTTTTACTTATTCCAACTATTTCTAACATAATTTCTAAATTATACCCAGTTCTTTCAATATATCCTTCTTCATCTTACTTAAAGGTCTCCTGTCAAATTTTGCCTCATCTATATGTACTCCAAACGCCAATCTGTAAATTTCTTCTTCAGAAATATGATTGAGTAATATCTTCTTTTTTACCATTTCGAGATAGTCTACAGAATAAACATCGCGAATTTGTCTTAAATCAACTATCTCGTCTTCATGCATTTTATAGATATCCTCCAATTTAAACGCTTTGGTAGATTTCTCAGAAAAAGTATTATCAGGAACAATTTTAAATTTAAATGAAGAGTAATCTTTGTAATCAAAACTGAATCTGTAAGATAAAATTTCAGCGGGATTTACAGATTTATGATAGGGATGGAAATGGGTATTCAATGAGAATGGGTCATTACTTTTCCCCATATTGCAAATGTTACAACTTGGAACTAGATTATAAAACGATAACGCCAGTAAAGGATATTTACTTTTTGGAAACCAATGGTCAAAGGTTGGCCGTGTAATTTTGGTAGGATTAGTAACTGTTTTTGTATAAATGCGGTTACAATACGGACAGGTGGGTATATCTAGATTCTTAGCTAAATCATAAGCGTTATAAAAATGATACGTACTTTTTGGATTGTAGTCAATCCACATCTCATAATCAAATAACCTTTTTATTGAATCAATTTCTTTTTTGGTTGTAAATCTTGATTTGATTGAATCCAATTCTTCCGGAGTGCCCACTAATACTTTCCTTAAGTTTTTTTCAACATTCAGAAATCGTTTCACTTCACTATGAATTCCACTTACAATATGAATGGATTTAATGTTAGGATTGGGTTTAGGTTCAGTAAAGTATTTACCATTAAGTTTTTTCTTGATGACATACCTCATGTACTCATAATGAATATTTTGAGCATCAATGATTTTTTGCTGAGTTATGTCTATGTAATGCATTTTAATTTAAATCTTGTCTTTTCTTGATTAAATACGCTATTTCGTCATCATACATTTTTTTCTGGAAATCATTATTTCCTTCAACTTCAGCAATCATCTCTGATAACTTCAATTTGATTATTTTTTCATCAATAATAGAAACTATCTTTTTATGATGTTCAAGTTCATTTTGGAAGTTTTTATCCCTTTTTGACGTATTCTTCTGTTTATCAATCCATTTTATGGTTTCCTCAATTTTTTGTTTAGCAAAGTCTCCAATTAGACCATCTTTAATGAAGAACGAGTCTGAGAGTAAATTTGTAATATTTGCAGCAAATGATTTTCCCGGTCGTTGAGGGTTTCCATAATCTAAAACTTCAGTTTCTAATGTCTCTAAATTTTTTGAGATATAAACAATATTTTTATTTGGTAAGTCCGAAAGCGTCAAGGGGTCATGTGTTGAAAAAATAATTTGTATATCTGGAGTACTATCTAGTTGCTCAAAAAAATAAGGAAGCGTTAAAGCAAGCGTATTAACAAACTTTTTTTTCCAAACGGGATGAAAACCTAAGTCAGCTTCGTCTAATAAAATAATGTAGGTTTCAGAATTTTTAAAAAAGCGTGAGTCATTTACCAGATTTGTTGTTAGAAAATTGTAAAGCCTCGAAAACAAATTTAAAAGTGCATTCTCTCCTGAACTCAGCTTGCGACTACTGGACATATAATTAATAAACCCTTCTATCTTGTCACTTTTGGCGAGAACTTTTTCAGCGCTTTTTCCTTGAAAAATAGAATAATAATGAAATAGAGTAGTTAAAAATTTTCTTTGCAAAGTCAAGATCTCAATCGCATCCTTACCCTCAATCACCATCATTTGATTTTCAACATTTTCTTCTTTATCTATTTCATCAATTGCATTATAGAGTTTAGCTAAAAGTAATTTTATTGTTGGCTCATCGAATGCCTTCAATTTTTGATCTCCAAACTGAATAAAGCTGTTATTAATAAATAATAAAAATGAATCATAAGCTTCCAAACGGTAGCTTTCTCTCTCAAAACTTTCATATTCTAAAACTCCTTCAGATAAATAGCTGTTCGCTTTTTCCATCTGTCTCTCCAAGACAGAAATAAGATCTCGAATAATATATCTTTTCAGTATGTATTTGTTAATTTCTATTTGATTTGAAACTCTTCCTGGACTTTTAAACACTCTTATTGTATACCAATCATCAAGTTCTTTTTTTAATTTCGCTTTTAAAATTTTCAGACCTGGCCTAAAAGCAGAAGGTGTATTCCATTCGCGCTCTTCTTTATAGCCTCTAATAACTAATCTCGCTTCACCAAATTCCGGGAAATCGAATAGCTCTTTAAAAATCCCTTCTTTTTTCACTAAATCAGAATTTGAAAAAAGAAGCTGCCTTATTGAGTTTTTAAATAAAAGTTCCTGACTTGGTGAGTAATTCCAGCCTGACTGATTCGGCTTTTTATTTTCCAAGTCATCAAGATCCTCTTCCAATAACTTATCAAAAGAAATGTCATAATTATCAATATTATCAAAATTGGGATTGTATTTAAAATCAAAATGAGGGGAGTAATAAATAGTTTGACAAATACTGTTTGATCTTTTTGCTTCGATTATTAAATCATCCTGTAGCGATACAAAAGAAATATTACCTCTTCCTACATCATAAATGTTACTGGCTACTTTAAGTTCGCTTTCGTTTTCAGTTTCAAAAAAAAGAAATGTATTATTTATTGGTAAAGCAAATGGGTTATCTATGAAAATACTTCGAATTGAGTCAAAAACTGATGATTTTCCTGCTCCATTTTCTCCAACGACAGCATTAATATTAAGCAATCTTGACTTTAGGTTAGTTTGATCAAAAAAGTTCTCTATATAGTTTTCATTTAATTTTTTGGTAATGAAAACTTCACTGCCAGCTTTGGCAAATTTATAGTCATATCTTCCTCCCAAATTTATCACCAAAGGTTGTTGTGATAAATACTCATGCGTGTCAATATAGATAGCCGCCAATCTCATCTCTATCCTTTTTTATAATCCTCCCCACTCTCCGCAACCATCCCCAACTCGTCATCCTGAGCTTGTCGAAGGGCATCCCCAACCGTAACCTGACCATTCATCAACATAGGCAATAACAGATGATGATTAGATTTTTTTTATTCATCATCATTTAAAATTAACTTTCCTAATGATTTTCCATCTTTGTTTTTCCAATACAACATTCCATTAGATGATGTTCCTAATATCATATTACTTGCTTCGGAAGGGGATTTACTAATATAATTTTCAGTAAAAATATAATTTTGACCATTGTCTTTAATAATGCCATTTTGAATTAAATATTCTCTTTTCTCAATCATTGATTTTGGAAAAGATGCACTTATTTCTTTTTTTAATTCAGACCCTTCCAAAATTTCTATTTTTCCTTCAAAATAATTTCCTTCTGCTGCTAGCTTTAATGTTTTAATATAGAGCCTTAACATATATAATATTTTAATTATTTACTTTAACCTGCCCATTCATCAACATAGGCAACAACCAATCGCGCAATGAGGCGAGGTGTTGGTTTTCTTTTAAGTTTTTTTCTTTTTTGATTTGAATTGGTGTCATAAAATCAAAGAATTTCTCAGCCAATTCATCACTTGGAATTACAGTTTTGTGAGTAGAGACAAATGATTCAAACAATAAATTTTTAATACCACTGGTTTTGCCTTCATAGCCAAACAAAACACCGGCATCGTAGATGCTATTCCATTGGTAAACTAAATTGTAGAAATAATGTTTGTTTTTTAAGGTAACGGCTTTACAAAAGTTAGAACATATGATAGGTGCATCAAACCGGTCTAATGTTTCATTGGTTATATAGGCTAATCTTCCTGTAGATTGAGTAGGACTTCCACCGGAAATTTCCACAATCAAATCGTAAGGGTCTAATGTTTTATGCAAATTCTTTTCTAAAATATAACGCTCCGGTGTTTTAAGTTCTCCTTTGCCATTTAACCCATTAATATCTGCACCTCTCATGCAAAATACTCTTTGAGTATAGTTTCCTTCTTCTTGCTCTTTTCCCCAATCACCACTTTTATCGTTGTTTATCAATGAGGACAAAGTATCAACGTCCCACCCCTCAGGAATCTCCCTTTTCAATTCTTCATTCCAAACCATTTTACCACCGCTACTTTTATACGGTTTTCCATTAACATCGGGAAAATCAAACTGCACAAACCAGTAGTCATAAATGGTTTTAGCCATCGCCTCTAACTCTGCATTGATTTTGTTGTTGAGTTTTATTTTGGCATCGAGGTCGGAAAGGACTTTGGCGATTTTATCTTGAATTTTTCTATCTGGTAAATATGTTTTTACTTCATTTAATAAATCATAGGAAATAAATGGCTGAGTACTTCCTCTTAATTTATTTTGAAGATTTGAGTTCAATAGTGCGTAGTAGCCAAATTGACGATTTATATTTTGTCTGATTTTACAAATAACACCATTATAGGTTACATAATGTTTGCCCATTGCCCAATTTACTATCCCAGCATATGCGCCAATGTGCCCGATGACTGGAGCATCTTCACTATTAAACTTATTTGTATAACCAACTATTCCATTACTGCCATAAATGGGATAATCCCCACCGATATTCTCTATAGTATTGCCTGTACCGTATTGAAAATCGTAAAGCTCACTTAAATAAGCATTTCTGTATTCAATAGTCATATTTCAAACCTTTCAAATTACTCTTAATCTCTATTTCTAATAATTTACTTTCCGAAAACAAGCTTTCCAAATTACTTTCAAAACTTTTTATTTTATCAGCAAACTCTTCAGGCGTAATATCCACATAATCAATTTTTACCTCAAAATACTGCCCCGCTGAGAAGGAGTAGTTTTTATCGATGACTTGTTGTTTGGTCACTACTACGCTCAAATCTTCCACCGCTGTTTTGTTGTTAAAAGTTTTAATGATATGTGCTTCTTCCTCAGCGGTCAAAACTGTGCGTTGGTTTTTACCTTCTTTTACGGTTTGCCCAAGTTTGCCGGCATCCATCAATACGATATGTTCACTATCGGCTTGCTTGTCTAAAAATAAAATGGACACGTTAGTACCGGTACTGGCAAATATATTGCTCGGCATACTCACCACGCCACGCAACCAGCCTTTGGTAATCAGGCGTTCGCGTATTTTCTTTTCAATACCGCTTTGCGCCGTGATAAAACCGGTAGGGACTACGATAGCCGCCTTACCCGTGTTGCTCAAACTGTACATGATGTGTTGGATAAACATCAGGTAAATCGCCATCGATTCTTTTTTGGCTTTCGGCACATTTGGGATACCCGCAAAAAAGCGTTCTTTAAAGGTGTCTTTTTCTAAATCGGTTCTAAAGTCCGAAAAGTCCAGTTTAAACGGTGGGTTCGATACGATAAAATCAAACTTGGTATCGAGATAATACGGGTCTTTAATCGTGTTGGTTTTGATGATGTTCGGGATGCTGTGCGTCAGGTTGTTCAATACCAGGTTCAAACGCAGCATGTTGCTGGACTTTTGGGAGATATCCTCCGAGTAAATCGTACAGCGGTCTTCTCCAATTTCGTGAGCCAAGCTCATCAACAAGGTTCCAGAGCCCGCACTGGGGTCGTAGCATTTCACCCCTTTAACCGGTTCGGGTACCATAATACTCGCCATGATACGCGCTACGGCATGAGGCGTATAGTATTCGGCATATTTCCCTCCGGAGTCGGAGTTATAGTCTTTAATAAGGTATTCAAATATGGTGGCAAAGAAATCGTATTTCTGATGAAACATTTCTTCAAACGAAACACCTATCATTTTGTTTATCAAGGCCACACAAAAACTATCACGTTGCGATTGGTCTTTGATGTATTGGCTCAATCGGTCAAACAAGGTGTCTTTAGCACCTGAGTACGACTTTACCGAGAAGATATCGGCATTGTCCATCCCAATTTCGGTCAAGGTATCGTCAAACAACTTGCTAAAGTCGCCTTCAGTTTGTCGGTTATATAAATTCTCTAATAAGTGATGCGTTTTCAATCGTGGCGCATTCGGGTCTAAGGAAGCCAACAAAAACAGATAATTTTCCTCGTCCATAGCTTCTAAGTGCTTTCTAAACGCTTCCGGTTCGGCTTTGGCCAATTCAGGCACTTGCTTTTTTACTTCATACCGAAATTTATCATTCAGGGTTTTATACAAAAAGCATTGGGTAATAATGTCAAATTCGCTGGCGGAATTGCCCAGCCCGAAATTGGCACACACACTTTTTAAATTGTCAATGAGTGTTTTGGTTTTTGTAATAAAACTAATATCTTGTGTCATGGGGTATTAACTGGCTTTATAAAGTTGTAAATATTCTTTCGCAATCAAATGATTGATGCTTTGGGTCGATTCAAAATTCAGGTCGATGTTTTCTTTTTTCTTAAACTCCTGCACCACCAATTGCATGAGGTATTTGGTAAAGAAGGCTTCGTTTTTCAAGAGGTCTTCCTGACCTTCGAGTTTTTTATCTACCTCGTATTTCACCTGCATCAAGGCACGGTGTAATTGGCTTTCTTTGGCATTCAGGCTGCCTTTTTCTTGCAAGCGTTTGTGTATGCGAGAGTATTTTTCATCGTTTTCATATTTCGCTTTCAGCAGCGCATTTTTACGGTTGAGCTCTTTGGCTTCGTCGTATATCTTGCGCAACAAGTGCATATTTTCCACCATATCGGCTTGGTTGGTTTCCGATAGGTTTTTCTTTTTAAAGATGCGTTCCAGTTCCTCGCGCAACGAAACAAAGTGCGGGTCCAACTGGTCAAAGTTTTGCTGCAGGGCTTCCCGGGTTTTACGCAATTGGTCTTTCAGTTCATCGGCCAGTTGCAGTTCTTCTTCGCCCACTTTAATAAACTGGAAAACGATATCCTCTAAGGCCGTGTTGAGCAAGTTTTGCGTGGCTTCTTCGTTGCCGATGCTTTCCACAAAATTCAGGTTATCCAATCGGTTTTGTGCCTCAATCAGTAAACGGTTCAGTACGTCAAAATCTACCAATTCTCCCAAGCCTTCATAACCGTTAACGGCAATTAGGTTTTTCAATTCTTTGGCAGTGCGTAAAGCTTTGACCAAGGTAGTCAATTCCTTTTTATCGGTAAGCTGGGCAATTTGTTGCGAAAAAATTTCGCGGTTTTCGGTATTGTAATGGAAAAGCGTTTCTTTAATGTTATCCAACTCTTCACGTATCTCAGCTTCCGATTTGAAGAGGTGCGAATACATTTCCATTTCGTCGCCCAACTCGTCCTGTAATTCTTTAAAATACAACTGATTGGTACGGTCAAACGCTCTGGAAATGTCGGCAAAGTCTACCACGTAGCCGTATTGGTAATGCTTGTATGGTCGGTTAACACGGGTTAAGGTTTGCAATAAATTATGATCCTGTATCACACGGGCGAGGTAAAGCTTTTTTAGACGCTTGGCATCAAAACCGGTTAGGAGCATATTATACACAAACAAGAGGTCAATTTTCCCCGATTTGTAGGCTTTGATGAGTTCCTTACGTATGGTTTTATCATTTTCGTCATGCAGAATTAAGGCAGCGGTCAATCCTTCTTTTTTGGTTTTGCCATAAGGAGTAGAAGGCTCGGCAGCCATAGGGAGTTTTTCAGCATCGGTTTCTTGTTTCCCAAACTGCTCTTCAAACAGTTGAAATAACATTTTAGCTTGTTTAGAGGAATCACACACCACCATACCGCCAAGACTTTGGTCCTGATTCACGGTTCTGAAATCCCGTAAATCTTTCGTAATATAGTTTAACAATCCTTGGGCAAAGCGACGGTCGGCATATACATCTGACGCTTTGATATCGCCTTGCAATACCTTGATTTGTTCCATTACGTCTTTCATCTCCATCTTGAAGTTACCTTCAATTTCTTCACGAATTAGGCGTAACGTATAGCCATCAGCAATAGAACGGTTGTAATAATACTTGTGTATATAGTTGCCAAATAATAATTTAGAATCGTATTCTTTGGCCACCTCGCGCAATAAAGGCGTCCCGGTTAAGGCAATAATCACCGCATTTTTGTCCGAATTGATAAGGTTCGCCAAGTAATTCCCTTTCGGATTGTAACTGCGATGCGCTTCGTCCAGGATATAAATGCGTTGGGTGTTAATATCGTAATCGGGGATTTTAACCGCCGTAGCATCTTCACTGAACTTTTGAATGTTTACCACCGTAATTTCCGCTTGGCCGCTGTCGTTGTGAATAGCGCCCACCACTTGCAAATCTTTAACAAAATCCTGTTTCGATTGCACTTGTTTTACTTTCAATCCTCTATTGGTAAACTCTGCTGTCGATTGGATCAACAAGTCCAAACGGTCTACAATGAAGTAAAACTTTGGTATTATATTCTTTTTTTGATAGTAGTCCGTCAGGTGCTTTACGTTAAAGTAGGTTAGGGCTGTTTTACCCGAACCCTGCGTATGCCAAATGATGCCTTTATGCCTACCTTCATCCAGTTTGGCGGCTATGGCTTTGGTGGCAAACAACTGCGGATAGCGCATGATGTGTTTTTGCAAACCACTTTCCTCTTCCACATAGGCAATTGCATATTTCAATACAAATCGCAAACGCTCTCTGCTGAATAATGAAGTTAGGATTCTGTGCGTAGGGGTTTGTTCGCTTTTATTGGAAAGAAACTCCGGACTGTGTTTGATAACCAAAAGATTGTTGTCTTTCAGAATGGCATTTTCGTCAGTTTCACTTAGCTGCAATAACTTTTGAGTCACCGGATAGTCTTCGTCTTCTCTAAAATAATTGAATTGTAAATCAGAGTAAGCAGCGGTAGCATAAAACGCTCCGAATACCGGTTCCACAACACCATCTTCATATTCCATATTATTGGAAAAAACCATCAGCTGAGTAATGTTGGCAAAGCGTCTGAAATGTTTGTTTTTAAAACGTGTATTAATTCGTTTACGCTCCGCCAAAACTCCTTCTTTGTTATGTGGTTTTTTCACCTCTACAAAAGCCAACGGCATGCCGTTGATAATGATGGTGATATCAGGACGAAACTCTTCATCACCGTTTTTACAAGTGAGCTCTGTAGTGACGTGAAAAGAGTTTTTTTCAAAATTAACAAAGTCTATGAGTTTGATTCCCGAGGTTGCCGTCAGCCCTTTATAAAACTCTCGACCCAAATCGTCATAATCCAACTTCAAACTGATTTCATTAAAAAGCATTTCCGCTTCACCCATCTCCAATCCGGGATTGATACGACAGATACTTTCTAAAAAAATAGGTTTGAATAAATTAGTGGCTTCCTCACGTTCTTGTGCTGCTAAGGGAATATAAGCATATCCTAAACGCAGTAAGTGCAAGATAGCCGGTATTTTAACTCTCGAGTCTTCGTTGAAAATCATTGTTGGACGGTTAGGTATCAAACATACTGAATTTCCCACACATAAACAATCCTCAGCGGTACTGAATTAATACTACTTTGTTGTTCCTGTAGTTCTATTCGATATAGGTGCAAAAAAGTTACCTAACTTTTCAAAGTCAAAGGCTTTTGAAAGCGTAACTCCGTAAAAAGGGGTAGAACGTTTTAAAGTATTGTTAATTTCCCCTTGTAACGTTATACCGGTAGTTCTTTCGGTTATCCATAATTTACCGGTATAAAAAATATCGTTGGTGTTAGAATAATTGTCTTGTATGTTATCGATTAAATCGATATTAGCATTGGTTGTTAAATAATTAATAGGGGCATATCGGGTAGAATAACCTACGTTCATATTCAAGCGAATACTTATTGTTTCGTTCTCATGCAATAGCCAAAATCCGATTGGAGAAATGTAAAAATCATAAATGTTATAGGTGTTATTTTGGCGATATGATAAAGTATTGCTATATGTAGGTTGTAGGTTTGCCAATTGTTCTGCGGGTAGTTTTTGTGAATTAATATACCTAACATCAACAGCAGTTCTACGCCAAATAAACTCGAGAGAGGGGGCATAGTAAAAGGAAGCCGGTGATGTCTTAACAGCACCATATCTGCTTTTGTTTTTCCAAAAATCCCATCTAATAAGAGGCGAAAAATAAGCCCCTAAATTATCAGATTGAACTTTTTTAACAACATCCGATTTTTCTCTGTGAATGTATTGATTGCCTATACTGTCATTTACCCTTACATCTCTTATAATATTGGGGATTGAATCAATTCTCGATATTGTTCTGTTGCCGTATAAGCTAATATAAAAACCGGCACGCTCTCGTTCCTTAGGAGTAACCAATATGTTCGTAGCAAAAAATAAGTTTTTAGCTTTTACTCCGTCAACCAAATCAAAGTTGGTTCCTACATAACCTAAATAGCTGTAGTTAGTTATTTTATCTTTTCCCTTGTATTGATTATATAAATCTTCAAGTTTTTTTACGTTCTCATTAGAATCTATAGTGACATCTTTAACAGATTTTAGTATATCCTTGGCAAATAAAGATTCAAGTGTATTATCATCACTTTTAACAAGATTGTACAGTTTTTGGTAAAAATCAGCTTCATTGTCAGGTTTAAACTCAACGTCACTACCACCATTAAATAAAATTACTACTTTGTTTGCATTGATTCTTTTTACTACATAGCCTGAAGTTTCTGTGGCTGATGGAAATATAGGTTCAAAGCTATTGTCAACTTTAATCTTCGCAATAAAAAGAGAAAAGTCTGATTTATTATCTTTTAAGTTAAATGTAATTTTTTCTTTTATTAAATTAGTTAAAGTAATCTGGTCTAACTTTTTCAAAGCACTAACAATATCTGCATTTGTTACCTTTTCCTTTTCAATATTTATGTTTAAGGTGGTTTTAGTGCTGCTGTTTGGGATGTAATAGTAAAACTCTTTCGAAAGGTCATTTATTTTTTTTATAGTTTTCGAAATAACCATATAGGGTGGGCTAGTCTCTTGTTCTGTAACTATTTGAGAAATATCAGGTTTTTTACTGTCTATAATGTAAACATTTAGTGTGCCGTCCTTTTTTTTATCAAGTTTAATTTCAAACTCGTTTTCAAGTTGTGGACTTTTAAGTTGGGCTGTTTGCGCAAAACTGATAATACTTCCCAATAATATCAATAATAGTAATCTTGTTCTCATACCTATATAGTTTTAAAAGTTACACTACAATAAGCCTCAGCCGGCAAACCCAATAGGAGTGAGGCGGCATCGGCTTTCCAATAAAAGTGTGGTATTTGAACATCGGAAAGACTTACTTAAAGGTAACTAAATTAAAATTGCTTTAGTGCTTGAACAACAGTATTTTACACTTCACCGATTATTTGTGTTTTTAATCGGTAAAAATCAAAAAAACAATCTCGTTTTTAGGCTCTAAAATTATTTTTCTTACATTTTACTTACAAAAAGAACTAATACTGTTTTCATCATCCTTGTAGAAGCATTTATTTTAAATATCATAATCATGAGGGTATTAACTAAATCAAGATTCAAATTAGGTTTGGAATGTCCAAACAAGTTATACTACACTGGTAAAAAAGAGTATCCCAACAAAAAGCAAGAAGACCCTTTTTTACTCGCTTTAGCGGAAGGCGGTTTCCAAATAGAAGAATATGCCAGAATGCATTATCCCGGCGGTGTATTAATTGAAGGCAATGATGGCGACTATCAATCATTGTGGAATCAGACACAAGTCTTATTGCAACAAGAAAATGTCATTATTTATGAAGCAGCCTTTTTACATGATGGCTTATTCATAAGAACTGATATTTTGGTTAAAGAAGGGAATAAGGTTAAGCTAATTGAAGTCAAATCAAAATCATATGATCCTTCCGATGAGTATCTTTTCATGGGAAAGCGCGGAGGCATGGTCGCAGGTTGGAAACCATACCTATTCGATATAGCCTTCCAAAAGCATGTCATCCAACTTTGTTATCCATATTGGCAGGTAACTTCATTAATAATGATGGCTAATAAATCGGCTGTTGCAACTGTTGATGGTTTAAATCAATTTTTTAGGGTAAGTAAAAGCGCGGGGAACAGAACCGGTGTAATAAAAATGATCGATTCATTAGAGTATACCGGGGAAAGCATTTTAGGTCTAAAAGAAGTATCAGACATTGTAAGTCAAATTTTAGAGGATAAAATACCATATTCCGCCGAACTTAATTTTCACAATGCCTTAAAACTTTTAAAAGAACACTACCTTAATGATACTTATGCAAACTGGCCAACTTCATTTAACTGTAAATTATGTGAGTTTGTTACTGATGAACAGACCAAATATTTAAAGTCTGGTTTTGAAGAATGCTTTCAAAAACAACACCATTGGCAAAAATTACATTTTGAAAAGCCAAAAACATTTGATGTATGGTCGTTCAGAAAAGGGACTGAACTATTTAATAACGGGATTTATTTTATGGATGAGCTTACCGAGGATAATATCAACTTAAAGGAGGAACCGGGTAGACTTTCAATGACTGCTAGACAATGGATTCAAATACGAAAGGAAGTCGATCAGGATAATTCAGTTTACATTTATCTTGAGGGGCTTAAAGCAGAAATGGACTCTTGGAATTATCCAATGCATTTTATTGATTTTGAAACCAGTGCCGTTCCTTTACCATTCAATGTAGGCAGAAGACCCTATGAACAAATAGCATTTCAGTTTTCATTGCATACCTATCACGAAGACGGAAGGATCGAACATGCCCATCAATATCTCAATAACGTGCAAGGCATGTTTCCGAATTTTGATTTCATCAGAGCATTGAGAAAAGCACTCAGTAATGATAACGGAACAATATTCCGCTACTCAAACCATGAGAATAATATTCTTAACGCCATCTATGAACAATTAAAAGGTGCAAATGAACCTGACGCTGCAGAACTTCTTGATTTCATAAAAAGCATTTCTCACTCTAAATCCGATAGTGCCGATTCATGGAAAGGGCAAAGAGATATGGTCGACTTGTGGGATGTTCTTAAAAAATACTATTACAATCCCTTAACAAAAGGGTCTAATTCTATAAAATATGTTCTTCCTGCTATTCTTAATACCTCACAATACCTTCAGTATAAATACAGCAATCCACTAAAAGAAATAGGTGTAACTAGTTTGAATTTAGAAGAGGAACATATTTGGTTGTCAAAACAGGAAGGCATAATAGAGAATCCGTATAAAAAATTACCAAAGCTTTTTGCAGAATGGTCTCCTCAACAATTAGATGACTTGGTTTCAGGCATGGAAGAATTAGCCGATGGGGGAGCTGCGTTAACAGCTTACGGCAAAATGCAATACACTAATATTTCAGAAGCAGAGCGCGAAGAATTGACCAAAGCACTTTTAAAATATTGCGAGTTGGATACGTTGGCGATGGTAATGTTGTTTGAGCATTTTAACGAATTAATAAAGTAAACACATGGCAATAAATAAATTACCATTTGGGAGATATCACGTTATTGATTCTTTACTCTCTAAAGGGGAACGTGTAAAAACATCTGAAATACAAAGAGCAATTTTATACGAATTACAAATTAAGGTTTCGTCTAAAACCATCAACAATGATTTGAATGATATGAGAGATAGTAAAGCGCTTGGATATTTTGCGCCTATTGAAAAAGATCTCTCAAAAAAGGCGTATTATTATTCTGATCCCGATTATACCATAAAAGCATTTGGCTTAAAAGATGCTGATATAAATGCATTACAATTTTATGCCAACACCATAAATCAATATAAAGATTATGAAGTGTTTAAGGATTTTGCTACTGCTATTGAAAAGATATTAGCTGTTTTGGCCGGTAGTAAAGGAGCACCTGGTATACAAAAAACAAGGTCAATTGTGCAAACCGAAAGAACCCCATTAATCACAGGAGGACATTTAATTCCTAAAATAGTTGAAGCAATTAATACAAAGTATGTCATTGCATTTAAGTATCAAAAATTTGATGATGAAAAAGTTAAAGAAGTAAAACTACAACCCTATCTGCTCAAAGAGGATAGACATTTATGGTACGTTTTAGGGAAGAATCATAAAGGTCATCTTATTACATATGCTTTAGACAGGATAAAAGATTTTACTATTTCAAATGATAAATTTCTTCCGGATGATTTTGATTTTGAAGATTACTTTAAGTATTCATTTGGTATTACGGTAACAGATGAAGTTCCGGTAAATACAGTTCTTTCATTTACACCTTTTCAAGGGAAGTATATAAAAGCACTCCCCATACACCCAACTCAAAAGATATTACTTGATAATGATCAAGAATTAAGAATTTCTGTTGAGGTTAAACCGGCGTATGAATTTTATGAAAAAATACTTGGTTATGGTGCTAACGTAAGGGTGATTTCCCCTCCGGAAATTGTTAGTGATTTGAAAGAGAGATTAAAACAAGCTTTGAATCTTTATAAATAATAGCAAAAAACACTAAAATTATTCAAAAAAAATTATCGCGAAATTCCATTTCGTGATGAAATGATTTTTTTTGTACTCGAACATTATAGAAATGAACAATATGGAAAATAAAGATTATTTTAGAGCACAAAGATACTTTCTCAAAGATAAGGAATCTGAAGATTTTATTTATACTGACCAGTTGTTAACCCTTGTAAAGAACAGAGAATTAAAGGAGTTAATCATCAATAAATACAACTTGGATATTAGCTATAAAATTGAGATTGAAAAAATTGAGTATTTATTTAATTTAGTAAGTCAGTACTCTCAAAGGTTTGAGCTAATTAGGATAGAGGCTAAAGAGAGCGATGTTAGTTGTGAATTGAAATTTGATGAAAACAATCAAAATGCAAAATATGTTTTTACTATTAAAAACGGAAACGAAGGAGAGCTCTTCTTTGATTTTATTGAGGCAGAAGCCATTTATGATTCTTTAAATTTATTTTACAATGATAAAAGCCTATCACAATACGTTAAATCATTAAGTAAAAGTTCAAATAAAAAGAACCTTTTAAATGATCTCAATAAATCTTGGGCTGATTATTATGCAAATAATGAAAAGGTTGTTAAGACAAAATTATTTAGAATATTAAAGCATAACAATAATTACTATCTTAAAAGTATTAATAGTTCTGCTTTTAAGGAGTATGGAATCGCTGAATCGTTTGTTGTGGCTATCTTGGAATTGGCAAAATTCAAAGAATCAAATCCAGATACAGAGTTTATCATTTCCTCAATTTCTTTAAGTGAATCAAAACTGGACTTAATTATTTCTCAAAAAAAATCAATTCAATTGGGAAATTTAGGTTTTTTAAGATCATCGATTTCGATAAGGAATGAAGATCAGGGAAATACTTCCTTTGGGGTTTATAATACATTGGAGTTTTATCCAAACTCAAATAGTGATAACAAGATTTATTTGTTTCCTAACAATGATGAAAATGAAATTAGAAATTCAGTAACTTCTAAACACACTGTCTTACAGGATACCTTTTTATCGACATATTCAAATATCAATGAGCTTTTTAATTTGGGAGAAGAGATGAAAAAAGATTTTCATTTTTACACTGGCTCAAGCAATTATGATGAGTTAAGAAGTAAAATAGAGCAGAAAATAATATCCAATAATAGTCCTTTTAGAAAAATAAAAGCGCTAAAAGATTTGTTTTCAAGAGATAAAACTGGGCATATTGAAAATTTAGAAGTGCTGCTTAGAATTTGTGCTCAATCTGATGCAATTGAAATGGATTACGATTTAAAGTTCAAATTAAGATATTTGATATCGGATGTTTTACTGTATAATTCAAACAGATAGTGAAATTTTTAACTTTTTCAGAAGTAACTATTTATAAATTAAGAAAATTAATTTGGTGTATTGGATTCAGAAGAAATGCGCACAGTGGTTATTAGAAAAGAATACCTCCAAAACAAATTTCATTGTTTTGGGGAATTTGTATGGCGGTGAATTAAAATTTCTAGGAAGTTTAACCACTAACGGACTGTTGCGAATCCAGCGAACTGCGTACTGTCTGTTAAGATAGCCTTTTTTACGTGAAAATTATGGTACAACTCAAGAAAAACCAGTCATAGCTAATGACCACTGTTAGCAGAAGTGTTAATTGTCTTTAACTTGACTATCTATTATCTCTTTAAAGGTTTCCAACTTGTCATGAGATAAAATAAGTTCTTCAAATTCAACATTTGAAAGGAAAATTATTTTTCGAATGTCATGCGATGTTCTAACAGCTTCTATATATGTGTTTCTAGCAATATATCCAGTAGTGGCTAAAATTCCCAATTCAGATAAATGATTTGTATGAACTAATTTGCTATTAAAAACTATAAATGTATTCTTATCAATATTTTCCTTAGGCTTATTTTTACATTCTATTAAAATGTATTTTCCAAATTTGCTTAAAAAAGAATCGTCTATCTCATTTCTAATAATTAAATCGACTTCATTAAGTGATTTATCTTTTACTCTTTTTGTAACTTTTGAATATCCAATAGATTGAAATAATAAGCTAACAAAATTTTCAAATCTTTCGCCCTTTTTAAATGCGTCCTTTTCATTCTTTGCTTGTGAATAAAATTCTAGTAGTGCATTGTTAATTTCAGAAGGATTGTTGAATAAATTGACATGGTATTCCTCGATTACATTTCTAAGTTCTTCAGTGAAAGCAGTGAATTCTTTCTTTTCAATTACATCAAGAATCTTACCTGTCTTAAATAAATCTTTTATGGGGCTTAAATATTCTCCTGCAAAAGCAGATATGATTATAATTTTTGAAAAGGGATTAACTTCTATAATTTTTTTAATTAAATCAATGCCGTCAAAGGAAAATTTATCCATACGAAGGTCCACAATTGCAACAGAAAAATAATGATTTTCAATAGCTGTTATTATACTTTCTTCATCTGCTACGTACTCAAATGATGTATTTTTAATAGATTTTAAAAGAGACTTTGCAAGTCCTTCAGCCTGATCTAATTCGTCGTCTATTATTAAAACACTTCTTTTCATTGCTATCATTTAATTATTGGTAAATTTATTAAAAAGTATTTAGAATAGATAGGGTCTTCAGTTAATTCTATTGCTGAGATATTTCCGTTATAAAGATTACATAAATATCTAGCATGAAATAATCCAATACCAGAGCCTCCAGTTGATGATTTGCCATATTCAAAAATTGAATCAATTTTTGGAAATGGTATTTTAGAAGCATTGTCAAATATTTTAATACTAAAATGCTCATTATCATAATCCAGAGATATTTTTATTTTTCTATCCTTAATGCTTTCATCGAATGCCTTAGTAGCATTTATGATTATGTTATTAATCATTTGCAAAACTGATTGAAATGGCAAGTTAAAGTTATAGTCTCCTTCTGGAATTTCCTTGATTAGCTTTATTTTATTTAAATAAAAATTTTCTCTATTTAATAATTCTACAGCGGTAATTAATTGTTCAAAATTAAAATGATCTCTTTCGCTATATGGAACAAGTTTAGAGAAATTATCAATTGTTTCTCTAATTATTTTTAAATTCAGTTTCAAAGACTCTAAATGCTTTGGAGTTAATTCTTCTAAAGTATTAGCTCCTAAAATACTATCCATACTTTGGACTGAATTTTTTATATCATGTCGAGCAAAATTACTTAGCATTGTAATATGTGTATCATGCGATTTTCCTATCGCATCAATATTTTTTCCATGTAATGTTACCTGTATTTCTAGTTCGTCTAATCTCTTTTGAATAAGGATTGGATTAGTCGGCTTTTTAGGTATATAGTTCCTTTTTTTTCTACTCATATTGTTTTAAATAACATTTTTGCTAACTTTTTGCCGCTAACTGACTATTGTGAAGCAAACGAATTGCGTACTATCAGCTAACATAAATTTTTACATAAAAAAGTACAACTCTAGAAAATCCAGCAATGGTCACTAGTTGCTATTACTAGTAGTATTAAACTTCATCGTAATAGTCGTTATCGCCATACCAGTCAGAGACATCAACATCGTAATCTTCAATTTCATGTTTGTCAGACGGAAAGTCTTCTGAAATTTCATACTTAATTTTGGTTTTGAAGGTAAAACTTTCTTCCAAATCTAAACCGTCTCTTTCTTCTCTTTCTTTTCTTGAGCCATATTCTAAAGTTACATGAAGATAGCCGGAAACGTCTACTATTATTTCTTCGTCATTTATTTCTGAAATCTCATAATCAGTAACTTCGCTGTAATTTAGAGAATGATGCGGTGCCAAAGCATCAACATTTTCAAAAAAAGTTGTTACTACAGAGTAAATCATATGTTCTTCAATATGTCCATCTAAAAATTGTTTTATGTCATTTTTATAAGCATCAATTGTTTCAACAAACATTTGAAAACTCTCTAATACACGTTTACTGTTTTTCTCTATTTCCAGTTCTTTTAAATCGAAAACATCTTCATTTATATGGGTGTATTTGCTTAAAGAGTTTATATTTTCTAGCAGAGTTTTTACTTGATCCTTTAACTCATCTAAATCGAATCCCCATTTTTCAAGTATTTCGTCGCTTATTCCTCCATGGATTGCATATTTAATTCTTTGCGCTCTTGTTGGTTTGCCATCTGTTGTTACAGTTTTATACCAAACACACTTTTTAACCTTTTCTTCAGGAGAAAGTGAATACAAAAAATGCCGAGACAATTCTCTTATACTATATGCAAAGTTATTATATCTCAATTTATTTGTTTTATCATTTAAGCTTGCCAATGAGGCTTCAAACAAATCAATTTCAAACTGAGAAGTAAGTATCTTTTTAATTTTATCGAAATTTTC
>NZ_JAXAVY010000006.1:0-138928 GCF_035671315.1 Flavobacterium cheonhonense
AAGCATCACAACCATCATTGATAGTTTGGAATTGTGCTACCCAAGCAGCAAACGCTGTATCAACAGCAGCTTGATTGGCATAGTCACAAGCACTAGCAGTTACACTCTCAGGGCCTTGAACATTAACAGGAGTAGAAGGAGTAACGGTAAATGTTCTTGTACAAGTTTGAGGTTGCCCACAATCATCAGTAACCGTCCATGTAACTTGAACGCTATTTCCATTACCGGAAGAACAAGTTGATGGAGCTGTTGGTGTAGCAGGAAGAGTTGTTAAAACCGGGTTTGTACCACCGGTGTAACTGAATGATCCTAACCAAGCAGCAAATGAAGTATTGATTTCCTCTTGTGTTTTACATGAGGTCTCAGTTTTATTTTCGGGACAATTTAAAACAACAGGATTTAAAGGAGGTTGGGTAATAGTAACCTCGGTTTGCTTAGAGCATCCGTTATTGTCTACAACGGTAACAGTATAATTTCCTGCCGCAATATTTTGAAATTCTACAGAAGGATTAGATTGAGGTCCGATAACGACATTACCGGGTTGAAGTGTAAAAGTGTATTTAGATGAGCCACTTGAGGTAGCATCAACGAATAAATCAGTTGTACCTCCGTAACATGTAATAGGATTGAAGTAAGCTTCTAAACCTAAATCGATTATCGTTATGGATTTACTACAAGTACATTCTCCACCATCGTTTAAAACATTTAATTGGTAAAGAATTTGACCACCGGAAGTACCCGGATTGATTATAGTAGTTTGCGTTCCCAAGTCATTTACAGGATCATAAATAAATGGGCCTGTTGAAACGATAGAAGCACCCGTAGTATTTTGAAGACCTGCCGGGAAACTATAATTTAATGTTGGTTCTCCTGTACTAAATTGTACAGTAGTCGTAATGGCAATATTGCCATCGGCTAAACAGGCTTTTAATATACCTGATAAGTTACAGGATGGCGCCGGGAAGAAAGTGAATCCGGATTTTTGTCCAAATCCGGATGGGTTAGTAACCCTTACAGATCCGGTAGAGCCAGCACCTACTACAGCCGAAATGGTATTATCATTTACAACCGTAAATGAAGCAGCCGGAGTCAGACCAAATGAAACGGCAGTGGTACCGGTAAAATTGGCACCAATAATCGTTACAACTTGACCCTGAGCCCCTGAGGCCGGGAAAAAGGAGGATACTGTTGGAGTAGCTGCATAAATGGCATTTGTAAACAAAATGGCCACAAACAGCACAAAAGTAGTTAAGTTGCTTTTCCAACCTTTATTTTTAGATTGGAAACAACAACCATCCTCTTTCAAGTTATTGTTGTGTAAATTTAAATTCATAATTGAATGTTTTTATTTATTGTTTAGGATTCGATCAACCTTTATAGACTGATACTGATTGTGTACAGGTACAACTCTCGTTTCGCCCATTGGCATTAACGTTAGTAACAGTCAGTTGAATAGTAAAACTCCCAACATTTTCTCCGGGATCAACACTTATTGTTTTGACACCGTTTCTGGAAACTAATTTGGCTTCCGTGTTGTTCGTTTTAAAACTCCAATTGTAGATAGTGTTGGGTTTGTCGTTAATGACTTCCGCACTAAACTTGAGAGGGTTTTTTAGGACCTTACCCAGATGAGGCTTAGCTTTTAAAGGTCCGGACAAATTACAAGCGGGCGCTTGTGCAAACAAAAAGTTGGTAAAGAGGAACACAAACAACAATAAAAGAATATTCAGCATACCCTTTTTCTTGGTTTGTCCGATCTTCTCAGAATCTGACAAAGTGGAAAAATATCTTTCTCCACTAAAGTCCATCTTAAAACCATTTTCTTTTCTAATCAAAACATAGTCTCGATTAGAAGAGAGATTCAGTAATGTACTTTTTTTCATAATGTTTAGTATTTTTTAGATAATACCACATCATGAATAGGTTCAATTTGGTAGTTTTTTAATTACAAAAATCTAAATAAAAAACAAGGAGTCTAATATTTAAAATTCTAATAATTAATAGTGTAGATTTATTTGGTTTGATAAAATTATGCAGATTTGGCTATAAATGTTAAAAATGTCATAACTTTTCTATGAACAACACTTTTTATCCGATGACTTGCATTTTTTAGCCGATTAATGGTTTTTAGATAATGCTATAAATAAAAAATCCCTTTTTGATAAAGGGATTCTATTTTAAAGATTAATACGATAGGTTCTTCTTCTCCTGAAAGTGACAGGATCGAAGTGCTTCCAGAGGTTTTGAATGGCATGATTGTCTTCTAATTCCGGTGTTCGAATGCAATTTTGAATGCCTTTTTCTTTAAAGGTGTTATAGTATTCATTAAAAATAATAGCGGTAACTCCTTTACTTTGGTATTCCGGATCAACTCCAATAAGGTAGAAAAGTACTTCTTTGCTCTCCTTTTTGGCTTTTAATAAATGGTAAAACCCAAAAGGGAAAAGTTTACCGTTGGCTTTTTTTAGGGCTTCTGAAAAGCTTGGCATTACAATACTGAAGGCTACAATTCTATCATTTTTATCTAAAACGAATTTGATGTATTCCGGATTGATGAAACCAATGTATTTCTTCTTAAAGTATTCTTTTTGTATGTCGGTTATGGCCACAAATGAAGAAAGATTAGCATAACTGGTATTGAATAAGTCAAACATTTCATCAACGTAAGGCATGATGTCTTTGGTGTTTTTAAAGTTCACCGCTTTCAATTCATAGCGCTTTTTTATCAGTTCTTGTGCTTTAAAGAAGAACTCTGGCTTCACATTCGAAAACGGAAATTTGCTTTCCAGGTATTCTTTTTCTTTTACATAACCCAGTTGTTCCAAATGCTCCTTATAGTATGGGAAATTATACCAAGTAATCATTGAGCCTAATTCGTCGTAGCCTTCTGTAAGCACGCCTACTTTATCCAAATTGGAAAAGCCCATCGGGCCTTCTACGTATTCTAAATGATTTTTTCTGCCCAGTTCGTATACTTTTTCTAACAAGGCTTTGGTCACTTCTATATCGTCTATCACATCCCACCAACCAAATCGAACTTTCTTTTTGTGTTGTTGATTTACTTCGTCCCAATTGATAATGGCCGCAATTCGACCAACTACTTTACTGTCTCTGTAGGCCAAATAAAAGTAAGCTTCTGCCGAAGTAAAAGCCGGATTTTTAGTTTTATCGAAGGTTTCTAACTCGTCACTTATTAATGGCGGAACCCAATAAGGATGATGCTGATATAATGAAAACGGAAATTTAACATAGTCTTTGAGAAGGGCTTTGGTATTGGCTTCTTTTACAGTAATCATTATGGTGCTTTTTCTAATTCAACTTCGTCTTTGCGTTTTTTACCTTTGTCTCGTTTCGATTTTTTATCTTTCTTCTTATCGTCTTTTTTCTCGTTTTTTATGCGAGTGTAATTGGTTTCGTAGTTGCTGTCGAATCGCCAAGACAAACCAACACCACCGTATAATATGGCCGGTGTATCTTTGATGTTTTTAGCAATAGAAGCGTCCAATTGGATGTTTTCTCTAACCAAATAGGCGGCACCGAAACGGAAAACATTGTCGGCATAATAATCGCTTTTGTAACCTTGCATTTCAACAAAACCGGACCAGCGCATATTAAAGCCACGGGTTAAGGTTGCTATAACACCCAAACTCGGATAATCAGTCATGTATTTGTCGGCGATAATATTAGTCACAAAAACCCATTTGGTGCCAAATTGATTTTGGGTGATTAGCATCAATTTCGGACTAATAGTAGGATCGCTTTCGAACGAAAACGGATTGGTGCCTAAGTTTAGGTTAAATCCGGCATAAACGGCCACTGCCGGGATGAATTGTTTCCAACTGAATTTGTGATTGGCTTTCCAACTGTATACATTAGGCTTGTCATCTTTCAGTTTTAAAAACGGATCAAAAACCAAGTATTTGGCTCCGAATGTCATTTGCTTGAAACCACCGCGGGTATCGTTCACCAAAGGTGCTTTGTACCAATCGTATTGGTATTGGCTTTCTAAATTGAACTCAAATTGATCAAAAAATGCTCCGTATCGCACACTTAATTCCGTACCGAATCCGTTGGCTTCGTATCGCAATAAGTCGTGTTTTTCCTGAATCCCGTAAATACCACCTTCAGCTTGAATTACGGTTTTTCCAACAGAGAAAGCCGACATCGATTTTCCGGGTCTGTTGGAATTGATAAGATCGGTGTACTGTGCAAATGCAGTAGAAGAGAGTAGTGTAATAAACAGTACTCTGAAGTTTTTTATCTTAAGCATAACATCGGTTTTCAAGTGAATAAGGTCTCCCAAAAGTAATACAATTTATCATTTATTTAAGAGGCTGAAGCGAATTTTACAACAAGGAATTTAGTATTTTTGACAAAAATTATTTTACAACATGGATACGGCCTCTTTTAGCGGATTGTTAAAAACATTACTTTATATTTTAGCTTTCTACTACATATTTAAGTTCTTGGCGCGATTATTTTTACCGGTGGTAGCCAAGAAAGTAGTAGAAAAAGCGACCCAACAATTTCAAGAACAGCAACAGCAGTACCAACAACAGCAACAAGCTCAGGCTTCCAAAAATGAAAAGCCTAAAGAAAAGAAAATTGTTGGTGAGTACATCGATTTCGAAGAAATTAAGTAATTTCACTTGAAAACCTAACCCAAAAGCATGAAACAACTTCAAAAGTTTTACCCTCATTTTTTAGCCATTTTTGGTTTTATTCTTATTTCCTTACTCTATTTTTACCCGGTTTTACAAGGCAAAAAAATCTACCAATCCGATATCGTTCAGTATACTGGTATGGCCAAAGAGCAAAACGACTTCCGAGCCGAGTTTGATACTGAGCCTTTTTGGACCAATGCCGCTTTCGGGGGTATGCCAACCTATCAATTAGGCGCCAATTACCCTAATGATTTTATTGGGAAATTAGACGACGCACTCCGGTTTTTACCACGTCCGGCCGATTATTTGTTCTTATATTTTTTAGGGTTCTACGGTTTGTTATTGGTGTTTAGAGTCGATCCGCTGAAAGCTTTTTTCGGAGCTTTGGCTTTTGGTTTTTCCACTTATCTGATTATCATTTTAGGCGTAGGGCACAATGCTAAAGCCCACGCTATCGCTTATATGCCACTAGTTGTGGCCGGTTTTATTTTGGTTTTCAAGCGAAGATATTTGCACGGTGGCTTGTTGACCATGTTGGCTACAGCACTCGAAATCAATGCCAACCACTTTCAAATGACGTATTATTTGCTGATTTTGTTGTTGGTTTTAGCCGTGTATTTTTTATACAAGTTGGTACAAGAAAACGAATTGAAATCTTTACCCAAAATCGCCGGAACCTTTGTAGCAGCAGTTCTTTTAGCTCTTGGTGCCAATGCCTCCGGGTTGATGGCTACTAAAGAGTATTCCGATTTTAGTATGCGCGGTAAAAGCGAGTTGACTTTTAATCCCGATGGTTCTAAAAACACTGAAACGGCTTCGATGTCGAAAGACTATATCACAGAATACAGTTACGGTGTAGGTGAAAGTTTGAACTTAATCGCGCCTCGCTTGTATGGTGGCGGTAATAGTGAAAAATTAGGTACTGATTCACACGTTTACAATTATATGTTGTCTTACGGAGCTAACGAAACCGAAGCTCAAACGTTTACCGAAAATTACGCGCCAACCTATTGGGGTGATCAACCTATAGTGGCTGCGCCGGCCTATATTGGAGCCATTGTTTTCTTTTTGTGTGTCTTGGCGTTATTTCACGATAAGCGCAAAATTAAGTATGCCTTTTTAGCGGGCGCCATCATTTCCTTATTATTGTCTTGGGGAAAAAATTTCTCGGCTTTGACCGATTTCTTCATCGATTATGTGCCGATGTATGACAAGTTCAGAGCGGTTTCATCCATTCAAGTTATTTTAGAGTTGTGTATACCGGTTTTGGCCATCATGGGCTTGCAATCGTTTTTTAAAAATTCCGAAAATCAAAAGAAATCATTGTTGTACACTGCCGCTACTTCCATCGGATTGGTAGTACTGATTTTTATCTGCAAAGGCGCTTTCTCATTCTCGGGCGCTTTAGACGGTCAAATTGCCGATATGTTGAGCCAAGGTCAAGACAAAACCTTCGGACAGGGTTTTATCGATGCTTTGAAAGAAGACCGTATGGATTTGTTTAAAACCGATTTGTTGCGTTCCGGCTTTTTTATGGTGGTTACATTCGGATTGTTGTGGTTTTATTTGAAAGGCAAATTGGCGCAAACTACAGCGGTTATTGTTATCGGGATTTTTATGGTTGGCGATTTGTTCTTCATCGATAAGAATTATGTAAGCAACGATGGTAAGCAATTCCGAAGCGCTCGCGAAATCGATCAACCTTTCGAACCAACAGACGCCGATAATCAAATACTAAAAGACAATTCTGTTTTCAGAGTCTACGAAATTCAGGGCAGATTGCAAGGGAGAACATCTTATTTCCACAAATCTGTTGGCGGTTACAGTGCTGTTCGACCGCGCCGTTACGAGCAGTTGTTTGAGTATCATATCGACAGACAATTGAATGATTTAGGTAAAATTATCGACCCGCAAACCATGACGTTAAAGAAAAGCATTCCTATTATGAATGCCTTAAATATCAAATACTTGTTGTTGCAAACCAATGACGGCGAAAGCGTAGCGGTAACCAATCCTTTCATTAACGGTAATGCTTGGTTTGTATCCGAGTTGAAAACAGTCAATTCAGCCGATGAGGAAATGAAGGTTCTGGGTAAAATCGATACCAAAAACGTGGCCACAGTAAGTGGTACAGAGGAAGGGAAATTGGCCCTGCCGGCCAGATTCGCAAAAGACAGTTTGGCGACTTTAAAATTGGAAGAACACCTGCCTAATACCATTAAATATACCTCTAACAATACCCAAGATGGTTTTGCGGTTTTTTCCGAAAATTTCTATAACGGATGGAAAGCTACTATCGACGGCAAAGAAGTTGACATTCATCGTGTGGATTATGTGTTGCGTGGTTTGGCCATTCCGAAAGGGAAACACACCATTGAGTTTACCTTTGAGCCACAAGTGGTAAAAACAGGAAGTACCATCGCTTTAGTCAGTTCGATTTTGATGATTTTGGCAATAGTTGGTGTGGTTTATTTTGAACAAAAAGGAAAGAAAGCAGCATAATGTCGGCTCCCAAAAAACTTCTCATCATCACGTATTACTGGCCACCGGCCGGCGGACCTGGCGTGCAACGTTGGTTGAAGTTTGTGAAATACTTGCCTGATTTTAATGTTCAACCTATCGTTTATATTCCGGAGAATCCGACCTATCCCATTATTGACCGTGGTTTGGAAAGCGAAGTTTCGGAGAAGGCTGTCATTTTGAAGCATAAAATCTTTGAACCTTACGGATTGGCTTCTTTTTTTGGTAAAAATAAAACCAAGAAAATCAGTTCCGGAATTATACCCAATCAAAAGAAACAGTCGTTTTTAGAAAAAGCGCTACTTTGGGTGCGCGGGAATATTTTTATACCGGATGCCCGATTTTTGTGGGTGAAACCTTCGGTGAAGTATTTGAAAAAGTACCTTCAGGAAAACAATATAGATACTATAGTGACTTCCGGTCCGCCGCACAGTTTGCATCTCATTGGTTTACAACTGAAGCAAGAGTTAGGTGTGACTTGGTTAGCTGATTTCAGAGATCCGTGGACGACTATTGGGTATCACAAAGCCTTGAAATTGTCGTCTTATGCCGAAACAAAACATAAGGCTTTAGAACATCAAGTGCTCAATACTGCCGATACCATTATCGTAACTAGCAAAACTACTAAAGCCGAATTTGAAGCCATAACTTCTAAACCGATAGCCGTAATTGCCAATGGTTATGATGTGGAGCAAGTGACCAAACAACCTTTGGATGAAAAGTTTACGATAGCTCATATCGGTTCTTTTTTGTCGGAGCGTAATCCGAGAATTTTGTGGAAAGCTTTGAAGGAATTGACCAAGGAGAATCAGGATTTTGCGGCTGATTTTCAGTTGAAGTTACTCGGAGCCGTGAGTCAGGAAGTTTTAGATACGATAGCCGAATTTAAACTCAATGATTTTGTACTGAATTTGGGCTATGTATCACACCAGGAAGCTGTAGCGCATCAAAGAAAGTCTCAGGTTTTATTGTTGATTGAAATTGATTCCGAAGACACTAAAAGCATTATTCCGGGGAAAGTTTTCGAATATATGGTTTCGGAAAGACCAATAATAGCGATTGGTCCGGAAGATTCAGATTTTGCCGAAATTATTACTTCAACCAATACCGGCGTTTTCTTTACGTATGACGAGAAAGAAAAACTAAAAGCACTACTTTTGAAATACTACCAAGACTATAAAGCGAATAATTTGAAAGTTCATGCGGTTGGGTTACAGCAATACTCCCGCAAGAGTTTAACCGAACAACTCTCCAAACTCGTAACACCAAACTCCTAACTCAAAATGGGTATCGTTGTCAACCAGTCCATCAAAAACACCATCATTACCTATATTGGGTTTGCGATTGGTGCGGCCAATACCTTGTTCATGTATCCGCATTTTTTAGGGGATAAGTTTTATGGATTAACGAGTTATTTGTTGTCTTCGGCCAATGTTATTTTTCCGTTAATGGCTTTTGGAGTACACAATACCTTGGTTAAATTCTTCTCAGAGCACAAATCCGAGCAAGAGCAAGTTTCCTTTTTAAGTTTTGTGTTGTTGCTTCCTATGCTGGCGATAGTCCCGATTTTTATTCTTGGTTTTTGCTTTTATGATGCTATTGCTGCTTTTTCGGCAACAAAAAATGACATCGTTTACGATTACATTTGGCAAATTCCGATCATAGGAATATGTATGGCCTATTTCGAGATATTTTACGCTTGGGTAAAGGTGCATTTACAATCGGTTTATGGCAATTTCTTGAAGGAAGTCGGGCTAAGAATATTAATTTCCATCTTCCTTTTCGGCGTGTATTTTAATGTTATCTCGGTAGAACAATTTATCACTGCTACAATGATTGCTTATTTGATTAGTATGCTTTTGATGTTTGGATATGCCAATAATGTCAAAAAAATTGTTTTCAGTTTTAAAATACCCAGGAATGCTAAAGCGATTTTTACCTATTCGGCTTTTATTATTTTATCCGGTAGTGTGGCCAATATGTTGATTGACATCGATAAAACCATGTTGAATCAATACTTGGAGATTGAAAAGATTGCCTATTACTCTGTCGCGGGATTTATGGCTACTGTGATTGCGGTGCCGAGTCGAGCAATGCACCAAATTACCTATCCTATTACGGCCAAACTGATGACTCAAGGCAAACATGAGGAATTAAACGACTTGTATAAAAAGACTTCGATTACGTTGCAAATTGTTGGAGGTTTAGTGTTTGTTGGGATTTTGGTGAATCTTAATCAGGTCTATTTGTTACTGCCGGGCAATTACAAAGAAGGTGTTTTTGTGGTTTTTGTACTTGGATTTTCTAAGTATTTCGATTTGATTTTAGGAAATAATAATGCCATCATTTTCAATTCTAAATACTATAGAGCCGTTTTGTTTTTGGGATTGCTGTTAGGTTTTTTTGCCATAACTCTTAACGCCATATTTATTCCGTTGTACTATATTAAAGGCGCTGCAATCGCTACTTTGATTTCTATCACTTTATATAGTATTGCCAAATTACTATTTGTGGTTTTGAGAATGAAATTATTCCCTTTTACAGTCAATACTATTCATGCGTTTGTCATCGGGTTGGTTTGTTTCTTCCTTTTCTATTTTTGGGATTTTTCTTTTCATCCCATTGTTAATATCGGATTGAAATCGGTTTTAGTTTCATTGGTTTATGTTGGTTTAGTTTACAAAGCCAATTTGTCTCCGGAGATTAACACGGTTATCGAAAAACAGCTCAAACGAGTGATTCGTTAAAATCATTTTTGTACCTTTAGTTTATACAACAAAGAATAGCTTTAATTTAAGTTTCAAATTGACATTGAGGTGAGGTCATTTGTTCCGATTTTCAAGTGTTTAAAATGATTTTTATCAAAATTTTCAGTTGAGCAATATTCCTTAGGTGGTTTTGTGAAAATGTCTAATTATAATTTTTTAAAATACAATGACTCAAGTAAATCCTTATTTAATTTTCAACGGAAATTGTGAAGAAGCATTTCTTTTTTACCAATCCGTTTTTGGAGGTGAATTTCCATATTTAGGCAGATTCAAAGATATGCCGGCCGATGACAATTGTCCTCCGATTTCCGAGGATGAAGCCAATAGAATTATGCACGTATCTTTACCGATTGGGAATACTGTTATTATGGGAAGCGACAGTACATCTGCTAGCGGTGATGCGATTATCGGAACCAATATTTCTGTTTCGGTTAATACATCGAGTAAGGCAGAAGCCGATAGCATTTACAATGGATTAGCAGCAGGCGGAAATGCCTTCATGCCCATGACACAAACTTTTTGGGGTGCTTATTTCGGGATGTTAAAAGATAAATTCGGCATCAACTGGATGGTGAATTTTGATGAAAATCCCCCAGCCTAAATTATTGTATGTCTTTTATACTATAAACCAAACTGTTGCGTTATACATAAAAAAAACAACTCTTGAAAAAAAAGATTTTTCTTCTGTTGCTAATAGCAGTGGTTGTTGCTTACGGCTACAATAGTATCAACCATAAGTATAAAAGTGAACACAAACCTAAAGTCGATGTTTCCAAAACCGATGAAAAGGCTAAGGAGGCTTTTACTTTTTGTCGTAAAAACAACTTCAACCAAGATTTTTGTATACTAATTGACATGAGTATTCACTCGGGATTGAATCGTTTTTTTGTGTACGATTTCAAACAAAATAAGATTACTCGACAAATGCTTGTTGGTCACGGTTGTTGTAATTATCCGTGGAGTCAAACTTGGTCAAAGGACGATCCGACTTTCAGCAATAAAGACGGTAGTCATTGCTCTTCTATGGGAAAATATAAAATTGGGCAAAGGGCTTGGAGCGATTGGGGAATCAACGTTAAATACGTTTTGCATGGCTTGGAAGAAACCAATAGCAATGCACAATCGCGTTATATCGTTTTTCATTCTTGGGAAAAAGTGTCCGACAAGGAAGTGTATCCAAACGGCACGCCTGAAGGTTGGGGTTGTCCTACCATTTCTAATGCCAATATGAAAATCATCGATCCAATACTAAAAGGTTCTGCCCAACCCGTTTTAATGTGGATTTACCAATAAACTATTCTTTGTCTTTTCTGCTGATTGAAACCAAGATGCCGGCAGCAAGTGATAAAGCGATAAAGCCTAGCGAAACCCATTCCGGGAATTTGTAGTAATGAATGATAAGCATTTTGATTCCGACAAAAGTCAGTATGGCAATCAAACTGTATTCCAGATAGCTGAATTTTTCTAACATATTGGCCAAAAAGAAATACATCGAACGCAATCCTAAAATGGCAAAGATGTTGGAACTGAATACCAAAAACGGATCCGAAGTAATGGCTAAAATAGCCGGAACGCTGTCTAAAGCAAACAACATATCCATCACTTCAATCACAATCAATGCCACAAACAAAGGCGTTGCCGCAGTAATGTGTTTGCGTTTTACAAAGAAATGCTCGCCATCGGCATGACTGGTGATAGGCATTATTTTGCGCAGGTTTCTGTAAACAAAAGATTTTTTCGGATTGAATTCTTCTTCATCGCCTTTGAACAACATCTTGAAAGCGGTGAATATCAAAAACGCACCAAATAAATAGGTCATCCAACTGAATTTGTTAATCAGAATTACACCGAAGAAAATCATCAATCCTCGGAAGACTATGGCACCTAAAATGCCCCAAAACAGTACGCGATGTTGGTATTTTTGTGGAATTTTAAAAGAAGCAAAAATCACGGCAATCACAAAAATATTGTCGACGCTCAAGGATAGTTCTATCAAATAACCGGTGATGAACTTCATGGAAGCCACTGATGGAGTGATGTCCGTCGGATTGTCTATTAGTCCGTTTTTATAAATCCAACCTACAACTATACTAAATATAAAAGATAAGGAAACCCAGATTCCGGTCCAGATTCCGGCTTCTTTAGGTTTAATGATATGAGGGTTTTTGTTGAAAACACCTAAGTCTAAGGCTAAGAACAAAAAAATCAGTGCTAAAAAAACAATCCAAACAGTCATGATGCTATATTTAAAGGTAATGCAAATATAGGATTTTGCCTTGTGAAAAGATATTAAATAATAACAACAAGTCTGGGTGCTGTTGATTTTGGTTATTATATTTTATTTTTAAAATACCCCTAAAAAAAATAGGGTATCCTTATTTTGAAATCAAAATATTGCTATATTTGCAATAAATTAATAAGGGTATAATCATTTAAAATCACTTTTTATGTCAACTTTGCGTTTTCAAGCCTTAAAAGATGCCTCGAGCAGAAAACCGGTAAAATTTGAAGAAGCCGATAAAAAATCGGCGCTTTTCGGTTCTAATGTATTCAATGATAAAGCCATGAAGCAGTACTTAACTGCCGATGCTTACAAAGGAGTAAAAGATGCCATCCAGCACGGTACTAAAATCGACAGAAAGTTGGCGGATTATATTGCTATGGGAATGAAAGAATGGGCTTTGACTAAAGGCGTTACCCATTACACACACTGGTTTCAACCGTTAACTGGAACTACCGCTGAAAAACACGATGCTTTCTTTGAAACTTCTTACGATGGTTCTGATCCGGTTGAGAAATTTGGTGGAGGCCAATTGGTTCAACAAGAACCGGATGCCTCTTCTTTCCCGAATGGTGGTATCAGAAATACTTTTGAAGCTCGTGGTTATACTGCTTGGGATCCAACCTCTCCGGCTTTTATCTTCGGAACTACTTTGTGTATCCCAACGGTATTTATTTCTTACACCGGTGAGGCTTTAGATTACAAAACACCTTTGTTGCGCGCTTTAAATGCTGTAGATGAGGCAGCAACTGAAGTTTGTAAATATTTTGATAAAAACGTTAAAAAAGTTACCGCCACTTTAGGATGGGAGCAAGAATATTTCTTGGTTGACAGTTCTTTGGCTAACTCAAGACCCGATTTATTGTTAACCGGAAGAACCTTGTTAGGCCATACTTCTGCTAAAGGACAACAATTAGATGATCATTACTTCGGTTCTATTCCGTCACGAGCTTTAAACTATATGCGCGAATTGGAAGAAGAGTGTATGTTGTTAGGCATACCGGTAAAAACCCGTCACAATGAAGTGGCACCAAACCAATTTGAGTTGGCTCCGATTTTCGAAGAAACCAACTTGGCGGTTGATCACAACTCATTATTGATGGACGTAATGTCTAAAGTGGGCGAGCGTCACGATTTTAAAGTGTTATTCCACGAAAAACCGTTCAAAGGAGTAAACGGTTCAGGAAAACACAACAACTGGTCTTTGGCTACCGATACCGGAGTAAATTTATTGTCTCCAAGCAAAACGCCTATGAGTAATTTGCAATTCTTGTCTTTCTTTATCAATACGATTAAAGCGGTTAATGAGTATGAAGAGTTATTAAGAGCTTCTATCGCTACTGCCAGTAACGATCACCGATTGGGCGCCAATGAAGCACCACCGGCAATTATCTCTGTTTTCATCGGAGAACAATTGACTAAAGTCTTGGCTGAATTGGAAGGCGTTTCTAAAGGTAAATTATCTCCGGAAGAAAAAACGGATTTGAAATTGAACGTTGTAGGTAAAATTCCGGATGTTATGTTGGACAACACCGACAGAAACAGAACGTCACCATTTGCTTTCACCGGAAACAAATTTGAATTCCGCGCTGTAGGTTCTTCGGCTAACTGTGCCAATGCCATGACTACTTTGAATTCCATTGTGGCCAAACAATTAAAAGAATTCAAAAAAGAAGTAGATGCATTGATCGATACTAAAGGTTTGAAAAAAGACGAAGCCATCTTCAATGTGTTGAGAGAATACATCAAGCAAACTAAAAATATCCTTTTCGAAGGCGATGGTTATAGCGACGCTTGGGAAAAAGAAGCTAAGAAAAGAGGCTTGAGCAATCACAAAACCACTCCGGCTGCGTTGAAAGCTAAAGTATCTAAAAAAGCCTTGGAATTATTCCATGATTTGAACGTAATGAACCACGTTGAAGTGGAAGCGCGTTACGAAATCGAATTGGAAGAATACACTAAGAAAATCCAAATTGAAGGTCGAGTATTAGGCGATATTGCTCGTAACCACGTGATTCCAACAGCTATTCGTTACCAAAATACTTTAATCGAAAACGTACGCGGTTTGAAAGAAATCTTCGGTAAAGATTTTGAGAAAATTGCCAAAGAGCAAATCTTCTTAATCAAAGAAATTTCGGCTCACATTGAAGGCATCAACTCTAATGTAGAAGCCATGACTGAAGCTCGTAAAAAAGCCAACGCTTTAACCGATGCACAAAAAATGGCCGAAGCTTACTGCGATAAAGTGAAACCATACTTTGAAATCATCAGAGAACATTGCGACAAATTAGAGTTGTTAGTAGACGATGAAGTTTGGACGTTAACCAAATACAGAGAATTGTTGTTTACACGATAAGCATAGTTTTACTTTCAAATTACACCCGACGTTTAATAAAATGTCGGGTGTTTTTATATAAAAAATGCCGTAACTTCGTTATACTATTAAATAACTACTCATGTTACGTCATTGCCTTACTTTTGCTTTACTGTTTTATTTTACTGCCGTCTTTTCTCAAGAGCAGGTGAGTTTGTATTTCGACAGTAATAGATTTGAGCTGACTAAAAAAGAAGAAAATCGACTTAACCAATGGCTTTTGGCTAACAGTAACAACAAAATTGTTGCCATACACGGTTTTACCGATGAAGATGGCACCAGCGGATTCAACGATACTTTAGCCCAAAAAAGAGTCGATTTTATTTTCAACAAAGTCAAAGACCAAATCCAAATCAGAGCCGATTTTAAAACCTTAAGCTTGGGCGAAAAATTCAAGCAGTCGGCCAATAAAGCCGAAAACCGTAGGGTAACAATCTTCTACATCTTAGAAAAAGACATTCCCAGAGAAGAAGAGATTCTCGGCTTAAAAAAAGAAACCCCTATTGTTGAAGAATCCAAACCCGAAATTGAATATCCCGAAAAATTGGTCTTCGAAAATCCCAATGGTACCAAAACCGAGTACAAGTTAGACCGCGCGTTTATGAAGCTGGTTGGCAATACTAAATCCGGAGAAAAGCTGAAAATTGACAATCTTAATTTTGTCATCAATACTTTTGCTATTGTACCGGAATCTCGAGGCAAATTATATGAACTGTTGTTGGTGTTGCAAAATAATCCGCAGCTCAAAATTGAAATCCAAGGCCATTTGTGTTGTATGCCGGTCGACCGAACCGATTTGTCTACGCAAAGAGCCAAAGCGATTTACAACTTTTTAATCACCAACGATGTTTATCGCGCACGCTTGTCTTACAAAGGCTTCGGAAGCACGCAACCCATTTATCCGCTACCGGAAAAAAACGAGGTGGAACGCGCCGCTAATCGCCGAGTGGAAATTCTGATTGTCGAAAATTAATATGAAAATCAAATGCGTCATAGTATTGTTTTTTTGGTCTGTTTTGGGATTTACTCAAAAGCAGTTTGACGTATTTTTCGATTTCAATAAAGATTTCCCCAATCAAAATTCGATACTAGCTTTAAACGAATGGATTGCCAATCATAAGGCAATTGAAATCACCCAATTGTTAGGCTTTTGCGACAGTATCGACACTAAAGATTACAACAAACATTTAGCGGAACGCCGCATAGCCAATGTCAAAATCTTATTGGAAAAGAGCGGTCTTCCATTCAGCCAAACCTTGCAACAAGTGGCTTACGGAAAGGACTTTAAGCAAGCTGTTGTTCAAGCTGAAAACCGACGTGTGACTATTTTCTACACAGAAATTCCTCCTAAAATTACTGAAAGCGAATTGTCGCAAAAGGTCAAAAATGCCAAAGCCGGAGAAACTATAGCTTTGCCCAATCTTTATTTCTTTAACAATTCTGCGCGTGTTGTACCGAAATCGGAAACCGTGCTATACGATTTGCTCTGCATCTTGCAAGAAAATTCGAAGTTAAAAATCGAAATTCAAGGCCATATTTGTTGCCAAACCGTAGTTGATGTAAACGATGTTTCTACCGCAAGAGCTCGCGCCGTTTACAGTTATTTGTTGCGTAACGGTATCGATAGAAAGCGCATGAAATTTAAAGGATTCGGTGTGTCTCGTCCTATACATAAAATCCCGGAACGCAACGAAACCGAAGCCGATGAAAACCGAAGGGTAGAAATTTTGATTTTGGAGAATTAATCCAATGGTAACATTTCCAAATTGTTTCTTTTTCGCATTGTGATTTTACTTCATTACTCTTACCTTTGCGACACAACAACTAACAACACAACATGAGTTCTGATAACAGTCAACGCTACAACCAACGTGGCGTTTCCGCTTCTAAAGAAGATGTGCACAACGCCATCAAAAACATCGATAAAGGTTTATTTCCGAAGGCTTTTTGTAAAATTGTTCCCGATTATTTGACCAACGACAACGACTATTGCTTGATCATGCATGCCGACGGTGCCGGAACCAAATCCTCGTTGGCTTATCTGTATTGGAAAGAAACCGGCGATATTTCGGTGTGGAAAGGCATTGCTCAAGATGCTTTAATCATGAATATCGACGATTTATTGTGTGTGGGAGCAACCGATAATATTTTACTGTCTTCCACCATCGGAAGAAATAAAAATTTGATTCCGGCCGAAGTGATTTCTGCCATCATCAACGGAACGGAAGAGTTGATAGCCGAATTGAAATCTTTCGGTGTTACCATTCATTCTACAGGAGGCGAAACGGCTGATGTGGGCGATTTAGTGCGAACCATTATAGTCGATTCTACCGTAACGGCTCGAATGAAACGCAATGATGTGATCGATAATGCGAATATCCAACCCGGCGATGTGATTGTAGGTTTGGCTTCTTTCGGTCTGGCGAAATACGAAAAGAGTTATAACGGCGGAATGGGCAGTAACGGTTTGACTTCGGCCAGACATGATGTTTTTGCTAACTATTTAGCCGAAAAATATCCCGAGAGTTTTGATGCTGCAGTGCCAAACGAATTGGTGTATTCCGGCCAAACTAAATTGACTGATACCGTACAAGATTCTCCAATTGATGCCGGAAAATTAGTGTTGTCGCCAACCCGAACATACGCTCCGATTATCAAAGCTATTTTGTCCAACTACTCTTCAAAAGACATCCACGGTATGGTACATTGTTCCGGCGGTGCGCAAACGAAAGTGTTACATTTTGTAGACAACGTACATGTGATTAAAGATAATTTATTTCCGGTACCGCCTTTGTTCAAACTCATCCAGGAAAATTCCAAAACCGATTGGAAAGAGATGTACCAAGTGTTCAATTGTGGCCATCGTATGGAATTATACGTGCCGGAAGAAATTGCGAACGACATCATTTCGATTTCGGAATCTTTTGGTGTTGAAGCCAGAATTGTGGGTAGAGTGGAAGCGTCCGAAAACAAAAAACTCACTATTCAAAGTGAGTTTGGGGTGTTTGAATATTAATCGGTTTAGAGTACGTAATAGGCCAAAACCTTCTGAACTTCATACACATTAACCGATTTGGTAAATTGTTTGGTGATGCTTGGGTTTTGTTCGCTGGAAACCCAGATTTTCAATTCCGCTTCTAAGTCGAAGGTACCGGCGGTCTCAACACTAAATCGGCTGATGGCTTTGTAAGCGATGGATTTGTATTCAATTTTGCTTCCGGTTAGTCCTTGTTTTTCGACCAAAATCAATCTTTTGTTGGTAAAGATGAAAACATCGCGTATGAGTTTGAAGCCCATTTCAATTTTTTCGTCGTCTAATAATAACTGGCTGTATTGCTTTAGTAAATCTTCCGAACTGGCTTGTCCGGCATTGCCCATAAGTGCTGAAAAAAGTCCCATATAAATTGTATTTTTGTCGTGTAAAAATAGTTAAATGCGTCGAATTTCTTCATAATATTTAACGCATTATCTTAATCGTTCATCTTATTCAAATTAACTAGAATTATGATAATTAATCCTAAAAACGGTATCGACCAACTGCTATTCGGAATGAAGCAAAACCATGTGGAAGCGCTTTACGGTAAGCCTTCGAAACAATTCAAAGATGAAGACGGCAATGTGCTGTATTTGTACAATGCCAAAAAGTTGAGTCTGACTTTCTATGAAGATGAAGATTTTAGGTTAGGTTATATGGCTTGTTCCCATCCGGATAGTACGGTTTTAGGAAATAAAGTGATTGGTAAGAATATTGAAACGCTTAAATCTGACTTGCCTTTTAAATCGTGGTCAACGGAGGATTTTGATTCTTTCGAAAATCATTTCAACGAAAGCAACTGGTTGATTTTACAAGCCGAGTTTGGTGATGTTGTGCGCGTGGAAATTGGCGCTATCATCAAAGACAACGACGAATTTGATTGGAAGCATAAAGAATGAAGATTTAAGAATGAAGATTTAAGAATGAAGAATGAAGATTTAAGATTGCTGATTTTAGACTTCTGAAATCAAAAATCAAAAATCAGCAATCAGCAATCAGCAATCACACGATTTCCGCACTTAAACCGGCTTCTAACAATTGTGTACACTGTGGTTTTAACTCGTCGAAAGGACCGGTTTTTACCGTACATTTCCCTTTATAATGCACCAAGATAGCGCATTGCTCGGCTTGTTCGGAGGTGTGTTGGCATACGCGAATTAACGTATCAATCACGTGGTCGAAAGTATTTACATCGTCGTTGTACAATACAATTTCGTTGTTGGTTCCGATTTGTTCTTCGACTAAAACGTCTTCTTGTATTTTTTCTATCGTGCTCATTTTTCCGCTTTCGAGTTTATGGTTTCGGGTTCGATTGACTAAACTTGATCGTGTTATTAATAACGGTATTTCAAAGAAACCCAATTGTTTCTTTCGAATTGCTTTACAAAAGTTAGTCCTTTTTCCGTGCAACTGGCGTCGATAAACGGAATGTCTTCGGTGTAAAAACCACTTAATAACAAGATGCCGTCTTTGTTCAAACAATCCACGTATTGTTGCATATCGTTTAATAAGATATTGCGATTGATATTGGCGATGATTAAGTCGTATTTTTTGCCTTTTAACATAGCGGCGTCACCTTCGTAAACGGTGATTTCTTTGCAATGATTGCGTTCTGCATTTTCAATAGAATTCAAATAACACCAATTGTCAATGTCGATAGCATCAATAGGTTTAGCGCCTTTCATTTCGGCTAAGATGGCTAAGATGGCTGTTCCGCAACCCATGTCGAGTGTTTTCATTCCGGCTACATCAGTTTCCAATAAATGTTGGATCATCATGTGCGTGGTTTCGTGGTGACCGGTTCCGAAACTCATTTTCGGTTCGATTACAATATCGAATTCGGCATCGGTTTTGGCGTGAAACGGAGCGCGTACGTGGCATTTGCCGTCCACATCAATCGGTTCGAAGTTCTTTTCCCATTCTTCGTTCCAATTCACTTGGTCGATTTCTTCTATGGTATAAGAAATTTTAAATTCGGGGGAAGTCAGCAAGTATATATCTTCTAAAATATCTTCCGTCCACAAATCTTTCTGAATGTAAGCACTAAAACCATCTTCGGTTTCAATGAAACTCTCGAACGGTTTTTCGCCTAATTCGGCGATTAAGATTTCAGAACCTAGTTCTTTCGGTTCAACGGTAAAATGATATCCCAAATATATGTTTGACATGACTGTAATTTTTGACAAAGGTAATTATCCCGTAGCTTTGAGGAAAGCATTTTGTCAAAAAGAAATTTAGTCCATTTTTACGACACTTTTTAAGTTAGCGTCGGGTAATTCATCCGGTGCGACTGTAAAGACCATCAGCTTTTTGTAGCGCTTGTCGTTGCTGTCATACATATAAGTCATGGTGTTTTCTTTCGGATTGTAAATCAATCGGGCACGCATGAATTTTGATTGTATCGACCAAGCGCCTTCGTTTTCACTGTCTTTAGTGAAGTTGTAAATCGAACCATGGTGCATGCGAACTTGTCCGTTATCCACCATACTGATTACGATATAGCCGTTGGTTTTGGAGCCAATTTCACGTATATCGATGATCGAATGTTCGTATTCCGTTTCTACTAATTCGTATTTTTGAAAATCGGCATTCCAAACATAATATTTGCGGGTATCAGATTGAAATCGTTTCTGTGTATCCAATTGGGCTTGCAATTGGCTAAATCCAAGCAAGAGAAGTAATAGTAAAAGTTTTGATTTCATCGGTATTTGTTTGATTTGTGACGCAGTAAATATAAGTCATATAATCGTTAAAATGCAAATAAAATCGATAAAAAACACTTTTATTCTTTTTATTATAAAAAAAACCTTTCAAATTAATGAAAGGTTTCAAGTCGTTCAGTTTTATAATTTTTATACGCCGTTTACAATAGCGGCGAAGTCACTGGCTTTTAAAGCAGCACCGCCAATCAAGCCACCATCTACATCGGGTTTTGAAAAAATTTCTTTGGCATTGTCCGGTTTTACACTACCGCCGTATAAGATTGAAACCTCTTCTGCCACGTTACTGCCGTATCTTTTACGAATGGTTTCGCGGATAAATTCGTGCATTTCTTGGGCTTGTTCCGGTGAAGCGGTTTCTCCGGTTCCTATAGCCCAAACGGGTTCGTAAGCCAAAATGATTTTTTCCCAATCGTTGTTTTCTAAATGGAATAAGCCATCACGCAATTGGTTTTCCACTACATTGAAATGTTGGTTGTTTTGGCGGTCTTTCAATTCCTCTCCGAAGCAAAAAATTACCGTCATGTCGTGTTTTAAAGCCGTAGTTACTTTTTGGGCCAAAATAGTATCGGTTTCATGAAAATAGGCTCTTCTTTCAGAATGTCCAAGAATAACGATGTTTACGCCGATACTTTTGAGCATGTCGGCCGAGATTTCGCCGGTGTAGGCACCATTTTCGTTTTGGTGCATATTTTGTGCAGCCACGGCTATATTGGTAAACTCCAAATGATCTACTGCCGAAGCCAAATTGATAAACGTAGGCGCTACTATAATTTGAGCGTCAACATCCTGAGGTAATTGGTCTATCAAGTCGTTTAACAAATCTTCGGTTTCTTCCGCATTTTTATTCATTTTCCAGTTTCCGGCAACAATTTTTTGTCTCATTATTCTAGGGTTTTTAAAGTAGCATTAATCGATTCAAAATCGGTTTCTATGGCGCGATAGGTGATGATTTTTCCGTTTTTATCTAAAATGATGTATCTCGGAATCCAATCCACATCAATCGATTTTCCGAATTCGCCTTTCATTCCGTCTGTTACCCAGTAATGGTCGCCTTTGAGCTCGTGTTTTTCAATTCCGGCCAGCCATTTGTCAAAAGCTTTATCCATCGAAATAAAAACCATGTCAACAGTTGGATGATTGGCTTGCATTTCTTTTACCTTAGGCATGGCTTTGACACAATCACTGCACCAAGAAGCCCAAATTTCAATAATGGTAACTTTACCTTTGTGTTTTTTTAGAAGTTCTTTAAAAGTGACTTTCTTGTTGTCAGGCAATACCAACTCTTTTTGCATGGTTTCCTTTGAAAACTCTTTAATTTGAGCATTGGAACACGACAAGGTAGTTATGGCAGCCACAAGGTATAACGCTATTTTTTTCATGGTTTTCTTTTACTTAGCTATATGGTTGAACTCTCTTTTTTTTGATGCTTCAGAAACACAATTTTATGCTTTCTTCTTTTGTTTTCTTTTCTTTTTTTTCTTCTTTTTTGATCGTATAGGTATTTTAGAATAAGCACAACTCCCAAGCCGCTAACGGCCATTAAAGTGGTACCGATAAGGATGTGAATGGTATGTCCCAAAGGTGGTTCTTCCATGGTGGCTATATAATTCAAAAAATAATAGCCAATCCCAAAGACAATAGCACTCAGGAGAATTCCCCAAAAGGCTTTTTCATTGTCTTTTCTTGACATAATGTATTTGATCATAAAGTGGTATTTAGTGTCAAAAAACTAATTGGTTCTCAAAATATTAATCCATCTCAAACACAAAACGGCATTTACCGGTACGAGTAATAGACCTAAAATGATTCTGAGTGGAAACTCATAAAGCAGGGTGTTATTTTCACTAAAGAACAACAAATAAATTCCCAAGCATAAAAACATCCATGATATAAAAATATTAAAATAAATTTTAGTTTTTAACATTATGAAAGATATTAAGCCGTGACGTTTATTTTATTTTTTTAATTCCGAGTAAGGTTTGTTGATAAGCTTCTCAAAATCAATCACATCGAATTTATTATCGGTAATGCCCCAATAGTATTTGTATTCGTTTCCGTTCCATAAATATTTGACACCCGGCGTATCTTTACCGGAACCTAAGACTTTCCAGAACGGAATCACTTCGATGATTTTATAGGGATATTCCGCTCCGGCGTATTTAAAGAAATTCGGAATCAAATCGGCCTCTTCATTCATGAAAATGATGGAGATTTCCGGAAAATCTTTAGTTTTCTTGCGCAATTCGGTCAATTCCTTAGCGGCATCTCTACAATGATCACAACCCGGAACAAAGAAACAAAGTGTTTTACGTCCTTTGTCGATGTGTGAGAAATACTGAGCGTAACCCGATTTGTGTTTGGTTGGTTCATTCAGTTCCGCTTTTATCTCGGGTTTTACTTCAGTTGTCTTTTTTACAGTATCTTTTACGATAACCTGAGTAGCAACAGTATCAATAGGACTGGCAACAACGGTATCATTTACGCTTTCTTCCGGTTCGGAAACAGTGAACTGACTTTCCAAAGGTTGAATCGGTGCCAGCATGAATAGCGCTAAAATGGATGCTAAAGTTACCGTTGTAAGCATCCAAAAGTTATGTCCTTTTTCATTGTTTTTTGGCACAATCATTAACAGCCAAACCAACAATCCCATAGCCGCTACGTTTTTTAAAATAGCTTCGATAGGTGTCATCGGTAACAAACTTCCGAAACAACCACAGTTGCCTGAATTTCCACCGTTTTGAATGGTTTCTATCGTTAAATGAGCCGTAAAAACAAACAATAACAATATAGTAGCCGGAACGATAATGCTTCGCAAAAAGTTTTTCTGCAAAATCAAAAAGCCCAAAGCCAATTCAATACCGATTAGTACTCTGGAAAAGTAAGGCGCAAATCCTTCAGAAAAGCCCATTGGATACAATTGCTTTACCTCAAAAGTAGAAATGGCAAAATAAGGCGACGGATACAGTTTGGCTACCGCCGAAAGTAAAAACAAAAACGAAATTACAATTCGAATGCCCCAAGCGATGTTATTTTTTGATGTATTCATTATACTAAGTTTCAAATATTAAAAAGCAAATTCCAAATAAGTTTCAAAAACCGAAAACTAAAATTCAATAGATTTCTTTCTGTTTATTGTCCAAATTTCATTAGAATCAACGCAAAAACCGAATAATTAATCATGTCTTGATAATTAGCATCAATGCCTTCCGAAACGATGGTTTTACCTTGATTGTATTCAATTTGTTTCACGCGAAGTAGTTTTTGCAGAATCAAATCGGTTAGCGAACTCACGCGCATTTCACGCCAAGCTTCGCCGTAATCGTGGTTTTTGGCTTCCATCAACGATTTGGTTAAAGCCACTTTCGCATCGAACAATTCGGTGGCTTTCGCTAAATCTAAATCGGGTTGTTCTACTACACCCAAGTCCAACTGAATTAAGGCCATAATAGAATAATTGATAATGCCGATGAATTCACCACTTTCGTCTTCGTCAACTTTTCGGATGTCATTTTGTTGCAAACTGCGAATGCGTTGTGCTTTGATGAAAATTTGGTCGGTTAACGACGGCAATCTTAAGATGCGCCAAGCACTACCGTAGTCTTTCATTTTATTGATGTACAGTTGTCGGCAAATTGCGATAACCTTGTCATATTCTTGAGAAGTATTACTCATTTCAGTGTATCTTTGTATCAAATTTTCCCAAAAGTAAAGAATTTTTTTGATTGCCGAGGGATGAATACAGTTTAGTAATTTCAGTTTTAAGCATATTTTAACGGAAGTCAGTCTAACCACCACAAACACCGGAAAATGACGATCAATTGTCGCGGAAACCTAATCGATTTAACGATTCCCAAAGTGATGGGTATTTTAAATGTTACCCCGAATTCTTTTTACGACGGCGGCAAGTATGCCAATGACAAAGCCTTGCTGAACCAAGCAGAAAAAATGCTGGAGGAAGGCGCAACATTTATCGATATTGGTGCGTATTCGAGTAAGCCGAGTGCTGAATTTGTTTCGGAAGCTGAAGAAGCCGAACGATTGGTTCCGGTAGTACAACTGATACTGCAACATTTTCCTGAAGCCCTGATTTCTGTTGATACTTTTAGAGCCAATGTAGCCAAAGCGGCTTTGGAAGCCGGTGCTTGTATAGTAAACGATATTGCGGCCGGTGGTTTAGACGAACAAATGATGCAAACCGTAGCCGATTTTCAGGTGCCGTACATCATGATGCACATGAAAGGTAATCCGCAAACCATGCAAAGTTTGGCGCAGTACAACAACATCACTAAAGAAGTCTTGTTTTATTTCTCGGAGAAAATAGCACAAGCCCGAAGTTTTGGCATCAACGATTTGATTGTAGATCCTGGTTTTGGTTTTGCTAAAACAACCGAACAAAACTTTGAACTGTTGGCTAATTTAGAGTTGTTCGACCGTTTGGAGTTGCCAATATTAGTTGGCGTTTCCCGAAAATCAATGATTTATAAAACGTTAGAGACTACGGCCGAATTTGCGCTTAACGGTACAACAGTGTTGAATACAATAGCTTTACAAAAAGGTAGCACTATTTTAAGAGTACATGATGTGAAAGAAGCTGTAGAATGCGTAAAATTGCACCAAAGTTTAATGGCTAAAAATTAAATCCCCAAAACTAAAATGAAAAAGACAGTCTTACTACTATTTTCAATGTTGTTGATGTCCTGCGGCAAAGACAAAGAAGTGTTGTTGCCGGTTGCTCAAGAAACAATAGTGGCTGAAGTGAAAGATCATTCGCCGATTTATTTCTTTTTTAACGCTAACGAGAAAGATACTTTGGTCGAAGTGAATCGTAATAATTCCATTAGTTCTACCAATTGGTTGTTTAACATTGATAAGCGCTTGCCGTTGCGCAAAGTGATTTTGGAGATTAAAAAACTGCAAAACAAAAAAGACAACAGCGCCCACAAGAACGAAGCTTCGGAGAACTATTTTACCTATACTGATACCGTAAAGAAAAATTTGGCGTTTATACCGTTTACTGAAATTCGTTATAAATTGGAGAAACCCGATTTTAACATTCGTCATTTTTATTTAGACCGAAACGATTTGGTGCATTACGACGAATTGGTTTTTTCTAAAAATCAGTTGGAAGAATTTATCAATAAAATGCCGAATACGCGCCTTTATTTTTCTTATGACAAAGGCATGTCGTTTGGGAAATACATCGAATACAAATTGTTTTTGAAGAAGCTGAACATTACCCAAAAAGGCGTAACCATCAAAACCAAACGCGAGTACATATACTAAACTCTAACTTCGTACTTTTATTGATGATGATACGGTTCGTTGCGCAATATGGTAAAACCGCGGTACAGTTGTTCTATAAAGAATAACCGAACCATTTGATGGGAGAAAGTCATTTCGGAAAGCGAGACTTTGCCTTGGGCTTTTTTATAAACTTCGGCACTAAAGCCATACGGTCCGCCAATCACAAAGACTAAGGTTTTGGTACCCGAATTCATTTTCTTTTGCAAATAATCTGAAAATCCGACACTCGAAAAAGTAGCACCGTTTTCATCCAGTAAAATCAATTGATCGGTTGGCGTTAATTTGCCTAAAATCAATTCGCCTTCTTTCTCTTTTTGTTGTGCTTCCGAAAGATTCTTAACGTTTTTGATATCGGGTATAATGTCTAAATCAAACTTGATGTAAAAAGACAAGCGTTTGGTATAATCGTCAATTAACGATTGTAAAGCCTTGTTGTCGGTTTTGCCAATGGCGATTAGCTTAATATTCATTATTCTTTATTTGAATCATAAAAGGCATAAGTTCTTTATCTGTCTTAATCGAACTTAAATGCCTTACATGGTGAAACTATTTATTCCAAATTTTCCAAGCCTTTTCTGCTTGCAACACTAACATTTCGTAACCGTTTTTGGTAATGGCGCCTTGTTGTTTGGCTTTTTTCAAAAATAAGGTTTCTTCGGGATTGTAAATCAAATCGAAGGCGATGTGTTTGTGAGTAAAAAACTCAAATGGAATAGGAGGAAAGGCCTCAGTATTTGGACTGGTTCCCAAAGGTGTACAATTGATAATAATGTGATAATTATCGAAAGTCGTTGCGTTAATTCGCTCATAATCAATCACGCCTTCCTTTTCTTCTCGAGAGACAAATGTATAAAGTATACCGAGCTGTTTCAAGGCAAAAGCCACTGCTTTAGCGGCGCCTCCGGTTCCTAAAATCAATGCTTTTTGATGATGCGGTTGGAGCAGTGGTTCCAAAGATTTCATAAAACCATAATAATCCGAGTTGTAGCCTTTTAGATTTCCTTTTTTGGTGAACCGAATCACATTGACAGCGCCAACTTTAGCGGCTTTATCAGATAATTGGTCTAAATAAGGAATAACCGCTTCTTTATAAGGAATGGTAACGTTTAAGCCTTTGAGTTGAGGATTGTTAGTAATGAGTTGCGGAAATGCTTCTATCGATTGGATATCGAAGTTGTCATAAATACAATCCTCCAGATGGCCTGAAGCAAACTTTTCGGTAAAGTACTTTTTGGAAAACGAATAGGCAATGTTTTTTCCGATCAGACCAAATTGTCTCTTCGACATTTATTCCGGTTTTTGATGTTTGGCAATATACTCTTGCACCGATGGTCTTTCCCAAACTCTCGGGAATAATTCCGCTAAAATGGTGCTGTGTTTCGAGTTCAAACGCAAGCCGTTGCTCAAATGGAAGTTGCCTTTTTCTTCTTCGTGTAAAGAGAAATGCAAGCCGGACAAACGGTATTCAATCTCGCACTCTTCCGGAAAATATTCCGAAGCTTGAATCAATGTCAGTATCGCATTATTGGTTTCGCCCATATTTTGCATCATGTCCACCCAAAACAACCAAGTGTCTAATTGGTAATCACCAAACTCTACTGCTTTTCGGTAACCGAATTCGGCTTCTTCAAACAAATTCATGGCTTTGTTGATGGTCGCAAAACGCTTCCAATACAAACGATTTTGGTCGTCTATAGCCAAGGCTTTGTTGACATAAAATAGGGCTTTTTGGTAATTTTTTTGGCGTACATAAAAATCGGTAATCGCAATCCAACCTTTGTCTAAAAGCGGATCTTCGTGTACAGTTTTGTTAAAATATTTTAAGGCTTCGACTTTGTTGCCCAGTTTCTCATAACATTTTCCGATGCGCAATAAGGCATAAGAAGTAGGATCGTCTAATTCAATAGTACGTTGATAGCTTTCGATGGCTTCTTCGTGTCGTTTTAAACGCTCTAAGGCTTTCCCTTTTTCCATGAAAGCACCCAAAAATTCGTCATCGATATAGGTCGCAAATTCAAAGGCGCGAACTGCATTTTCGTAATCTTTCACACCATAATACAAACGCCCGGATTGGTGCCAAGCAATTTCGCTGTACGGATTACGGTCGATATACGTTTTTAGGTATTCGATGGCTTCCAAGTTCTGGTCTAAAAACTCAAAACAGTACACCACATTATAAAGCGCGGATTGATCTTCAAAATCTTCTTCCAAACATTTAATGAAATTCGCTTTGGCCAATTCCAAGTTGTCCATAAAAAGGTATTCCATTCCGATTAAGTTGTACACATCCGCTAAATCTTCGGTATATTTTAACGCAATTTGTAAAAACTCAACCGCTTTTTCGTGCTTGTCTCTTTTGGAATAAATATTGGCTTTTTGAATAAATATTTCTTCGTTGGTAGGTTCGATGGCGTACAATTCGTTGAGTAATTTTTCCGCCTGATCCAATTTGTCTTCGTACACCAACATTTCTACCTGAACCAGTTTCAGACCTGTCGACTTAGGATGTTGCTCTAAGCCTAACTTAAGTGCTTTTTTAGCCATAGTGGCTTTTCCCATATCGAGATAATGCAGTATGATTTCCTCGAATTCCTCTGAATCAAAAAATAAAACTTTGTTGGTTTTCAACATCGATTCAAATTTCGCTAAGGATAAGTTGTAGTCTTCTTCGTCGTGATCCAGGTGCATACTAGTAGGTGTTAAAATTATCCTTAATAAAATTAGGGAAACGGGGTTCGTATTTTTGTTGGGTTAATTGATTGTTGTAAACAATTTAATTAACAATAATGATTGTCGATTTAAGAGTAACGATTTATGATTTAAGATTTTAAATCTACAATCTGAAATCGTTAATCATCATTCTTCATTCATCACTTCATTCATCGCTTCAAGGATGATGGCGCAACCTTCTTTGATTTCTGCTTCAGAAATGGTGAGCGGCGGCGTAATTCGGATGGCACAACCTTCAAACAACAACCAAAATAAAATCAATCCTTTGTCTTGGCATTTGAAAATTACTTTATTGGTAATTTCCGGGTCGCTGGTCATAGCGGCCAACATTAAGCCTCGTCCTCGGATTTCGTTTATCAAAGGATGTACCAAAAGCTCTCGGAATAGCTTTTCTTTGGCTAAAGATTGCTGTGCGTAGTCTTTTTCCAGTACTTCTTGCAGCGTGGCCAAGCTGGCTGCCGCAATGACAGGATGTCCGCCAAAGGTGGTAATGTGTCCTAATTTAGGGTCGTGACTCAACAAATCCATATGCTTTTCATGGGCGATAAATCCGCCAACAGGCATGCCGCCGGCCATTCCTTTACCTATAATCACTACATCGGGCACTACATTGTAGTTTTCAAATCCGAATAATTTTCCGGTACGACCAAATCCGGGTTGGATTTCATCAATAATCATTAAAGCGCCAACTTCCTCGCAACGTTTTTTAACCTTAGCCAAGAAATCGTTTTGAGGCTCGATAAAACCGGCTCCGCCTTGGATGCTTTCCAAGATAATTCCGGCGGTTTTGGTGGTGATTTTTTCCAAGTCGGCTTCGTTGTTAAACGTAATGAAATCGACATCCGGAATCAAAGGACGGAAGATTTGCTTGCGTTCTTCAAAACCCATCACACTCATCGAACCCATAGTGTTCCCGTGGTAAGCGTTGTGGCAAGAAATCAATTGGCTTCTACCGGTAACACGACGCACCAATTTCAAAGCACCTTCGCAGGCTTCGGTACCTGAGTTGACCAAATAAATTTTGTTCAAACTTGGCGGCAAATGTTCCACCAATAATTTGCAGTAGGCCACAGCCGGATGTTGGGCGTATTCGCCGTAAACCATCACGTGTGAATACTTGTTCAATTGATCAATAATGGCCTGATTTACTCTCGGATGTTGGTGTCCCAACGAACAAGCGGAAACTCCGGCTACAAAATCGAGGTATTTTTTATTATGAGTATCGTAAATATAAGAACCAACAGCATGTGATACTTCCATGCCTAACGGATAGGGAGAAGTTTGTGCTTGGTATTTTAAAAAATCTGCTTTCATGATATGTAGATTGTCAGTTGTCAGTTATCGGTCATGAAATAAGACTGAATGCTGAGACTATTGTGCCTTGGCTTTTGCTCCGTTCTCTTTCTCTTTTTTGGCGACTTTGGCTTTCGGACTCGGATTGTTTTTGTCGTAGTCCAAGGTTTCTTTGGAAGGCAAAAGCGGTTTGTTGTCTTGATCCATTTCGGCTTTGCGTTCGGCTTGAATTTTGGCGTCTAATTCGTTTTCTTCCGGAGGGAAAATATCGTCTTTCGACTTGATGCGCTCGTCACCGCGCCAAATAAATCCGCGTAACTTTCGGGCGTTTTCAGGTAAATCTTTTTCGGGATAGATATCGCCGTCAATCTGGTTGTAATTGGTAATGGTTTCGATAGTATTTTTATCCAAAACCATATTGATTTTACTGCTTACGCTTTTGTTGATGCCAATGAGTTCTTGTTGGTCATTGCGCATGTAATAAATGACTTCAGTGTTTTTGATGATATCGACTTCCCGCAACTTATTGTCTTCAAATTTACCGTATAAATTTTGCCCTTTCACCTGATTGTATCCGGTGCCGAGCGTATCTTTTGAAACGATAAAAGCATTGTTCAATACCTTAAGTGAATCCAATTTTTCGGTTTTATTATTACCGATAAGATGCATGACATCACCGGTCATCTGGTTTTCATAATTCCACAAAATCGGATTTTTGATCAATTTGGTCAAGCCGGTTTTTTGGTCCGAATGAATCGAATCGCATTTACCGCTCATATCGGTTTTGTAAAAGCGGACGTTGTTAAAGGCTCGCACTATGCGTTCGCCGGGTTTTCCGGTTACTATCATTTTCTTACCGTGCACGTACATCGAATCGTTTTCCACTAAAGTTATGGCCACGGCTCTTTTGGTAATCATCATCGAATCTTTTTGGGTTTTCAGATTGCGATAAATTTCGGCATAATGGCCTTTGATTACCCCTTTGTTGATAGAATCGGTGACTTTGACATTGTTGGTCGCCGATGCATATTCCCGGTTTCTATCGTAGTACAAACTGTCGCCCTCAATGCGGCGGTCTTTGTATTTGATGTAGGATTTTCGTTTGAAATAGGCCAAATTCTTTTTGGTATCGTAAAATCCTTTTTCGGTGTAAATGAAATTTTCTTTACTGGTTATGGTAGAAGGACCAAATAAATAGGAGTGACCCGAATTGGTGTAATAATCCAAGTGATTCGATTTAATCGTGTATTTCGGATTGGTAATGGTTACGGCGGTCAGGAAACGGAACTTTTTCTCGTTGGCATAATAGCGTCCGGATTTACTTTTTAAGGTGTTTTCTCGGTTGGTAATTGTCCCGTAAGTATTGTAAAAAGCTTCTTGGGTATTGCGATCGAAGTTGATGGTATCGGTCACCAATTTTGATTCGGGAGAACGCATGACTACGTTTCCGGTGGCATACGCTTGCTTGATTTCGCCATTGTACTCGGCGTATTTACTGTTTAAAAAAAGCGTGTCGCCTTGTACCATTTGGACATCGCCGAAAGCCTTGATATAGTTTTCTTTTTGAAAGAAATAAGCTTTGTTACAAGTAAAAACTACGCCTTCATGACTCACTCTTACATTGCCTCGCAACAATAATGCGTCCGGAATTTCGGTTTGGTTGATGTCGGCAAAATCGGAATACTCTACGTTAATTTGTGATGATTTTTTTTGGGCAGTCATCCCATTAACAACCAACAAACAACATCCGATGTAAAAAAGTAACTTTTTCAAATGGTTGAATTTTAATTTTTACAGCTCAATCCAAAGGATTCGAGTGGGCAAATTTATGAAAATAGCAGCAATACAAGCCTTTATTAAGAATTATTTATGGTGTTCATATTTCAATCATTTCTTTATATTTGTCACAACGCCGCAACGCTTTAATTGTTGGGCCGAAATACTATGAAAACAAAAATTTTACTGCTGATGGCTGTGGGTTGTACGTTGAATGCAACTGTAGCACAAAACAATAAAAATGTGCCAATGATGAAAAAAGTAGAGGCTGTAGAAAAGCCCCAAAAGTATGTAGTGTACCAAGTTTTTACCCGTTTGTTCGGTAATAAGAAAACCACCAATAAACCTTGGGGCACTATAGAAGAAAACGGCGTTGGGAAATTCAATGATTTTACCGATACCGCTTTGCAAGAAATTAAAAAATTAGGGGTTACTCATATTTGGTATACCGGAGTGCCACACCACGATGTGATTAGGGATTACACCAAATACGGTATTTCTAATGATGATCCCGATGTAGTAAAAGGCCGCGCCGGTTCGCCGTATGCTGTTAAAGATTATTACAACGTAAATCCTGATTTAGCGGTAGATCCGGCTAAAAGATTAGAAGAATTTGAAGCTTTAATTTCCCGTACACACAAGCATCGATTGAAAGTGATAATCGATATTGTGCCCAATCATATTGCCCGAAACTACAAAGGATTAACCAACCCGAAAGGGGTAAAGGATTTTGGGGCCGACGATGACACTTCGGTGGAATATGCCCGAAACAATAATTTTTATTACATCCCGAATACGCCTTTTGAAGTGCCGACCTCTCCGGATTATAAACCGCTCAACGGAGAAGTAAATCCGCTTAGTGACGGTAAGTTTTCGGAGTTTCCGGCCAAGTGGACCGGCAACGGATCGCGTATGGCCAAACCGGATATTAATGATTGGTATGAAACGGTAAAAGTAAATTATGGTGTAAGACCCGATGGCACCAAAGACTTCCCGGAATTGCCTGCCGGATATGACGAAAAGGATTATGCCGCTCACTTTGCTTTTTGGAAAGATAAAGACGTGCCGGATTCTTGGAAGAAATTCCGCGATATTGCGTTGTATTGGATTGAAAAAGGCGTAGACGGTTTCCGTTATGACATGGCCGAAATGGTACCGTATGAGTTTTGGAGCTATATGAACTCGAGTATCAAAATGAAAAACCCCAAAGCCTTTTTGTTGGCTGAAGTTTACAATCCGAAGGAATACCGCAATTACATCAAGTTGGGTAAAATGGATTATTTATACGATAAGGTAGAAACGTATGACCATTTGAAAGCGGTGATCAAAGGTAATGCCTTACCGGATGCACTTTCAGATATCCAAAACAATATGTCGGATATCGAACATCATATGCTACATTTCTTAGACAATCACGATGAACAGCGTTTGGCCAGTCCGGAATTTGCCGGCACTCCCGAAAAAGGGAAGCCACTTATGGTAGTTTCGGCTACGATTAGTTCTTCTCCAACTATGATTTATTTCGGACAAGAAGTGGGCGAGCCCGGCAATGAAGACGCCGGTTTTGGCAAACGTTCCCGAACGTCTATCTTTGATTATATCGGAGTGCCGCACCACCAACGCTGGATGAACGGTGGTAAATTTGATGGAGGTCAACTATCCAACAGCGAAAAAGCGTTGCGTGATTTTTACAGTCGATTGCTGAATTTTACTTTAAACAGTAGCGCTATGTTGGGTAAATTCCAAGAAATTCAATCAGTGAATCGCAAAGAGACGCAAAATTACGATCAGGGATTATATTCTTTCGTACGTTACAGCGAAGATGAAAAGCTGATTGTTATTGCCAATTTCTCTTGGGTTACCACCAGCAGAATTGACTTAATAGTGCCTGAGGATATAATAGCCGCTTGGAAATTAACCGATGGCAGTTACACGGTAAAAGACCAATTATATGGTAGTAGTACTGTTCTCAACGTAGTAAACGGTAAAGGAACCATTCATTTGAATATCAAACCAAGCGAGTCGTTTATCTTTAAATTATAAAAAGAAACCCTTTCAGTCCCGAAGCCTCGGGAGAAAGGGTTTTTTATTTATCGCGTTATCGTTTGTTTTCTATCCGGTCCAACCGAAACTATTTTTATTGGTACTTCGACTTCTCTTTCTATGAATTCGATATACTCTTTTAATTCTTTCGGTAAGTTCTCGTAAGTTGTCATACCGGTTAAATCGGCTTGCCAGCCTTTGAATTCGGTATAAATCGGCGTTACGTTTTCTTCTTCGATATTGTATGGTAAATGGTGAATCACTTCGCCTTTGTAGTTGTAAGCGGTACAAACTTTGAGCGTGTCAAAGCCTGAAAGTACATCGCCTTTCATCATCATCAATTGGGTTACGCCGTTAATTTGGATAGCGTATTTCAAAGCCACTAAATCCAACCAACCGCAACGTCTTTTTCTGCCGGTTACCGAGCCAAATTCGTTACCCACTTTGGCCATAACATCGCCATCTTCACCAAAATCTTCCGTTGGGAATGGTCCGGAACCTACACGAGTGGTGTACGCTTTGAAAATACCGTATACTTCTTTGATTTTGTTTGGAGCGATACCTAAACCGGTACAAGCGCCGGCTGCTGTGGTGTTCGAAGAAGTGACAAACGGATAAGTTCCGAAGTCAACGTCTAATAACGAACCTTGAGCGCCTTCACAAAGAATGGATTTACCGGCTTTTTGGGCTTGTGCCAAATATTCCTCACTGTCGATGAAAGTGAGTTTTTTCAAATCTTCAACAGCTTCAAAGAATTCTTTCTCTAATTCGGGTAAGTTGTATTGGATATTCACGTCATAAAACGCAATCATTGCCTCGTGTTTGTCGGCTAAAGCACGGTATCTTTCTTTGAAGTCGGCCAATTCGATATCGCCTACGCGAATTCCGTTACGACCGGTTTTGTCCATATATGTTGGTCCGATACCTTTTAAGGTGGAACCGATTTTGGCTTTTCCTTTTGCCGCTTCAGATGCAGCATCTAACAAGCGATGTGTCGGTAAAATCAAATGGGCTTTTCTGGAAATAATCAATTTCGATTTTAAATCGAGGTTGAATTTGGCCAAGCCATCAATTTCGCTTTTAAAAACTACCGGGTCAATCACGACGCCGTTTCCAATGATATTGATGTTATTGCTGTGAAAAATCCCGGATGGAATTGTTCTCAACACGTGTTTGATACCGTCAAATTCCAAGGTATGTCCTGCATTTGGTCCGCCTTGAAAACGCGCAATAATGTCGTATTTTGAAGTTAGTACATCGACAATTTTTCCTTTTCCTTCATCGCCCCATTGTAATCCGAGTAGTAAATCTACAGTCATTGTGTTGTTGTGTTGTGGTTTGTAAGTTGTTTAGTTTTTATTTTTCGGGAGGAAATCCCATTGTAAGAAATGATTCAGTACACCTAGAACCACAGCAGTAGTAAAACTTACTGCTAAGGTTTTCAAAAAGAAAGCCGTTGTAAAATCGCCCAAAAATAGCTGAAAAACCACTTTGTAAACGGTTGAGAATACGAATACAGTTATAAAGGTGATTTTAAAGAAATTTCGTTGCGGCATTATTGGTATTTAGGATTTTTTAGTAGCGTAAAAATACAACGAGTGGTTGTGGATGTCTATCCCGAAAATATCTTCGATAGTTTGCTTGATGGTTTGAATTCTTGGGTCGCAAAACTCAATTACCTCGCCTGTATCGGTCATGATTACGTGGTCGTGTTGTTTGTCGAAATACGATTTCTCGTAATGCGCTTGGTTTTGTCCAAATTGGTGTTTGCGCACCAAACCACAATCCAACAAAAGTTCAATCGTGTTGTATAAGGTTGCCCTTGAAACACGGTAGTTTTTGTTTTTCATTTTGATGTACAAATTTTCGATATCAAAATGTTCTTCGCTATCGTAAATCTCCTGAAGAATCGCATAGCGCTCAGGGGTTTTACGGTGCCCGTTATTTTCCAAGTAGAGCGTAAAAACGTTTTTTACGGTTTCTTGATTTTTTAGATTATCGGATGCAATTTGTGTCATGCCGCAAAGGTAATTTTTTTTGTTTAAGGTTTCAAAGTTTCGAGTTCAAAGTTTCGAGTTCAAAGTTTCAAAACTTCTAACTCAATTCGTATAGACCCTGGTTACTTTGTCTACACCATCAATCTTCTTGATATTGTCTATCAGTTTTTTAAGTATGTTGTTGTTTTGGACAATCACCGAAACTTGCCCGTTAAAAATACCGGCTTCACCACTCAACGAGATGCTTTGGATGTTCACGTGCATGTTGTTCGAGATTACTTTGGTCAGCTCGTTAGTCAATCCCAAACTGTCCATACCGGTAATTTTGAGTGTGGCTTTAAATTCCTGTTGGGTCGAATCAATCCATTTGGCCGGCATGATGCGATAAGCGTAATTGGATTGCAGTGTAATGGCATTTGGACAATCTTTTTTGTGGACTTTGATGCCTTCGTTGATCGTAATAAAACCGAAAACTTCATCGCCCGGAATAGGATTGCAACAGCTGGCCAATTTATAATCGAGCTTGTCTTGCTCTGTACCAAAAACCAACAAATCATAGTTTTTACTCAACTCTTGTTTATTGATGTCATCCGGATTAGAGCTCGGCGAACGTTTGATTTTACTCTTGAAGAAGTTCATCAAACTGTTGCTCTTTTGTGCAGCGAAATCTTTTAGCTGTTGGTTCTCAATCGATCCGATACCCACGCGATAAAACAAATCCAAGCTGGTTTTGAGTTTGAAAAAATTAACCAATTCGTTTACCACGTTTTCATTCAAAGTAATCTTCAAATGTTTCAGTTTACGAGTCAGCAATTCTTTTCCGTCTTCGGCAATTTTCTTGGTATTTTCGTTAAGTACGTTTCGTATTTTGTTCTTGGCGCGAGAAGTCGTTACATAATCCAACCAGTTAATCGTTGGCTTTTGATGAACCGAAGTGATTACTTCGATTTGATCACCGCTTTTGAGTTCATGATTCAGCGGTACCAATTTTCCGTTCACGCGCGTTCCTCGGGTTTTGATGCCGATTTCCGAGTGTATACTGAAGGCGAAATCTAAGGAAGTCGCGCCTTTCGGTAACGATTTGATTTCTCCTTTTGGGGTAAAGACGAAGATTTCTTTGGCGTACAAATTCATTTTGAAATCTTCCACAAAATCCACCGCGTTGGTTTCCGAACTTTCCAAAGCTTCTTTGAGCAGGTTTAACCAAACGTCCAAACCGCTTTCTTCTGTAGCGCCTTGTTTGTATTTGTAGTGCGCTGCATACCCTTTCTCGGCAATTTCGTCCATGCGCTCGCTGCGTACCTGAATTTCCACCCAACGGCCTTTCGGTCCCATAACGGTAATGTGCAAAGCTTCGTAACCGGTGGATTTGGGTTGGGAAATCCAATCGCGCAAACGACTCGGACTCGGACGATAATGATCGGTTACGATGGAATAAATCTTCCAAGCCAAGAACTTCTCGTCGTGTAAATTGGATTTATAAATGATGCGCAACGCAAACTTGTCGTATACTTCATCAAAAGTCACATTTTGAGCCGCCATTTTTCTGCGGATGGAGTAGATGGATTTTGGTCGACCTTTGATAGTGTATTCAATGCCTTCTTCGTTGAGTGATTTTTTCAACACATCCGATATCGTGGCGATGTAGGCGTCTTGTTCTTCTTTGGTTTCTTTGATTTTGCTGACAATATCGAGATAAACATCAGGTTCAGTATATTTCAAACCTAAATCTTCCAGTTTGGTTTTGATGTTGTACAATCCCAATCGATGGGCGAGTGGCGCATAAATATAAAGTGTTTCCGAAGCAATTTTGACTTGTTTGTATTCCGGCATGGAATCCATAGTTTGCATATTGTGCAAGCGATCAGCAATCTTGATTAAAATTACCCGAACGTCATCGTTTAAAGTCAACAACATTTTGCGGAAGTTTTCCGCTTGCATTGAAATGTTCATGTCTTTTTTGACCTGCGCTATTTTGGTCAATCCTTCCACCAAGTGTGCAATTTTCGGATTGAACATGCGCTCGATGTCTTCGATAGTCACGTCGGTATCTTCTACCACGTCATGCATTAAGGCTGCTGCTATACTGCTGGCACCCAAACCAATTTCGGAGGCTACAATTTTAGCCACGCCAATCGGATGGAAAATATAGGCTTCACCGGATTTGCGGCGTTGGTCTTTGTGGGCATCTACTGCCACGTCAAAAGCTTTGCGAATCAGCTTTTTGTCAGCATCCGTCAGTGTTTGGTAACTGATGCGGAGCAATTCTTTGTATTCACGGGCAATTGCCTTGTTTTCTTCTTCTAAATCAATCTCAATCATAGCCTTGTCTTCAATTCACTAAAATAGGAATAAATGATGAAAATTCCAAGCACTAAAATCTTGAAAATTTAACATCCAATCAGACACTATTTTACCCTGTGAAAATCCAAATCGTGAAAGTCATAACTGAAATCCGTCATAGGCGAAATGGCTTTCATTTTGAAGTGATTGATTGTGCCATCGGCATCCAAATCGAAGAAAATGTGTGCATCGGCATTGAAACTTCTCACGTTCCATTTCACCACAAAACTGCGGTCTTTTTGCCAGAAGATTTCGCCCACCAATCGTTTAGAACGTTTGGAGGCAAAATACCATTTGCCTTTTTGCTCGTAAATCGTCACTTCTCCAAACCAATTGTCTTTGAAAGTTCCGGTATATTGTTTGAAATCGATTTTGGTTTTCGCTGTCAAATTCTGATTGACTTCGGCCCAAACTTCATCGGTTACTTTATCAGCGTTGTCTTCTTTGGCTCGGCGTTCCTGCCCAAAATACGCCAAATGATCAAACTTCGGCAAGCCCAAATAACTGTCTTTTATGGTATTCGAAATCACAGTAAAGGCCGCACCGTTTTGTTGGTTGGTCAATACGATGATGCCCAATTTTACATCCGGAATCATGATGGTTTGTGTTACAATGCCATCCAAACCGCCGGTGTGCGACACTTGCAAATGGCCGTTGATGTCTTCTAAACGCCAACCCAAACCGTAACTGCGAAAATTAGAACTGTACGGATGCGGATTGTTCATGGGTAAGATGGTTTGCGGCGTCCACATTTCTTTCCACTGTTTTTCGGAGAATAGTTGTTGGTTTTCGTCATATTTTCCGTGGTTCATTTGTACAATCAACCAATGGCTCAATTCGTTTACCGAAGCATACAATCCGGCCGCTGCATCAAAAATCGGATTGGTGTAACGCGGTACAATTTCGAGCTTTCCGTTGGTTGGTACATGCGGTACGACTACATTGGTGGTGTCTTTTAGTCTTCTCCATGAAGCAGCACTTTTGGTCATGCCGATAGGTTTCATCAAACGTTCTTCCACAAAATCACACCAAGATTTTCCGGAGACTTTTTCAATCACTTCACCGGCAATCACATATAACAAATTGTCGTAGTCATATTGGGTTCTGAAACCGGAAACCGGTTTTAAATATTGAATATTTCTCACGATATCTCTGGGCGTGAAATCGTGTCCGTCGGGCCAAATCATCAAATCTCCGGCACCTAATCCTAGTCCGCTTTTGTGCGTCAGTAAATCGCGGATGGTGAATTCTTCCGTCACATAATCGTTGTACATCTTGAATTCAGGCAAGTATTTTTTTACTTTATCGTCCCAATTGATTTTGCCTTCATCTACCAAAATGGCCAAAGCGGAGGAGGTAAATGCTTTGCTGTTTGAGGCAATACCGACCAAAGTATTGGCGTCCATTTTTTGTTTCGTTTGGATGTTGGCAACACCGTAACCTTTGGCTAAAACCATTTTGCCGTCTTTGACAATGCCAACCGCTATGCCGGGCACGTTAAACGTTTTTAAGGTGTTTTCCACCAAAACATCTACTTCTTTTTCTGTAATTTGGGCCGAAAGACTTCCCAATGTAAAAAGGGAAATCGCGATAAATATGGTTTTTTTCATAAAGTATATTGTTTCAGATTACTTTATTAAACAATCTGCATTCTAAAATTGGTATTCATCATTCTGAAATCAAAATCCTCTTTGGCGTTTGGCTTCAAAAATCAAAATGGCGGCAGCTACCGAAACGTTCATGCTGTCGATGGCGCCTTGCATTGGGATAATGATATTTTGAGTGGCTTGATCACGCCAAGGTTGTGACAATCCGGTGGCTTCTGTGCCTACGACCAAAGCGGTAGGAGTAGTGTAGTTTTGGGTATGATAAGCCGTCGAATTCTGCAGCGTTGCGCTATAGAAATGAATATGATTTTGTTGTAAAAAGGCAATCGCTTCTTCAGTAGTAGCTATGGCAATTTGATTGGTAAACAAACAACCAACGCTGGAGCGAACGATATTTGGGTTATACAAATCGGTTTTGGGGTTGGCAATGATCACGGCGTCGACTTTAGCCGCATCGCAAGTACGCAACATGGCGCCTATATTTCCGGGTTTTTCTATGGCTTCCATCACTACAATGAGCGGATTTTCGGGTAACTTCAAATCTGCTAAACCCAGCGATTTGGTTTGAGCAACAGCTATGATGCCTTCAGTGGTATCGCGATACGCTAATTTTTGGTAGACTTCTTTCGAAATTTCGATGAATTCTACCGAATTAGGAATTCGTTTTCTGATTTCGGTTTCGGAGACCAATTCGGGTAAAAAGAGTATGGTTTCGAAAGTGTAATTCCCTTTAATAGCCAGCTCCATTTCGCGCAGTCCTTCAATCAGAAAGGTACCGGATTGCTTTCGGGCTTTGGCTTTTTCCTGCAAAAGCACCAAAGATTTGATAAACGGATTTTGAGCGCTGGTGATTTGTTTCATGCCGTAAAAGTACTCACTTTTTATAAAATGCCGCGCGCCTTGATTTCAAGGTATTTGTTGATGGTATCTAACGTAAGATTTTCCGGTTGGGTTAAAACAGAATGGATACCGTATTTTTTGAGTTCGGTGACGATGAGTTTTTTCTCGAAGATGAATTTTTCGGCGATGACTTTATCGTAAACATCTTGAATGGTATCGGCTTTTTTGTTGGTGATTTGATACAATTCGGTGTTTTGGAAAAAGACGACTACCAACAAATGACTTTTAGCTATTCCTTTTAAATAAGGTAGTTGTCGGTACAAACCATCCATCGTTTCGAAGTTGGTGTACAAGATAATCAAACTGCGTTGGTTGATGTTTTTCTTGATGTCGGCATACAAACGCGAGTAATCACTTTCGAAATAATCGGTTTTAACGTTGTATAAATTCTCCAGAATTTTTTGCATTTGCGACGTACGCTTTTCGGCTACTACGCGGTTTTCGACTTTTTTAGAGAACGAAAACATTCCGGCTTTGTCTTGCTTTTTTAAGATGACATTCGATAAAACCAAAGTCGCGTTAATGGCATAATCCAACAAACTCATTCCGTTGAAAGGCATTTTCATCACGCGACCTTTGTCGATAGCCATGTAAATGTTTTGCGATTTTTCGTCTTGGAATTGGTTCACCATCAAGCTGTTTTTCTTGGCTGTGGCTTTCCAGTTCAAGGTGCGAATATCGTCGCCTGGAACGTATTCTTTGATTTGCTCAAACTCCATCGTATGTCCAATCCGACGGATTTTTTTAACACCGTATTGGAATAAATTGTTGGAGAAAGCAATCAAATCATATTTGCGCAATTGGATATACGACGGATATGTCGGCACCATTTGGTCTTTGTCGAAACGGTATCGTTTGGAAATCAATTGTAAAGGCGAAGTCACGTAAACGTTTAAGTTGCCGAAGTGGTATTCACCTCGTTCTGTTGGTCGTAAATAGTATTGCACTTCGTCTTGTGCCGCGTTTTTGATCTTTCGCTTGATTTCAAAATTTCTGACTTGAAACTGAAACGGAATCTCGTCGATAATTTTGGCTTGAATGGCAAAAGTGTAGAAGTTTTTAACCGTTACTACAATCGGATTCTCATCGCCGTTGGAGAGTTTCTCAGGTGTGGTTCGATGTGCTTCGATGCCTTTTTTATTGCTGAAAAGAATCAAAATATCGATTACCAAAAAGACCAATAGAATGAAGAGCAAATACCAAGTTGCGTTGTACAAAGCCGGAAAAACAAAGGCCATACCAAACAGTGCTACTATGCCGATAAGCAAGTAGAAAAAGAAATTGTTGAGGTATAGCTGTTTGATAAAGTTCATCATAATGTTCCGTTTTGTCGGCAACCGATTTATCTCGGGATTTCGATGCTTTCGATAATTTGTTTGATGATTTCTACGCTGGTTAGTCCTTCCATTTCGCGTTCAGGTGTAACAATTACGCGGTGTTGCAATACCGGAATAGCAGCGTCTTTAATATCTTCCGGTGTTACAAAATCTCGTCCACGAATGGCCGCAAATCCTTTGGCAGCATTCAAAATAGCGATGGAAGCACGAGGTGAAGCACCTAAATATAAGAACGCATTTTCTCGGGTATTGACCACCAATTTAGCGATGTATTCCAACAGATTTGGTTCGACTAAAATTTGTTTTACCAATTGTTGGTAATTGATAATGTCAGACGCTGCCAATACGGTTTGGATGTCTTCCAGCTTTCCTTTGTTTTGCAACGTATGTTCGCGGTTGATGATGTCGATTTCCTCGTTTAGTTTTGGATAATCAATATTGATTTTGAACAAGAAACGGTCGAGTTGCGCTTCCGGCAAACGATACGTTCCTTCTTGCTCGATTGGATTTTGAGTTGCCAATACGATAAAAGGTTGCTCTAAAGTATAGCAATGACCGTCAATGGTAATTTGACGTTCTTCCATAACTTCAAACAAAGCCGCTTGGGTTTTGGCCGGCGCACGGTTGATTTCGTCTATCAGTATCAAATTTGAAAATACCGGCCCTTTTTTGAACTCGAATTCCGATTTTTTAAGGTCGAATACCGAAGTTCCCAAGATGTCCGACGGCATTAAATCGGGTGTAAATTGGATACGGCTGAAGTCGATTGAAAGGGTTTTGGCGATGATTTTCGCTGTCAAGGTTTTGGCCACGCCCGGAACCCCTTCAATTAATACGTGACCGTTGGCCAAAATGGATACCAACAATTGGTCGATCATTTTGTGTTGGCCTACAATAACCGTTTCCATTTCGGCTTTGATTTTATCAATGCTGGCGCGTAGCGGTTCCAAATTCAATCGGGACTCGAAATTTACATTTTCCTGAGCTTCGAAGTTTTCTGTATTTTCCATTAGCTGATGATTTTTTCTATTGCTTTATTGATTTCTATTAAATCAGTTTCGATACTTTGATGATAGCTTTTCTTTTGATAATTAATCAAATATACTAAGTGTTCAATGTCTTTAATGTCTTTGCCGGTTTTGGCGTGCAGTTTCTTGATGAAGTTTTCGTCTAAAACAGCCGTGTCTATCAGATATTCGTTGCGAACACGTTCCAAGAAATAAATGATTTTTTTATCGATGAGGTTTTGGTGATTGCCTTCCTGATAGTACAAATTACCAATGGTTTTGGTAAAATCGACCGTAGTATTCGGTAATGGTTTGATAATCGGAATTACGCGTTGACGTCTTTTGGCGTTGAAAATCATGAAGATTACCATGCCAATCAAGAACAAATACCAAGCGGATTTTAGCGCCGGTTGGCTGGTGATGTAACGCAATGTTGAACCCGATTCGACTGCGCCTTCTTGTTGATTAACCAACCAATAAATGTTGCCTTTCGGTAAGTAAGACAGGACTTTTTCGGTGTATTGGTAATGGTTGTCTTTTAACAATTGATAATTGGTAAAGGCATTGGGTTGCAAATGAATGTAGAAGTTCCCTTTTTTGTATGGGACTTTGATAAAATTCACGTGTTTGTTGTCTTTGCCCGATTGATAACCTAAAATGGTTGTGGTTAAGGTATCAATACTCGAAAAATAAGCATTATTTCCGCCTTTGGACAAATCGTATTTTTGAGGGCCTAAACTCGGATTGGCCAGCCAACAATCGATTTGTGATTTGAATTCGAAATCGGCGTCAAGTTTGATATTCAGCGAATCGGTGAAAATTTCCGGCAGATTTTGTGTACTGATAAAAGCCGTATTCCCATGACTCACAAAATAGAAGAGTTCTTTGGTGGATTCGTCATCGATGATGTACGTATCGCAAATACTGAGCATCGTTCCTTTCACTTTATAACTGTCGACGTCCTGACTGTAGTCGTAGTTTTCGTCTAAAAACTCGTAGGCAGATTTTCTGACTTTCTCAATATTACGCTTTGGCAAAATGGTTTTGCTTTCTTGGTCGAAAACATACAATCCGAACGGAATTTTATCCCTTAAAACATAGCTCGGCGACCAATCGACCGGTTTCGGACGAACAGCATCTACATAGATCACTCCGGCAATCAGGATGACCAATAAGAAGATGTATATTTTTAAAGTTCTGTTCATTATCGCAACGATTGTAACGTTTTTTCAAAAGCCTTTTGGGCTTGATTGAAAGTTGTGTCATTCATTTCAAACTCACCGTACCAAATGTAATTGTACAAATACGAGAGGTATTGGAAGTTATCTTTAAGCTCTTTCGATTGAATTTCGTATAAGTAGTCCGTATTGGTTTTGTCCACATGCCATTCGATGATATTGCGTTCGGATAATTTTTTCAGCGTCCACAAATAATAGTAACGAATAGCTAAACGATGGTTGTCTTCTTTTAAGGTTTGCTTGAGCAATTTTTCAAAATCAACATGTACCAAATTCTTCTCGATGTCGTCGTCGTGGATGATTTTTTTGGTGGTAGATTTTCCGAAAACCCATTGGCCTTCTTTGTTTAAAATGACTTTTACAATGAGATAAACAACATAAATGACAATAAGTCCGGCAAGCACTTTCAAGGTAATCTCCACATAATTAGAAGATACTTTGGCATCCGAGATCCCGAAAATTTTCTTGAACCAATACGCCAACCATTCTTTGAATCGATCCCATAAACTTTTATCGGAGAGTTTAACCTCGTATTGAAATTCGTTAGCCTTGTATTTCGATTTAAAATCAGGAGCCAAGCCGGCGCTCTTTTCCATAGGCGTTTGGTCGACTTTACACTTTTTTTCAAGTAAAGCCAAAGAGTCTTTTTCGGCCACAGTTAAAGTTTCTTGCGACCAATTGGAAATGCTGAAAAGCAACCAAAAAAGAAGAAGGAATTTATTCACTGCCAATTAAATCAATTGAAAAATCTGCACTTTTGTTTTCGTCGAATTCTTGGCGACTGTAATATACCAATCCCTGGTTAACCAGTAATAAATTGTTCAGTATGTAGCTCATCAACAAAGAGAATACCATAACCATCGTCATCATGATACTAACCGTAGCCGTAGCATCTGTGCCTCTGCTGCCTTCTTCGATACCGGTAAAAACAGAAACCAAGCCCAGCATATACGGAATCATAGTGAATACAGTCATGGCCACTTGAATGATGATGTAGATAATCATAGATGATCCTACAATCGGGAAATATTGTTTGGTTAAGTGTTTGAAACCGCTGCCGTAACTTTGAAAAACACCTTTGTCGGTGTTAAGGTATTCAAAGAAACTAAGGGTAATCCAACTGAAAGCGGTAGGAATCGCAAAAAGTAAAAGCGGAATTCCGATGAGGATAAAGCAAAGCAGAAAGAGCAATGCAAAAACAACCATCAATATTGGTGTAATCAGGAAAACAGTCACTAAAAAGAATACGGCGATTTGCCCGAATTTAGCCTTGAATCGGCTTAAAATTTCTTTCGTTCCAAAGGCGTTTCCGTTTTTTTCTCGGTATAAATCCATGTAAATGACCGGCACCGCATAATTCAGCATACTCAAAAAAATCATGAACAATAAAAGGGCTACGGCGATTAGAACAACCAAACCAATATTGTTATTGAGGTAATTCTCAAGGTAATCAAAGTTGTTTCCGTTCGGATCAATTTTGAGGAAAAAGTCGAAATAGACCTGGAATAAAAAGTATGAAGCAGCCACTAAAATCAACAATAAGGCACCGTTGATAGTGAAATAATTTTTGAGATAATGTTTTCCGGTAAGCTTGAAAAACACAAAAGTATCGCTTACGTAGTCGCCGAAATTTCTTCTTTTAAATAGGGTAAACATAGTTAAGCTTTTAGTTTTTTATGGACAATGAACGGGAAAATCAAAAAGTAAAATGAAATCAAAGAAAGCGTTCCTAAAATGATAAACACATTCAGCCAATTGGGCATTTGTAATGCATATCGGGTAACAAAACCTTCCAGCATTCCGGCCGCTATGGTAAACGGAATCGTGCTTAAGAAGATTTTTAAACTGTCTTTGAACCCAATTTTAAACGAATTCAGTCGGGAAAAAGTTCTCGGGAATAGGATAGAGGCGCCGAGTATGAATCCGCATGCCGATTCAATCACAATGGCAAAAATCTCCATAGAACCATGTATCCAAATTCCCCTAACACTCTCCCAAAAAACACCATGTTCGTAAAAGAAATACTGAAAAGTACCCAACATCATGCAATTTTGAAACAAGACTAAAAAGGTTCCTATTCCACCGAAAATACCGTAAATAAAACATTTTACGCCAACAAATAAGTTGTTTAGGGTGATGGCGATAAATCCTCCCCAATTGCTCCCCGATTTGTAAACTGCCACCGGATCACCTTTCTCTATATTTTCTAAGGTCATGTTTACATAACCATCGCCCATAATGAGACGCGCCAAACCATCGTCGTATTTGGCCGAAAGTACGCCCATGCCAACCGTAAGAAAAAACAAGATAAAGGCGTAAAGCAAGTACCTGCGGTATTGGTAAACGAGTAACGGCACTTCTACCGAGAAAAAATAAACCAATCTATTTTGCTCTTCGCGCTTGGTTTTATAAATTTTCTGATAAATTTGTGAAGCCAAATAATTCAGATAAACAACAGTTTTGCTCTTGGGATAATAGGTTTGCGCGTACGACAAATCATTGACCAAATGGATGTATAAACTAGCCATTTCATCAGGATTTTTTTTAGTTTTACCAAAAATCGCTTGCTCAAAGTCGAGCCACTTTTGTTTGTTTTGTTTTATGAATGCAACTTCCCTCATGGAAGGCTAAAATAAGAATTATGTCACAACTATCTATAAATACTACTCAAAATGTTGTTATAAATTTTACAGCGGCTTCTGTAGGGGAGCGAATTGGCGCGTATATGCTTGATTTACTGGTGAAAGCGGCTTATTTTATCATCGTTTATTATGTCTTTTTTAGTTTTTTTGAAATTGACAGATGGCTAAATCAATTGGATAATTGGTCGCAAGCTGCGGTCTATATGCTGTTTTTCTTACCCATTGCTTTTTATTCTTTAGTACAAGAAGCGTTGTTGGAAGGTCAAACCTTAGGCAAAAAATTAGTAAAGATTAAAGTGGTTAAAATTGATGGTTACCAAGCCGGTTTCGGAGATTATTTGATTCGTTGGTTATTTCGCGTGATTGATATTTCCATAGGAAGCGGTATCATCGGTTTGATAACCATGGTAGTGAATAGCAAAACTCAGAGATTAGGCGATATTTCTGCCGGAACTGCGGTTATTACACTTAAAAACAAGGTAACAATTAATAGTACTATTTTGGAAGAAATCGGACAGGAATACCAACCTCGTTATCCGTTAGTGATTAAGTTGTCCGATAACGACGCTCGCATCATCAAAGAAACTTTTCAAAACGCCATGAAGACAGCCGATTTTGTGGTGTTGAACAAACTCACCGCCAAAATAGAACAAGTAACCGGTATAAAAAATGATTTAGGCAGTACGCAAGAGTTTATTCGAACTGTTTTAAAAGACTACAATTACTACACCCAAAACATGTAGTTAACGCACCAAAAAAACATAGCCGCTGAGCGGTTTCGGGTAGTCGGGATCGTTTAAAAACAAGAGGTAAAAGTAAGTCCCGTCCGGAACTTGATCAGATGAAATGCCGTTTTGGGCTGTTCCGTTCCATTTTTCGGTATTGGGATTGCCGGTCCAAATTAGTTTTCCCCAACGATTGTATATCTCTATCCGGTAATTCAGGAAAATATTGTCTAAGCCGTCAATGGTAAAAACGTCGTTGTAGCCGTCAACATTGGCCGAAATGTAATTGTAAACGGTTGGCGGACAGTTGCGGGTTGTCAGTAAAAATGAGGTAATGCTGTAGCAATTTTCATTGTTAATCCGAACAAAAATTTCTTTCGGAGTTACATTAGCCAAATAATTCGTAGTGTTGAGTATTGGATTGACCGCGTATTCCGCATCTTCTGAATTTTCATAAAAAGCAACTGTGTCATCCGAATTGACTTTCACCCAATCGGCATAAGCCGAAAAGTTAAAAGTTCCTTGGGTAAAACCTTCATTACAAGCTATTAGTGTGGGCAAAAGATTGAACGGTGGCGAGCTTATCAATGTTACTGTTATATTAAAGACGTTGTTATTTTCCTCTAACTCAACCACAGTTCCGGTACCGTCGCCTTTATCATCTACTACAATGGTTAGGTTGAAATCATTGGGAATAGTATCGGGAATGGTAACCGTAATTTGCCCGCTCAATGTTCCGTCAATCGGGATAGCCACGCCAATTTCAAAAGTGGTCAATGCACTGTTGTTGGCATAAATCGTCACCGGTGTATTAGGTGGTAAAGGTCCGGTACAATCCAGATTAGAAAGAGTATAATCGATGGTAATGGTTCTTGAATTACACTGTTTTTGCACTTCATTGATGACGATAGTGCCGTCCGGAACCTGACTATTAAATTTGGTCACTACGGTGTTAATCATTACAAAATCCTGCGAAGAAGAAAGCGTAATTTCGGCTTTGTTATCACCAATTTGTATGTTGTTTTGAATGTTGTAGATATCCAAATCCATGTTGTACAAGGTGGTACTTCCGGTAATCGAGTTGGTGCTGTTAAAGACATTGTTGTACGGATTTTGCGCATTGAACAGCAAATCGCCATTGATTCGGAATTCTTCTGTGGCCAAAATCGAATCGCCTTCCCAAGCCAAAAAACCGACTTTAGAATTCTGATTGTCAATTACATTGAGGTCGTTTAGTGTGATGGTCAAATCATCCGGTACGCCTTCCAAACCATCATATATGTTGATTTGGTTCAGTGGCAAATCGGGGCGACTATACACCAGCAATATCGCCCATCCAGCAAAGTTAGTTCGGCGTTGCAAATGCAGTGGGACATAGGGCGTAACATCTAATTCTGATAAAGTATAACTCCCGTTTCCGTTGGTTTGTATAAAATTGGTAATGTCTTTAAAAGCACTGAAATAGGTATACACTACACCGTCAAAATCTCGAACATAGCTAAAGGTCCTATCCGGCGTCATGGTGGTGGTGTTGAGTTTGACCGAAAAGTCGCCATCGCCGCATCCTGCCCAATACAAATAGGCTTTCACAACAGTAGCATCAGCATTTAAATTTAAATCGGCAGCTGAAGAAGTGATGGTTACCGGTTGGTTTATGGAATTGTTTTCGGCGGTATTCATCGTGTTGCCGATAAAGGTAAAATCATAATGGCCGTTGAACTGTTGGTATAAGGAAATGTCTTGTCCTTTCACCTCGAGGAAGTGAAAAAAAAGCACCATAAAACAACCAAATTTATGTTTCCAATTCAAGGTAAAACGCTATTTATCAGCTAAAAATAAGTAATTATTTTGGAAAACGTATTTTTTAGTGTGAATGCCATTCAAAAATAAATGTTTAATTTTCCGAAGTTTTAAAGAAAACCGTGAAAAGATATACTGTTAAACGCTACTGCTCGGACGATTTTGCGCTTTGGAATGATTTTATCAGCCAAGCGACTAATGCCACTTTTTTGTTTGACAGGAATTTTATGGAATACCACGCAGACCGATTTCAGGATTTTTCATTGCTGGTTTTTGAAGAAGACATATTGCAAGCGGTTGTTCCGGCAAATTGCAAAGACAATCAAATTTTTTCCCACCAAGGTCTAACGTATGGAGGCTTTGTGTTTCGGAATGAATTTCCAATCGGTCAAATAGAAACGGTATTGTCGGAAACTTTTAGTTTTCTTCAATCTCAAGGTTTTGTAAAGTGTGAAATTAAAGCGATGTTACCGTTTTATGCGCCTGATTTTCATGCCGAAATACAACAAGTTTTATCCGATAAACAAGCGAAAATCACAGCGCAAAAAATGAATTTGGCTATTGATTTCCGAACCGAATATAGCATTTCGAAAAGCAAATTAAAACACTATCGCCGATTGCAATCGGAAGGTTTGGTGGTGAAAAAAGAGGCCGATTGCACTATTTTTTGGCAAGAAGTATTGGAACCTTTATTGTTGGAGAAATACCAAACGAAACCTTTACATTCGTTAGCTGAAATTAATTCGTTACAATCGAAATTTCCCAACCATATTGAACAATACAATTTGTATCGTGACGGCAAAATTTTGGCGGGAATTACGCTTTTCAAAACTGCTACTGTGATTAAATCGCAATACGGCGCTACGACCGAAAACGGAAAAAAATTCCGAGCTTTGGATTATCTTTTCTTGTATTTGATTGATTCTTTCAAAGCCGATTATGATTATTTCGATATGGGAACGGTGGATGACAACAGCGAACTAGGCTACAACGAAGGTCTGTTAAATCAAAAAAAAGAGTTGGGTTGTAGTGTCTATTCTCAAAATATATTCCAAATTGCACTATGATTAAATTCCTTGACCTACATAAAGTAAATCTTCCTTACCAAGCGGCTTTTCAAGAGAAAATGCAAGAGCTATTGGATAAAGGTTGGTTTGTTTTAGGCGATGAAGTTCAGACGTTTGAACAACAATTTGCCAGGTATACCCAATCGAAATATTGCATAGGTGTAGGCAACGGATTAGACGCGATGGTATTGATTTTTAAAGCCTACATCGAATTGGGTTTATTACAAAAAGGCGATGAAATAATAGTGCCTGCCAATACCTATATAGCCAGTATACTTGCTGTTTTACAAGCCGACTTAACTCCGGTTTTAGTGGAACCCGATGTGGAAACCTTCAACCTCAATCCCAACGAAATTGAAGCCAAAATCACCGCCAAAACGAAAGGCATTTTAGTAGTGCATTTGTACGGTCAATTGGCCGATATGGAAGCGATTGCAACGATTGGTTCGCAACACAATTTGCTGATTATTGAAGATGCAGCGCAAGCGCATGGTTTGCCTTTTTTAGGAAGTCATGCCAGAGCTTTTAGTTTTTATCCCGGGAAAAACTTGGGTGCTTTAGGCGACGCGGGCTGCATAACTACTGACGATTCGGACTTGGCTAAGGTGTTGTTCGCCCTGCGCAATTACGGTTCGGAACAGAAATATTACAACGAGTATTTGGGTGTGAATTCGCGCCTCGATGAACTTCAAGCAGCTTTTTTAAATGTGAAATTACCTCATTTAGACAAAGAAAATGCCGTTCGTAGGTCGATTGCCCAAAGGTATTTAGTGGAAATCCGAAATCCTAAAATTCGTTTGCCGAAGTGTGATGATTTTCAAAAGCACGTTTTTCATTTGTTTGTGATTCGCACGGCTAATCGTGCCGAATTACAGGAATATTTGAAACAAAACGGAGTCGAAACCTTAATCCATTATCCGGTGCCGGCGCACCAACAAAAAGCCTTGTCAGCTTGGCAATCGCTTTCGTTTCCCATCACCGAAGCCATTCATCGCGAAGTATTGAGTTTGCCTATGAGTCCGGTTTTGACAGCTGCCGAAGTTGATTACATCATACAAATTTTAAATCAGTATTGATTTTATGAAGGATTCTCAATCTTCATACCGCCAAATGATAAAGTCGACTTCAATTTTTGGAGGAGTACAGTTTTTGAATATTTTAATTTCGCTACTTAAATCAAAGTTTATTGCTTTGTGGATAGGCCCAACAGGAGTAGGAATGATTGGTCTTTTTAATGCAGCCATTAGTTTAATCTCCGGTTTTACCAATGTTGGTCTTGAGACTAGTGGAGTAAAAGCTATATCAGCTTCCGAGAAAGAGCCCGATTTATTGATCAGAGAATTTTCTGTTATAAAACGTTTGGCTTGGATTTCCGGAATAGTTGGGGCATTAGTTTTAGCATTCTTATCGCCAATTTTAAGTAAAATTTCTTTCGGTAATGAAAATTATACTTTGGCATTTGTTTTTATTTCATTAACCCTATTGTTTAGGCAACTTACCACTAGTAATTTGGTTTTACTACAGGGATTGAGTAAGATTCATTTTTTAGCGAAGGCCAATTTATACGGCGGCCTACTAGGATTTTTGATTTCGTTACCATTATACTATTTTTTAAAATTAGATGGAATTGTCCCGTCAATACTTTTTTCCTCAATGGCAGCCATGTTTATTGCTTATTATTTTGGTAAAAAGATAAATGTTGGTATAGTCAAACTGACCAATAAAGAAGTAATAATGGAAGGGAAGCATTTAATATTACTAGGATTTTCATTAAGCTTAATAGGTATACTTACCACATTATCCTCTTATCTGGTACAAGTTTTCATCGGTAACTACAAAGGCATTTCCGAAGTTGGTTTTTACAGTGCGGCAATAACCATCCTCAATACATATGTAGGTATTGTTTTTACAGCAATGGCTACCGATTATTACCCTAGGCTGACAAAGATTTGTTCCGACAATATTCAGGTAAAGAAAATGGTTACAGAACAATCTGTTATAGCCGTTTTATTATTAACACCTATAGTGGTTGGTTTTTTGTTATTCGCACCTAATGTAATAAGATTGCTTTATTCAAAAGAATTCTTACCGATTGTTCCCTTGATTTGTTGGGGAATTTTAGGAATGATACTCAAAGCGGTTTCTTGGTCAATGGGATACATTCTTATAGCCAAAGGCGATTCTAAATTGTTTATCAGAACTTCAATCGGATTTAATACGGTTTTTTTGTTAACCAATATTTCAGGGTATTATTTTTATGGCTTGGAAGGATTAGGAATAACTTTTTTAGCCAACTATATCATCCATTTTTTTGGGTTGAAAATCATTACTAAGAAGAAGTATTCATTTGAGTTCACATTGGAATTTTACAAACTATTCGCTTTTTGTTTTTCAATTTGTGTCATTACTTTTTTGACTTTGGGTATTGAAAATGTAACTTTTAGATATATATTGTTATCAGTTTTAATGTTATTTTCGATTTGGTTTTCGTATAAAGAATTAAATCAAAGACTGGATTTTAAAGATTTTATTTTTAGGAAAAAAGAACAAGGATGAGACCATTACGAAAATTATATCAAAGATGCATTTTTATTATATCCGTAAATTGGATAAAGACTCTATATTTTAACTTTAGAATGTTTCCGCTAAATCAAGCCATTAAATTGCCAGTCTATTTTTATGGTAGTGTAAAATTCAAGCATCTCACAGGAAAAATAACCATCAATGCACCGCTGAAAAAAGGGATGATTGGTTTCGGACAAGCTTATGAAATTATGTCGAGGTCAAAAGGGATAGCTGAACTAAGTTTAGAGGGTACAGTAACTTTTTATGGTCATGTGCAATTTGGAAAAGATTATTTCGTTTTTGTTGGTCCAAATGCTAGTTTAAAAATGGGTAATATGGCTTCATTAGGAAATAGTGGGAAAATTATTTGTTACGAAAATATCGAGTTAGGTAATTTTGCCCGAATTGGTTTCGAATCACAACTCAGCGATACCACAGCGCACCAAATGATGAACACTGTTACCGGTGAAAAATACCCAATGACAACACCTATACGAATCGGAAATTTTAACTATATCAGTAATCGTGTTACTGTTTTAGCTGGAACAAAAACACCTGATTATTGTTCAATAGCCTCCAATAGTTTGTGTACCAAAGATTATTCTTCTGTAGGTCAGAATATTTTAATTGGTGGTATTCCTGCAAAGCTTTTAAAAACCGATATTTCCAGAGATTGGGAAGGTGAAATGCCACTCATGATGAAGTGGTTAAGTGTGTAGTAAATTTATTTCGACCAAGTGTTGAGGTATTTTTCTGCTATTTTTTTGTAGTGATGTTCTCGTTCAATAAACGTTCGAGCATTTTTTCCAATAGCCATTATCATTTCCGGGTTTTCAATCAAAGCCGAAAGTTCCGCCACCAAATAATCTACATCGGATAAGGCATTAACAGCCACTCTTTCATTTAAATCATAGTGTTTTGCAAATAGGGCAGAAGCATTGGTAAAAACCACTTTGCCTTTCGCCATCGCTTCTAACGCATTGTACCCTTGGTCATGACCATAGAGTTGATCTAATATGATGTGTGATCGGTTGTAACGGTTAATGTATTCCGCATACGGCACATTCTCGGTAACTGTGATAGTCACTTTTTCCGGATATTTTTCTTGGATAATAGTCAAGGCTTTTTCAAAAAAATCATTGCCTTTTTTAAAGTAACTTTCTCGGTTGATGCCATGGAAAATTTCAATGGTATCGTCAATTTCCATCGGGATGTAGTCGAGTTTATCCAAGTTAATCGGATTCGGAATCAGGCCCAAATACTTCGGTTGGTTTTGCCATGGCAGATGATAATCTAAATCAGAAGCAATTACGCCGCTGCATTTTTCTTGGATAAAATGGTGGAGTTTTTTGAACGATGGTGTTCGGAACTTCAACACATTCGAAAAGGCTTTGTCGGCAATTTTACCCGCTAAATACGGCTGAACTATCGAAGGATTGTCCGGATGGTTGAAATTGTAATTCACATGCACATAATCGTCGCCACAACTCAGCAAAAACACTTTTGTGTTGTGGCGAAATAAATAGTTCAGGATTTTAGTTTCATAACGATAATCGCAATAAAAACTATTTTCATTAATCAGCTGCACTACATCAAAACCTTGAAAATAAGCTTGGTTTTTGCAAAATTGCCGATAAGTGAAATAAGAAGTTAAATCAAAACCGGTCAGTTGTAAAACGGCTAATTTTACTTTTTTCAGTAATCCGCTATCCCATTTCTTTACCAACGGAAAATCGACCGGATACGCCTTAAAACCATCATTGAAACCCAAAATAGTTACGTCGTGTCCCAAAGAAAGCAAGCCTTCTTTTAAAGAATTGTGTAGCCGACTGTATTCTCCAATGAGTAAAATCTTCATTATCTTCCTATATTTACACAGCCAAAATAACCGCTGCGTTTTAAATACGTTGCAATATAAGTAAGAAATGAACAACAATCGCAAAATCGCTATAGTTTCCGCTTCACTGGGTGTTGGCGGTGCCGAGCGTTTTGCAGCTATGTTAGGCACTATGTTGCACGGTTTGGGATACGAAATTCACCACCTTATTATTCTCGATTTTGTGACTTATGAGTATGAAGGGAGATTGGTCAATTTGGGAAAAATGTTTGCCCAAGAACAAGGTGTTTTCCGCGCGGTTAAAAAGGGAAAATACATCGCGCGCTATTTGCACGACAACCAAATTGATACGATTATCGATCTTCGTTCCCGACCGATGTTAGTCCGCGAAATTTTTACTAAATGGATTTACGGACAACGAAAAACTTACTTTATGGTGCATAGCGCCAATTTGGAAATGTACTTCCCGAAATCGCGATTTTGGGCAAAATACCTTTACACGAAAGCCACTAAAATCGTAACAGTTTCCAAAGCGATTGAGCAAAAAATCCAAGCGCAATATGATTTGACCAATACCCAAACCATTTACAATCCGGTGATTTTTACGGATGCGGTAAGCGATAAACCAAGCGGTTTGCCTGAAACCTATTTTTTGTTTTTTGGCCGATTGGAAGATGCTATCAAAAACTTGTCGCTCTTACTTGATGGTTATGAATTGTCGGAAGCTAAAGCGAAAGGCGTTCACTTGGTTTTATTAGGCGATGGTTCGGATAAAAACAAAATAGCGGCTAAGATTCAGCAAAAGCAATTGGGACAATTCGTGACCATTATTCCTTTTCAAAAAGAAGTGTTGTCTTATATTCAGCATGCGAAAGCGACGCTTTTAACCAGCCGTTTCGAAGGTTTTCCGATGTCGTTAATAGAATCTTTAGCCGCCGGAACTCCGGTGATTTCAGTAGATTGTGAGAGCGGTCCGAATGAAATTGTGCGGAATGAAGTTAACGGTTTGTTAGTCGAAAACCACAAGCCGCAAGCCTTAGCCAACGCGATGAATTTGTTCATAGCCGACGAAAATTTATACCGAAACTGTAAAAATAACGCCAAGCAAAGCGTAGAACATTTATCTTTGAATGCCATTACACAAGCTTGGCAACAATTATTAAACGAATAAATGACCACTGTAGCCAACATTAAAATACTGCCAATCCCCAAAATTCAGGATGTTCGTGGTAATCTTTCCGTCATCGAAGGCGATGTGATTCCGTTTGCCATGAAACGCGTGTATTATTTGTACGATGTGCCGAGTGGTGCTGAACGCGGCGGTCATTCACACAAAGTACAACAGGAATTTTTAGTGGCTTTGAGCGGCAGTTTTACGGTAGTGTTAACCGATGGCAAAGACAAAATTTCGGTTACGCTCAATAAACCCAACGAAGGATTATGGATTCCGAATGGCATTTGGCGTGAATTGGAAAATTTTTCTTCCGGTTCGGTTTGTTTGGTGATTGCTTCTGATATCTTTGAAGAGGCAGATTACATCAGAGATTATAACGAATTCCTACTATCTAAAAACTGAATTTCCTAAACCGTAGCCGGCAGCGGTATTTTTTATCCAAACCAAAAGACGCAAAATCGGATTTGGCATTTCCATTAAAATAGTTTTTTTCAAGCCCAATTCGTCTAAATCGATTTGGTTGTACAATTGTTTGGCTGTTTCGGTATCGCCGTTCAACTTGCATTTGATGACCGCTGAAAATCGGTTTTGATCAAGGAAATGTTTCAACTTGCTGTTCTCTTTTTCCAAAACAGCATATTTTTCAAAAGTATAAGGTTCAAAATAGTAGTGCCAATTTCTGGAAATACTGTTCGCATCGTAACGGTATTGGGCTAATACAGTGCCGATAAAGCCAATAGTGTAGTGCAAACCGATGCGCATCCACAACTCGGTATCTTCGCCTTTTTTGATTTGATTATCGAAAGTGCCGATTTTCTCAAAAACGCTTTTATGAATGACCGTAGCGGAAGTCCATAAGATGCATTCTTTACGACTCGCTTCAAAAAAATCCACGATTTGAAAATCGGTTATCTTGTCCAAGGCATATTGCGCCGGGATAATCTTTTTGGTGGTTTCAATCGCAACTGCACAAGAAAAAATTTTGTGATTGGGCAAAGCATCAATCTGTTTTTTGAAAGTAGTCAAAAAGTTCGGGAGCCAATAATCATCTGCATCTAAAAAGCAAATAAAATCGCCTTGAGCCTTTGCAATACCTTCATTTCTAGCCACCGCAACGCCTTCATTTTCTTTTCGGAAATAGCGAATTCGACTGTCGTTAAAACCTTGGATTACCGTTTCGCTTGCATCGGTTGAACCGTCATTAATCAGGATGATTTCAAAATCGGTGTACGTTTGTGCCAACACACTTTTAAGTGTTTCGCCAACAAAAGAAGCCTTGTTGTAAACCGGAATTATGACAGAGAAAAACGGCATTAGCGGAGATTTAGTTTACAAAAATAACCCAAACGATACAAATCGAATACGAATAACGAAGGCTTAGCCGATAACAATTGTTTGGTCATCAACGATTGGCTGATTCGGAAACAAAAAGCGGCCAGTCTCGTCAAACCGAATTTACTGATTTTCGCGTATGTTCGAGTCAAAGCCGTGTCTTGAGCTTGTAAAATTTGATGGTCCAAAATCCATTGTAAGTTTTGTAACGAGCTGTGGAATTTCTCCAAAAAAATTGCAGAACTTTCTAAATTCAAGTGAAAAGCTTCATTTTCTAAATGAATAATCGGAATGCGATGCTTTTTCAATTCCAAAATAAAAACCAAGTCTTCGTAGCCGTATTGGTAAATGGCAGTGTTGAACGGATGTTCTAATAAGACCGTTTTGCGAATCAATATGTTCGAAATCAAACAATAATCATACGGATGAGATTGTCGTTTGGACAGCGGAATTTCTTCCCGACTTTTCCCGAAAACCCAACGCAACAGTTGTGATTTTTCAGGTTTTTCAGCTCGGTATTGCAAGCCGCCAAAGTAAACGGAATGATTGCTGTTTTGAATTTGATGGATATAGTTTTGAATGAATCCTTTCGATTTAGGAAACATATCGCAATCCATCAACAATACCCAATCGAATTGGGCTTTTTGAATTAATGCATTCCGATTTTGTCCGCGCCCTAAATTAGTATCGTTTCTCTCAAAGCGACAGTCGGATAAGAGGTTGATTTTTTGATTGTTGTCGGTGTTCGAATTCAGCGGCGAAGCATCATCTTGAACAATAATTTCAAAGGCGATATCGGCTACCGACAATTGTTGGTGCAATTCCGTTACCAACGGTAAAGTGTTGTAATCGTATGTCGGAATTAGCACTGAAATCATTTAGAAAACGGAATTAAATAATACCTTTACAAAGAAAATATATTTTTTGGCAACTATTACAAGATGAACCGAATTGATTTAGCGAATTCCATTTTTGAAAAATTGCAAGCGCAAAAATCGCAGTTGCTAGCCGACTTTAATAAAGAAAACACACCTATTCGTTATGGTTTTGTGGATGACTTGCTGCCTGAAGCTGTGGCGCAGGAAATTGCTGCCGTATTCCCTAAACCGGAAGCAATGGTGCTCAAAAAAAGCTTGCGCGAAGACAAGTACATCGCGGCACAAATGAATTTATACCATTCGTTGCTGGAAGATATTATATATGCTTTTCAAGATCCGCGAATCGTGGCGTTAATCGGTGAAGTTTGTGGTATAGAGAAACCCATTCCCGACGAAAATTTATACGCCGGCGGAATTTCCTTAATGGGACAAAATCAGTTTTTGAATCCGCATTTGGATAATTCACACGACAAAGACCGCAACTTGTGGCGTGTGCTGAATTTATTGTATTACGTCACACCGGATTGGGAAGAAGCTCACGGCGGTAATTTGGAGCTGTGGCCTAACGGTTTGTCGCAATCGCCCATTACCATTCACAGTAAATTTAATCGTTTGGCCATTATGGAAACCCACAGTCATTCGCTGCATTCCGTTTCTCCTGTGGTTTTTGACGGTTATCGTCGTTGTGTGTCGAATTATTATTTTTCCGAAAAACCATTGTTGGCCGAAGATACTTTTCATGTGACTTCTTTCCGCGGTCGCCCCGAAAACAAACTGGCCGATTTGATTTTACAAGCCGACACCTTCTTGCGAATGGGCATTCGAAAAGTCTTTAAAAAAGGCCTCAAAGAAAATCCACACGTTTATAAAAAAGACCAATAGTGCTAACCTTTATTCAAAAATACCGCTACTCGCTACTGTTAGTGCTCATCGGATTGCTTTGGTTGGAAGTGCTGAATGTGTTGTTGCAACTCGACCGACAGACTTTGTTGTATCCCGATGCTTCTAATTATTTGGAATCGGCTCAAAAGATGTATTTAAAATTTACCGGACATTATTACCGTCCGATGGTAATGGCTTTCATAACCGGATTACCGTATTTGTTTGGGAGTTCTGATGCCGGTATTTTGCAATGGAGTTTGATAGTAAACGTCATGTGTTGGTTAGGTACTTCGTTATTGCTGTTTCAAATTGCCAAAGATTTTTTGAAAACGAAAGTAGCTTTTATTGTGGCCATACTGCCGTTTTTTATTATCGGCAACGCGGTGCTCAATTACCATTTGCTTACGGAAAACATTTACACGTTTTTTATTGTGTTGGCCTTTTACAGTTTGTTTCGCTATTTCAAAACCAACAACTTTTGGTTTTTGTCCTTCAGCTTGTCTTTGTTGCTGTCGAGTATGTTAATCAAGCCCGGCGCGAAGTTTTTGGCGATATTAATCCTATTGTTTTTTATCAAAACGCTTCTGAAAAATCACAAAGCCAAAGCGATGATTTTAATTTACGGCAGTGTGTTGATGATTTTGATTCAACTGGTCGGAATGAAAGTCCAATACGGCGATTTTACCATCAGTTACATTGATGGCGTTACCTATCACAATTATTTGTTCAGCAAAGCGGAATGTTTTAAAAACGGCAAGGAATACCATCAAATCAACAATCCCAGAGCGGAGTATTTGTTCAGTTTGCTTTTTACGGACCAAAAACGAGTGGCTAAAGAAGATGCCATTCTCCAAATCAAAACCAACTTTCCCAACGTAGTTAAAGCGTATTTTGATAACCTTTTGGAAAACACCAAATCGGGTAATGCCTGTGTTTTCGATTTAGAAAATAAAAGAGGAAGTAGCAATTTTACTTTTTGGAAAACTGTTGCTTTTAACTTGTCCAAATGGCAAAACCGATTGTTTACCGTGTTAGGCGTTTTGGTTTCTCTTTATTTTGTGCGAAAGCTATTCATACCAAAGTCAGTTTACGCTTTGATGGCGCTGTTTGTATTGTATACGATAATTTTATCCGGTATATCCTGCGGTCAAGGCGATCGCTTTCATGTGATAACTTTCCCGATTGTCTTCTTGCTTTTGGCTAAAGCATTAATCGAAACCGACCGATTTAAACGGTTTTTTGTACGACTTCAAAAATAGTATTGTCTTCGCATTTCAAGGTTTTCGATGGGAATTTCATCAACAATGCATAATCGTGCGTAGCCATGATTACGGTTTTGCCGTTCTCGTTGATTTTTCGCAATACGCCCAAAACTTCAGCGCTCGTTTGCGGATCTAAGTTTCCGGTAGGTTCATCGGCCAAAATCAATTCGGGATCGTTCAGCAAAGCTCGGGCAATGGCCACTCTTTGTTGTTCTCCACCCGAAAGTTGGTGTGGCATTTTGTTGGCAATGCCTTTTAAACCTACGCGGTCCAAAACGTCATCAATTTTATCTTGCATTTCTTGTTTGTCTGTCCAGCCGGTGGCTTTCAACACAAACAACATATTTTCGTTAACGCTTCGGTCTAACAACAATTGGAAATCTTGAAATACTATTCCGATTTTACGTCTCAAAAACGGAATGTCTTTCTCTTTTAAATTCACCAAATCATAGCCAACAATAGTACCGCTGCCTTCTGTTAAAGGCAAATCGCCGTACAACGTTTTCATAAAACTACTTTTGCCGGTCCCGGTTTTACCAATGATATAAAGGAATTCACCTTCTTTAACTTCCAAGTTGACTTGTGATAAAATCACACGATTTTCTTGATAAATGGTAACGTTTTTCAAAGACAAAACTGTTGCTGACATGGCTAATTGGGTTTATTGGGTAAAAGTAATAAAGATAAGGCTTGATTTCAAAATATATTTTTAAAATTGGTTTGGAGAGAAATAATAATGGAGGGATATACGGATAGATGAGTGATAATAGACGCATTGATGAAAGAAAGAGTCGTTTTGGTGTCTCATATCTCTTAGTCTCTCGTCTCTTCGTCTAAAAAAATTGTTTACAACAATGTTTATAATAAATAACAGGCTTTTTGCGTTATAGGTTTTAGAGTAATATTTTTGAATAAATAAAAAAATTCACCATGCGTAACGTTTTAATGTTATCATTTTTGTTGGGATTGTCAGCAGTTCCAACGATTTCCGCCCAACAATCTGCTATTTACACTCACGAGTTATCCGAGTTTGACAAAGCCGTATTGTTGTACAAAGACAAGCAATACCAATCCGCCCAAATTTTATTTGAGCGAGTGAAGCAAAACAATAAAGAACAAGAAGTAGCGGCTGATTGCGCCTACTATATCGCCAATTGTGCCATTCATTTGAACCAATCGAATGCCGATGAATTGATGGAAAAATTTGTCAAAGATTATCCCACCAGTTCCAAGCAAAATCAAGCGTATATTGAAGTGGCGCAGTATTATTTCGAACAAGGGAAGTTTCCTCAAGCGTTACAGTACTTTGATAAAGTAGACGAAAGTGCGCTGACTTACGAGCAATCCGAGAAATTCACTTTCCAAAAAGGCTATGCTTATTTTACTGCCGGTAATAAAAAAGAAGCCGATGAGTACTTTAAAAAAGTGGTAAACTCTAAAGAATACGGCACGCAGGCCAATTACTATTTGGGCTTCATGAAGTATGAAGACAACAATTATCAAGATGCCAATAAGTATTTTCAAAAAGTAGAAAACGAAGAAAAGTACAAAGAGAAATTGTCCTATTTCAAAGCCGATATGCATTTCAAAGCCGGAGAGTTTGAAAAAGCCATTGAGGCCGGATTGACCGCTATGCCGAATTCCAATGCTGTCGAAAAATCGGAATTGAATAAAATTATAGGCGAGAGTTATTTCAACTTAAAACAATACGATAAAGCGCTGCCGTATCTAAAAGAATACAAAGGCAAAAAAGGCAAATGGAGTAATACCGATTTTTACCAATTGGGTTATGCTTATTACATGCAAAAAGACTATGAAAATGCCATTTTGCAATTCAATAAAATCATAGACGGAAAAGATTTTGTGGCTCAAAACGGCTATTACCATTTGGGAGAATGTTATTTCAAAACCGATAAAAAGCAACAGGCTTTGAACGCTTTCAAAAGTGCTTCAGAAATGGATTTCGACAAAGCCATTCAGGAAGATGCGAACTTAAATTACGCCAAATTGAGTTACGAAATCGGAAACTCTTACCAATCGATTCCGGACGTATTGGCAGCTTTCTTGGCCAAGTATCCGAATTCGCCAAGTAAGATAGAAATTGAGACGCTGTTGATTAACTCGTACATCACCTCGAAAAACTATAAAGACGCCTTGGTTTTATTAGAGAAAAACAATACCGAAACCAACAAACCGGCCTATCAAAAAGTAACATTCTACCGCGGTATCGAATTGTACACCGACGGAAATTACCAAGAAGCTTTGGTCATGTTTAAAAAATCGGCAACCACAGCCAGAACCGAAAAATTCACCGCCAGAGCCACGTTTTGGAAAGGCGAAACCGAGTATGTTTTGGATAATTTCAGCGAAGCGTTGTTGAGTTTCAAACAATTTTTGGGCTACGCTGCCGCCAAAGAAACACCGGAATACAAAAATATCAATTACAATATCGCCTACGCTTATTTCAAACAAAAAGAATACGAGCAAGCCGGAAATTATTTCCAAAGTTATATCGATACTAACAAAGACGACAAAGTGCGTTTGAACGATGCGTATTTGCGTTTGGGAGATTCTCGCTTTGTTACTTCCAAATACTGGCCGGCTATGGATGCTTATAACAAAGCAATTGAAATGAAAGGCATTGACGCGGATTACGCCGCTTTCCAAAAAGCGTTGAGTTACGGATTTGTATCGCGCAACGACAGAAAGATTGAAGATTTCAATAAGTTTTTACAAAATTTCAAAACTTCAAAATACCGCGATGATGCGTTGTTCGAATTAGGAAATACGTATGTGGCCGAGAACAAAACAGATTTAGCCGTGAAAACGTATGACCAATTGTTGGCCGAATTCAAAAATGGTTCCTTTGCTTCCAAAGCGGTTTTGCGTCAAGGTTTGGTGTATTACAACGGTCAGAAAGACGAATTGGCTTTGGCTAAATTCAAAAAAGTAGCCGCCGATTATCCGAGAACTCCCGAAGCCTTAGAAGCGGTTTCAACGGCGCGTTTGATTTACATGGATAACGGTAAAGTAGACGAATATGCATCGTGGGTTAGAACACTCGATTTTGTGGAAGTATCTGATGCCGAATTGGATAACGATACCTACGAAGCTGCCGAAAAACAATACTTGCAAAACAATACCAAACAAGCCATTTCAGGTTTGAGTAGTTATGTGTCGAAATTCCCGAACGGGATTCACGCGCTGAAAGCCAATTTCTACTTAGCGCAATCGTATTATGCCGACGGTTTGGAAGCCAATGCGGTTTCGGGTTACGAGTTTGTAATCAGCAAAAGTCGCAGTGAATTTACGGAGCAATCCTTGGCGCGTTTGTGTGAAATTCACCTCAAGAAAAACGATTACACCAAAGCCGTTCCGGTTTTAAAACGTTTGGAAACAGAGGCTGATTTTCCTCAGAATGTGACTTTCGCGCAAGCCAATTTAATGAGAGCGTATTATGAGCAAAAAGATTACACGAATGCTGTGGTTTATGCTGATAAAGTTTTAGCGAATCCTAAAACCGATAATAAAGTCAAAAGTGATGCGCAAATCATAGTAGCCAGAGCGGCAATTCAGGTGAACGACGAAGCCAAAGCCCGAACCGCTTATGCCAAATTGCTAACTATTGCTAAAGGCGAATTAGCGGCTGAAGCGTTGTATTACGAAGCGTATTTCAAACACAAAGACGGCAAGTTTGAAGACTCGAACAAAACCGTTCAAAAATTAGCTAAAGAATATTCAGGCTACAAGTATTTCGGGGCTAAAGGGTTGGTAATTATGGCTAAAAACTATTACCAGTTGAAAGACAACTTCAGTGCGACATCCATTTTGGACAGTGTGATTAAAAATTTCACCGCTTATCCTGATGTAGTAGCCGAAGCACAAACCGAATTGGATACCATCAAAGGCGAAGCCGCTAAAACGAATTCTTCTGTAACCGAATAAATTTCTCTGTGAATCTCCGAGTTTCTCTGTGAACCTCTGTGTAATTTTAATTAGATATGAAACAAGTAAAATATATAGCAGCCATCCTTTTTGTAACCCAAATCGTTTTCGCCCAAAAGAAAGACGAAAACATCGGAACCGAAGTAGTAAACGTGGTGAAACCTTACACGCCAACGATATCCGATGCTTTTAAAGTAAAAGAAACGCCTTCGTTGGACGACGAAGAAACCCAAAAAAAGGAAAACATCAAATACACTATTTTTTCGTTTCCGGTAGCGTCGACTTTTGCACCTGCTAAAGGAAAAGCCGCCGGTGTTGACAAATCGCCTCAAGAAAAAATCTTCAGTAACTATCTGACCTTAGCGGCCGGAAATTTCGGTACGGTGAACGCGGAATTGTTTGTAACGGAAAACATAAGCAACACGGATTACTTTGGTGGCTCGTTACGCCACAGTTCCTCGCAAGGAGGCATTGACGGCGTGTTTTTAGATGATAAATTCATGAATACTACTTTGGATTTAACTTACGGAAGTCGCACCAATACGATGAACTGGAACGCCGATTTGGGTTACCAACACCAAATTTACAATTGGTACGGTTTTTATCCCGGAACCATTACGCCGGAGACTTTGGCTACCATAGATGAGCAGCAAACGTACCATACTTTATATGTTGGCGGTAGATTAGGATTGAACAACATCTTAAAAGAAAGTTCGGTTAAATTTACCCGTTTTTGGGATGCTTTCGGCTCGGCTGAAAATCGTTTTGTGGCCAAGCCATCACTAGAGTTTGATATTGTAGAACAAAAAATAAAAGCCGATTTTGTATTGGATTACATCAGTGGTTCATTCGACAAAAACATGGTTGGGAATGCGGGTATAAAATACGGTTTTACCAATGTAGGTTTTCAACCGAGTATCAAAATCCAAAAAGATGATTTAACGGTGAATGCCGGAGTAGGTTTCTTTTACAGCGCTGCTCAGGAACAAGGCGAAAGCAAGTTTTTCATCTATCCGCAAGTGACCGGTTCATACAGAGTGGTAGGCGATTTGATGATTTTTTATGCCGGATTGGAAGGCGGACTGAAGCAAAATTCTTATCGCGATTTTGTACAAGAGAATTTCTTTGTTTCTCCAACCTTGATGGTGGCGCCAACCGATCAGAAATATGATATTTATGTAGGGTTGAAAGGAAAGTTAGCCAACAGTGTAAGCTACAACATTCGCGGTTCTTATCTAAACGAAGACAATCGCGCCTTATTCAAAAGCAACGGCTACGAAGAATTAGTTGGTTTTGAAGGTTATCAATACGGCAATTCCTTTAATGTGGTGTATGACAAACTTAAAACCGTAAGTTTCTTTGGTGAGTTGAAAGCCGATTTCTCTAAAAATGTGGCTTTTGGCATTAACGGTACTTTCAGTAGCTATTCGACCGATGTTGAAAGCGAAGCTTGGAATTTACCGGCTTTAAAATTAGGCGCCAGTTTAGACGTGAACATTACTCAAAAATGGTACGCCGGTACTAATGTGTTCTTTGTAGGTGAGAGAAAAGATTTTGCCCATTTTGCTTCTTTAACGCAACCAACTTTTGACACCGAAGTTACCTTAGACAGTTTCTTCGACTTGAATGCACACATCGGTTACAAACACAGCGAGCGTTTGACCTTTTTCTTAAAAGGCAACAATTTAGCCAACCAAGATTACCAACGTTGGTTGAATTTTCCGGTGCAAGGATTACAAGTGTTGGGTGGCGCGAATTATAAGTTTGATTTTTAAATCCGACTTCTTAGATTTTTACACTTCTTAGAAAGTAAGAATTATAGATCTAAGAAGTCTAAGTTAGTCTAAAGATCCAATTATCTATAGTGAAACAACAAATCCTCCAATCCTACAAGCAATTAGTTCAAGACCGCATTGATGTTTTCCAAGACATGATTTCCGGGTTGACTGATGACGCACAAAACGATGCCAAAGGTTCCGCAGGCGACAAACACGAAACGGCTTTGTCGATGATGCATTTGGAACAAGAAAAACTCAACCATAAGTTGCAGGAAGTTCTAGCCCAAAAAGCCGTATTGGATAAAATTGATGCCTCGGTTGTACATCAAAAAGTGGCTTTAGGCAGTTTGGTACAAACCAATCGCATGTGCTTGTTTGTTAGTACCGCTTTGCCTAAAATAACGCTAAACGATAAAACGGTTTTTGCGATTTCTCCTCAGTCGCCTTTAGGTACAGTTTTGATGGGGAATGGTATTGGCTATACTGCGGAAATTAATGGGAAAGAATACACTATAGTGCAACTTTATTAAATTAGTTTTCCTTTACTAGATAGTAAAGTGCAAAAGGCAAACACAAGATAAAATAGGATATGTCAGCAAAACTATCGACGAAAGTTTTCTGATAACCCAGAAGATAAATCCAATAGATAAAGTAAAAGGCTATAGTGCAAAAAAGTACTATTCCGCTGTACAGATAAACTTCATTTTCTGTTTTACAATAAAGGCCTGCTACAAAAGCGGTTAAGATAAAAAACAAAGTAAACTTAAAGGGCATTAAAAAACTTGATTGAATAATAAACGGATTCATCGTTAAAAAAGCATCAAAGTGATTCCATATAAAAGGAACGAATGTTATACCAAAGGTAATTACCGTTGCTATACCAATTAACAAAGTTTCTTTCAAGGTGATTTTTTTTGATTTCATTGCATAAACAAATGCGATGATAAAAGGAATTACAAAAACATTTCTTGTAGACAAAACAAGGCCTATTAAACTTCCTGTCAGGATTGCTTTTTTTGCGTTAAACGTATTTTGATTGTTAAAAAATACTAATACAGCTAAAACAATTGTACCATTAAAAAACACATTGCTCCTACAAACTACTTCCCATAAATAGGGTAAACTAATTAGTGATAAAAGAAGAACTATATGATTTACAGGGTTTAGTTTTACAGTCTTTTCTAAAAAATAGTAAAATGCTATTGCCCCCATTAAAGAGAGTAATCCTAGCTCTTTTAAGAAATAAAATGGTAGAGCCAAAATAAAATAGAACGGCATAGGACCGGGATAATTGCCGACATTTGATTTGGCGAGATAAACATAATCTCCTTTGAAATAATTGTCCCAAAAGGAAGTGATGACACTCCACCTGTCTACGTTTAATGATTCGACATCAATTAGTTTGAAAATAATTAAACCGAAAAGCAAAAAAGTTGATAGTATGAAGATTGTTAGTTTTTTTAATCCCGGTATTTTTTTGATAATTGTTTCTCTTTTCAACCAAAAAAGAAGATAGAATGAAACAATACCGAGAGATAAGGATACATAATATGGACTTATTCTAGCAATATATTTTAAAGCAAATAAAAAATTAACCATCAAAAAAATGGATAAGGCGATATTGCTTTTATAGGTTGTGTTTTTAAGCTTCACGATTTGAAAATAGTTGCTTTATGAATTCCAATTTTACTTAAAAAATATTGAATAGAAATCTTAATAACCCCTAATCCGTATTTTAAACTTCTCGAAAAATTAATCGATGAAGCGTCTTCAAAATATTTAGTAGGGCAAGTGATTTCCGCAATTTCAAATCCTTTGTGAAATATTTGGGCGATGAATTGATTGTCGAAAATAAAATCATTCGAGTTTTTGTTGAAATCAATTTGTTCCAATACTGCTCGTGAATAAGCACGATAACCCGTGTGGTATTCCGATAATTTTTGATTCATCAAGATGTTTTGAAATAAAGTCAGAAATCGATTGGCTACGTATTTATACAAAGGCATTCCGCCTTTCAAAGCGCCTTTGCCTAAAATTCTGGAACCAATTACCACCGGATAAACCTCGTTGGCTATCAAATAACTCATAGAGTGAATTAGCTTGGGTGTATATTGATAATCCGGATGGAGCATGATGATTATATCGCCGCCAATTTCCAACGCCTTGTTGTAACAACTTTTTTGATTGCCACCATAGCCTAAATTTTTTTCATGAGAAATTATGTGCTTAATACCAAGTTGTTTAGCGATTTCTTTCGTGTTGTCGTTACTGTTGTCATCAACTAATATTACTTCATCTACAATTTCAAAAGGAATTTCATTGTAAGTGTCCGATAATGTTTTGCCGGCATTGTATGCGGGAAGTACTACAATGATTTTTTTCTGGTTAATCATCTTCAGAATTATAAGTGATTATTCTTTTGTAAACTTAAGCTATAAATTGATATTTTTCACCAAACAGTTTGTTTTTGGTTTTAATAAGTTTATAAATAAAACATATTTTCATATTATAGTTTAAAATGTTAATTAAAAATAATATTATGTTTTTGTTTTATAACTAAAAGGGCATCTTTGCCCTATCGAAATAAATAATTAAGTTATGTGCGGAATTGTATGCGCCTTTGAATTAAAGCAAAAATCAGAAACCTTAAGACCACAAGTGTTGGAAATGTCGAAAATCATCCGCCATCGCGGTCCGGATTGGAGCGGTATTTTCAGTAATGATAAAGCCATTTTGGCCCACGAAAGATTAGCCATTGTAGATCCGGCTTCGGGTAAACAACCTTTGTTCAGTAAAGACGGAAGGTTGGTTTTGGCCGCTAACGGAGAAATATACAACCACCAATTGTTGCGTCAACAATTTGAAGGAAAATACGAATTCCAAACCCAAAGTGATTGCGAAGTTATTTTGGCGCTCTACCAAGAAAAAGGACCGCATTTTATAGACGAAATGAACGGTATCTTCGGATTTGCTTTGTACGATGTAGAAAAAGACGAATACTTCATTGCTCGTGATCACATGGGAATCATTCCGTTGTATATGGGTTGGGATCAATTCGGAACATTTTACGTAGCTTCCGAATTGAAAGCTTTAGAAGGTTATTGTACCAAAATCGAGTTGTTTCCGCCTGGCCATTATTTGTCGAGTAAAGACGGCGAATTAGTGCAATGGTACCAAAGAGAATGGACCGAGTTCGAAGCGGTTAAAGCAAACGAAACCAGCATTCAAGAAATCAGAAAAGCGTTGGAAGCAGCCGTTCACCGTCAGTTGATGAGCGATGTGCCTTACGGCGTATTGTTGTCCGGCGGATTAGATTCTTCCATCACTTCGGCCATCGCCAAAAAGTTTGCCCAAAAGCGAATCGAATCCGGCGATACGGTTGATGCTTGGTATCCGCAATTGCACTCCTTTGCCGTTGGCTTAGAAGGTTCGCCCGATTTGGCCGCTGCCCGAAAAGTCGCCGATCATTTGGGAACGATTCACCACGAAATCAAATTCACCATACAAGAAGGCTTAGATGCTGTTCGCGATGTGATCTACAATATAGAAACCTACGATGTTACTACCATTCGGGCTTCTACGCCTATGTATTTAATGGCCAGAGTCATCAAATCGATGGGCATCAAAATGGTGCTTTCCGGCGAAGGCTCGGACGAATTGTTTGGCGGTTATTTGTATTTCCACAAAGCGCCGAATGCTAAAGAGTTTCACGAAGAAACCGTTCGAAAATTGAGCAAACTCCACATGTACGATTGTTTGCGCGCCAACAAAAGTTTGGCTGCCTGGGGCATCGAAGGTCGAGTGCCGTTTTTAGACAAAGAGTTTATGGATGTGGCGATGCGAATCAACCCACAAGATAAAATGATCAATGGCGAGCGTATGGAAAAATGGGTGTTGCGCAAAGCTTTTGAAGATATGTTACCCGAAAGTGTGGCTTGGCGCCAAAAAGAGCAATTCAGTGACGGCGTAGGCTACAGTTGGATTGATACTTTGAAAGCTATGGTGGCTCAGGAAATCACCGATGAGCAATTGGCCAACGCCAAATACAAGTTTCCGATACAAACCCCAACGTCGAAAGAAGAGTATTATTACCGTTCCATTTTTAACGAACATTTTCCAAGCGATACAGCGGCTTTAAGCGTACCACAAGAAGCCAGTGTGGCTTGTAGTACCAAAGTTGCTTTAGAATGGGATGAAGCCTTTAAAAACCTAAATGATCCATCGGGCAGAGCTGTGGCTAATGTTCACGAAGAAGCCTACGTAAAAGCATAAAATGCTCTTTCGCTTAGTCTCGAAAAGCATTATTACAGTAAAGTCGAGTGCTCAAACTTGATTGAATTGAAGTTTAGTTTGTTTGTTGAAAAACGTCTGTCATTTTTGGCAGGCGTTTTTTGTTGAAATCCGGCCAAAAATGTTAATAACTTAAAGCTTTTAACCCCTTTTTTCAATAGGAAATCCTATGCGTTTTTATATATTTGCGTGTTAGACAAAAAATACATTTTTTACGATAAAATTATATGAGCGACGAGATTAAAAAGAACAATTATTCAGCCGATAGTATTCAGGCGTTAGAAGGAATGGAGCACGTAAGAATGCGTCCTTCCATGTACATTGGAGATACCGGAGTTAGAGGTTTGCACCACTTGGTTTATGAGGTGGTTGACAACTCTATCGATGAGGCTTTGGCTGGACATTGTGATACCATCAGTGTAATAATCAATGAAGACAATTCTATTACCGTTGAAGATAATGGACGCGGTATTCCGGTAGACCTGCATAAAAAAGAAGGCGTTTCGGCTTTGGAAGTAGTAATGACCAAAATCGGAGCAGGAGGTAAGTTTGACAAAGATTCTTATAAAGTTTCCGGAGGTTTGCACGGGGTTGGTGTATCGTGTGTGAATGCGCTATCCGATCATTTACGCGCTACCGTTTTTCGTGATGGTAAAGTATACGAGCAAGAATACGAAAGAGGAAAATCATTATATCCTGTAAAGCAAATAGGCGAAACTGATAAAAGAGGAACTACGGTTACGTTTAAGCCGGATGCTACTATTTTTACCCAAACCTTAGAATATTCTTATGATACTTTAGCGGCGCGTATGCGTGAGTTGTCTTTTTTGAACAAAGGCATCACCATTACTTTAACCGATAAACGATTTACCAAAGAAAACGGGGAGTATGAAGGAGAAGTTTTTCACTCTAAAGAAGGATTGAAAGAGTTTGTCAAGTTCTTAGACGGCAACAGAATTCCTATCATCGGTCACGTGATTTCGATGGAAAATGACAAAGGTGAAATTCCGGTAGAAGTGGCGTTGATTTACAACGAAAGCTACTCGGAAAACATTTTCTCTTATGTAAACAACATCAACACACACGAAGGAGGAACGCATTTACAAGGTTTCCGTATGGGGTTAACCCGTACGTTGAAAAAATATGCTGACGCTTCGGGATTATTAGAAAAATTAAAGTTTGAAATTTCCGGCGATGACTTCCGTGAAGGGTTAACTGCGATTATTTCGGTAAAAGTGGCAGAGCCTCAGTTTGAAGGACAAACCAAAACCAAATTAGGGAACAGAGAAGTAGTGTCTCCGGTTTCTCAAGCGGTGGCGGAAATGTTGGAAAATTATTTGGAAGAAAACCCGAATGACGCCAAAATCATTGTACAAAAAGTAATCTTAGCAGCTCAGGCACGTCATGCAGCCAAAAAAGCGCGTGAAATGGTACAACGCAAAACCGTTTTGGGCGGTGGTGGTTTACCGGGTAAATTATCGGATTGTTCTGAGCAAGATCCGGCCAGATGTGAGATTTTCTTCGTCGAGGGAGATTCCGCGGGAGGAACGGCAAAACAAGGACGCGACCGTAATTTCCAAGCCATCATGCCATTGCGTGGTAAGATTTTGAACGTGGAAAAAGCGATGCACCACAAAGTGTTTGAAAACGAAGAGATTCGCAATATTTTCACCGCTTTAGGTGTGACTATCGGAACCGAAGAAGACAGCAAGGCGTTGAACATAGAAAAATTAAGATACCATAAAGTAGTCATCATGTGTGATGCCGACGTTGACGGTAGTCACATCGCTACGCTAATCTTAACCTTCTTCTTCCGTTTTATGCGCGAGTTGATTGAAAACGGTCACGTTTACATTGCCACACCGCCGTTGTATTTGGTGAAAAAAGGAAACAAAAAAGAATACGCTTGGAACGATGACCAGCGTGACATAGCCAACGAAAAAATGGGCGGAAGTGCTACCATCCAACGTTATAAAGGTTTGGGAGAGATGAACGCAGAACAGTTGTGGGAAACTACCATGAATCCGGAGTTCAGAACTTTGCGTCAGGTTACGATTGACAGTTTGGCGGAAGCCGACAGAATCTTCTCGATGTTGATGGGTGATGAGGTGCCGCCACGTAGAGAGTTTATCGAGAAAAATGCTGTGTACGCTAAAATTGATGCGTAACTAGCCCCGATTGAAGCGAAAATCCTTTTTGTTTTGTCACCCTGAGCGCAGTCGAAGGGCTTTTTACAAAACAAAAAGATTGCAGCGTAAAGCGGGATTAGCTCCAAATGAAAATAAAGAAACAACAAAATATTATACAAAAATGAAAGTTACTATTGTAGGAGCAGGAAACGTAGGTGCTACTTGTGCCGATGCGATTGCTTACAGAAGAATTGCCAGCGAAATTGTGTTGGTGGATATCAGAGAAGGTTTTGCTGAAGGGAAAGCGTTAGACATTACGCAAACCCAAACCACTTTAGGGTTCAATACCAAAGTAGTAGGAAGTACTAATGATTATGCTAAAACTGCAGGCAGTGATGTGGTGGTAATTACTTCAGGAGTGCCGAGAAAACCGGGTATGACTCGTGAAGAATTAATCGGAATCAATGCCGGAATTGTTAAAGGTGTGGCTGAGAGTTTATTACAACATTCGCCAAATGCTATTTTTGTGATTGTGTCTAATCCAATGGATACAATGACGTATTTGGCTTATAAATCGTTAGGCTTACCAAAAAACAGAATTATCGGAATGGGCGGAACGTTAGACAGTTCTCGTTTCAAAACCTATTTGTCTTTGGCTTTAGACAAGCCGGCTAACGATATTCAAGGAATGGTTATTGGTGGTCACGGTGATACTACTATGATTCCGTTAACCCGTTTGGCGTCGTACAACGGTGTGCCGGTTTCTCAGTTTTTATCGGAAGAAGCTTTGGCTAAAGTGGCCGCTGATACTATGGTAGGTGGTGCGACTTTAACAGGTTTGTTAGGTACTTCTGCTTGGTATGCGCCGGGCGCTTCTGTAGCGTATTTGGTAGATGCTATTTTGAACGACCAAAAGAAAATGATTCCGTGTTCAGTGTTTTTAGAAGGCGAGTACGGTCAGAGTGATATTTGCATCGGAGTGCCTTGTATTATTGGTAAAAACGGGGTGGAACAAATTGTAGACATTCAATTAAATGAGGCCGAAAAAGCTTTGTTTGCGAAGAGTGCCGATGCGGTTCGCAACATGAACAACGATTTAAAATCGCATTTAGCATAATATATTAAGGTAAGATAAAAAAAGACTGCAATCTTTGCAGTCTTTTTTTTGATATTAATCGAGAAAATATTGGTTAATCTTATCTATAATTATATATTTGCACGTTTCATAAAAAACGGGATGATTGTAAATACAAGGCTTTCTTTGGTAAAGTTTTGAATTTCAGCTGTTTTAATTTTTGTGAGGGCAAGAGAAAACAAAGAATTAATTAATTTTTAGTAATAATGCAGAATAAAGGACTAGTTAAGTTTTTCGCAATTTTATTTGCATTGGTAAGTATTTACCAATTATCGTTCACTTTTGTGGCCAATAAAGTAAAAAGTGACGCCAAAACATTTGCGGGAGGAAATCCTGAGAAAGAAATCAAATACCTTGACTCGATAGGCAAGGAAAAAGTGTTTCTGGATTTCTTTACTTACAATGATGTAAAAGACAAACAAATTAATAAAGGTTTGGACCTTGAAGGAGGAATTAACGTAATTCTTCAAATCTCTGTAAAAGATGTTTTGAAACAATTATCTAACAATTCTAAAAATCCGGTTTTCAACAAAGCTTTGGAAGATGCTACGGCAAACCAAAAAGGAAATCAGTCTTATTTGGATGCTTTCTTTGAAGCTTTTGAGGCTAACAAAGGAACAACCAAATTGGCTTCGCCTGATATTTTTGCCAACAGAAATTTTGACGATCAAGAGTTGAACTTCAATTCAACTGACGATCAAGTTAAAAAAGTTTTGCGTAGAAAAGTTGACGAGTCAGTAGAATCGGCTTTCGGTGTATTGAGAAGTCGTATCGATAAATTCGGGGTAACCCAACCCAACATTGCTAAATTAGGTCAAACCGGAAGAATCTTAATCGAGTTACCGGGTGCTAAAGATGTTGACCGTATCAAAAAATTAGTTTCCAGTAAAGCGGAATTAGAGTTTTGGGAAACTTTCAAAGCGGAAGAATTAGGCGGGTTTTTACAACAAGCCAACGAAACTTTAAAAGCGACTGTTAAAACTACTGAAAAAACCGAAGCTGTTAAAGCTGAGGATTCATTGACAAAATTATTGACTGACAAAAGCAGTGATTCTGCGGCTGCTAAAAAAGGAAATAATCCGTTATTCGATAAATTCGTATCTATCGGTGGTGGTCCTATCTTAGCAATTGTTAATACTAAAGATACAGCTGCTGTAAGCGGTTATTTAAAAAGACCGGAAATTCGTTCTATGTTACCTGGTGACAAACGTTTTGCTAAATTCGTTTGGGGTAAACCAACCTCAGTAACTGACGAAAAAACTAAAAAAGAAACCGAAACGGTTGAATTGTATGCTTTGAAAGGCAACAAAGATGATGCGGCTCCATTAAGCGGTGGTGTTATTGTTGATGCCAGAGATACTTTTGACCAGATGGGTAAACCGGCTGTTTCTATGCAAATGAATGGTGCCGGATCTAAAGAATGGGAAAAATTAACCGGTAACGCTTACACCCAAAAAAGCTTTATCGCTATCGCTTTAGATAATGTAGTATACTCTGCACCGGGTGTTACTTCCGGACCAATTGCCGGTGGTAGATCTGAAATCACAGGTAGTTTTAACGTAGCGGAGACCAAAGACTTAGCAAACGTATTAAGAGCAGGTAAATTGCCGGCTACTGCTGAAATCATTCAATCAGAAATCGTAGGACCATCTTTAGGACAAAAAGCTATTGATGCGGGTATGACTTCATCAATTGTTGGTTTCTTGTTAGTATGTTTATGGATGGTATTCTACTATGGAAGAGCAGGTTGGTATGCTAACGTTGCTTTGTTAGTCAACTTATTGTTCTTGTTTGGTATCTTAGCCAGTTTAGGTGCAGTATTGACTTTACCGGGTATTGCGGGTATCGTATTAACTTTAGGTACAGCCGTGGATGCGAATATCATTATCTATGAAAGAGCTAAAGAAGAATTACGCGACGGAAAATCATTGGCCGATGCCGTAAAAACTTCTTACGGTTGGAAAGGGGCTATGCGTTCTATTATTGATGCTAACGTTACTCACGTGTTAACAGGTGCTATCTTATTCATTTTCGGAACAGGACCAATCCAAGGTTTTGCTACTACTTTGTTAATCGGTATTTTCACTTCATTGTTCACTTCTATCTTTATCGCCAGAATGTTTATTGATAAAGACATTGCGAACAATAGAAGTTTGATGTTCTCTACCAACTTAACTAAAAATTGGTTTACCGGTTTCCACTTCGACTTTATCGGAATCAAGAAAATCTCTTACGTTTTCTCTACTTTAGTGGTAATTGTAAGTTGTGTTTCGTTCTATTTCAACGGATTGGATGAAGGTGTAGATTTCGTTGGAGGAAGAACTTTCCAAGTGAAATTTGAAAAACCGGTTGAAGCTACTCAAGTGTCTGAGGAATTAACGGCAGCATTCGGAGTAACCGTAGAAGCTAAAGTTTTCGGAGATGACGATCAGTTGAAAGTAACTACCAAATATAAAATCAAAGAAGATGGCGTGGAAGTAGATAAAGAAGTAAATGAATTGTTGTTCAATACTTTGAAAAAATACTACAGTGCTGATTTGACTTATGACAAATTCATCAATACTTACGACGGAAAACAAGTAGGTGTTTTACAAGCTTCTAAAGTTGGTGCTTCTATCTCAGCCGATATCAAAACCAACTCTTTCTGGGCGGTTTTAGGCGCTATGTTGGTTGTTGGTATTTACTTAGTAATCTCTTTCCGTAAGTGGCAATATTCTTTAGGCGCTATTGCTGCTATCTTACACGACGTTATTTTCGTATTAGGATTGTATTCATTATTATACAAATACATGCCATTCCACATGGAAATGGACCAACACTTTATAGCCGCGATCTTAACGGTAATCGGTTACTCTATGAACGATACTGTAATTGTATTCGACAGGGTTCGTGAGTTCTTGGCCGGTAATATTAAAGGCTCGTTCAAAGATGTGGTAAATGCGTCTATTAATACTACGCTTTCCAGAACTATCAATACTTCATTGACGATGATTTTGGTATTGTTAATCATGTTCATCTTTGGTGGTGAATCCATTCGTGGATTTATCTTCGCGATGTTGGTTGGTATCGTAGTAGGAACGTACTCTTCCTTGTTTATTGCAACGCCAATCTTGGTGGATAGTGTAAGCAAAAAAGACATCGAAGAAATCGAAAGTCGTCACAAAGGAGAACAAGCTTAGTCTTTTCTCACTACATAAAAAAAAGGGTTGTCATTGCGACAACCCTTTTTTTATTATGCTATTTATTTTTTTGTAATGTCTTTTAAAACGGCTTTGTTGGAGTAGTTGATGACTTTTAAAACGATGGGTAAGTTTTGTTTTGTCTTTCCTTCTATGATATATACTTTTCCGCCTTCTAAGGGTTTGTTACTCATATCAAAATCTACATCGCCGTGAGTTAGTGTGGCTTTAATGTCGGCGGTATCAACCCATTTTTCATTTAGTTTTTTGGTAGCCAAACTGTCGTAATGAAAAGGTTTGTTCCTCAGATCGTTCAGCACCCTGGCGTTGGGGAAATAGTTGCATCGGGTATCTTTGCCGCTCCAAATTAAGACCACAAAAAACATCCCGATACTAAAGCCTACCAAATAGTAAGCAAATCGTTGATAAAACTTCATAATTGATTCTTTTCAGCAAAAGTAATCAATGTTAGAGTTACAGTAAATAGTGTAGCGGATTATTTTAAAAGACAATCAAATTAATGTCGTTGTCCGGCAAGTTAAACCAATCGCCTATGGCTTTGTTGGTCAAGATACCGTGGTAGAGGTAAACACCGTTTTTCAAACCTTTATTGCATCTGATAGCGCTTTCTAATCCGCCGTCTTCTGCAATTTGTAACAAATAAGGTGTAATAATATTACTGATGGATAACGATGCTGTTTTAGAATAACGAGACGGAATATTCGGAACGCAATAATGAATCACGTTGTTTTTAATAAAGGTAGGCGATTCATGTGTAGTTACTTCCGAAGTTTCAAAGCAACCACCGGTATCAATGCTCACATCCACGATAACTGCTCCTTTTTTCATGTGTTCCACCATGGTTTCGGTTACTACTACCGGACATCGATCTTTACCACGCATCGCACCTACCGCTACATCACATCTTCTTAATGCTTTGAGCAACGATTTGGGTTGTATAGTTGACGTAAAAATTCTTTGGTTTAAATTGTTTTGTAAACGACGCAATTTGGTAATAGAGTTGTCAAATACTTTGACACTGGCTCCTAATCCTAAGGCTGTTTTAGCCGCAAATTCACCCACCGTTCCGGCACCTAAAATAACTACATCGGTTGGCGGTACTCCGGTAATGTTCCCTAAAAGTAAACCTTTGCCGAATTCGTTGTTAATCATCAACTCGGCAGCAATCAAGACAGAAGCAGTACCGGCAATTTCACTCAACGATTTTACAGCAGGATAAGAACCATCTTCGTCTTTAATGTATTCAAAGGCCAAAGCGGTTACTTTTTTCTTGGATAAGGCTTCGAAATATTCTTTTTTTCGGGTTTTTAATTGGATGGCCGAAATGACAATCGCATTCTGGTTCACCATACCGATTTCTTCTATCGTTAAAGGTTCTACCTTTAAAATCATCGGGCAACTGAACACTTTTTTGGTATCGTTGGTAATGATGGCTCCGGCATCGCTGAACTCTTTATCGGTATAACTCGAACTCAGTCCGGCTCCGGCTTCAATCATCACTTGGTGTCCGTGTGAGGTTAGTGAATTCACCGCATCCGGCGTTAAGCAAATACGTCTTTCTTGGTAAGAAGTCTCTTTGGGAATTCCTATGAAAAGGTCGCTTTTGTGACGAAAGATTTCTAACTTTTCCTCTTGCGGCAGCAATTGTTGCTTGGTGAATGGGGTTAACGACATAACGGAACAATGAATTTAGCTCGAAAGTACGAAAAAAATAGCAATGTTAATATCAAAAATTATCATAAGTCTAATAGAATATTGCCATTGTCATTGTTTCGCATTGTCAACTCAATCTCAAAATTCTTTTGCCGTCAGGTGCTGTAGTAAGGTCAATAGTCGAGTAGTTATCCGGAAGTAAATTCGGAATCTTTTCAGCCCATTCAATAAAGCACCAATGTCCGGAATACAAATACTCGTCGATGCCCATATCTAAGGCTTCGGCTTCCGATTTCAATCGGTACACATCGAAGTGATAAACGTATTGGTTACCATCGGCTTGGTATTCATTTACCAATGAAAAAGTCGGACTGCTGGTAGTGTCTTTTACGCCTAAAGTTTTCGCCAAAGCTTTGATCAAAGTGGTTTTGCCCATGCCCATTTGACCATTAAAAATAATCACTTTGTGTGGGTTTTCGGCTATGATTTTTTGAGCGACTTCTTGTATTTCGTTAATTGAAAAGATGATTTCCATTACTATGCTTTTTGGTACTAGATAAATGGCCAATGCGCCTGCCGGCTTTTTCGCTAACCCGAGGCCCGCTTAGCGGGACGAATTGAACGAAGTTAAACAGTCCTAGACTGTTTTTAACGCTCGGCCCTATTTCGGATTAAATACTAAAAACGGTACAATCATTTCTTCTAGCGAAATACCTCCGTGTTGGTAGGTATTGCGGTAGTAACTCACATAATGATTGTAGTTGTTTACATAGGCCAAAAATAAATCATTCTTTGCAAAAATGTAAGAGCTACTCATGTTAATCGTTGGCAGACCTATTTTTTTAGGATCTTTTACGGCATAAACGTCTTTGTCTTCATAAGTCAAACTGCGACCGGTTTTGTAGCGTAAGTTCAAACTGGTGTTTTTATCGCCGATTACTTTCGAAGGATTCTTAACGTTTATGGTACCGTGATCGGTAGTGATGATTAGCTTAAAACCTAACTTTTGGGCTTGCTGAATGATTTCCAGCAAAGGCGAATTTTTAAACCAACTCAACGTAAGTGAACGATACGCTTTGTCATCGGAAGCCAATTCTTTTACCACATCCATTTCGGTTTTGGCGTGCGACAGCATATCAACAAAGTTGTAAACCACCGTTACCAGTTGGTTGTCTTTAAGTGCTTTAAAATTATCCGCTAGTTTTTTCCCGCCGGCCAAATTGGTAATTTTAAAGTAATCTTGTTTGATATTGAGGCCTAAACGTTTCAAATGAGCCGTTAGGAAGTCAGCTTCATGCATATTTTTGCCGCCTTCGTCGATATCATTTTTCCAATATTGCGGAAATTGTTTTTCCATTTCCAGCGGTGTCAATCCGGAGAAAATTGAATTTCTGGCATATTGCGTCGCTGTTGGTAAACTGGCGTAATACGGGATTTCTTTTTCCAATTTGTAATGATTGGCCACCACACTTTCCATGGCTTTCCATTGGTCGTAGCGCAAATTATCAATCACCACAAACAAAACGGGCTTGTCTTTTTTGACCAACTCCGGGACTACCAATTCTCGGAATAGGGTATGAGATTGTATGGGTTTATCAGCCTTGGGATCGAACCAATTTTCGTAATTGCGCTCAATGAATTTTCCAAATTGTACGTTGGCTTCTACTTTTTGGCTTTCCAAAATTTCAAACATACTTTGGTCGTTGATGTTTTCCAATTCCAATTCCCAAAACAATAGTTTTTTATATAATTCTACCCAGTCTTCGTAGTTGTTTACCATAGCCAATTCCATAGCGATTTTGCGGAATTCCTTCTGGTAATCCAAAGTGGTTTTCTCCGAAATCAATCGCGAATGGTCGAGGTTTTTTTTCAAACTCAACAAAATCTGATTCGGATTTACCGGCTTAATCAAATAGTCAGCAATCTTAGAACCAATCGCTTCTTCCATGATATATTCTTCTTCACTCTTGGTAATCATAATCACCGGTGTGGAAGATTTTTTCTCTTTCATCTCCGATAAGGTTTCGAGTCCGCTCATACCGGGCATGTTTTCATCCAGGAAAACGATGTCAAAATTACCGTCTTCATAGGCGTCAATGGCATCTCGACCATTGTTATAAGTGGTAACTTGGTAGTTTTTACTTTCTAAAAATAAGATGTGCGGTTTGAGTAAATCAATCTCGTCATCCACCCAAAGTATTTTGATTTTGTCCATGTATCGTAGTTATTTTGGTGCAAATTACTATTTATAAAACGCAGTAGTATTAAAATTATTATAAAATCTTAAAATCTTTTTCCAAGTATTTCCTAATAAAAAATGCCGCCTAAGGCAGCACTTTCTAATGTAACCCAATACATTAAATTACTCACTTGGTTTTACAGGTGTTGATGCCTAAGAGCGGATATAACGGACAAAAGCTCACCAAACTGGTTAGTAAAAATACCGTACCAAAAGCCAGCAAGACATAGCCCAAAGTGCCGCTTACCGTGCCCGAAAAATACAGATAGGCGAATACAGCAGCCAAAATGACCCTAATGCCGCGATCTAAAGTTCCCATATTTTTTTTCATAGTTGTAAGTATAAGTCGTTGATTAATAATGTGTAAATGAATGGTAAATGTAAAAAAGATAAATTTCACTATACATGATTTTTATCATATCCTTTTTTAGTCGAAATTTACCAAACTAAAAGTACCTTACTCATGATTGACCTCCTCAAAGAAAACTACGGATTTATTTTTGAAGAAAAATTACTTGAAGAAATTGCTCAAGTTTCTACTTTGAGAACCTTTGAAGAAGGAGATATATTAATCGATTTTGGCGATTACATCAAGTTTATGCCTTTGTTGCTTTCGGGTGCTATTAAAATTCTTCGTGAGGATTTCGATGAAGGAGAATTGTTGCTTTACTTTTTAGAAAAAGGTGATACTTGTGCCATGACGATGGCTTGTTGTTTGGGAGAAACCAAAAGCGAAATCCGAGCCGTTGCCGAAACCAAAGGTGAAGTTGTGATGATACCCGTAGCCAAAATGGAAGAGTGGTTGGGCAAATACAAAAGTTGGCGCAACTATGTTTTCAACAGCTATAACAATCGCTTGAAAGAAATGTTGATGGCCATCGATAATTTGGCTTTTATGAATATGGATGAAAGGCTTTATAATTATCTTTTAGACAAAGCCCAAATCAATAAATCCGATTTTATTCAAAATACCCACCAGGAAATTGCGTACGACTTACACACTTCGCGAGTGGTGATTTCCCGATTGCTGAAAGCCTTGGAGAATGAAGGAAAAATCAAGCTCCATCGCGCTTCTATAGAACTGGTTCGCAGCTAGTTTTTACTGTGTAACTTTTGATACCGACTAAAGCTTTTTTAGGTTCTAATTTTGTAATCGATTAACTGATAATTATCATTTCCATTCTTAGTTTGGAAAGATACTTTTGAGGTAAATCTGAAAAACATGAAACTAGAACAAATTTATACCGGATGTTTGGCCCATGCCGCTTACTATTTAGAGTGTAATGGCGAAGTTGCCATTTTTGATCCTTTGCGCGAGGTACAACCTTATATTGATCGCGCCCAAAAAGACAACGCTAAAATCAAATACGTTTTTGAAACGCATTTCCACGCCGATTTTGTGTCGGGACACTTGGATTTAGCAAAAAAGGAAAAGGCTGTAATTGTTTACGGACCAACCGCTAAACCGGGTTTTGATGCTTTGGTAGCCGATGACAATCAAGTTTTTGAAGTCGGACAATGTAAAGTGAAAGCCATTCACACGCCCGGCCATACCATGGAAAGCACGACCTATTTGATTATCGATGAAAACGGAAAAGAACACGGAATCATCACCGGAGATACTTTATTTATAGGCGATGTTGGTCGACCTGACTTAGCGCAACACGTGGTGGCTGATTTGACACAAGACAAGTTAGCGCGATTGTTATACCATTCATTGCGAGAAAAAATTATGCCGTTGTCGGATGATTTAATTGTGTATCCGAATCACGGTGCCGGTAGTGCTTGTGGAAAAATGATGAGCAAAGAAACGACCGATACTTTAGGCAATCAAAAAAAGACCAATTATGCTTTGAATCCGAATTTAACGGAAGACGAATTTGTATTAGCGCTGTTGACCGGCTTAACCACGCCACCGGCTTATTTTCCTAAAAATGTATTAATGAACATTCAAGGCTATGAAAGTTTGGAAACGGTGATGCATCGCGGACAAAAACCATACGATGCTAAGTCGTTCGAAATAGTAGCCAACGAAACAAAAGCACTGATTTTAGATACCCGAAAAGCAGCTGATTTTGCAGATGGATTCATTCTTAACAGTATCAACATTGGTTTGGAAAGTAATTTTGCAATGTGGGTAGGCGAATTGATTCCCGATTTACAACAAGAAATTCTCCTTGTGGCCGAAAACCATGAGAAAGTAGAAGAAGCCATCATCCGATTGTCTCGTGTGGGTTACGATCACGCTATTGGTTATTTGGAAGGTGGATTTCAAGCCTGGGTGAACGCCGGAAAAGAAGTAGATACAGTCAACAGAATTACAGCTGATGATTTGGCTATATTAGAAGAAATTCACCTGACTCCGGTTTTTGATGTAAGAAAGAAAAGCGAATTTGCTTCAGAACATTTGGTGCAGGCAGTCAATATTCCTTTAAATGAAATAAGCCAACGTCTATCAGAGTTCCCGAAAGATAAACATTTTGTACTGCATTGCGCCGGCGGTTACCGCAGTATGATTGCCGCTTCCATACTAAAACAAAGAGGATATGATAACTTTGTAGATGTGATTGGCGGATTTAATGAAATCAAGTTGACCAACTTACCAATCACGGATTACGTTTGTCCAACCACTTTATTGTAAAATAATATGAAGAAAATCTTGCTTACCAATTGGCATTTAATGCGCTATTTCAGACTGGCGTTCGCTTTGTTCTTGTTTTTTCAAGCGTATGAAACCCAACAATGGTTTTTTATTGCCTTTGGTTGCTTCTTCTTATTTCAAGCGATTTTCAATTTGGGTTGCGGCCCTAGCGGATGTAATGTAACTTATAAAAATCAAAAAGATGAATAGCAGTTTCGACCAATTAATCCATTCGGATAAACCGGTGTTGATTGATTTTTTTGCCACTTGGTGCGGACCGTGTCAAATGCTTGGACCCGTATTGAAAGAAGTAAAAGACCAATTAGGAGATAGCGTTTCTATCATCAAAATAGATGTGGATAAGAATCAGGAATTAGCGGCGATGCAACAAGTGAGAGGCGTGCCGACCATGATGTTATTTCAAAACGGCAAACAGCTATGGCGGCAATCCGGACTGTTATCGAAAGAAGAAATTATCAAAAACATACTCGAGAAATCTAATAATTAGAGGGTTATGGAACAACAATTTGAAGTAGAAAACATTAAGTGCGGCGGCTGTATGAACAGTATTAAAACGGCCTTACTTAAATTGGATGGCGTTACCGATGTAAGCATCGATAAGGAAATCGATACCGTTACGGTTACCGGAACAATAATTCGCGAGGATTTGATAAACAAACTCAACGATTTGGGATATCCCGAAAAGGGCAACAATACGTTAATTCGCAAAGCCAAATCGTATGTGAATTGTGCCATTGGCCGAATGTCGGAAACTGAATCATGAGTAAAAAAGCATTAATCATTACCGGTGTTGGCGTTATCATTGGGGCAATGGGCGGTTATGCTTATTATCATTTTATTGGTTGTGCCTCTGGAACTTGTGCTATTACCTCCAAACCATTGAATGCCACTTTATACGGTGGTTTGATGGGTGGCTTATTGTTCAATACTTTTGTCCCTAATCCAAAAAAATAACCATTATGATTGATTTTTGGAACGAACGTTACGCAGAAGAAGAATATGCTTATGGTTGGCAACCCAATGCATTTTTTAAAGACTCCATTGCTGAAATTCCTAAGGGGAAAATACTTTTTCCTGCCGAAGGCGAAGGTAGAAATGCCGTTTTTGCAGCCCAACTAGGATATGAAGTGTATGCTTTTGATATCAGTAAAGAAGGTAAAATCAAAGCCGACAAATTAGCTCAAAAGTATGATGTTACCTTAGATTATAGAGTCGGTAATCTTGAAGCACTCAACTATCCCGAAAATTATTTCGATGCTGTAATCTTAATTTATGCGCATGTTCCTGCAGAAGTCAGAACCGCATTTTGTCAACATTTACTTCGCTTACTCAAACCCAACGGCCAAATCATATTTGAAGGCTTTAGTCAAGAACAGCTTAATTATACTTCAGGTGGCCCAAAAAACAGCGAGATGCTTTTTTCCGAATCGCAAGTCAAACATGATTTTCCTAATGTTGCCTTTGATTCCCTATCCACAGAAGTTATAAGTCTTGACGAAGGTAAATACCACCATGGATTAGGATCTGTAGTACGTTTCAGGGCTAGAAAGTTAAGTTAGTTTTAAGTTAATTTTTTAGTTCTCAATAAATTTAAACAGTACATTTGAGTATTGTAAAAAAAGTTAAACCCTTAAAATATTTATAAAAATGAAAAAATTAGTTTATGCCTTTGCCGCCGTTGCGCTTATGTTTTCAATGACTGTTAACGCTAATAACGGCGAACCAAAGCAAAAAAAGAAAAAAGCTAAAACGGAAAAATCTTGCTCTACTGAAGAGAAAAAAGAATGCAGTACCGAGAAAAAAGCCGGCTGTTGCGCTGCTAAAAAAGCAGATGAGAAAAAATCATAATTTAAGTTCTTGTAACTTGTCAAACGCTTCCCAAAAGGAGGCGTTTTTTTTAGCCTTACCCTCTGTAACAATTGTAACTGTACACGCTTTTTCGGCGTTTTACTTTTGCTTCATAATTCAGATAAACTATGATGAATATGAGCAAACTATTTGTAACACTGGGATTTGTATTCCTTTCCGCTTTTGGATTCAGTCAGGATACGTTGACGATTTCCAAAAGCGATTTGAAACAAAAACTCGCTGACAAAAATCTGCAACTCCAAATCGCCCGAAAAAATTACCAATCGGCTAAAGCAGATTACCAACAATCCAATGCACTCTTTTTGCCCAACATTACTGCATCTTACACCGGAATGGCTACTACCAATCCGCTGATGGCTTTTGGTTCCAAATTAAATCAGGAAATCTTAACCCAATCCGATTTCAATCCGGCCTTGCTAAACGATCCGAATACCACTCAAAATTTCGCGACTAAAATCGAAATCCAACAACCGTTAATCAATATGGACGGTGTTTTTGGTCGACAGGCTGCCAAAGCCAAAATGGAAGCTTTTCAATTGCAAACACAGCGCACGGAGGAATATTTAACCCTAGAGGTTTCCAAAGCGTATATGAAACTGCAATTGGCCTACAAAGCGGTTAACGTTTTGGAAAAAGCAGAATCCACCGCTAAAGCCAATTTAAAACTGGTAGACAACTATTTTAAACAAGGCTTGTTACAAAAAACCGATGTTTTAAATGTACAAGTTCGTGTAAATGACATTACAAATCAACTGCAATACGCTAAGAGTAATGTCCAAAATGCTTCAGATTATTTAGCGTTTTTAATCAATGAAGATACCCAAGGCAAAACCTTCAAGCCTGCAGAAGCTTTAGACAATACAATTAAAGTTGAAGTTGTTGATTGGCAATGGTCAGACAATAGAAAAGATATTCAAGCGATGCAAAAATCTTCAGAAGCTTACCAAAAAATGCTAACGATGAGCAAAATGAGTTTCTTACCAAGATTGAATGCTTTCGGAAGTTACGAGTTGTACGACCGTCAGTTTTTAGGAACTGCAGCCAAAGGTTATTTGGTTGGAGCACAATTGTCGTGGAATGTTTTCGACGGCTACAAATCCATTGGTAAACTTGACAAAGCCAAAGCCGATTACCAAAAAGCAAGCCTCGAAACGGAGCAATACAAAAAGCAAAGCCAACTCGAATTCAACAAAACCAATCGACAACTAAAAGATGCCGAAAACAAAGTTGGTTTGTCACAATTGGCCTTCGAACAAGCGCAGGAAGCGTATCGCATTCGCCAAAACCGATTTGCCCAAGGCTTAGAAAAAACTACTGATTTATTGGTTTCCGAAACCCAAATGATTCAGAAAGAATTGGAGCATTTGCAAGCGGTTTTTGAATACCAATTTACACAGGAGTATTTGACTTTTTTAACTAAGTAGTATTAAGATTTAAGACAATTATAAAACAGAACAATATGAATAATAAAATAATAACAACACTATTGCTGTCGGCTTTCCTATTCCTTTCTTGCGGAAAAGACCAAAAAGAAATTACTGAAAACACACCGGCTATTCCGGTAAAAATGAGTGGAAATTCAGTTTCAACTAACCCTTCTTTTGTAACGGCCAGTGGTAAAATCGAAGCCGAAAACAGTGCTAATGTCAGTACCCGAATGATGGGTTATGTGACCAAAGTGCACGTTAAAGTAGGACAGAAAGTCAATGCCGGTCAACTTTTGGTCAGCATCAACAACACCGATTTACAAGCGAAAAAAGCCCAAGTGGAAGCTTCTATCTTGCAAGCGACTGCGGCTTTTAACAACGCTAAAAAAGACTACGAAAGATTTACCGTTTTGTTCAACCAACAAAGTGCTTCTCAAAAAGAGTTAGACGATATGACGTCGCGCTACGAAATGGCTAAAGCCGGATTGGAAGCCGCCAAGCAAATGCGAAACGAAGTCGTGGCGCAATTCGGTTACAGCAATATCATCGCACCGTTTTCCGGAGAAGTGACCAACACCTTTGTCAAAGAAGGCGATATGGCTAATCCGGGAATGCCGCTGGTAAGTATCGAAGGCGCTTCACACTTACAAGTAACTGCGATGGTTTCGGAAAGCGATATTGCGAACATTCAAAACGGAATGGCGGTGAAAATTTTAGTAAAATCCATCAACAAAACAGTCACCGGAAAAGTGACCGAATTAAGTAGTTCCGCTAAAAACACCGGCGGTCTATATTTGGTGAAAATCAACTTAACCCAAACAGACAAAGCCATTTTATCCGGCATGTTTGTGAATGTCCAATTTCCGTTAGCTAACAAAACACTAACTACTGTTATATCTGATAAAGTTTTAGTACCCGAAAGCGCCTTGGTCAAACAAGGTCAACTCACCGGAATTTACACAGTCGGAAACGGGAATACAGCCATTTTAAGATGGTTGCGCATTGGCAAAACCTTTGACAATCAAGTAGAAGTCTTGTCGGGATTATCGGCTGAGGAACCATACATTGTCTCTGCCGAAGGGAAATTATTTAACGGCGCTAAAGTTTCTATCCAATAGATTCTGAAAATCTAACAATCCAACAATCTAAAAATCTAAAAATGCAAGAAGGTATATCAGGTAAAATAGCCCATTTTTTCATCAATTCGAAGTTAACGATACTGTTAATGGTTGGATTAATGATCATTGGTGTATACAGTTCGTTTCTCATTCCGAGAGAAGAAGAACCGCAAATTAATGTTCCGATGGCCGACGTAATGGTAGGTTATCCGGGAGCGAGTCCGAGTGAAGTAGAAAGTCGGGTCGTAAAACCATTAGAAAAAATTCTTTCCAACATCAAAGGCGTAGAACACGTGCATAGTATGGCAATGAATGGTCAGGCGATGTTGATTGTCCAATTTTATGTAGGTCAAGATGTGGAACGCTCGTATGTGAAACTATACGACGAGTTGGCCAAACACGAAAATATATTCCCGCAAGGCGTGTACAAACCGATGGTGAAAACGCGTTCTATCGACGATGTTCCGATGTTGGGATTAACGTTGTGGAGCGAAAAATTAAACGATTTTGAAATCCGTCAAGTGGCGGAAGAAGTGACTTCGGAAATTGAAAAAGTCAAAGATGTAGCCATCACCAAAGAAATCGGTGGTCGAAACCGCGAAGTGAAAGTGGTGTTAGACAAAGACAAAATGGCCGAAAACGGTGTGGATGCATTAAGTATTATGCAAATGATTCAAGCCAATAACGGCAGCTCGCAATCGGGTAGTTTTGTTTCCGCCGATAAAGAATATTTGGTAACTACGGGTGAGTTTTTACAAACCGCCGAAGATGTCGAAAACTTGGTAGTGGGCGTCAATGCCAATCTACCGGTTTATTTAAAACAAGTGGCTTCGGTGCAAGACGGACCTTCAACACCAAGAAGTTATGTGTCTTTCGGATACGGAAAAGCCAATGAAAAATTCGCTAAAAACAATTCAGAATATCCGGCCGTTACCATTTCAGTTGGTAAGGTAAAAGGTGCCGATGCAATGAAAATTTCCGAAAAGATCTTGGAGAAAGTCGACCATTTAAAACAAACCTTAATCACCGATGATGTTCATGTAGAAGTTACCCGTAACTACGGCGAAACCGCTTCGGATAAAGTAGGTGAGTTGTTGTTACACTTAGGCATTGCGATTATAGCCGTAACCATTTTGGTGATGTTGGCCATGGGCTGGCGAGGTGGTTTGGTGGTGTTTTTCTCAGTGCCACTGACCTTTGCTTTAACGTTGTTCGCTTATTATATGTTAGGCTATACGTTGAACAGAATCACCTTATTCGCCTTAGTTTTCGTGGTTGGAATTGTGGTAGACGACAGTATCATCATCGCCGAAAACATGCACCGACATTTCAAAATGAAGCGACTGCCGTTCAAACAAGCTGCCATTTATGCGATTAACGAAGTTGGGAATCCAACCATTTTAGCCACGTTTACGGTTATAGCGGCCATTTTACCTATGGCATTTGTATCCGGCATGATGGGACCCTATATGAGTCCGATGCCGATTGGCGCTTCGATTGCCATGCTATTATCGTTGTTCGTGGCGTTGACTGTTACGCCGTATCTAGGTTACCATTTATTACACGAAAAAGAAGCACAAGAACACAAAGCCGAACAAGGACTTGAAACGTCATGGATTTACAAAATCTACAGCAAAATGGAACGTCCTTTTTTGGAAAGTTCTAAAAAACGCCGTTTGATGTTAGGGATAACCGTATTGTTACTTTTGGGTTCGGTGTTGATGTTCTTTACCAAATCGGTGGCGGTGAAAATGTTGCCTTTTGACAATAAAAACGAGTTCCAAGTCGTAATAGACATGCCGGAAGGTACTACTTTAGAACGAACTGCGGCGGTAACTCAGGAAATCGCTCAATACCTTTCTACGGTTCCAGAAGTGGTGAATTACCAAAACTACATTGGTACTTCGGCTCCAATAACTTTTAACGGTTTGGTACGTCATTACGATATGCGTGGCGGGAGCAATATGGCGGATATTCAGGTGAATTTGTTGCACAAGGAAGACCGCGATTTACAAAGTCATGACATCGCTAAAATCGTTCGTCCGGAAGCGCAGAAAATTGCTAAAAAATACGGCGCTAACGTAAAAATTATCGAAGTGCCGCCCGGACCGCCGGTATTATCGACTTTAGTAGCCGAAATTTACGGACCGGATTACAAGGAGCAAATTAAAGTAGCCAACCAAGTCAAAAATATCTTAGAAAACACCACCGATATCGTGGATGTCGATTGGATGACCGAAGACAATCAAACCGAATACCGCTTGGAAGTCGATAAAGAAAAGGCGATGTTAAACGGAATCGCGCCACAGCAAGTAGTAGGCAATTTGACCTATTTATTGAAAGAATATCCTGTGTCTAATTTGTACGATGAACATTCGAATGATAATGTAGGCATCGTATTGGCTTTAGACGACAAAGACAAAACGAGTTTACAAGACATTCAAAGCTTAAAAATCAAGGGCAGTCGCGGCAATGTCGTTCCGGTAAGTGATTTGGTAAAAGTGGTACAAGATACGCTGCAAAAAACCATTTACCGCAAAGACCAGAAAAGAGTCGTGTATGTAACAGCTGATATGGCCGGCGCTTTGGAAAGTCCGGTGTACGCTATCTTAGGGATGAACGAAAAGCTGCAAAAAATGCAATTGCCGAAAGGGTATAAGGTTAACGAATTGTATATGGAACAGCCTTCGGATGAAAGTGATTTTACCGTAAAATGGGATGGTGAGTGGCAGATTACTTTGGAAGTATTCCGCGATTTAGGAGCGGCTTTCTTAATCGTAATTGTCATCATTTACATGTTGATTGTAGGTTGGTTCCAAAACTTCAAAACACCTATGGTAATGATGATGGCGATACCACTTTCTTTGGTCGGAATTGTGTTAGGACACTGGTTATTGGGAGCTTTCTTTACCGCTACTTCTTTTATCGGAATGATTGCTTTAGCTGGTGTTATGGTACGAAATTCAGTGTTGCTCATTGACTTTATCGAAATCCGATTGAACGATGGTATTCCGTTGAAACAAGCCATTATTGAAGCCGGAGCAGTGCGTACTACTCCAATTTTACTAACCACCGGAGCGGTTGTAATAGGAGCTTCTATTATTTTATTTGATCCGATATTCCAAGGTTTGGCGATTTCGTTAGTATTTGGAGCTATAGTTTCCACTCTGCTAACCTTGATTGTAGTGCCATTGATTTACTATATCACCGAGAGAAAAAAATGGGAATCAAATTCCGTTGAAAAACAATAACTTAAAGATTATACAGATGAAACTTTTAATCATTACTGCCATAGCTGAATTTGAAAACGAAGTGAAGCAAATTTTAAAAAAGGCAGCCGTAAAAAAATACTCTTATAATCCTGTAACAGGTTTTAGAGATGCCACTGAGGAAGATGTCGAATCAAATTGGTTCGGAACAGCAATGACCCAAAACGAGTCTTTGATGTTTTATGCTTATACAGAAAATGAGAATGTTGCTATCGTTTATGATGCGGTCAAGGCATTCAATGATTCTCAAGAAACAATGTCGAACATTCACGTAGCTATACTCGATATAGAAAAAACTAACTAAAAAAGGATACCATGAAAAACAGAATCATCAGAGCTGTAGCAGGAACTTTTATCTTAATCAGTTTATTATTGGCGATTTATGTCAATCAAAATTGGTTGTGGTTCACGGCTTTTGTCGGTGCTAATTTGCTGCAATCTTCCATTACCAAATGGTGTTTGATGGAAGATATATTAACCAAATTAGGAGTTAAAGACTAACAGTTAAGCCACCTTCGGGTGGTTTTTTTATGTTTCATTTTAACAAATGCATTACATTTGGTAACATTTTATTTAAAATGAAGTCCAATAGCCATTTAAAAACAATACTATGAAATTACTAACCAAACTAACCATAGGTTTATTTTCAGCTGCTTTACTGGTGAGTTGTAACCAAAAAGAGGCCGATTTTATTGATCCTTTGGTAACCAACCGAGATACAACAGTCAATCCGGGTGATGACTTTTTTATGTACGCCAACGGCGGCTGGTTCAAACGAAATCCGATTCCTGACAGCGAAAGAAGTAACGGAATTTTCAGAACGATAGGCGATACCATTAATTCACAAATCAAACAAATTTGTGAAAAATCGGCTAAGATGACCGATGCGCCTAAAGGTAGTAACGAACAAAAAATTGGCGATTTCTATGCTTCCGGTATGGACACGCTACAAATTGAAAAAGTAGGCTTATCTCCTTTAAAAGCCGATTTAGACAGAATCAAAGCCGTTAGCGATGTCCCTTCTTTATTAAATACTATTGCGTACTTACATACTATCGGAGCTAATCCGGCTTTTTCTTTGTATGTGGGTCAAGACGATAAAAACAGTGCCAAATACGCCATCTTTTTAGGACAAGGCGGATTAGGATTGGGTAACCGCGATTACTATTTCAATACGGATAAAGAAACAGTAAACATTCGTGCCGAATATGTGAAGCATTTGGAAAAAATGGGACTTTTGATGGGTAAATCGTCAGAGACAGCTAAAGCCAATGCCTTAGTGATTATGAAATTGGAAACAGAATTGGCGCAAAACTCTCGTAAGTTAGAAGCGCTTCGTGATCCGATTAAAAATTATAACAAAATGGGGTTAGCCCAAATCAATGCATCTACTCCGAATATCGATTGGAAATCCATGACGGCTAACATTGGTATTAAAAATGCGGATACCGTTATTGTAGGTCAACCTGAGTTTTACAAAGCCTTAAACCAAATGGTCAAAAGCTATACTATTGAGGATTGGAAAACGTATTTGGAATGGGATTTGGTGAATTCGTATGCTTCGTATTTGCACAATGCTATTGAGAAGCAAAATTTCTATTTCTATTCAACTGTAATGAGTGGCGTAAAAGAGCAAAAGCCACGTTGGAAGCGTATAGTGGAGCAAACTGATGGCGCTTTGGGTGAACTGATAGGACAAGTATATGTAAAAGAGTATTTGCCGGAAGGTTCCAAAGAAAAACTACTCGAAATCGGAAACAACATCAGAACGGTTTATGCAGAGCGTATCAAAAAGCTGGATTGGATGAGTGAGGAAACCAAGAAAAAAGCGCTTTACAAGTTGAGTAAAATTGTCATGAAAGTGGGTTATCCAGATAAGTGGAAAGACATGAGTAGCGTAAACATCAATAGAGGAACGTATTTGTCGAACGTAATGGCTACGAATAAATGGGCGATTAAAGAAATGGTGTCTAAATTCGGCAAACCGGTTGATCGCACCGAATGGGGTATGTATCCACAAACTTACAATGCTTACTACAATCCGAGTAACAATGAAATTTGTGTGCCGGCTTGTAATATTTTAGTGCCTGGTTTTGAAGGCAGAATGCCGGATGATGCTGTGTTGTATGGTATTATCGGAGGTTCTACTTTTGGTCACGAAATCACCCACGGATTTGACGACCAAGGCAGTCAATACGATGAAAAAGGCAACTTAAACAATTGGTGGACAGCAGAAGATTTGAAAAAATTCAAAGCCAAAACCAAATTAATTGTGGAGCAGTTCAGTCAGTTTGAAGCTTTGCCGGGTAAGTTTGTTAACGGCGATGCTACGCAAGGTGAAAACATAGCCGATTTGGGTGGTGTGGTAATGGGGTTTGAAGCCTTTAAGAAAACACCTCAGTATCAAAACAAGCAAAAAATCAGCGGTTTAACTCCTGAGCAACGTTTCTTCTTGGCTTACGGTTATGCTTGGATGGTCAACATTAAACCGGAAGCTTTGGCCAATCAGTTGTTAACCGATGTGCATTCGCCGGCTAAGTTCAGAATCAATGGACCGTTGCAAAACAATCCGGATTTTCATAAAGCCTTCAACATTAAACCGGGCAGTAAAATGCGCAGACCGGACAATTTGAAAGTTGAAATTTGGTAATCAAAAAAATCCCTAATCAAACGATTAGGGATTTTTTTATTTAACTGTATTGGCTTCGAGATACCGGTCGGTGACTTTCTTCCAATTAATGACTTTAAAAAATGCTTCGATGTATTTTTTGCGTTTGTATTGGTAATCCAAATAATAAGCATGTTCCCAAACATCCAAACACAAAATAGGTGTGCCTTTAACAGTTTGGTTGGGCATTAAAGGATTATCTTGATTAGCAGTTGCGGTAACCGATAATTTACCGGCTTTGTCAACAACCAACCAAGCCCAACCCGAACCGAATTGTTTTTCAGCGGCGTCGGCAAATTGGTTTTTGAACACTTCAAAAGAGCCAAAATCACGCGTAATAACCGTGGCTAAGGTATCTTTAGGTTCACCGCCACTTTTGGGTGCCATACCTTCAAAAAATAGCGTATGATTGTAATATCCACCAGCATTGTTGCGCAAATCGGCATTGCTCATGTCTAATTTTTTCAAAATATCTTCAATGGCTAAGTCAACCATATTCGGATCGGCAGCAACCAATTTGTTTAAATTGTTGGTGTATGTCAAGTAATGTTTCGAATAATGTACTTCCATGGTCAAAATGTCGATACTCGGCATTAAGGCATTGTATTCATACGGTAATTTGGCTAAGTTAAACTGACCGCTTTCGGCACTAACATCATCGGGATGACCTATGGTTACTTTTTCTTCTGCGGAAGGCAACGGCACTTCAACTACTTCGGTGAGTTTTTTTCTTTGACAAGAAGGCAATAAGAAAGCGAATGAAATACCTAAAACAACAACAAATATCTTTTTCATATTTTACTTATTTTCATTTACAATGGCATGTATGGCTTTGATGTATGCTTCTTTGGCTTCTTCTACAGTTAAATGACTGATTTGCATCCATGCATTGGTTTTAAAAGCATTACGCAAATCAAAAGCCGGAGAATTATTGTATTCGATGGTTCCGAAAGTGGCTTGTTTGTAAAAAGCATACAAACGCAATTGCACATCTTGCGGGAGTGAAGATTGTGTCATTTGAGAAGCTATGGCAACAGCCTCTTGAAATCGAGCTTCTAAGTCTTTTTCCGACATGGTGCTTCTTATTTAGAAACAATTACAGTTTGATTTCCTACCGCTTTTTGTTGTAATTTTACATCTACCTTAGTTCCCAAAGGCAGATAAATATCGACGCGAGAACCGAATTTGATGAATCCGGCATCGTCACCTTGGGTAACTTCCTGACCTTCTTCGGCATAATTAACAATTCGACGCGCTAAAGCACCGGCAATTTGACGGTACAAGATTTCGCCGAAAGCTTCGGTTTCAATAACTACAGTAGTTCTTTCGTTTTCGGTACTGGCTTTTGGATGCCAAGCTACTAAATATTTTCCGGGATGGTATTTGCTGAATTTGATTTTACCTGAAGCGGCATATCGAGTGACGTGTACATTGATAGGCGACATGAAAATCGAAACTTGCAAACGTTTGTCTTTAAAGTATTCTTCTTCAAATACTTCTTCAATCACCACTACTTTTCCGTCAACTGGCGCTAAAATGGTGTTTTTATTTGGGTTGATTTTACGATTCGGATTTCTGAAGAACTGTAGTATCATCACAAAGAAGAACAAGACCAATAATTGAACTGTCATTTTCAGCCAAGCTAAATGAATGAATTTATCGGCTAGCAGCAAGGCCGCAATAAAACTGACCAATGCGATGAAAATGATTTTATAACCTTCTTTATGAAACATAATAGATAATTTGGTAAAACAAATAAACAAATGGTGCCACAAATATAATACTATCCAAGCGATCTAGAAAACCCCCGTGTCCGGGCATGATGTTGCCACTGTCTTTTACACCGGCGAGTCTTTTGAATTTGGATTCAATTAAATCGCCTAAGGTACCGAAAGTGGTCACTAATAAGGCAATGATTATCCAGCGAATGATAGATTCTTGCAAATAAAATTGGGCTAACAACACTCCGGCTATCATGGCGAAAACCAATCCGCCGCTAAAACCTTCTATGGTTTTTTTGGGAGAAATTCTTTCGAATAATTTGGTTTTTCCCATAGTGATACCAACCAAATAAGCAAAAGTATCATTGGTCCAAATGAGGATCAAAATGGCAATGATGATCTCCGGATGGTAACTATTGGAAATGAATGGAATTTTAGTAAAAATGATAATCGGAATAATCAAATATCCAATCAAGAATACATATTTGGACTGCTTGTCTAAAAAACGGTTTTTCTTTTCAAATAAGAAAACTAACGAACGAATCGAAACCAATAAAGCGGCTATCAAAAGCAAAATTTCGTTGGTTTTTACGGTATTGTCTAAATTAAAAAGGATGTAACCCAATGTCGCCAAAAGCAAAGGGAAAACCGGTTTTAAACCTACTAGTTTACAAAATTCTCCCACTGAAAACAATAACAAAACACCAAAGAGTAACAAAAAACTGTAAGGCGAATAAAGTGTAGCACCAACCAGCAACAGCACATAAACTGCTCCGGATAAAGCTCTTGTTACGGTAGTTGTCATTTTATAAATCTTCTAAAAGCAAGAGGTATAAATTCTTGGCTGTGCTTCCGTATTGTAGGAAGTCTTCGTCCTTAGCTTTTTCGAAATATTTGATGGTAGTGATATTGGTTGGATAATCTTTATCGTACTTCTTTTTAATCACACGCAAACCGTCGCTTTTGGATTCTAAAATCTGGCTGGTAGTGGCTAAAATGATGATGTTGATTGGTAAGTCGTTTGGCTTATTTTGTTTTATTTGGTTGGAAGAAAATAATACAGAACCTTCATCGGCTATAAGGTTTTCACAACTGGCAAATAAAAATTTCGGATTCGTTGGTTTATCATAGATCAGTTTGTTTTCGTCTAACATACTGAACAATTTAGGCTCATAACAAAGGGCTTCGCATTCAAACCAATCGTTTTCTTCTAAAATATTTAAGAATTGGTCTTTGACTTCATTGAGGTTTTCACAATACAAAAACTTCCCACCATTTTTCTTAAAGTTATAAGTAAACTTCTCGTCTACAGGTAGTAGTGAAAAGCTGGAAGGAGCATTGTTGAATTCGCTTTGACTTTCTTCGTCAGAGGCATCGTTTCCTGTGCCAAAAATTTTTCTGAAAAGACTCATGCTGATTGTTTATAATCGGGTTTGGTTTTTGAAATCCTTCAAAGATAAAAAAATCTTAATTCAAAAGTATGTTTTGAATTAAGATTTTAAAAAAATGTTAAAAAAGAATCGGACTTATTCGCTTACAGTTTCAGCTACAGTTTCTTCGGTTGAGTCACCGAAAGGTCGTTTGCCGAAAATGGCTTCTAAATCGTCTTTAAAGATGACTTCTTTCTCGATTAATATATTGGCCAATTGCTCTAATTTTTCCTTGTTATCTTGAAGGATTTTGATAGCTCTTTGGTATTCGTTTTCAATCAAAGCTGAAATTTCCTGATCGATAACCAAGGCGGTTTCTTCAGAGTATGGTTTAGAGAAATTGTATTCGCTTTGACCGGTAGAATCGTAATAAGTAATGTTGCCTAATTTATCGTTCAATCCGTAAATGGTAACCATAGCACGAGCTTGTTTGGTCACTTTTTCCAAATCGCTCAAAGCGCCGGTTGAAATTTTGTTAAACATTACTTTTTCTGCCGCGCGTCCGCCCATGGTTGCACACATTTCGTCTAACATCTGTTCGGGACGAACAATCAAACGCTCTTCTGGTAAATACCAAGCGGCTCCTAAACTTTGTCCGCGAGGAACAATAGTTACTTTCACTAATGGCGCTGCGTGTTCCAGCATCCAGCTTACAGTGGCATGCCCGGCTTCGTGTACGGCAATAGCGCGTTTTTCTTCCGGAGTTACGATTTTATTTTTCTTTTCTAAACCACCAACAATTCGGTCAACAGCATCCAAGAAATCTTGTTTGTCAACCGCTGTTTTGTTGTTTCTGGCCGCAATTAAAGCCGCTTCATTACAAACATTGGCAATATCAGCACCAGAGAATCCAGGGGTTTGTTTGGCTAAGAAATCGATGTCTAAACCATCAACTTTTTTCAATGGTTTTAAATGCACTTCGAAAATTTCTTTACGCTCTCTAACATCCGGTAAGTCAACATAAATTTGACGATCGAAACGTCCGGCACGCATCAAAGCCTTGTCCAAAACATCAGCTCTGTTGGTGGCTGCCAACACGATAACATGTGTATTGGTGCCGAAACCGTCCATTTCGGTAAGGAGTTGATTTAAGGTGTTTTCTCTTTCGTCGTTAGAGCCTGAGAAGTTGTTTTTGCCACGTGCTCTACCTACGGCATCAATTTCATCGATAAAGATGATAGCCGGTGATTTGTCTTTGGCTTGTTTGAATAAATCTCTAACACGTGAAGCACCAACACCTACGAACATTTCCACGAAATCAGAACCTGACAACGAGAAGAAAGGTACTTTGGCTTCACCAGCTACAGCTTTAGCTAGTAATGTTTTTCCGGTTCCCGGAGGGCCGACTAACAAAGCTCCTTTTGGAATTTTACCTCCTAATGTGGTATATTTTTCTGGGTTTCTTAGGAATTCAACAATTTCTTGTATTTCCTCTTTGGCGCCTTCTAATCCGGCAACGTCTTTGAAAGTAGTTTTTAAATCTGTTTTTTCATCAAATAATTTGGCTTTCGATTTGCCAATGTTGAATATTTGACCGCCGCCACCTCCGGCTCCGCCACCCGACATTCTTCGCATGATTAACACCCAAAGTCCGATGATGATAATGATAGGCAATAAACCAATGAAGATTTCCGACCAATTGCTTTTCGGCTTGAAATCGAAGTCTTTTAGTTTGCCTTCTTGTTTGGCTTTCTCAATTTTGTTTTGAAAAACCTCGTCGTTTCCGATATCGAATGAGTAGTGTGGCCCTTTGTTAGGATTGCCCAACATGTCTTTGGCCAACTTGCTGTGCGTTTTATCTTTAAGGGCGGCTGCTGTTAAATAAGCTTCTCCTTCGGTTTTATTGTAAATGACAACTTTTTCAATTTGTCCTTTGTCTAAGTACTCATTGAATTTTGAGGATGAAATTTTAGCCGTTTCCTGAAAACCGGAACCGCCGATGTAATTTAATCCAAAAAATGCAATAATTAATCCGGCGTATATCCACCAAGGACTAAACTTAAAATTATTAGGTTTCTTTTCCGTAGCCATATAGTATTAGCGCAATTTTTTAATAGTTAGTAGGAATCGATGTAATTTGGGCGTCACCCCAAAGTCCTTCAATATTGTAGAACTCTCGAATTTGTTTTTGGAAAACGTGTACGACTATGTTAACATAATCCATTAAAACCCACTCACCATTGTCCGTACCTTCCACGTGCCAAGGTTTGTCTTTTAATTCTTTGGAAACTAATTTTTGGATGGAGTTAACGATGGCGTTAACTTGGGTATTTGAATTACCGTTGCAAATTACAAAATAATCGCATACAGCGGTATCGATAGCTCTTAAATCGAGTATGTCTATGTCATTTCCTTTTACTTCTTCAATGCCTTTGATGATACTGGCTAATAGTACATCAGTGTTTACTGCTTTTTTAGTCATCTAGTATTTATGTGTATTTGGCAAAGGTATTACTTTTTGTCCTTATTTTTGCTTAACAAAACTTTAAAAAAATTCACTTTACTTTATTTGTACTATGCCTCTAATCAAACTCGATGCCATAGATTCTACCAACGATTTTTTAAAGCAGTTGGCCAAAGAAAAGTGGTTAGAAAACTATACGGCTGTCATGGCTTTTGAGCAAACTAAAGGCCGCGGACAAATGGGTTCGGAATGGGTTAGCGAGCCTGGTAAAAACCTTACTGTTAGCGTGTTAGTAAAAGATGTGCCTGTGGAAATGGTTTCTATTTACGATTTTAATGTGGCTGTTGCTTTGGCAGGTGTTGCTTTGTTACAATGGAATGGAATTGAAAAAGTGAATGTCAAATGGCCTAACGACATAATGGCAGAGCAAAAAAAAGTCGGTGGCATATTGATTGAAAACTCCCTAAAATCTGATGGTACTTTTACGGCGGTTGTTGGTTTCGGGTTGAATCTGAATCAAACCGATTTTGAATTGTTACCGCAAGCCAATTCGCTAACCAATATTACCCATAAAGTTTACGATGTTGAAGCCATGGCTAAAGATTTCATTAAATCACTGAAGTTGCATTTGATTCTTTTTCCGGAGCGGGCAGAAGAGGCATGGACGCGTTATGACGAGCTTTTGTTTAAAAGAGGTAAACCGGCAGCTTTTGAGTCGGCTGACGGCACTCGTTTTATGGGTATGATACAAACGGTTACGCGTGACGGAAAGCTGGCTGTTTTGTTAAACGATGACAGTGTGGTTTATTATGATTTGAAAGAGGTTAAACTGTTGTATTAATCGGGCTATTTTCGGAATGCTCCAAAATGCCATAAGATGCCTGATGGATCATGTACATAGCATTCTTTTCCCCAATCAAATTCTCTTACCCCAACAATTTTAACTGATTTGTATTTTTCGGTTAGCTTTAACTCCGTTATGCGATTATAAAATTCGATAGCATCAGCCACTTCTACAAAAACCATAGAATTGTTGACCCAATCTTCCACATAAGCTTTTTGCAGATAAAACCCCAAGTTACCCATTTTGAAAAGGCATAAGTGCTCCGACAGTTCTATTTTTTCAAAACCTAAATCACAATAAAAATTCATTGAAATTGTATAGTCTTTTGCGCCGATGAAAGGTCTGATGGAAAGCATGTTGTTTATCATATTCATTTTTATTGGATTGGGCTAAAATACAAAAATCGTATTTCAAAACCTCTTAGGGAAGGTCACATGAAATACGATCGGTGTACTTTACACTCTGAAACCACTGCTTAAAGTCTCAAAATAAACAACAGTCGGAGTGATAGGTTAGATTTCAGGGAGCATCAACGCATACTGCTTTGTACAAATTGCAACAGCGTTTTGCGTTCTACCGGAGCGGGAAATATTTTAAAGCAACGATCTACCGCAGCGGCTATTCTTACTCGTGGAAAATCGGGAAATTCTTCGGCAATAATTTGGATGATAAACCTTCTTTCGTGGGGCTTTTCAGCATTGATGAATGGTTTTTCATAAATTATTTTGCACTGATTTTCAATATTAGTCCAACACATGATTTTGTTATTTTAGATTTTGTTTATGCTTATTATTCTTTATTTCATCTCTATGGCCCAACTGTAAACTATGGTACAAAAGCCACCGGTTTTTTTTCGGTCAATTTCTCCATCTGCCAAAAATTCATCTCCGAATCTTTCAAACATCGAGATGAAACCCATATCTCTGTCGGGGATTCTTGCTAAAGCTTTTCCAATGTGCGGCAACGCTTTTTTGGTAATTTCCAACCAAGTTATATTGGTGCCTAAAATATTTTCGGTTGGGCCTAAAGCATCAATTCCAAGTTCTTTAGCAATGTCTTGTAAAGCGTTGGCTGCATTTCTGACATCCGATCTGGAATGACGCACATAAAAGTGTACGTTGAGTTCTTTCCCGGGGGGCATACTTCTTTGCAACAGTAACAAGCCTTCGCTTCCAGGAGCATCATCGTCAAAGTGAATATTGTTTTCTTGATTAGGAGTAACTTTAATCGGATCAGTCGGAATGGTGGTCACTACCATTTTATCGGGATCAGAAGGATGTTCTGCCACAACAACAAAATAAAGTTGCCATCTTTTTTTCGGACGGTCAATGGTAAGCTGATTAATTTCCAGTCTAATTTTCATCTAGCGGTGTCTTTTAGAATAGTATCATAACAGATTTCAATTATTGTCCTTCAAACTTTAAAGTAATAACTAAAAAAAAAAATGAGGACTAGAGTTAATTGTAGTCTTTGTTATGATGAAATAAACCTGCCCTTGTTCGAAAGATCAAATACCACTAAAAATTTTTCAAAAAAAGAGGGCAGGTTTTTATTTTATTAACTAACCAAAACTTAATTAAATTAGGTTTTTGATTTTATAAAATTCGGAAAAGTAAAGCACAAAAAAAATCCCCATCAATGGGGATTTTTATATCTGATTTAAATGTAATAATCTTACAAATAGTCATATTTGCGTTCTAAGGCGAATTTTGTTAAGTCGTTTTTGCCGATGGTTTTGATTTTTTTTGACATATTTTTTCGGTGAGAATCGACGGTTGATTTTTCAATAAAAAGTATTTCGGCAATTTCTTGAGACGATTTTCCTTCGGCTATGAGTTGTAGAATTTCTTTCTCGCGTGAACTGAAAAATAATTCATTTTTGGAAACTTCGTATTCGTTTTCGGCTTCATTAACAAAATAGGAGTATCCTTGACTTACTGCTCGAATAGCATCAAGAACAGTTTGTAGAGACGAGTTTTTCATGATATAGCCTGACGCACCAGCTTCTTTCATTTGAGAAATGGCATCATCGTGGTCAAACATGCTGAAGGCAATGATTTTAGTATCGGGCAATTCTGCTTTTATGGTTTTGGTAGCCAATATACCGTCGCACTTGGGCATACGGATATCAGTGATAATAACCTTAGGTTTGAGTTTTCGCGCATTTTCAATTAATGAAAAACCATCATTGGCGTGACCGATGATTTGAATGTCTCTTTCATTTTTGAGAAATGATTTCATTCCGTCGATCAGTGCTTGGTGATCTTCTGCTATGATTACAGTTATCATAATGGGATGTCTATTAGTATGGTTGTGCCTTTACCTTCAAAACTATCTATATTGAAAGTACCGTTAAGTTGTTCTACTTTTTTGGTGATATTGTTTAAGCCCATGCCTTCTTTTTTGGCTATGTTTTTTGCATTAAAACCTTTGCCGTTGTCTTCAATAATGATGTTGATGCTATCTTCATCTTGAGTTAAACTAACTGTAATTTCGCTCGCTTCAGCATGTTTGATAGCGTTGGTTAGTATTTCTTGAATCATTCTGAACAAGTTAACTTCCATAGCATTTTCAAACCTTTTGGTCATCCCGAATGGTACTACTTGGACTTTAAGTTTACTCGGAATGGCCATTTTCTTCGCAATGTTTTGAACGGCAGGAACCAATCCTTCACTACCAATAACACCGGCATTTTTGGCATGTGCTATCCCGCGTACTTTTTGGTAGGCTTCTTCTATTAACTCGTTGGTTTTGTCAAAGAGTTCTTGTCCGTTTTCATTATTGTCTTTTTGCGAATAAAGATTTTGAAAATTGAGTTTCAGTGTTGCCAAAATACTACCCAAATTATCGTGTAAATCGTTGGCAATTTTTAGCCGCTCTTTTTCTTGACCTTCCAAAATTTTGTCAATTTCTTTTAACTCTTGGTCTTTTAATACATTTTCCAGTTTTTGGCTTTGGATAAGTCGCTCTTGTTCGGCTATTTTCTTTTTTTTGTTGATATGACTGATACGGAAATAGGCACCAGCAGAAAATAATAGAAAAACACCAATAAAACTGTAGATGATCAATTGGTTTTTTTCGTCTTTCAGCTTTAATTCTTGGTTTTCCAGTTCTTTTTCTCTGGTTTCATATTTGGTGTTGATGTCACGGATGATTTTGTTTTCTTCTTGGTCACTTATTTCACTTTCGTATTTTTTTTTCTTATCAAGAGATTCCAATGCTTTTTCATAGTTCTTCATTTCTCGGTAAGTTTCAGATAAGAACTGATAGATATTGGCATTAAAAAGAATTCTGTAATTCTCAAATTTTAAAGTAAATGTCTTTTCGTATAAGGGTATGGCTTTTTCGGGTTTTCCTTCCTGTCTGTAAATTCCGGCATAGTTGATATAAACATAAGCAATACCTTCCTCAAAATTGTATTTCTTACATTTCTCTAAAGATAACCCCAGATAATAGCGAGCCATTTTGAAATCCTTCAGATTTACCCGATAAGTAATACCAATTCTTCTATCGTATATTGTTTCATCGATGTAAAATTTATTTTTTTTTGCAATTCTTTTACCAACTTGAAAAACTCGAATTGCTTCAAGAGGTAATGAGTCCATAAGATTACTGCCAACTTCTAAGTAGGCTGAACTCAATAATTTTGGTTTATTGTTTTTTATTGCATAAGCTATTGCTTCGTCAAGAAGCGATTTGTAATCTTTGTATTTATAATCACTAAATCTTTTTTGTTCTGCAATAGTTATGGACAATTCCATAGCCTTGTCTAAATCATTAGACTTAAGATATAGTGCTCTGGCCTTTACAAAATGTTCTACGGCTCCAACGCCGGAGTTACGAAGATATTGTGTTTTTCCCGAGAGGTGTTCATAAAGAGCTTGGTCTTTTATAGAAAATTCTTTGGTGTAGAGCTTTCTCAATTCGGCCAAACGTGTAGTATATTCTAGTTTGTCAAATTTAGACTCAAACTCTTTTAACGCTCTACTTTGAGCGTATGATACCACTGCATTAAAAATAACTACTGCAACAGTTAAGTATATCTTATTGTATGTTTTTTTTTTTTCAAACATTTATCTATCCAATATATCCATTACCGCTAGATCCCGGAGGTGAACCGGCTTCTAAATACACATAAACTCCTTTTTTGTAGTTCTCAATATATTCGTTATCGGCACTGTTCTTTTCCGGATTAAAGCCAATGCCATCATGGATGTAAACGGTAACAGTATCACCTTCTTTTATGGAAGTAATATCTTTGTCTCCTTTTTTTAAGTAACTGTCGTTTAAATCTGAAAAACGAAAATTTTCAATATTCAAAGTAGAATCCGGTGGATATTTACTAAAATCTTTCGTGTTACCGTCTTTGGTTTGTAAAATTCCGACTATGGCAAATCGCTCTTTATTACAGATGTTGTAAAAAGCACTGATGTAAAAAGTATCCGGACTAATGTCAGTTGTTTGAACTTTTAAATTGAATGTTTGGGCTTTACAGTCAAAGGTTCCTTTTGATTCGTAAACTTTCATGATTTTTTGGTTATATTGTTTAGTCCAAAGATGAGAATTTATTTTGTAAAAAAAAATCCCTACTATTAGGGATTTTATCTTATGATTTTTAGGTAAAAATGCTACAAAAATTTAAAAAAGGCCAACAAAGGGTTTAGTATTAATCCCAATGGACTCCGCATCAAATGCTAGTTTATGTTTAAGTAAAGCGGCATATACACTTCTAAAATCGATTTGGTGTTTGAGATCGCCTTCGTCCAAATCGGATAAATTTGGATTGTTACCCAACACTTTTCCTTGATTGCTACCGCCAATTATAAACATCGGTGCTGCCGTTCCGTGATCGGTTCCGTTACCGTTGTCTTTTACTCTTCTGCCAAATTCCGAAAAAACAACCAAAGTTACATTTTGCAACAAGTTGGCTGTTTTTAAGTCGCTGTAAAAACTATAAACAGCCGCATCTAACTCTTCTAAATTGCGCTGGTGTATAGCTAATTGATTGTCGTGAGTGTCATAACCGTTTTGAGAAGTGTAATACACCTTAGAGTTCAAATTGCCTTTGATAAGTCGAGCTATCCATTCTAAGTTCTTTCCTAAATTGGTTTTAGGATAACTTATTTCTGTAGTCGATTTAGCCAGTGCTTGTTGAATTTCCGCTGAGCCTTCGGTAACGGAATTCGCAATTTTCCGGACAAAATCCAATTGCGGATTGTCGGATAGTTTTATGTTTTCGTCTTTATCATTTCGAATTTTAAAACGATTTGGATCTTTCACTGTGATAAAGTTGGGTTCGTTGCCTTTCAAAGCCAAATTGTCTATGGTATCCAAATTGATTCCCGCAGTTGGTTGGTGTTCTTTGCATTGTAAATCCAAGTAGCGACCTAGCCAACCTTCATTTAAGTAATGGTTTGAATCCGAGGCCGTTTGCCAGATTTCCTGACTCCGAAAATGCGAACGATTGGGATTAGGATAGCCCACATTTTGCAGTATGGTTAAGTCGCCTTTTTCTTGTATCTCGGCAAAATTTTTCAAAGCCGGATGGAAAGCCATACCCTTGTTTTTCGAGATAATATTGTCCTTAGAAAGGGCAATTTTGGTTCTCAATTCGTAATACAACGGGTTGTCGTAAGGAATAAAAGTATTCAGCCCGTCGTTACCGCCATTGAGTTGTATAAATACTAGACATTGTTCGCCTTTTACCAAACCGGACTGATTCCCAAACGCATGAAGAAAGTTCGGTAACAATAATGTACCGCCTGTAAAAGTACCTGTTAGGGTTAAAAAGTTTCTTCTGTTCATCCTTAAATGATTTGAAATTCGGGTGTTTTGATCATCGCATTGAACAATCTAAGTACAGCGTTATCAGCATTTTCTGCTTTGGGGTTGAAATCATATTTCAATATGGATTCCCATTCTTGTTGCCAATTTTCATCTTTTTTAAATAGCAATCTGTTGCTCAATTCAGAAATGATAGCTAAGTGATTACCGTTTTTATTGTAGTTTACTTTTACGTTCAATTTAGGCATGCTTTCTGTCATGCTGTCTTCGGTAAACTGTATTCTTCGGTTCCAACTTCGACCGTCGCAAAGCAGATCGGCTACATTATTTCGTTGCAAATAAATCTGCGAAGTCAACCACTCTTTCCCGCCATTCCAACCTTTTACATTGGGCTGGTTGAATAAATCCATGCCTTGTTGTTTCAAGAAGAAAGCTATAAGTTTTGGATTCATATTCGAGGCATTCAATTCGTGCATCAGTTGCAGTATGTATACCAACGGATCTTTGATTTTGCTTCCGGCATTGTCTTTCTGGAATTCTTCAGTAAAGATTTTGGTCAGCAATGGTTTTATTTCAAAATTTACTTTTCTGAAATAATCCCCGTAGTAGTTTACCAATGTTTCGGTCGGCGAATCGTAAATGAACCACTGTAATATTTTTCGAGTGAGTAAATAAGGAACCGCCTTTTGTTCGAAAATGATATCTACCAAGTCATCCGCTTTGAATGTGCCGGTTTTACCGAAATAGGTGATGGTATCATTGTTTTTCAACAATTTTCGATACATTGCTTTGTCTTCACCAAGATTTAATCCGGCCAAACCTTTAGCGCCGTTTTTGATGTCTTCTTCTGAATAATTTCCAATACCTAAGGTGAAAAGCTCTAACAATTCACGACTCAAATTTTCATTGATTTTGTCTCGTCGGTTGTCTACATTATCCAAATACCGAACCATCGCATTGGTTTGCAATACTTGCTTGGTAAGGGTTTTAAAATTCCCGAAAGCATGTTCTCGTAACAGTTGATTGTGTTGGAAAACCCAATGGTTAACTTTTACCTTTTGGTAGGTCGACACAAAATGATTGTGCCAAAAGCAAGTCATTTTTTCCCTTAACGGATAGTCTTCAGACTGCATTTTTGAAATCCACCACGACTTCATTTCAAACGAAACTTGAAGCTCTTTTTTGAGCATTTCTTTCGCTTCTTCGGCGGAACTACTTTGTAAAGTTTGTCTTTTCGCTCTTAAGGCTTGTAGCGTTTTTGGACTGTCCTTTAAAAATTCCGGAATGTCCGGGCTGAATTTTGACGCAAAGGAAGCTTCGAGAAATTGCTCTAATCCCATTGTAGCAATGAGTGGGCTTTGCTTTCCCGAAAAGCCTAAACGAATCGACCAAAGGTTGTGTTTGTCCATTTTATCTTCTGCCTCTAACGGGCGCTCTTTTGGTTTTTACGACTTTTACAGTTCCTCTTCTGTTTTTATGAACTACGGTTGTACCTCTTCGGTTGTGAACCACAAGGGTAGAAGAGTGGCGTCTTGGCGTGTATGCTCTTCTCGCTACTATTACACGTCTGCCGGCAGGGCGATAGTAAACCCGATGTGGCGCGCAATGAGCATAAAATACAGGATGTGCTATCGGACGCCAAGGTTTCCACCAACGAGGATAATAGCCCCAACGGTAAGGAGAAACCCAGACCACATAACGCGGTCCGAATAAAAAGCGCACACTTGGCCAAAACCATACATTAACTGTGACTACTTGGATATCAGTCTCAAAAGCATTTGGTCCGCCTTTAGAAGGCTTCAGACTTTCTCTTTCATCGGTAGGTTCGATTATAGAATTTTCAGGATATAAATCGGTATCGCCCTCAATTTGAAGTACTGCCTGATCTTCTCCTGTTTTTTCAATTCCGATGGTGGCGATGTCTTGTTTTTCTTTTTCATTGAGGTAAGTGCTTAGTACAACAATGTGCGAATCACCTTCTTTGATGTCTTCTACTACGATGTAATCAATATCATCGTCGTTGTTGAGGTCGAGATTATTTACACTATTATTTTCCTCATTGAGCAATTTTTCAAATTCTTCTAGTGAATTGGCTTTTTTAAACATGGCCAAAGCGCCTTCCAAACTAAAATCGTATCCTGTATGAGCGGGACGATTGTCAACCTGACTAAATGCTGTTGTCATTCCCAATACAACCAACAGCGATGATAAATGTTTTTTCATATCTAAAGAAGTTTTGAGGTAAGACCTATTGGTAAAGATAAGGTTTAAATGCAGACAGATTTTTATCGATTTGTCAACAAACCGCATTTTATTATCCTAAAAATAAAAATAATGTATCTTTGAGCACAAATAATTGCATTATGATTACTACCACTACCCAAACGGCATTAGAGCAGTATTTTCAACAGTTTCGTAAAGATATCATTGGCATCGATCAAGTGTTCGAGTCGCCTTTTGGGATGAAAAAAATCATTTATACCGATTGGACGGCCAGTGGTAGGTTATACCGACCTATTGAGGAAAAACTAATGCACACGTTTGGTCCTTTTGTGGCGAATACGCATACAGAAACTACGGTTTCGGGGACTGCTATGACAATGGCGTATCACGAAGCACGTCACATCATTAAAAAACATGTCAATGCCAATGAAAATGATGTGTTGATCAATGATGGTACGGGAATGACCGGTGTAGTAAATAAGTTTCAAAGAATCCTTGGTTTGAGAATTCCTGAGAATCTGAAAGCTTTTGCTACCATACCTGATGAAGTAAAACCGATAGTTTTCATTTCCCACATGGAACACCATTCCAACCAAACTTCTTGGCTCGAATCTATAGCTGATGTGGTCGTAATTCCTGCTAATGAAGAAGGCTTATTGTGTATGGAATCGCTTAAGTCTTTGTTGGAAAAATACCAAGACAGAAGTTTTAAAATTGCTTCCATAACGTCGTGTTCCAATGTCACCGGTATTCAAACGCCGTATCATGAAGTCGCCAAATTAATGCACGAAAATAAAGGCGTTTGCTTTGTTGATTTTGCGTGTTCCGGACCTTATGTAGATATTAATATGCATCCTGATGAGGAAAGTTACTTGGATGCTATTTTCTTTTCTCCTCACAAATTTTTGGGTGGGCCAGGTACTTCCGGAGTATTGATTTTTAACAAGAATCTCTATAAGAATAACGTACCTGATTGTCCGGGTGGCGGAACTGTATCATGGACAAATCCTTGGGGAGAACACAAGTATATTGACAACATTGAAGATAGAGAAGATGGCGGAACGCCCGGCTTTTTACAGGTAATAAAGACTGCTTTAGCCATTCAGTTGAAAGAGCAAATGGGTGTAAAAAATATTTTGGAGCGTGAGCACGAATTGGTAGACTATGTTTTTGCTGAGTTAAGCCCCATTGCGAACCTTCATATTTTAGCAGGACAACACCAGGATAGGTTAGGGGTTATTTCTTTTTATATCGATAATTTACACTACAACTTAGGAGTGAAATTATTAAATGATCGTTTCGGAATTCAAACCCGTGGTGGTTGCAGTTGTGCCGGTACATACGGACACTATTTGTTGCATGTAGATCAAGAAACTTCACACGATTTGGTGTGCCAAATTACTTCAGGCGATTTGATTAAAAAACCGGGATGGATCAGAATGTCGATTCACCCAACCACAACCACTGAGGAAATTCAGTTTGTTTGTGATAGCATTAAAGCCTTAGCTGAAAATCATGCTGATTGGGGCAAAGACTACCAATACAATGCAAAGAGTAATGAGTTTATCCATCAAAATGCCAAACAGGCCGAGAAGCAAATGGTGAAATCTTGGTTTATTCAGGGCTAGTGCAGTAAGTTTTTTGTTATTTTTTCTTGTGTTTCCATCGTTTGTGTGTCCACAAATAGTATTCCGGCGCCTCTAAAATTTGTTTTTCAACCCGACGTAAAAACTCATCTGAAATTTGATAGTTCGGCACTGTTGACGGCTGGTCGAACATCGTTTCAAAAGTAGCTTCATAATAGCCGCGTTTTACTTTTTTCACTTTCAGGAAAATGACATTCATATCAAATCGTTTTACCAACATTTCGGCTCCCGTATGCACCGGAGTTTCCAAGCCCATAAAAGTACCCCAGTGGTGGGTTTTACTGAGTTGAGGCGATTGGTCGCTGGCAAATCCGTAAAGTCCCAAGTGATTGTCACGGTAGTTTTTTTCGATGGTCGGAATAGTTTCACTTGTAGTAATCAACACTGCTTTGAACTTTAATCTGATGTCTTTCACTAATTTATCGAAGTATTTGTTGGCGATTTTTTTATAAATGGCATAGCTGGTCAAAGCGCTGTATTTGTTCAAAGAAATAGCCCATTCATAACTGGCATAATGCGCCATCATGACGGCGATGCTTTTGCCTTCTTTTTCCATATTGGTCAAAGTTTCCAAATTGGTGAATGAAAAACGCTTGTCCATTTCTTTTTCGGAAAGCGACATGGTTTTAATCATCTCCAAAAACATATCACACAAATGATGATAGGATTTTTTTTCGATAACCAAACGCTCTTTTGCACTCAGATGAGGCAATGCTATGGCTAAATTATGACGGACTATTTTCTTTCGATAGCCAATAACATAGTAAACCAATCCATAAACCATATCCGAAAAAAGATAGAGGATTCTGAAGGGTAAAATCGAGATAAACCAAATGATGGGATATAACAGAAAAAAAACTAATAATTGCATGCCGCTTATTTTGTGCAAATATAAAGTTTAATGCGATTTTATCCGATGCATATTAGCAAAACCTGAGGAAGTATTGCTAATTTTACGCGACAGACTTTTACGCCAACAATAAAAGAATCTATTTGTTTATGGGAAACCAATTTTTATGGGCTTTGATTATAGCCAATGTACTCATCAGCTTTAAAGGGTTTAACGATACGCTTTTTTATCGAAAATACCTTTTTCATGTCGGTAGCATCAGAGCAGGTGAGCAAATCCGAATGATCAGTTCCGGCTTTTTACATGCCGATGAAATACATTTGGCTTTCAATATGATTACGCTCTATTCTTTTGCGCCTATTGTCATTACTTTTCTGGGCGGCTGGTCTTTTTTGTTGATTTATTTCGGGAGTTTGATTTTCGGGAATTTATTAACCATGGTCATACACGGTAATAATTACAGCTACAGCGCAGTAGGAGCTTCGGGAGCGGTTACCGGTATTATTTATGCAGCCATTTTATTGTTTCCTCAAATGCAGATTTACGGTTTTATTCCGGGTTATGTTTTTGGGGTGTTGTATTTGCTGTATTCTATTTACGGGATGCGTGCCAAGAACGATAATATCGGACATACGGCTCATTTTGGCGGTGCTATCGGCGGTTATGTTATTACCCTGCTGAAAGAACCGGTTTTGCTTCAAACCAATACCCAATTGGTAATAGTATTGGCCATTCCTATTGTAATTCTTTTTGTAATGGCCAAACAAGGGAAGCTATAATTGGCATAACTTTTGAAATCGGAAGTTTATAAATTTAAATCAATCATATCATGAAAAAAACAGCAGTAATTTTGGCTTTGTTGGTGATGGGAATCACCCAAGCGCAAGTGCAGGAGCAAAAGGCAGTAGTACCACAAATTTCAGTTACCGGTGAAGGTAAAATCAAAGTGGTTCCAGATCAGGCATTAGTTACTGTAGGTTTTCAAAATACAGGAAAAGATGCCAAAGAAGTAAAAACACTTAATGATGAGGTAGTGGATAAAGTAATTAAGTTTTTAAAGAAAAGCGGCATCCCTGCAACTGATTACAAAACCAATAATGTTAGTTTGGGTAAGAACTACGATTATGAGAAAAAGAAGTATAATTTCCAAGCGAATCAAACCTTAACAATTGCCTTAAAAGATCTTTCTAAATACGATGAAATCATGATGGGCTTGAATGATGCCGGTATCAATAACATACAAGGAGTTGAGTTCAAATCCTCTAAAATGGAAGAACACGAAAGAGAAGCCCGTAAAAAAGCCATGCTGAATGCCAAACAAAAAGCAGCTGATTACGTTAGTGTTTTAGGACAGAAAGTAGGAAAGGCGCTTTTAATTACAGATGCCTCTAACGTGTACTTTCCCCAACCTATGTACAAAGGCAATATGATGGCTATGGCAACCGAAGCGGATGCTGTTAGAGAAACACTAGCCATAGGTGAAATTGAAATCAACACTACTGTCAGCGTTACTTTTGCTTTAGAATAATTCAGAAATTCTGAAAAATAAAAATCCCGTTTAGTTGTGCTAAACGGGATTTTTTTATGTTTAAAAAGTGATTATTTTGGTAATGGTGCACCCACGGCAACACTGCATACATGTCCGGGTTGTCCGTGAGGAGGATTCATACCGGGAGCAGTTGTAGTTTGCGCTGCATTAGGCGTTAAAATAGCAGGAGCCGAATTATTGGGTTGTGCAGTCATGCCTGGTGTTACTTGTTGCACAACAGCAGAACCAGTACCACTTGCCGGTTTCGTTTGTTTTGGTGAATTCAACGGAGCGCCAACAGCAATGTCACAACGATGTCCGGGTTGACCATGTGGTGGATTCATTCCCGGTTTAGTAGCAACGGGAGTTTGTGTCATCGTTACGGCTTGATTGTTGGTGGCAACGGGTTGTTGATTTTGTACAGGAGCATTTTGTATTACCGGTTGAGCACTTTGAGTAGGAATAGGTTGTACTCTCGGCATGATTATTTCTTTCGGTTTGGCATCGGTGGTGGTTGTACTTTCCTCTTCCTTTTTACAAGAAACGGCCAATAATGCAAAGCTCATTACTGTCCCTAAAACAATTTTTGATTTCATAACAAGTTCTTTTAGAAAACCAAAGATACTTTTTTTGATGGGATTGGCAAGAAAAATTGCGCTATGTGATTGGTTTGAAAATGTTAAAGTTCTTCTTTGATCTTGTTGCGAGGTAGTATTTCAATAATGAAAACGCTCAAATGGAATTGTCATTTTCCATTAGGGTCTATTTTATGAAGAAGAAGGATTTTGCTGAGCAACATCCTCAAAGCGATGTTTTCAAAATAAATCAAACAAAAAAAGCACTCAAGTGAACTTGGTGCTTTTTTATTATTGATTTATTTGTGGGGAGAGCAGGATTCGAACCAATTCTACAATCCCTTTGTTTATGAGGGTTTTATAAACTTGAAAAACTAGGGTCTCGATTTTGCATCTATACTGCAAAAAATTACCAAATCTTATAATGTAAATTTAATGATTATTGGTGATTTGGACAAATTAAATGGAAGGAATCATACTAATTTTTGTACTTCTTATTGAACTAGCTTGTAAGCTTTTCAGAGAACCTATAGACCTAAATCTATTTATTTTACCCTACAACATGCAACGCAAAACTTCTTCTACTGGAAGACCAGAATATTTGCAAAATTCCTCAACTGAAATATATTGATGATCTTCTTTATTCAGGTGTTTTTTTATCTTGATTAAATACAATCTTGCTTGAGTGTATTCTTTCCCCATTATGCGTTGAACATCTTTCGGGTACATGCAGATTCTTCCATTGCTTGCTCCCATTTAACTTATTGATACTTTATATATGCCTTTGGTATGTCTTTGTCATGCCGAACATATTACACAAAACTAAAAAATTTTTGAAGAACTCCACAAATTAAAATTGGTGGTTATAGTTGATTATTTGTGGGTATTGATAGAGACTCTTTTTAATGTGATTTTTATGTCTGAATCTTTGATCAAATCATTTGAGATTTAGTTGCAACGATTATCGAAATGAAAGTGAATTGTGAAAATGAGTATTAATCAAAAATTGTAAAGATTATGGCTAGACAGAAAGGCATAATTAAATTAAAAGGGACTATCGGGGATATTACCTTTTACAAGACGCAGGATGGGCATTTGGCACGTGAGAAAGGAGGAATTGATGCCAGTAGAATTGCCAGTGACCCGGCTTTTCAGAGGACACGTGAGAATGGCTCTGAATTTGGCAGGGCAGGGAAGGCTGGGAAGCTTTTACGAACTGCCTTAAGGCCATTGCTGATTAATTCAGCAGACAGTAGAATGGTTAGCAGATTGACCCAAGCTATGGTTAAAGTTATTCAAGCGGATACTGTTAGCGAGAGAGGACTTCGAAACGTTATTGACGGAGAGGCTGAGTTGCTATTTGGTTTTGAGTTCAATATCCGTGGTAAGTTGGGTACCAGTTTGTATGCACCATTTGTGGCTGCAATTGACAGGGCAGCGGGAGAGATTACTGTTGATATTGCTTCGTTTGTTCCGTTGAATATGATTGCAGCACCTAGTGGAACAACACATTTTAAAATCATTTCCGGTGGTGCTGAAGTTGATTTTGAGGCTGAGACCTATGTAGTTGCCACCTCAGAGACGGCAATCTTACCTTGGGATGCAACAGCAACAGCCGCAATCAATCACACTAATGCCGTGACTGCCAACTCGACTAAACCCTTGTTTTTGGCTTTAGGTATTGAGTTTTATCAAGAGACTAATGGACAAATGTATCCGCTTAAAAATGGGGCATTTAACCCTTTGTCGATTGCTAAGGTTGATAGTGGTGTGTAATGGACTTCGACAAGCTCAGTCTGACAAACACGATTTAGAAGTGGTTTTAGTATTAACCAGAACTTATTTCCCCAAAGGAACTAATGGTCAACTCGAATGCGAGGGCAAATTGATTTGTAACACCATTGAATTGCCTTGGAAGAATAACGAAACGAAGGTTTCCTGCATTCCGGAGGGGAAGTATTTTATCAGAAAAAGATACAGTAAGAAGTTTAAATGGCATTTGGAAATCATTGAAGTTAAAAACAGAAGTTGGATTCTGTTTCACCCAGCTAATAATGCCCTCAAAGAACTGAATGGCTGTATTGCTCCGGTTACCAAAATTTCGGGAGCCGGATTGGGATTACAATCCCGAAAAGCTTTTACCAAGCTCAAATCGTTAGTTTATACGGCTTTGGATAAAAAGCAACGAGTTTTAATCATCATCAAATCTTAAATTTTTAAAATCATGAAAACCAATTTTTATAAAAGTTTGAAACTAGCATTGTTTCTATTGTTTACTGCATTAAGCAGTTCAACCGTTGTGGCACAGACTATGCCGCCGAAAGCTGAAATCAGCCCTATTGGCGGTAGCAGGTCACCGTGGCCGGACTTAAGGTGTGCCTTGCATTACGTTAATACTATTTCATTAGCTCATGTTAATGAAAATGCAGTACCCGATGAAATTTATAATGAAAGGGTAAAGCCAATAGTAATCAATTTGCCTGATGTATCATTTATTGCGGTTGGAGGAAAGTCGACTCCTCAGCCTATATTGTTTGAATCGGCACTTTCAGTATCGGTAGATGAATTGGAAATACGGGTTATAGATTTACCTCGGGGTGATTTTGCAATTCATTTAACGGATTTGCAATTCGAAATGCCGATAAGGGATCTATTTTTATCAACCTAATTGCTTTGAGATCATGACTATTAAAAAGAGAATAACATCTCCCACTCCGAAATTTTTTAAAGTGCTTCGCAATATCGGATTGGTTTTGGCTGCTGTTGGCGGTACCATTTTGACAGCCCCAGTAGCTTTGCCTGCTGCAGTAGTCACTATTGGTGGGTATGTAACGGTAGCCGGGGGAGTACTCTCGGCCGTTAGCCAACTCACTGTAAAAGAGGAGCAACCACAACAGAAAGAGAATGACGGCAAATAACCCTACTTTCGCGGGGACTGTTGGAGGGACCTTTTTGAGTATGTTACCTAATATAGACTCAACAGATGTACTTAAAACAGTTGTTTTAGCCGGTTTAGGCGCTGTTGTTAGTTTTACGGTGTCGTTACTACTAAAAAGAATTTTGAAGAAGCACAAGAAATAGTTTAACCTCAGTTGTGGTGACCTTTGGGTTAAGCAAAATGAAAGCCTGGTGTAAAGACCAGGCTTTTTTTATATTCTGTAGGGGACTTTAGATTTTTCGATACTTACATTTGAATAACCATGTTTCTTTAAAAATTCTTCGATGGACAGTTTGTTTAAATCAAAATCCATTGAAGGTCCAATTATAATGGAGCTAATTGGTAATTGCTTTACCTTATATTTTTTGTCTTTTTCCAATTCTTCCAGACCTTGTTCAGATTTTTGCCTTTGTTCTTTTTCATCCTGATAATTTGTTTTCAGCAATAGATACGGAACCAAAAGATTATTTTTACCTACACGATAATGTAATTCTCTATTTTGGTTTATATCACTATCAATTGCCAAATCGAAACGATATTCGTACTCTTCAATAAATGCCCGGTGCTTAAATTGACCCACGTAGCGATTAATAAAAAAGGTAATCTCTTCTGCAACAATCTTATCAAATTGTTCATTACCTCCCCAATTGAACAGTTTCTTTTTTTCGATATAAAACTTTGTGCATTCCCGAAGAACTGCATTCGAGATTATTTTTTGCTGACTATCTTTGTAAACAATAAACAACCCCTCTGCCTTGATTTCAAAGGCTTCTGATAGCCTTTTTGGATCAAAACCAATTGCGATTCCCTTGCCATCGTCCGCATAAGCTCTCCATTGACTTAACAAGTCACCATTCAAGGAAAAACAAGTCACATATCTATTAGATTTTTTGAGATTAAGTAAGGATTTTATGTTCTTAAACAAACCTTTGCAGGCAAGAAATTCTTTTTTGCTTTCAAGGTTGTCAATGGTTTCACAAAACAACTTTATACCAAAATAAAATTCTTCTTTGTCATTAAGGAACGCAGAGTTACTTGCGAAAAATGATTGGTTTTCTACGATAGCCTTTAAGCCTAAAAGATTTGTGTAGTGAAAAAAAGTATTCTTTTTGGAATATTTCCTTGTCTTTTGAAGTTCTGGCAAACTAATGAGTATAGACTCAAGTTCGTTTTTCCAAGTATTCAAAATATCCTGATTTATTTTAAAAGTAGCAGCTTCCAAGGTTAACTTTTTTTTGAGGATGTTAAGGCACTAAGGAGTAACGCAGCTGCTCCAATCCCTAAAATGACTTTTAAAGCAGTCTCATTATCTTCCGTTTGCTTCCTTTTTTGCTCAGTGGCTTTTTTATTAACAGCAGAAATCTTGTCGATTATATCGGTTTTGAATTTTTCAATACTATTTAAATCGTAAGTATCAATAAACACTTCTATCGGAGTAATATTCTGAAACTGGATATTCTTTCCGATGTGTTTTGAATAAACAACAATGATATGTGATGAATCTTTTGTTTTTAATGCATAGTTTATTTCTTCCATTACTGTTTCAGAAAGTTGCGCAGTAGAAAAAATAATAAACCAATCAGAAATATCAATGTTAGATTTTGTGACTGATGAAAGATTTTTTAAAGAGTTCCTCTCAGGGAGATAAATAAAATAACCATTTTGTCGACCCTGTCGAAATAGTCCTTCAGCCAACTGTTTTTCCTTCGCTGATAGTGGATTGTATGAAATAAATATACTATTCTGCATATCTCGTATCTAAGTTTAACAAATATACAAATTGAATATCTTTATGAGTATAAAGAAAAGTTATATTAGTGATAATTCAAAAAGTCTTTAAAACCAGCTTTATTATTGGTAGTCCTCACACAAGTTCAGAATTACTTCCTCGATTACGACTGCAGTAGTATTGGTTATAAGTCCGTGATATTTCGCACAGTCTGTTGCTTTTGTTCGACAGTCAAAAACTCCAAAGAATACGCGAGAGGTTTTCGATTTCCAAATGTCCGTTTGGTATAAAATGAATAGTGTCATAATGTGTGTTTGTAGTTGATTATTTACAGTAGCGGTAAAGAATTATCCTCCTCATTTCATTAATAAGTTTAATGTTTTCATGAAACTGCCTTTCTTTTTGCTCCAAGAGTTTCAAAGTTGCAATGTGTTTTAGGTGCTGCTCGTGTTCTTCCATCATAGTTTTGGCTCGTGGAGTGAATTCATTTTTGAAATCCTGAATTCTTAGGAAACGTATAACTGAGCCGATAAGGAATTGGTGCCAGAATTTTGTTTGCCATAAACTGAAAGCAATAAAATAGAAGTTTTCGCAGTCCTCTTCATGTTGGAATAGCATCACAAAGCTGTTTGTGAAAGGCTCTTTTTGGGGTTTGCCGCTGTTTAGTCCTTTGTTAAGGATAAATAAATGGGGTTTTGAATAGGTAGTTCCTGCTTTGTGGGTTTTGATGATAAAATTGGTCATGGCTTCGGAATAAAAGTTAACTTCTTCCTGTTCCTGTGTTAAGCGGTGGTTCCGGGTTACTAGCCAGGCCCACACACAAATTTTTTCAAAATAAAAAAGGAAAAAAAAGAAAGCCGTACGACCTTGTGGAAGGTTTCAAAAAAGCCAGTTTTTTGGATGAAATACTACCCAGAGGGTGGAGATTTTAGCCAAAACCCAATGGGCTTGAACTTGCTTTTTTGAATACCTGCAACATAGTTTTGCTCTCTTTTTTTTCATTTTTATTTTGACCAATTTTAGTCTATTTATGATGTGTAGATTTTTGTGGTAATGATACTACGGAGGTTCTGGAAAGGGTATAAAATTCCGGTACGGATTTTATACGCTTTCCTAGGTTTTGGTTTTATGTGTGCTTGAGTAGTTAATAGAAAGCGCTATATGATTATAGCAGAGTTGTTGTAAAGAATGAGTATAGGCACTTATAAAACCAATGCATTAACTTACATAGTGCTGTGGGCAGTAGCGCGGGCAAGGGTATAGATTTTTTATTTGCTTTAGGCGATGGATGTGATTGCTTTTTGGATGGCCGATGCTATACTAAATGCGAATCGATGACATTCGTCAATATTTTGATAAAGCAACCTGAAATTACTGTGCATTGGACAGCCGGGAAAGCAATGTAAATGAATGTACTGAGCAAATGAAAAATTATACTCTTGCTGGGGAGTTTGGTTTTATAGGTGCCTTAAGGTTAATTATGAATTATAAATTATGAATTAGGAGTTGGATATAAATGTTATTCGTTTAGGCACTTATAAAAGCAATGCCAATACTACCGATTTAAACGGTAAGCTGATAAAACAGTTGCACTATTGGTGAATAAAAAACAGATGACTGCAATACTTCAATTGAAAAGGTATTGGTGATAAGGTGGCGGCGAAGGGTGGTTTTTTTAAAACATGCCGGTGTGAGTCCTTCGACTGCGCTCAGGATGACGGTTTTAAAAAAGTTGCCCTAGAGCCGCCACCATTTGTTCCCGTTAAGATAATGTGCGCGGCTTTTTTACATAATGTTGTTATGGCTCATGACAATTTTTTTTAGAAGCAGGGAGTTCATAATGAGCCATAACGCCACATTATGTAAAGAAGCTTGGGAGAAAAAATTACCGGCGCAAGTCACGCAGTGTACGTGTTTTTGTTGTGGGGAGAAGGCAAGCTCTTTGCCTGGCGGCTAAGCGAATTGTGGTGTTGAAAGTTGGACTTTGAAGCCGACAGGCAATGTGCTTGAAGAGGATGGGGACAAAAACTGTGACGGTAATTTTTTTAGGAGCGTTGGGGTAGGAAGGGCAAACGTTTTCTGGTGACTGGGATTGCTTGTGATTACCGCGTGATAGCTTAGAAATATTAAATTTGTTTTATGAAGCAGCACTTTATTTATTTGAAGCAATTTTCCTCGAAAATAGGGAAGGGCTATTTTGTGAATAGCTTTGATAAACAAACCGGAAAGCACATTCCGACAAACATCAATAATATTTGTGCCGAAACTGATTTATATACATTGGATGATAATAGAGAAATTAATAATGATATTTTAGCTGTTGAAAAAATCTATGCAAATTTTGTAGAACCCCGATACCAAAAAGCCTATAATTTACTGACTGACGATACTGTTTTCCGTATTACGGACGAACAGCGGATTAAAATTATCATTGGCATATTGCAGCTCTACATGAGGAACCCACGGCATTTGAAAAATGGCGTTGCTGTACACACTACCGAGATTTCGAAACAGCATCTTGCCGTGACTGAGCAAATTTGCAACATTCATAAAGACATCAAAATATAAGTCAATAAAATTACGGACCATTCAAAGTTTATGACAAGTGACAACCCTTTGATTTCTGATGATTTCGTGACCGGTTATGATAATGCACTCCTTCGTTCCCAGGAATTTTATTTGACTCTAAACCGAAAATATGCTGTACGATTGTACCACGACAATACTAAACGACTGAATTACATTTACCGGATGAACGTGCCAGATAGATATGTTCATGGCTATAATTGAAAAATTTACCAAGCCTCTTCACGGTTTGTAATTGGGGATGCAAAAGCTTTCAAAGAATACCATAAATTAGAGGAACTTTTCACGAGTACCTCATTAGAAGTAAGAATGGAACTTGTTAAAGAGATTCTTTCGACGGTAGGCAAACGGTTTCAGAATGATGAGGGTTATTTATTACTGAAAGCACTTTATGAGAAATACGAACAGGATGGTTTTGTAACAACGGAGGAAGAATTCGAAGTATTGGAGAGGCATTATCAACTACTACGAAATGAACGGATTGAGAGGCAACAATAAATTAATAATAGGTTTAACTATTTTGTTCTTTAGGATGTCCCTTTCCTTCTACATAAAGCGCCCTATATATAATATATAATTTGCGGTGATAGTAGCCGTTACTGACATTTTCTATAAATAATAAATATCATTATTAAGATAAAAATTAAGCAACATAGAGCTGGCAATGTGCGGTGCTGGTATTCTACAAAATAGTTGTTTAAATATTAATTTTAACTTAATTATTCCACTTTTTTATTGTAAATTTGTGCAATGAACTTATTTTTGCAGTGGTTATGGCGACAAAGGCCGAAGTAGACAGGTTTCTCAGAGAAGTGAGAGAGAAAATTGCAATTTTTGATATTGCATTCAGACCCAGGGATAAAAATACTCAGGCATTGCTGGATTTGGGTATAAGTCCTAATGACAGATTGAAATATATTATGGGTCTTAGCAGCGATAATTATTACAGAGGCCCAAGTCATGATACCCACGATACTTCACGTCCTGATTATTACGAATTTGGAATTATGATAAATGGGCAGGAAGTTTACATTAAAATCAGTCTTGGACTGGACAATAAGCGTGTTGACTGCATGTCTTTTCATGTAGCGGAGGACGTTATTACATACCCTCTTAAAAGTTAATATTATGGAAAAAGTAATTGAATGCCCATATTGTGAGGGCAAAGCGAATTTAAGGGTTCAGGAAAAAGAGTTTGTGTTTAAAAAGGAGTGTTTAATCTCCCATGAATATTTTTATCAATGTGATTTGTGTGCAGAGGAGTTTACGACAAATGAGGTTGATGAATTTACGATACTGCAAATAAGCAATCAGTACAGGAGTAAGCATGCTATACCATTTCCCCAACAATTAATTGATTTGAAGCTAAAGTACGGATTGTCCTCGGCTAAGATGAGTGAGGTGTTGGGATTAGGAGCCAATGGTTACAGTAATTATGAGAAAGGGGAGGTTCCTACACTTGCTATAGCAAATTTACTTTCTAACGCAAGTGATCCTGCTGTGTTTAAAAATATGTTTATAAAAGTAAAGGACAGTTTTAGTGATAATGCCTACAGGGAAGCTCTTAAAAAAATAGAGCATTTAATTAATAATAAGGAAGAGGAAAATTACATCAGATTGAATTATTATGAGGAACCTAATTCTTTTACTGGGTTCAGAGCATTGAATAAAGAGAGAATATCCAATTTAGTACTCGCCTTTATATTAAGATGCAAAGAAGATTTTAATGACAGGTTGAAACTGAATAAATTACTGTTTTACACTGATTTTTTGAGTTATAAAAAAAGAGGATACTCGATAACAGGACTTACATACAGGGCGATCCAATATGGACCTGTTCCCTCGTATTATGACAATATGTATACGATACTGGAGAATGATGGAGTTGTAATGTCTACCTGGAAGAAGGAAGAGGATGGTTCGGGGAAAGAAATTTTTACAGCAGAAAAGGATTTTGATAGTACTGTATTTGAGGCACATGATATTGAAATTATTGATTTAGTTATCGATAAGTTTAAGGATACTAGTTCCTGGGATTTGGTTGAATTGAGTCATGGGGAGCAAAGTTGGAAGGATTTGATTACTTCGAAAGATATTATTGATTATCAAAAATATGCCTATTGTCTTGAAGCCATTTGATAATAAGAAGCCCTTTTGGGCTTTTTTTTATGTAGTGAGTTGGTCTTTTTGTTTTTGGATTTGAATAAGAGAGACAGATTTGTAAATATTACGGTTTTAAAAAAAAGATATAAATAACAGATTATTTAGTAAAAGATTCATACATGATTACTGTAAATTGGAACAACATAAGGCCGTTGCATAACAGCTTAAATGAAGGTTTTGAGGAGTTGGTATGCCAGTTGGTTGCGAGAGAACCTGTTGCGGATGCCGGGGCATTCAGAAGGATTGGAAAACCTGATGGTGGTAAGGAATGTTACCGGAAACTGCAAAATGGTAAACTACATATGTGGCAAGCAAAGTATTTTACCTCCAGTTTGACTACTACTCAATGGAAGCAGATTGATGAATCTGTGAAAACTGCCATAGATCATCATCCAGAATTGGTTGTTTATTATGTTGTACTACCTGTTGATTTGCCGGATGGAAAAATAAAAGGCAAAAAATCAGCTTTGGAAAAATGGGATGAAATGATATCCGAATGGAAAAGTTATGCTGCATCGAAAGGAATGGACGTGACCTTTACGTTATGGGGTAGTTTTGAGTTGATATCACGTTTAAGTAAAAAAGAAAATGAAGGGCTCGCTTATTTTTGGTTTAACCAAGAAGAATTTCTTGATGAATGGTTTGATAATAAAAATGAAGAAAGTACACTAGCGTTGGGGGTAAGATATAGTGCAGAGCTTAATGTGGAATTGCCGATATCCAATTTATTTGATGGATTATCCCGTAACGAGACAATCAAAAATCAGTCAGATTTACTGTATAAAAGAGCTTTTGAAAAATACCGTTCTGCCAAGAGTAGCCTGACTGAAGATTTGTTCAAAGAGCATCTGGACAAAATGGAATCACAGATGGCTATATTTAAAGTAGAGTACAATTCTATTGATTTTAATAGTCGACTTATTGAAACCAGCGATTTTGTAAATCATATTAATACTATAAGATTATTCCTTGATACTATTATTGAAAAGTTATACAAATTAAGAGATGAAAGGGAAAAAAATAAAACAGACTATTTTAACCGTCCATTTTCTAGAGAGATAAATCAGGTTTATGAGTTCACCAACAGCCTTAAAAATTTATCTTATTTCTTTAAAAGTGATTTATTTTATTTAACCAATCATCCTTTTTTACTTTTAACGGGCGAAGCCGGTATTGGCAAATCACATTTATTAGCTGACATGGTGAGGCTGAGGAAAAGGAATGGACAGATTAGTTTGTTTCTGTTAGGAGAGAACTTTAGCAGTAAGGATATGCCATGGACACAGATACTTAATAATCAGTTGCGGAAAAGCAATCTGGATGAATTTCAATTTCTTGGTGCATTGAATGCCAAAGCGGAAAGTATGCAAAAAAGGATACTTGTTTGCATCGATGCGCTTAATGAGGGAGAAGGACGGCATGTTTGGCCAAAAAGGCTTAAGAGTTTTACAAAGAACTTTCTAAGTTACGAATGGCTTGGCCTTGTACTGACGGTTAGGGATACTTATGCTGATCTTATTGCGCCAGAGGATGAGATCAACGAAAAACTGATTTTGAGGATTGAACATGAAGGCTTTGCATCACAGGAATATGAAGCCACCAAACAATTTTTCAAGCATTATGGTATTTTAGAGCCGTCGACACCTGTTCTTAACCCGGAGTTTCATAATCCGTTGTTTTTAAAATTATTTTGTAAATCATTGCAGGTTCGGGGTCTCAGCGAGATTCCGGATGGTTATGAGGGGTTAACAACTATAATTGAGTATTATCTGGATTCGGTTAATTATAAACTGTCTTTGCCTGATGGCCTATATTATGAGGAAGGCAAACAATTGGTTCAGAAAGTTGTACATAAAGTAATTCAGAAAATGGTGGATGAGAATGTGGATTTTGTGACCTACACTGAAGCTGATAAAATAGTGGACAAGGTTTTTAAAAATAAGTGTTCTCATCCCGAGCCTTTTTTAAAAAGGTTGATATCGGAAGGAATCTTCAACAAAGATTTGAGGTGGAATGGAAGGAAAGATTTTGAGGTAGTTTATTTTGGATATCAAAGATTTCAGGATCATCTTATCGTTTCGTATCTGCTAGATAAATTCATGGATATTTCTCAACCTGAAAAATCCTTTGCTTCAGGAAGACTTTATGAATTGGTTAAGGATGAAAAAACCTTACGAATGAACAGGAATCTGATTGAAGCTTTAATCATTCAACTTCCTGAGCGTACTGCTAAAGAACTTTTTGAGCTTGTCCCGAGTGTAAGGAAGTACCGCTCTGTGGCACTAAGCTGGATTAATTCGTTGGGATGGAGAAAAACGGATGCTATTGGCAAAGCAGCCACTGACTACGTTAATAAGGTAATTGCAAAAGACGACTATCTGTTCTCACATTTCTTGAAAACAATAATTTCCTTCGGTATGAAGTCTAATTTTATTTTTAATGGTGATAGTCTGCATCGTTTTTTGATTTCGCAACCTTTGGCCAAAAGAGATGCTTTTTGGACAATATGGCTTCAGGACAAGTATGGAGAGGATTCAGAACGCAATCCGGTTATGCGATTGATTGATTGGTCATGGAACGGAGACTCCAGGGAAAGTGTAAGTAGTGATTCTCTGATTTTGGGTGCCACAATGTTAGGATGGTTTTTAACGAGTGCCAACAGGTATTTACGTGATGCTACCACCAAAGCTTTGGTGTGCTTGTTTGAAGGACGGCCAGAGATAATAATGGAAATCCTGAAAAAGTTCAGTAAAGTCAATGATCCTTATGTATTGGAACGCCTTTATGCTGCCGCTTATGGTGCGGTATTACGGTCAAAGAAATTAGAATGGATTGAGGCTCTTGCGAGTTACATTTATTTAGAGGTTTTTGACCAAAAAAAGGTATATCCTCATATTTTATTGCGTGATTATGCGAGAGGTATCATTGAATTTGGCATAGCTAATGGAGTATCTTTTGAACAAGGAGTAAGTAAAGTTCGTCCGCAATATAAAAGTGAGCGTCTTCCAAGAAAGTTTCCTACTAATGAGGAAATTGACAAAAAGTACTTGCCTGAAGATGAAGAAAGAAGGTACGGAGGTGATTCCTGGGGTGCTACTGCTATTATCAATTCTATGACTACTGAATATGGAAGAGGTACAGCGAGGTATGGAGATTTCGGGAGATATACTTTTCAGAGTGCATTAAGAAATTTTGCTGTTGATGTTGATGGGCTTAGCAATTACGGTGTACAGCGAATTTTTGAATTGGGATATGATCCAAAGGTTTTTACAGCATTTGATTCGGTTCAGGGAAGTGGACGAGGAGGAGGATACAAGGAACGTATAGGTAAAAAGTACCAATGGATTGTTTTTTATGAATTACTTGCCCGCGTATCAGACCAATGTGAGCTTGTTGACGAATCGAGCTGGGAAGAGGACAGGCCTGTAAAGTTTGGTGGACCATGGTATCCGTATGTTAGGGATATTGATCCTACAATTATTATTAAAGAGACCAAGGCAGTATCCTATAAGCAAAGCCCTTTTCACTGGTGGTTTAAAAAGCATCATATCCATTTGGAGGCTGATATTGAAGAATGGATAGAGGATTTGTCTGATATACCAACCGGAATTGATTTGCTGAAGGCGGTAGACGAGAATGGGGTAGAATGGCTTTGGCTGGACAACAATCCTATTTGGGTTGAAGAAGAGCCGTTAGAAGAAGACCGTTATCTGAGTCAACAAAAACGGCTAGCCATGTGGGCGGATGCTTATGTGGTTAACAAAAATGATATCAAAAAGATAAAGGCAGCAGTACGTTTGAACAAAAGATATGATCTTCCTGAGATAAGGACCTTGTATCAAATTTTTAGTAGAGAATATTATTGGTCAAATGCATTTTATTATTTTGAGCAGCCCTATTTTTCAGGTGAAAAATGGATTGAAATTTATGATTCTAAAAATATTTTCGCGGGAAAAGTACATCGTACTTCGGAATACTTTTTATGGGAGGAGGAGTTTGATTGTAGTAAAACTGAAAGCATAGCTTATCACAAGCCGACAGATTTGATTTTTAATGGACTCAAACTGCGGTTTTCAGACAAAGAAGGCGAATTTATGGATGAGATGGGCAACCTGGCCTGTTTTGACCCATCGGTTTCAAATGCAAGTTACCGAGGGCTTTTGGTAAGGAGGGACTTGATAGAAACATGGCTGGATGCTAATGGGTATGCGTTATTGTGGCGAGTTTCGGCAGAGAAACTCATACTAGGAGGCCACAAGGCGCCTAAAGGACCGGGAAGACTTACACTATATGGATTTTATGAGTTGGAGAATGGAATGTTAACAGGAGGAATTGAAAGAGAATCGGATTGAATTAACAAGCCGTTAAATAGTTAAGTAAGATGCGATTTGGAAAGAGTAGGATATATAGGTTTGAGAGTGTAACTATTCGATAATTGAACGGAGGATTTCTTTGAATTCTTCTAGATCTTTTTTAGTTCCGGAGAATATTTTGCAGTTGTATTTTTTGTCAAGGCCTAACAATAATAATTCATTTTTTCTGCGTTTATCTGTAAAGAGATAATCTGATGGTGGCAGCCCCGAAACTAAACGCATAAAATCAAAATGGTCGCTCTCCTGTTCTTTTTTGTGCTGAACAGCACTAAGTGCCATGAGTGATGTTCGTATATCCAGATGAGGGAACTTACTAAAACCATGAAATTTTACATATTCCAAGAGTTTTGAAATTTCCTTTTTATTCATTTTATGAACGACCACCAGCCTGTGAATGATTAAATCAATCCAGTTTGCGATTTCCTTATTGCCAAATTTATCGCCCCGGATAACAGTTCTTTCTTTTTTATAAAAATCCTGTAAGCGGTCAATAAATTTATTTACCTCGAGTTGCATTATGATTTGCAACATTTTTATATCAATTGTGTAGTTAAGAGTGCGGGTAACATTTCTAAACTGATTCTGTCCATCGAGACATTCATCAAAGGTAGCCTTAAACTTTTTTTTGAAATCTGCGGTTTTGTTGTAATTATCATCTAAGTTAAATATGAGTTCTTTATCCTTGAAGAAAAAGGTATTTGCCGTTAGATTATTTTTACGCAATACTGAAGTTATCAGTTGTGTAGTAGGCAGTAATTCAAACTTGAAGATATAGTTTCCTGAGATAGTCTGAAAGGAATTAATGGTGTTAACACCAGAAGCATAATCTTTTTGGGAGGTTTCGAGGAAATGTTCGTAGGGAATAGGACAGACCAATTTATCTTTTTTGTAACCTTCGAGTAAAAGACTGTATATTTCTTTCCAATCTTTACTCCCTTGGTCATCAAACATCCCGCTTGTGCAGTATTGATCGAGACAAATTATCATTTTATTACCTATAAAAGATTTTGCCATTCTGTTTTTTTAATTTATAGAGTAGCTATTTAGCGGCGGTAATCGCCGTGGAGAGTTCAATTTCTAAATAATAATGTGATTCTATTGAATAACAAATTTACAGGAATTGACTATAGAAAAACATAGTATTTGTTTTACTTTTGAGTTACGGATGAAATTCGTATTTTTGTTTAAAACACTAAAAGGATACTTCGTTAACTTTACAACATAAGACCATGAAAACATCAGCTAAACCAAGCCATATAGGACGTAAGATAAGTAAAATACGCGAGTTGCGCGGTATGAAGCAGGAAGCGCTTGCCTTGGCCATAGGCGTTAGCCAACAAACCATTAGCAATATTGAAAACAGTGAGGAAGTGGAGGAAGAAGTGTTGGTGAAAATTGCTGAGGCTTTGGAGGTTTCAGTGGAGGGAATTAAGAATTTTAATGAAGATATAGTTTTAAATATTATTTCAAATACATTTCGTGATAATTCATCAGTTATTAATTATGGTTGTACTTTCAATCCTATTGATAAAGTAGTTGAGCTATATGATAAATTATTAGCCTCAGAAAAGGAGAAGTTTGAGTATTTAGAGAAGTTGTTTAAGGACAAGTTATAGTTTTTGCAAAGTGAAATAGAAGAAATATTTAACTTATGTACTCAAATCAGAAACTCAATTCTGAAAGTACAAAATGAGAGTTCTATATTTCAAAAATTTCCTTTTGGTTGCTGTAGAGATTCTTCAGTACTTATAGGATTGTTTTTAACTAAAAGAGGACTAGAAAACATATGTTATTGTCATACTACATTTCAAAATTGTAATACTAGCCATGCGTGGCTGGAATACAAAAGTTATATCATTGATATTACTGCAAGTCAATTTGGAGATATTTATCCTCATGTTATAGTCGAATCAAACAAAGTCAGGCGTGAAATTCATATGAGACCATTTTCTGAACCTTGCAATTTAGGGATTGCAGGAATGGATGGCTGTCTTATACTGAAGGATTATGAGTTGATTAAAATGAACTTAGATATTTAAAATAATTAATATTCAACCTAGTTTTACTGCCGTTGATAAGATAGTTGAGCTTTATGAAAGATTATTGCAGACGAAGAAAGATAAGGTTGCACTATTGGAGCAGTTGAAGAAATAAAAAAGAGGCGAGAGCCTCTTTTTTAAAATCTTTTATTATTTTACAACCAATCTAACGTGATATCGGTCTTTAATTTTTCCTCCCTCGATGAATTGAATTAACTTGGGGTCTATGTAGTCTGTAGATAATGAAAGATTTGGATAATCTAATTCAAATACTTCATCAATTTCAGATTTTTCAAAATTGACATCATAATCTAAATCTTCATAGACATACGCTGGAGTTTCTGCCAAAATTTGAGCATTTTCAATACCCCATACTAAATAAGGATTATATCCATTCTTTAACTCTACATACTTATTTGTATTTGTGTAGTATTTAAATATTTGATAATCCCTATCCTTGCTTATTAATTTATGCCATAAGTCAGAGGAACCGCCTTTTGTTTGTACACTGTCTGATATAATTGGTCTGTTTAAATTGTTAAAGCAATATTCATACAATAAAGTTGCGTAACCTTGATTTAGAATTATTGATTTAGACTTATTTATGCAATAAAATTTTTGGTCATAAAAAATAACAGTCTTAAGTCTTACTACAGATAGAAGTTCACTTTGTTGATTTTCTAACTTTAAATATTTGTAATGAAGATCATTGGCCTCTAAGATTCTAACGGTTTCATGGATGTGTACTAAATTAAATTGAAGATAGTAATTAAAATAATCGTCAATGAGTGATTGATATTCTAATTCAGTTGGCGATATTAAATTTGGCATCAAGTAGAATTGCTTTTAAACTCTATTTAATTGAATATTTCCGTTCTCTTTGTTTGAATGCTTCATCACCACCCTCAAGAATATCACAAACATGTTCTCTTATACCCTGGCTTTCTAACACTGATATGTTAATTTGTTTTCCGAAAGAGTGTTCTAGTGACCCATTGACATATTCAAATCGATAATTAGTTACTTCTGTTTCTCCGTCTTGACCTCTTTGGTTTGCAACAATTATATTTTCAGTATCAGTTGCAACTACCAAATTTGCGTTGTGAGATACGATAATAATCTGCCGTTCCTTTTTCTTTTCCTTAATCATACGACATAACAGCTCATATATAGTTCTGTTGTCGAGATTATCTTCAGGTTGATCAATTAAAATCGGAAACTCATACGAACTGATTTGCAAAAATAAAATTAGCAAAACAGTACCTTTCTTACCAGGAGACATGTTTAATAGATTATCTCCTTTATACGTAACTGTATAATCAAGTTCTAAATTATCCTTAACTAAGCCTCTTAAAATATCTTCAAAGTTTATTTTTGTTTTTAGAGGAATAAATTCATTGTCATTATAATATAACTTGTCGTCACTCGATCTTAATGGTTTCTTGAAGAATACAGCAACCAAATCGTAATTGACAAATTCTTGATCAATTAACGTTTTATAAAAATGTTCGCTACCAATAGAAACTTTATTTGTCTGGTCATTCAGCACAAATTTTGAAAGTTTATAGATAACCTTGCAGTTTAATTGTATATCCTTTCCAATTACATTATTTGAGTTATTAATTTCAGACTCTATCTGTTTGTATAATTCATTTCTAGTTTTTAACAGGAATGATATCTGCTCTCTTATTTTTTTATATTCTGCAAATAGATTTTCAAACTGTTTTTCGTTTTCAAGTGCGGTTAAGAATTTTATTTTTTCAGATTGAAGTTGCTCTCCTAGTTTTTGTAGCTCTTTCTGACCTGCTAATTTTTCAGCATAAGGCTTTAACTGTTCATCTATTGAACTTATTTCTAAGTTTGTTTTAATTCTGTTGTTAGCAATGTCTAATTTTGATATGTCTAGTTTTACGTTATTGATTAATTTATTGTAATCGACTTCTATTTTGGCTCTTATGTTTATAATGTATTCAGGAATTTCTACTAACTCATCTAATAATCTTTCTATTTGACCTTTTAATTCTACAATCCCTTGATCATTTCTTTTACCTAATAAATTAAATTTAGAGTTTTGTATTTCAGTAATAACCTTGTTTAGAGTAACTTCTTCAATATTTAATACTCTTAATTTATTTTCTGAAATAGATTTTTGATTTAAAAGTTGATTATATTTTAAAATTTCCTCTGGAGTTAGATTTAAAAGTTGTTGTCCTTTCGAAATTTCTTGTTCTATTTTTTCATATCCACTTTTAATATTAGCCGATAGTCCTATATCTTTTTTCTTTTGCTGCAATACCAATAATTCATTTCTCGTCTTAATATATTCATTAAGTAATCTGTCTATTTCAGTAGTTTCATTTTCAATAGATTCTATTTTTCTGTCATAAAACATCTTAAATTTCGAATCTTGAAGTAAGATGTTTTTAATTAATAAATTTAAATCCTCCTTATTATTTTTTTCGACTAGATAATTGATGTATAGTTGAGGGATATAAGTTATTTTGTGATTTTTTGTTCCGTGAATATCACTTAATAAATCTTCATCACCGTTTTTCCAAATGACTTTAAAGTCGAATCGATTAGCGCCAAAGTTATACCCCTCAAATCCTAGACGTTTAGAAGTTTTGTCAACTTGTTCCGGATCAATGCTTTTAGCTGTGGAATATAATAAAAGTGATTTGCCCGAAGATTTGCCGCCAATTATTGCATTAAGATTTTCATTCAAAAAGATATTTTGATTTCCAAATAATTTACCATCATCGATAAATTGTAATTTATCGATGATAAATCTATCATTTTTTATATCTGGTTTAATTGTTTGGATTTTAACTCTGTCTTCACATTCGTATACAGTTTGTTTCAACCCTTGAAACGTGGGGTCGGCTTTTATCCAACAAAACCTATTTAGGTCGGGTTTAAAAATTTTTGAATTTTCATGTGCATCACATCCGTGATAGCAAGGCATTAATTTACCGCATTTTTCAATCAATGATTTTTTGTCATCAGGACCTTGACCTATAAAATATAAATAATCTTTTTCGCTTGAAGAAAAAACGGCATCAGCAAATTGATAAATAGACCACCTTGTTGCGTCTAATTGCGATTGACTAGATGAAATAAAAAAATTTTCGTGGTTTCTAATTCCAGATGCTCCATCTGTGCTTTTGTTTGAGACAACAATGATTGTGTTTTCTCGCAAGTCTGTATCTTTTTCAAATATTTCTCTGACTGTGTCAATGCTTATAACATAATTATTAATTCCTTCGCTATACGCTTCTTCATCACTAATTCCTGATTTTCCTGGGAGTGATTTTCCAAGCCTTATAAGTTCTTCTTTTTTTGCTGAATAATTGCTTCCCGAAAATGAAAAATTCAGCTTAGAAAGAAATCGAGTATCGATTTGGTTTTCAATTTGAGGATTGAAAATACAATGTAGATTAATCGGGGTGGCAGAACCTGTCACCGGGGTAACCCTAATTTCTATATTTGGAAGAATCAAATTAAATTTCTTTGTAATTTTCCCTTGTTTAACATGTTCTTTAAATTTAAAGTAATTATCAATAGAAAAATAATCCGTGATGCCTACCACAGCTATATCTTCAGTAGATTCATTTATTGATTCAATATATTTTTTCCACTTTTCTTCTATTGTATTACCTTCAAATTGGTCATTTTTTTTTGTTTCCGGCGTATGGATGTGTAGATCCCATTTCCTCCATTCTGAACCTCTGTTAAAACCTGTATACGACATATAAATCGATTTTTCAATTATTATAAATAAACTGTTGATTCGTCAAAATATTAATGACAAGCCAAAGCGGTAAATTACCGATAAACTTTGTGGTATTTGTTTTCGATGAGGGCAACACGAAAGTAAGAAAAAAATAACAGATAAAGAGTTTTGCTATTTCTTTTTTGCTCTTAAGACTGGTTTATTTGGTGGTAATTGATTAAAGGTCTTTCATGATTACCCATTCCATCTTTCTGATTCAAATAGATCATCGTCAAATTTATTTTTTATTTTTCTGTAGTCTGTTGTTTTTAAATTCTCATATTTGGTTTGTACGTATGAATTTTGAATTAAAAAAGCTCTAAACACATTATGTATCATTCGATAATCTGTGAAAAAGTTATTATTATCATTTTCCCATTCTTTTCCGAATCCAGAGAACCAATTGTAGAATAGTAGCACCTGCTCGTAATTGGACATTTGAGCTCTTAACATCCTTAAGTATTCCCTTTTTTCGTCATAATTAATAAAGTTTTCATCTTGATTAGCTACAAATTTGACTGTAAGGAATAAATGTCTGAAGTATTGGGATAATTTTTCGGAGTGACCCTGAAGTAGTTCATAGTTTGTTACAGTATCAAAATATATGACATTACCTTCAGGTTGAAAAGGTTCAATAAATTTTTTGTTTAATAATCGTCTAGTTCTAATGTTTTGTATAGCTTTGATATATTCCTCCTCATTATCGGCATAATTACCGTTAAAGAAAATAGCGTAGGCAGCCATAAACGAGTATGCTACATCTATACGGAGGGGTAATATCGTTTTAAATATCTCTTCAATTTCTAAACAAAATAATACGAACACATCAGTCCCTTTAAGTTCATAAGTCCTTTTGCTTATGCCACCGCCATATTCAATATCAGTTAACTCAATCTGTAAATTATTTACATTTTCTTTATGTAAGCGTAGCATTTCATAGTACTTAGATTCAAACTGTTGTATCTTGAACTGGTCACTAATTATTTTATTTGCTTTTATCTGTGATCTCAATGCTTTATAAACGAGTATGGATCCAAAAAAAGATAATGAGGTTCCTAAAATACCACCAATTACTGTTGCGAGATCTTGTGCCGGAGTGCCTTTGTAAACTTGTTTTAATATCAGAATAGACGCAAATGAAATTAGAGCACAAATAAAAAACGTGTATGCCAAAAATACTCGTTCTTTTTTCTTTAATTTAAATGGCTTTTTTTTGGTCATATTTTTATTGAAATAAATAACGTAATAAAGACTATTGTAAAAGCTACAATATTCTTATGTATGATAATCATTAAAATCTTTGTGGTATTTGTTTAGAAGTGGGTATAACGAAAGTAAGAATAAAAATGCAAAAAGTATACTTTTTAATTGACAATTCACATTAGCACAAAAAAATAGGCTCCCAAAGGGAGCCGTTATTTTTGTTATTTGTAGCCACTATTTGCAAGGAAATCAGAGCGTTCATAAAATAAACATAACATCTCTTGGAGAAGTTCCTTGGGGTGCAAATTTATTTACATTTATATTTAAATACAAATAAAATGCCAAAAAAGTATATAAAAAAGTATACATTTCTGTAAAAATGTACATTTTAGTATAACTTTAGTACAAAGGTACCTGATTATTAGCCAATAAATTACAATACTATGTTAAATTATAACGACTGTGCTAGTCGCTGGCTTAAGGAGCGTTGTACAATAGTTTGTATTGTTTCATTCATATTGGTTAACGTGAAAATCTTTTGAAACTGGAAAAAGCCTAATTCGACTACCATTTTACCGATGAATTCATCGGCGAATGAAGAAGAAATAATTCCAATTTCGGAAAAATCAATAATTACCGGTTTTTTTGTTTTTTTGAAGAGGTTGATTACCTCATTTTTTAGTTTTAATCCAGATTGTCTTGTTCCGGTTCCAGAGGTAGCATCGGCAACTTTGAATATTATTCTATCATATTCATCCTCCATATTTTCGATATACATATCTGTTAACTCATGACCTTTTAATGCTTCTTTTATTGAGATTTCCTTGTTAAGATTGAGATTGAAATTTACGGTTGTAGCCTGTTGTTTTGGGCTAAGCATTTGAATTTCGGTAAACGTTTTCATGTTGCCCTTTATCAGACTTAGCCCTCCTTTGCCGGATATTATACTCATGACACCGGCATTAAGCGTTACGATATTATAAAGCCCCCACATTCCGTTACCTTGTCCTATTTTCTTATCGCGAGTAACGCCTTCCTGAACTGCTAAAGAAATGGCATCGGGGGCATTTTTTGGGTTGTGGTATTTTGATTTTTTTAATGATCGGAATATCCCAATCCCGTAGTCGAAAATGCAAACATTAATGTTTTTGGAAGCTTTATGCACTGCTGCCATTACAAAACCACATTCTGCTTCGGAATGTTGGATTACATTATCCATAATTTCGTTTAGCCCCCAGGTGCATGCATCAATAACACCAGCTTCACATTCTATAGCTGTTCTGATATTTGCTAAAAGACCATTAACCAACGTATGTACTTCATCTGAATTTTGAAACAACCAGATTTTATCGAGGCAATTGTCATTTTTATTGATAGTAGTTTCGCTTACTTTATAAGGTTCTCCAAAATGTATTGCATCAAGGTATTTTGGAGGGTTGATGAATTCAAATTCGATATGTAGTATTGTTTTAAAATAATGAATGTATCCTGCTATTGCCGCTGTAGGGTAGGGATAGATTTTTTCTACTTCGGAAAAATCGAGAATTATTTTATTGTGTCCAAATTTGAAATGGAGTCGCTTAATAGAATTAACAAATTCGGGAACAACCCTTTGATTGGTAAGATTACCAAATTTGAATGTGTTCCCAAATACCCAGGAATTGTAATTTTTAAAAAATTTACTGTCTATTTTATTATCCACTTACTTCTGTATTAGTAGTCTAAAATAAGGAATTTATTTATTTAATTATCAATCAACTGAACTAAAAATTTTATGCGTGAAGCGTTATAATTGTATTAGTAAATTACCTCAGGTTTTAGTAGTATACCAACTGTTTTGGTTTGGTACCGCTTAGTGAGTGGGTAATTTGCATGGAAAATTAGAAACGATGCAACCAATTAAGTTACCTAAAGCCGAAACCGAAAAGCTGCAGGAGATTGTAGTGAAATTAGCTGGACCTTGCAGTATATATGTGTTTGGCAGCCGAGAAGCCCACTTTTACATACTTGTGATTTGTGATGTTTCAGTAACTGCTACACACCTGATGAACGAAATAGCGGAGCGGACTAACAGAACCATAACTGCAACTATGCTATTACACAAACCCAGACATCTTAAAACCAAAGGAGGCAGTCAGGAATGTTTTTTTGACCAAGTGTTCCGTAACGGTCAGCGGCTATGCCTTGATAAAGCTAATATACCATATATACTAAACCACAACCCACAACGTGATTTGGAAAGCGATATCCGGTTTTGGCATAAATGTGTTGCGGTAGCACAGTTTAACATACAAGCCGCTAAAGAAAGTCCGCAGGCAGAAGTAACGCTCTGCAGGGTAGCGCTGTTGAATATTGCTAGTGTGCAGCTTGCTTTGGGGCTAATCAGGGTTTTTATGGGGTATAGCCCCAATGAATTTGGACTAAACTACTTGTTGCAACTGTGTGGGCATTTTACGGATTTGCCATCACAAGTTTTTGACAGGGAAACACCCGAAGCGGTGAAACGTTATAAAATGCTTTGTGCCCCACCCAGTATGTTGATTCACTGTACCAGACTTAATGCTGATGAAAGTGATTTTGAGACTTTGCTGGATAACTGCCAGCAGTTTTTGGATGGGTCAACGGTTTTAGTTATAACTGAGCTTGAGCTGTTGAATACTAACTGAATATCATCCCTAAGGGATTTTGGATTTTTTGACATTTTTTCTACCGATATGTTGTCCCTACGGGACTATTAATAATTTATAAAATAACTTTTATGGAAAGAATTACTTATTTCCCCGATAATTTACGCCAACTGGCCGAAAAACATTTTGTGTTGTTGGAATCACAAAACCCGAAGAAGAAGCGGGACACTATTCAATTGAACCTTTCCGGATATTCGGATGTGATGTATTTGATAGCCGATATTACGAAAGTTTGTATGCTGGCATTGGAGGGGGAAACAAGTAGCAACCGGATACCTGAACCAATGGTGAATATAAGCGGTGTGCTTGGGATTGTGCTGGATTTGATTCCTTATGAAGAGGCGGAATTGTTGGATAAAATGAGGGAAGCTGTGTTGTGTCAAGCACTACCGGAAGATGAGTATATTTTGGAGAATTTTTTTCTTACTACGCCTGAAGTACTAACGATTACATCGTGATTTAATGAAGTTAAAATTTGAATAATCAGAAGAGACATAATTTTACATCTTGGGAATAATAATTACATCAAGATATAAGAATAGCTAATTTGAAACATCTTCTAAAGTTTGTTTTTTGTTAAAGCAAAAGTTTCAAAATAAATTCTATGCATTTGCAATCGTTCTCTACTCTAATTCTTTACGAAAAGATGATTCCAAGATTTGTTATTAGCTATTATCTTTAACACGTAAGTTGCATTTTGTAGTTTTTCCACGTTAATATTATGTTTGTTAGAAAATGGTTTTTCAGTAAGGATAAGTCTATTTTGTAGATCGTATATCTGAATACTTTCTATAGTATAGTTTGAAAATTCAATGTTTAAAAATGTTTTTGTAGGGTTTGGGTATATGCTTAGTTTATCTAAACTTGCTTGGCTTTGAGATAAAGTCCCACCTGCACACCCTATGCTGTGTAAGTTAGGTCTGCTTGTAAAAGTTCCATCGCCAAGTTCACCGTCGGTATTGCTTCCTACAGAAAACATTTCATCTTGTTTTACAAAGATGCTGTGCCAATCACCAGCGGATACTATTTTCCATTCATGCATATTGTTTACTAATTGCGGTGTATGGTAATCTGTGTTTGTACCATGGCCCAACTGTCTCTGTTGATTATAACCCCAACCCCAAACTGAAAAGTCTGTTTTTATGGCCAAAGTATGGTTTCCCCCAGGCGCTATGTATAGCCAATCACCTGAGGCGCTAACTAGCACCGGAGTATTTTTCTTTACAACTGTTCCATCTCCTATCTGACCGTGTAAATTTAGCCCCCATCCCCACAATGAACCATCTGACTTTAAGGCAAAAGTATGCCATGCGCCAGATATCACTTCAACCCAATCATTAGCTGTTCCTATGCGAGTTGGAATATTTTTCTTTACATATGTTCCGTCACCAAGTTGCCCATATTGATTATCTCCCCATGCCCATAATGATCCATCATTTTTGATCGCTAATGAATGTGAGGTGCCTGCAGAAACTTTATTCCAATTATTTTCTGTACCAATTCTAACGGGTGAGCTTCTTGTAATATAAGTTCCATCACCAATTTGACCATAGTAATTATATCCCCAAGCCCATAATGATCCATTATTTTTGATAGCTATACCATGTTCACTACCCCCAGCTATTTTATTCCAATCTGTTGCATTGCCAACTTGTGTGGGAGCATTTCTATTTATTAAATCCCCAATACCTAATTGCCCAAAAACGTTATATCCCCATGACCACAATGTTCCGTTGTTTTTTATAGCCATAGTGAAACTGAAACCCGCCATAACTTTTTTCCAATCATTATCGTTACCAATTTGTGTTGGTACATTGACGTCAATATAAGTTCCGTTACCTACAGCGCCATGATCATTATATCCCCAAGACCATATTGTTCCATCTTGTTTTAACATGATGTTGTGTTGTCCAAAAGTTGAAAGTTGATTTACGCATTGGGCGTAAGATTTTATTATTAGAAGTATTAGGATTAAAAGAGATAATTTAGATTTCATACAATAAATTTACATTAGGTTTAATTTTTTTTTAAATGTTTTTATGGTATTAACTTTATAAAATTTTGGTTAATACTCATTACTTCGAGTGGCTTTATAGAACTTAAAATATTTATTTAATTCAGTTTTCTATTCTTTTATCACTTTTATTGTTTTTGCTGATGATTCAGTATATATTTTTACAAAATAAGTTGCATTGGAGAAATTAGCAATATCAATAATTAACTCTGTTTTTGATGCTGGGATTTCAAGTATTTTTTGTCCAAGAATATTGTAGATGCAAACTCTATTAATGACTTCGTTTGATTTTAATGTAAAAATTTCTTTAACAGGATTAGGGTATAGCTCCATTAGTTGTATGTTATGTTCCTCATTAGCTAAACTACAAGGTTGTGGCGTAACTGTTACAGTTTTTGATATTACGGCAGTTTGGGATAACATACAAGGTTCATTACTGATAATTTGACAACTTAAAACATCTCCATTCTGTAACACAGATGTGGTAAATTCAGGTGAGTTACTTCCAACATTATTGTTGTTGATTTTCCATTGATAAGTTGGAGAAGTACCCGGATAAATAGCATTTACCGTAAAAGTATAACTCAAACCGCTGCAAAGCGCTTGGTCTTGAGTAGTGGAGAAGAATGTTAGAGAAGGGTTTTGAATATCAGGGACTTCAAAAACAATAGTATTAGAAAATCCATCTACCCCTGAACAAACAGGAGTTATTTCAACTTTATATCTTTTGCTGCAGACTGTGGCATTATTGTTATATTGAAAAGAGAAATTACTTTGCGGATAACTGATATTAGTGAATGATGACCATGAATTATTATTGTAGTTATACACTCTGATTTTGTAAATTTTATCATTTTCAGAAAGCCAATTTACATTTACATTTTTAGTTGTATTGTTGATTGAAATGACTAAATTTTCAATGTTATCATTGTAA
>NZ_JAXAVY010000007.1:0-103300 GCF_035671315.1 Flavobacterium cheonhonense
AGTGAATGTGGCGCTGCTATTGGCACAGATGGTTGTTGGACTAACCGATACACTCGCTGTTGGGAGTGGTAATATGGTAATGGTTACCGTTGAAGTATCAGGAACGCACAAAGCCGAAGAAACAGTATATGTAAAAGTATATGGACTTCCGGCAAGTGTCATTGATGAAACATCCAAAGTACCAAGATGTCCATTAGTAGTTGTTATCGGACCCGACCAAACACCGCTATTATCAGGTGTTCCTCCTAATAAACCAAATAAATTAAAAGGAGTTGTGGTAGAGACTTGGTCTACACAAATACTTCTATTTCCATCATTTCCCGCATCGTTTAAATCGTAGATATTCACCAAAACCTCAAGCCTATCGCTACTTTCACAAGGCGGATCTACTGTGGTTGCATAGTAAAACTGACCGTTAATCAAAGGCGTTGCCGAATCTAAAGGCACTCCAAAAGCAGAAGTCAAATACCAATTATTATTTCCTGAGGCTACCAAATCCGCAACTGTTGGCGGACTTCCAGGGATATTACAAAACTCTTGCACAACACTTCCGGTTGGCGGCGGAACCAGGCCAACATTGACAAATACTGACAACCTTGAGGTTTGACAACCAGTATCGGGATTGACTTGACTAATATAGTAAATGGTATTGTCATTTAATATGGCTGTTGGTGAGAGAGCCGTACCTCCGAGAGGCACCGTATACCACTGTAAATTGTTTCCAACAATAAAAAACTGCGGATTAGATGGTGTCGCCTGATTTAAATTAGTCACACAAACCCCTTGAAAATTAGCTCCGGTTGGAGCAGAATAGACAGTAACCGTAACGCTTTGTCTGACTCCGCACGAACCGGTATTATCATCTGCAAAATAATCTTCTCCGTTGACTAAAACCGCAGAAGATGATAACGCCGTTGTTGATGTTGCTGTTGCATACCATCTGATACCTCCTCCATTATCCACTGCTTGTAAACTGGCAATGGTTGGTGATTGTGTATCACAAAAAGATTGATTTACATTAGTGACTGTCGGACACTGAGAATAAACTAAACTATTCTGCCCAAGTAGTGTTAGCAATAAAACACAATAAAAAGAATATTTTTTGGCGAGAGTAGTGATTCTCATAAGCAATTTGATTAAATACCATTTTTGATCCAAATTCCCCAACCTTTTTATAGCAAAAATCACTGCAATCAAAAAAATTAACCGCTTGAAATTCGCTGTAGGCGTTGAAAAATATCAGATGTAATTCCCAGCACTATATTACTTATAATTTCCAAGGCAAAAATTGACTTATTAAAATATTATAAACAAAATAATAAACATTATTAACAATTTACTGAAATCAAAAAACAATCACAAACCATTAAAAAATAGACACTTATAGAAAAAATAAAATAAAAAAAACAGAGTTATCAATAAAAACAAAACTGCTTAAAAATAAAAATTGTTGATAAGTTTAGGTTCAAACCAAACTCACCAACAATCTATTATGATTTCTTATTTCTTTTTAGAAGAACGACTGACGGAAAGAATTCTTTACCTCATCAAACTCAGATATTACTTCCTGCACTATAGCTTCAACCGATTTCACTTCATGAATCAAACCGGCTATTTGTCCGATTTCTAATTCTCCTTCTATCAAATCACCCTCAAACATTCCTCGCTTGGCCCGAGCACGGCCTAAAAGACTTTTTAATTCTTCAACGGTTGGACATTTTGCATACAATTCCTGTAAATCTTGGTAAAATTTATTTTTAATCAATCTCACAGGAGCCAATTCTTTCAAGGTAACCTGCGTATCCCCTTCTTTTACTGAGAGTACAGTATTTTTAAAATTATCATGCGCAGAACTTTCAAAAGAAGCTACAAATCTGGAACCCATTTGAACCCCGTCTGCACCTAAAACCATAGCTGCCAACATTCCTTTACCGGTTGCAATTCCTCCGGCAGCTATCAAAGGAATTGAGATTTGCTCTTTCACCATTGGAATCAGCGTTAGGGTTGTGGTTTCTTCTCTTCCGTTATGACCTCCCGCTTCAAAACCTTCAGCAACAACCGCATCAACTCCGGCTTCCTGTGCTTTTAGTGCAAACTTCGAGCTACTAACTACATGAACAACCGTTATACCATTAGCCTTTAAATGACCGGTCCATGTTTTCGGATTTCCGGCAGAAGTAAAAACAATCTTTACTCCTTCTTCGATTATGATTTGAATGATTTCTTCGATGTTCGGATACAGCATTGGCACATTTACACCAAAAGGTTTGTCTGTTGCTGCTTTACATTTTCGAATATGCTCTCTCAGTACGTCCGGATACATTGAGCCTGCCCCTATCAACCCTAATCCGCCGGCATTACTAACTGCACTGGCTAACTTGTAGCCGCTGTTCCAAATCATTCCGCCTTGAATAATTGGATATTTGATATTGAAAAGTTGGGTGATTTTATTCATGTTATAATAATAACTTAGATTTAATTCTTCATCAATTTACCGGTTTGCAGAAAATCTTGATTTTTAATACTGTAGTGGTAAACTCCTTTAGCTAATCCTTCTAAATTAACAACACCATCAATATCAATACTTTGTTGTTTTATCAGCTGACCTAAATTGTTATAGATTGCAAGCGTAGCAGAAGTAAAACCTGCCGGGAAAGCAATCTTCAAATGCGTTGAAGCCGGGTTAGGATAAACTAAAAACTTTACTGCATCACGATCACTAACCGAAAGCTGGGCAATAGTCAGAGCCGTTTGAAAGTCGGGTATTCCATACCCAAACTGAGCTGTAGGATTACTGTACCTGTCAGCCGATTGTTTAACAAAATCCAATACTTGCTGGTTGGTCGCCCAAGGAATAGCCTGCCAAAAACTGGCAATAGCACCCGCCATAATAGGTCCTGAAAACGAAGTCCCATTAGCCGCTCCAATTGTTCCGTTTATGCCGGATACAATCGCATTTTGCCCTTGTGCCATAACATCAGGTTTGACTCTTTGATCAAATGAAGGACCGATTGAACTGAATGTTGCATAAGTTTCATCCGGCTTAACAGCTCCTATAGCAAATCCGTGCAAAGCATCGGCAGGAACGGCTATGTAAGGATTAGGACTCGAACCCGAATTACCGGCACTGGAGACACAAATCATCCCTCGGCTAAATGCCACATTGGTTCCTCTCGAAATAAAAGAAGTTACGCCATCCATATTGGCGTACGTATAACTGTAGTTTGGATTATCGTATCCGAAATACCCCAAAGAAGTATTGATTACATCAACTCCGAGGCTGTCGGCCATTTCTGCTGCTTCAACCCAATAACTTTCTTCAACCGGATTTTCAGCAGCTGCATCTTCAGTAACAAACAAATAGTATTTAGCATCCGGAGCTGTGCCTATCAATTGATTCTCCACATAACCGCCCATGGTAGAAAGCACCATGGTACCGTGTGAATTAGCAGTGTAAAAATCGGTTGACTGCCCGACAAAATTATAACCTCCTAAAATTTGGTTGTTATCTCTTAATCTTTGGAAAGGCTGAACGGCATCAACATTCGGAAAACCGGCGTCCATAACCGCAATAATTTTACCGGCACCTGTAAATTCTTGTTGGTGTAAAACATGTGCATTGAGCATTTGCGCCTGATTGGCAGAAGTTCCGTAAGCAAAAGTAATTTGGGTATCAAGTGTTTTATTAACACTCGAAAAAAGGCTCGTTCTATTGGACGCTTGGTTTCTGCCTGAAACGTTTAAACTTCTGTCGGCAAACTCGATATGGTCCACAAACTCAATGGCACTAAGACTATTGATATCCGATAAACTTCCTCTAACGTGTACAGCATTCATCCATTTAGATTTGGCCTTTACCTCTATACCCGAAGCAGCATCAATTTGATCCACATAAGGTTGGTGAATAGGCACATCTTTAATATCAATGGCAATATTTTGATTAATTCTTCTGTCCAACGCTCTTTGCGAAAGCATTTCCAATGGATTATCAAAATAATATTGCGCGTTAGGTTTGTTGTTGAAGTACACCCAAGCATCATCTTGTGCAAAACTGACTGTTGTCAGCCACAAAAAAGTAAAAAAGTAAATTTTTTTCATAGCGCTTTACTTTTAGTAAAATGCTAATTTATGAAATTACTCCCGATCCAACTAATTCATCGCCTAAATTCCAAGCCACAAACTGGCCTTCTGTTATGGCCGATTGCGGTTCTTCGAAAGCCACATACAAACCACTTTCGAATTGATAAAGGGTAGCTTTTTGTAAAGCTTGACGGTAGCGAATGCGAGCCATTACTTCCATTGTCTCACCTGTTTTCAAAGCTAAATCCTGTCTGATCCAGTGCACTTCTGAAGGCTGTACTCTAAGTACCTTTTTAAATAGACCGGGATGATTTTGTCCTTGACCTGTGTAGATTGCATTGGTTTTAACATCGGTTGCAATAATGAATAACGCTTCTTTGGTGCCGCCAACATTCAAGCCTTTCCTTTGACCGATTGTAAAATAATGAGCGCCTTGGTGCTTCCCAACTATCTTTCCATATTCCGGCACATAAGTAATGCCTTTTGCCTGATGCACTAATTGTTCTTCTAAAGAATCGAAAACAGGAATTTCTTGGCTGTAAATAGGATTGTCTGCCGCCGCTTCATAGATTAATCCTTCTTTGGGTTGTAATTGTTGTTGCAGAAATTCAGGCAAACGTACTTTACCAATAAAACACAGGCCTTGAGAATCTTTTTTTTCAGCGGTTACCAAATCCAATTGCATGGCAATGTCACGAACTTCGGGTTTGGTTAATTCACCTATAGGAAAAAGGGCTTTGGCCAATTGTTCTTGCGATAATTGACAAAGAAAATAGGATTGGTCTTTGTTACCGTCTTTTCCGGCTAACAGTTGATAAACAGGTTGACCGTCAACTTCAATTTCTCCTTTGCGGCAATAATGACCAGTTGCTACATAATCGGCTCCAAGGCTTAAGGCGATGTTCATAAAAACATCAAATTTTATTTCACGGTTACACAATACATCAGGATTTGGAGTCCGACCTTGTTCGTATTCTTTGAACATGTAGTCGACAATCTTTTCTTTGTATTGTTCACTTAAATCAACCGTTTGAAAAGGAATGCCCAGTTTTTCGGCTACCAAAAGCGCATCGTTACTGTCTTCCAACCACGGGCATTCGTTGGAAATGGTCACCGAATCGTCGTGCCAATTCTTCATAAAAAGACCGATTACTTCGTAACCTTGCTCTTTAAGCAAATAAGCAGCGACACTGGAATCTACTCCGCCCGATAATCCGACAACAACTCTTTTCATGGGTAAAAAAATTTGTTGCAAAATTAGGTGAATATTTAGTTTTCTTCTAGCGGTTTAACTCTTTTTTGGAATTTGCGACGTTGTTTGTCCATATTAACGTCTTTGAGCTTGCCTTTTTCAAGAATTTTCCAAATCCCTACTTTCTTACCGCTCTTAAAAACGCCTTGAGAAGACAACTCATTGGTGGCCGTTCGGTAGGTAGCCATGCCATCGTACAATCCGTTTTTAAAATTGCTTTCTTCCAGTACGATTCCGTTTTCGGCATAACTTTTATACAAACCTTCTTTCACTCCGTCTTTATAGGTAGTCTCTTCAGCTATAACGCCGCTTTTGTAGAAAACTTTGCGAACGCCGTTTAATTTTCCGTTGGAGTAATATTCCAAAGTCATGACTTGAGGAGAGTTTTCATGGTAGTATTTCCATTCGCCTTCAAACTGTTTGTTCACCACTTTTCCTTCACTGACTTTATTGTTCTTTTGGTTGAAAAAGATAGTATAGCAAGAGTTGTCATTGTCATTGAATTCACGGGTAGCTATAACTGTTGCAGCTTTAGTATCATCAAAAAACTTAAATAAACCCACTTCTTTACCGTGCTCAAAAGTGCCTTCATAGCGCAATCGTTTTGACTCTTCATAAAAACCTTTCCACAATCCGTGTTTTTTACCGTTTTCGTCTAGTTTATTGTAATCCTGCGCCAGGGCAAAAACACCGGAAATCAAAAAAAGGAAGATGTATTTCATAAGAGTAAGGTTTAATTGAAGTGTTATAAATCGGTACAAATTTATGCTAATTCCTTTAACGGAAAAACAGCAGTCTTTATTACGATTGAATTGTTAATTTTTTTTTAAAAAAACAAGCTGGTTTTGTTTAACTTTTCTGATAGAAACAACATCAGTAAAATCGCTTAAAATATATATATCCACGGGTAATACCCTAAAAAAGAGGCTGTTTAAAAAATCAAACAAAACTGTTAAAGTATTTATAAATTTAAGTTTTGTTTATCTTTTATTGATTTTTGTTAAACAATGTTTCATAATTTAGCCGAAACATTAAACAAAAAATTATTATGAAAAATCTAATCAAAAAAATGTCTTTAGCATGTATTGCTTTAGCAATGTTGTCTTGCAGCGATGATGACAACAACACACCTCAACAACAAACTATTGCAGCCATTGCAGCAGGAAACTCAGACTTTTCCACTTTGGTTACTGCGTTAAACCGCACCGGATTGACTGCAACATTAGATGGAAATGGTCAGTTTACAGTATTTGCTCCAACCAATGCAGCGTTTCAAACATTCTTCAGTTCATTAGGCTCTAATGTAACTGTCAACAATGTTGATGTAAACGTATTAAAAAACATTTTGTTGAATCACGTTGTGGCCACAGAAATCAAAAGCACTGATATTCCTGCAGCAACTTATGTTTCAACTTTATCACCAATCAGCACAGCGGCTAATGCGCCAACCATTAGTATGTTTGTACAAAAATCTGGCGCAACAGTAACTATCAACGGTGGTGTTGACAGCAAAGGCGCTGTAGTTTCAACTGCAGATGTTGATGCCAGCAATGGGGTAATTCACATTGTAAACAGAGTGATTCAGATTCCAACTTTAGTGGACCACGTGGTTGATAATCCTGAATTTGACACCTTACAAACTGTAGTAACCAGTACAGGTGGCGCATTTGGAGATCAAAGTGCAGTATTAAGTGCTTTAAGCGGTTTAACTGCAGCTTCACCGGCAACTTTATTTGCTCCAAACAATGCTGCATTTACCAGCTTAATTTCTGAACTTACTACAGCGGGAATTTCACCAACCGGACCTCAATTCTCTAGTGTATTACAATACCATGTAGTAGGTGGCAATGTTCGTTCAACAGCTTTACCAAGCGTAGTATCAGGTTCAAGTGCCGGTGTAGTACCAACTTTAAATGGTCAAAACATTACTATCTCTTTAACGGGAGGTGCTAAAATCACAGGAACATTCTCTCCGGCCAGACCGGCAAGTAACATTATTGCTACAGACATTCAAGGAAGTAATGGTGTGATCCACGTATTAGATAAAGTATTATTGCCTACTTTATAATTTCCCTTTGCTATGGAAAAGAAAAAGCGCAGTTTTCACTGCGCTTTTTTTATGGATATAATCTAATTACTTTTTCTTGTTTTGAAGCTTTTTCTGTTCTTCGGCTTGTTCCATCATTTCTCTCATTTTCCTTTGGAACTTTCCTTCAGATTTTGGCTTAGATTTATTTTCCTGAATTTGAGCGTGTATTTTATCGCTGTCGATAAAGTATTTCTTAATCACCAACATAATACCAATAGTAATCAAGTTTGAAATAAAGTTATACAAACTCAATCCTGAGCCGTAGTTATTAAAGAATAATAACATCATTACAGGCGACAAATAAATCATAATCTTCATGATTTTACCCATATCCGGCATACCTTCTTGCGGTGGTTGCGACATCGCCTGATCTCCGGAAGTCATTTTCATGTAGAAGAAAATAGCAATAGACGCTAATATCGGGAACAAACTAATGTGATCCCCATAAACCGGAATATGGAAAGGTAATTTTGCGATTTCATCGAAAGAGGACAAATCTTCTGCCCATAAAAATCCTTTTTGACGCAACTCTATAGCCGATGGGAAAAACTGGAACGAGGCGTACATAAACGGAATTTGTATCAAAGCCGGTATACAGCCTGCCATAGGATTCACCCCTGCTTTGTTATACAAGCTCATGGTTTCCTGTTGCTTTTTCATCGGATCTTTGCTGAACTTCTCGCCTATTTCCATAATCTCAGGACGCAATACTTTCATCTTGGCTTGAGACAAGAACGACTTGAAAGTAATCGGTGACATGGCAATTTTAATCAAAATAGTAAACACTATGATAGCAATTCCCAATCCCATAAAGGTACTCAAGAAGCCAAACAACGGCACAAAAATGAATTTGTTAATCCAACCGAAAATACCCCAACCGAGTGGTATGATTTCGTCTAAATTTCTATCATAATTATTCAATAAAGTGTAATCTGCCGGTCCGTAGTACCAATTCATTTTATAATCCAACTCGCCATTGTTGAAAGCCAAAGCTGAAGTAGTTTTAAATTCTTTGGTAAAAATGGTGTCTTTTTCTTCGTCTTGTACTAAATCATGCGACTTCAAACTCGCTTTTTCGAATGGGGTTTTAGTCAGCAATATAGATGTAAAGAAGTGTTGTTTGTAAGCGATGTAAGTCACCTTATCCGGTGTTTCTTCTTTATCACTGCCTTGACCTACGAAATCGTCTTTTCCGTCTTCGTATTCGAATACAATTTCAGCATAACGATTTTCGTAAGAGATACTTTTCTCATTGCGATACGTTTTCATATCCCATTGGAAATCGACTGGTTTTGAAGTATTCAATACCGTATTTAAGCCTTGGGTACGAATATCAAAATCCAACATATAGTCTTTTGGTTTCAACACATATTTGTATTCCAAGAAAGCATTATCGCTTGATTTTAACTTCATCGACAAGACTTGATTGCCGTCGACAGTAGTTAATGTTGGCTCGAAGAATAAATCTTTGGTATTGAGTACTCTGTTGTCTTTGGTTTGCAACTGCAAGTTGAAATAAGCATTATTATTTTTAATCAACGCCACCAACTCTTTGGAGTTTTTATCAAACTTTTTGAAATCTTTTAAAGTAGCTTCAGCAATATAACCGCCTTTATTGGCAATTTTTAAAACCACTTTATCATTTTCTAAAGTAGTAAAGGCTTCTTTGGCTGAAGGTAAGGTTGCTGAGTAAGCAAAACTTCCTAATTTCCCTTGTAGCTTTTGAATCTTAACCGAATCGCCCACAGTGGTATCGGTGATGGTTTGCGCCACATCTTTAGTTGTTTCTTTCTTGGCTTTGGCTTCTATGGCTTTTTCCGTTTTGGCTTTGGCTTGCGCTTTAACTTCGTCTTGACGGTTGTTGTACATTACCCAAAGGATAATGACAAAGATTAAGGCAAAACCGATAATCGAATTAAAATCAAATTTCTTTTGTTCCATTTTTTAATTATTAGTCGTAAGAAGCAACAAAGACCACTCTGCTACTTGCTATTTTTTATGATTTACCATTGCGGCCACAAAGCTAACAAAAATTGGGTGTGGATTAGCAACAGTACTCTTATATTCAGGATGGTATTGGACACCAATGAAAAATGGGTGGTTTTTCAATTCTACTATTTCCACCAAACCGGTTTCAGGATTGACTCCCGAAGTGCTTAAACCGGCGGCCTCCAACTGTTTTCTGAAGTCGTTATTGTATTCGTAACGGTGGCGATGACGTTCTTGAATTTGGCTTTTCCCATAGATTTTATAGGCCAAACTGTCTTCTTGCAAGTCGCATTTCCAAGCACCCAAACGCATCGTACCTCCTTTATCGGTGATGTTTTTTTGTTCCTCCATCAAAGCGATAACCGGATGTTGGGTTTCCTCATTCATTTCAGTAGAATTGGCATCTTTCAAACCTAAAACAGTTCGAGCATACTCGATAACGGCCATTTGCATTCCCAAACAAATTCCGAAAAACGGAATGTTATTTTCTCTGGCGTAGCGAACGGTTTCAATCTTTCCTTCGATACCTCTTCCTCCAAATCCGGGTGCGACTAAAATACCGTCTAATCCTTGCAACTGCTCGGCCGCATTGGTTTCATCCAAATACTCCGAATGAATACTGATGACATTCACCTTAGTTTGATTGGCGGCTCCGGCGTGTATAAAAGCTTCTAAAATCGATTTATAAGAATCTTGTAACTCAACGTATTTTCCAACTAAACCTACATTTACGGTCTGCTTCGGATGTTTCAATCGGTGTAAAAAAGTATTCCAGTTTTTTAAATCCGGAGCGGCTTTTTTCGGTAGATTTAATTTTTTTAAGGCGACGATATCCAATCCTTCCTCCAGCATTAGATTCGGCACTTCATAAATTGTAGAAGCATCGATGGATTGGATTACGGCTTCGCGTTTTACATTGCAAAACAAGGCTAACTTTTGACGCAACTCATCGGATAACTCGTGCTCGGTTCTACACACCAAAATATCCGCTTGGATTCCGCTTTCCATTAAGGTTTTAACCGAATGTTGGGTTGGCTTTGTTTTCAATTCGCCCGCAGCAGCCAAATATGGAATTAAGGTCAGATGGACTACAATACTGTTGCTTTCTCCCAATTCCCAAACGAGCTGACGCACGGATTCGATATATGGTAACGATTCAATATCTCCGACAGTTCCGCCGATTTCGGTAATGACGATATCATAGTCGCCCGATTTTCCAAGCAACTGCATGCGGTCTTTGATTTCGTTGGTAATGTGTGGTACTACTTGAACGGTTTTGCCCAGGAATTCTCCTCTTCGCTCCTTTTCAATCACCGAAAGGTAAACCCTACCGGTAGTAACATTGTTGGCTTGAGAAGTAGGCACATTTAAAAATCGCTCGTAGTGTCCTAAATCCAAATCCGTTTCCGCACCGTCATCGGTCACAAAACATTCGCCGTGTTCGTACGGATTTAAAGTGCCGGGATCGACATTAATATAAGGGTCAAATTTTTGAATGGTGGTTCGGTATCCTCTGGCCTGTAGTAGTTTGGCCAAAGAAGCTGCGATGATTCCTTTCCCCAAAGAGGAAGTCACACCGCCGGTAACAAAAATGTACTTAGTTGGATTCATTGTAAGTTGTATGTTGTGTTGTTGTTGTTTTAAAAAACGAGGCAAAAATACGATTATAATTCGATTGTTAGAACGTTAGAACGTTAGATTTTCAGAAAAAAGAGAATCCAATAATCTGAGCTGTCTAAGCAGTCTGACATTCTAAAAATCTTTCTTAGGGTACTGCTTTTTAATGTTGCGCACCAAGGCTTCTAAACCGTTTAATTTGAGTTCGTAAACCAATTGCAATTGATCACCCAAAGTGCCTTTGGGAAATCCTTTTTGGGAATACCAAACCACATAATGTTCGGGCAAATCAATAAGATAATAGCCTTCGTATTTGCCGAAGGGCATTTTGGTGTGTGCGAGTTTGATGAGGAGTTTTTGTTGGTCGTTCAAAATTACTTCCAATTAAACACGATTTCTCGTTTAATATCGGGATGTAAACTGTAGTGAACCGGACAAGTCAAAGCCGTTCTTTCTAAAATAGTTTTAGTCTTCTCGTCGGCTTCGATACTCATATTGAAAGTCACGTGAATTTCTGAAATCCTTCTCGGTTCAGCCGCCATAACTTTAGTTACATCAGCAGTAGAACCTGAAAAATCAACGCCCATTTCTCGGGCTTTAATACCCATTACGGTAAACATACAACTGGCTAAACCATTGGCCACAGTATCGGTTGGTGAAAAGGCTTCCCCTTTTCCGTTGTTGTCGATGGGCGCATCAGAGATGATTTCGCTACCGGATTGTAAATGGAGGGAAGAGGTTCTTAATTCTCCCAGATAAGTAACTTTTGAAGTAGGCATTATGAGGCTTCTTTGATGGATAAATCGATATCGTAGTACAAGATGTAAATTCCGTTGTTGGAATACCCATAAGTACTGTTTGGATTGTAATTGAATTTGTTTTCTATCTGCTCCGAATCATCGTTTTGAATAGTTTCTTCGAAAGTTTTCTCTTGAGACAAACGCAACAAGGTATCGAAAGTCACATCGAAACCGCGAATAGCATAAGCGTTCGGAATAATCTTGTTTAGCTTTTTGTATTTGGCATCAAACTGATTGGCTTCAATACTTTCGTTTGGTCGGGTTAAGGACGGATATAACAGTTTTAATTTGGTCAATCGCGTCAGGGAAATTTCTTCAAAATCCAAGGTTTCATTCGGCTCCATGATCACCAATTGCACTTGATAGTCTTTCTGAAACGCCAGCATGGCATTGGTAGTAGCCAAAATCATCCCGGTACTTTCAGAAGCCAAAACAACATAATTCATCTTGTCTTTTTTCAGACAAACTTTTAAACTATCCGCAGAAAAAGTATTCTTGGCTGTTAATCCGATGATTCTGGTTCCGGCTTGATTTTCTTGCAGGTATTGTTTTACGCTCCCTTTTTTCGGATCAACTACGGCTACAACATTACCGCCTTTGCCCCTCATAAACTCAAATATAGAAGCACGCATTTGATCTAAAGAAGGCATCGATTGGTAAAGGTTACTGAACTTCTTACCCGATTCTTTGGATAAGGGAGAAATCACCGGTGTTTTGGTAGGTTCCAAAATTTCGGCCAGTTTTTCTACATTGGCTTGGTAAAATGGTCCGATTACGGCATCCATTGCATTCAATTTGTGGTCTGTTGCCAAAGTCGTAACGTTAGAAGTGTTTTTGGTTTCTTGAGAATCTAAAATTTTGATATCAACATTCATCCCTAATACTCTAGCCGAATCGATGGCCATTAAAGCTCCTGAATAAAAATCCAAGGTCATGTTGAGAAACTTGTCTTTCTTCAAACGCGCTTGGGTTGAATTTACCGTGTCGCTTTCTATTTTACTGATATTAAATGGTAAAAGTAATGCGAGTTGTTTTCTCGCATTAGTATTCATATTCTTCAATAAATTGCCTTGTTCTTTTTTGATAGGCTCTTTGCGTTGGCCTTTGGGAACTCGGAGAATCATACCCAGCTTAACGCCTTTTTTCAATTCGGGATTCAAGGCTATTAATTCTTGTTCGGTCATTCCGTAATCGCTGGCAATGCTGGAGATGGTTTCTTTAGGACGCACCACGTATTCTTCCAAGTATTTTTTAGTACTAACCGCCGGAGATTTTGGAGCTTCCTCTTTCACTTTATTGGACTCAACAACCGGTTTAGCTTCCGGATTTCCGGAAACAACCAATTTCAACCCAACCGGAAAATCATTAACAATAGCCGGATTCAATCGCTCCAATTCTTGTATGGTCATTCCGTATTTTTTAGAAATACCGTATTTGGTTTCTTTAGGTTCGATGATGTGGTACGTTGTATTGCCTTTAGCCATCTCAGTTTTAGGTTCTGATTTCACTACTGCTTTTGGTGTTTCTTTAACTACTGCTTTTGCAGGCGCAGCAACAATAGTTGTTGGTACAATACCACTAGAAGTCGGAACTTTAATGGTTTGACCTGTTTTTAAACCATCTTTTAACAACTCGGCATTTGCCGATTTTATGGCCTCTACAGTAACTCCGTATTGTCTGGACAAGCTGAATAAAGTTTCTTTAGGCTGTACCAAATGAGTAGTCGGATTTCCCGGTGCTTTTGGCGAAGTTTGTTTGGGTTCTGCTGAAAAAGATGATTCGGCTACTGTAGGCGGGATTAACAATACGCTGTTAAGTTCAATCCCTTTTTGCGAATCTGGATTGAGTTTGTAAATATCATAAGGTGTAACCTTGTATTTTTGAGCAATCATCGTAATTGTTTCCCCTTGAGCTACAGTATGCTTCACGTATTTATCCTGCTTGGCCGACGTATTGAACGTGACCATTAGTATAAACAGCAATGAGAAAATAATTCGGTTTTTCATAAACAGTTCCTTTATTTTACGTTAAAGTTAACAAATCTTTTCAAATGCCATCGGAATTGAGGCTTTTTTCATCAACTTTTTTAGGCCAACAAAAACTATTCCCATTCGATTGTGGCCGGTGGTTTTGAGCTGATATCATAGACCACTCGGTTCACGCCTTTTACTTTATTAATGATTTCATTGGAGATTTTCATCAGGAATTCGTAAGGCAAATGTACCCAATCAGCGGTCATACCATCGGTAGATTCTACAGCTCTGAGCGCTACTACTTTTTCGTAAGTACGCTCATCGCCCATAACCCCTACACTATTCACCGGTAACAAAATAGCGCCGGCTTGCCAAACTTTATCGTACAAACCGTGCTCTTTTAAACCGTTGATAAAAACAGCATCCACTTCCTGCAATATTCTGACTTTCTCTAGTGTAATCGAACCTAAAATTCGGATAGACAAGCCCGGTCCCGGGAACGGATGTCTGCCTAAAAGTTCAGCATCAATTCCTAATGTTTTCCCTACGCGACGAACTTCGTCTTTGAATAACATACGCAATGGCTCAACGATTTGTAGTTTCATATAATCGGGCAAACCGCCTACATTGTGATGCGATTTAATAGTTGCACTTGGTCCTTTTACCGAAACCGATTCGATGACATCCGGGTAAATCGTTCCTTGGGCCAACCATTTTACGTCTTCAATGCGATGGGCTTCATCGTCAAACACTTCAATAAATACACGACCAATAGCTTTGCGTTTGGCTTCTGGGTCTTCCACTCCGGCTAAAGCTTCCATAAATCTATCAGTAGCGTCTACACCTTTTACGTTCAAGCCCATATCTTTGTATTGGTGCAAGACGTTTTCGAATTCGTTTTTGCGCAATAAACCGTTATTCACAAAAATACAGTACAAGTTTTTACCGATAGCTTTGTTCAATAAAACGGCTGCTACGGTAGAATCTACACCACCTGAAAGCCCAAGTACTACTTTGTCGTTTTGCAATTTGTCTTGCAATTCTTTAACGCAATCTTCCACGAAAGCGTTTGGTGTAAAGTTTTGCGGTACTTCCGCTATTTTGACCAAAAAGTTTTCTAAAAGTTGTTTCCCGTCGGTGGAATGGTATACTTCGGGATGGAATTGAATCGCATAGGTTTTTTCCCCTTCAATGCGATAGGCTGCATTCGCTACGTCTTTGGTACTGGCCAACAAAACACCGTTAGTTGGTAATTGTTTGATGGTATCGCTGTGGCTCATCCAAACCTGACTGTTTAAGGCGATTTCGTCAAAAAACGCTTCGTCATCTTTGATGAAAGACAAATTGGCTCGGCCATACTCGCGTATGTTACTCGGCGCTACTTCGCCACCGTTGAAATGCGCTAAGTACTGTGCACCATAACACACAGCAAGTAAAGGCATTTTGCCTCGAATTTGAGATAAATCAGGATGAGGAGCGTCTTCGGCTCTCACAGAATAAGGGCTACCCGAAAGGATAACTGCTTTGTAGGTCGATAAATCATCCGGAAAATGATTGAAAGGAAAAATTTCGCAGAATATGTTTAATTCGCGAACGCGGCGTGCAATAAGTTGTGTGTATTGCGAACCGAAATCTAAGATAAGTACGTTGTGTTGCATGTGCAAAAGTAGCACTCTCAGTTGAAAATAAAAAATCGAAAACCGACATTTAGCCAAATAAAAAAGCATCTCGAAATGAGATGCTCTTTTAAATTATAGTGAAGCTATTACTTCTGTTTAAACGCTTTTACACCCGGAAAATAAGCCGTGTTGGCTAATTCTTCTTCAATGCGCAACAATTGGTTGTATTTTGCCATACGGTCGGAACGCGAAGCAGAACCGGTTTTGATTTGACCACAGTTTAGCGCCACGGCTAAATCAGCTATAGTGTTATCTTCTGTTTCTCCCGAACGGTGAGACATTACCGAAGTGTAACCCGCATTGTGTGCCATATTTACCGCAGCGATAGTTTCGGTTAAAGTACCGATTTGGTTTACTTTTACCAAGATAGAATTGGCAATCCCTTTTTCAATTCCGGTAGCCAAACGTTGTACATTGGTTACAAATAAATCGTCGCCTACCAATTGCACTTTGTCGCCTACCAATTCAGTTAAGTATTTCCATCCATCCCAATCGTCTTCGTACATTCCGTCCTCAATAGAAATAATCGGATAGTTCGCAGCCAATGAAGCCAAATATTCGGCTTGTTCTTTCGAAGTTCTTACTTTTCCGGTAGCGCCTTCGAATTTAGTATAATCGTATTTTCCGTCTACATAAAATTCAGAAGCAGCGCAGTCTAAAGCAATCATTACTTCGTCACCGAATTTATAGCCTGCATTTTCTACTGCTTTTTTAATAGTATCCAAAGCGTCTTCAGTTCCACCGGCTAAATTTGGTGCAAAACCACCTTCATCACCAACGGCTGTTGACAAATCTCTATCGTGTAATACTTTTTTCAAGTTGTGGAAAATCTCCGTTCCCATTTGCATGGCATGGGTAAAGTTTTGGGCTTTAACCGGCATAATCATAAACTCTTGGAACGCGATTGGCGCATCAGAGTGTGAGCCACCGTTGATGATGTTCATCATCGGTACCGGTAAAGTATTGGCTGAAACACCGCCAACGTAACGGTATAATGGCAAACCTAACTCGTTGGCAGCCGCTTTAGCCACTGCTAAAGAAACCCCTAAAATAGCATTAGCCCCTAAGTTGGATTTATTGGCTGTTCCGTCTAAATCAATCATCAATTGGTCGATGTGGTTTTGTTCGAAAACCGAAACGCCCATTAATTCCGGAGCAATTTTAGTATTTACATTCTCCACCGCTTTCAAAACCCCTTTTCCCATGTAGGCTTTGCCACCATCTCTTAACTCCACTGCTTCGTGTTCTCCGGTAGAAGCACCACTGGGAACAGCAGCACGACCCAAAACGCCGTTTTCAGTTACTACATCAACTTCAATGGTTGGATTTCCTCTGGAATCAAGGATTTGTCTTGCATGTACTTTGATAATAATACTCATTTTTATAATATTAAATATTTGATATTAGATTTTAGATATATCACAAATATATTCCATCTTTTTTTAGGAATTTGACAATTCAGCCGAATGTTATTAACGCAAACGATTTAGTATAGTCGAATTTTCAGAAGCGAATGGTTCGGGCATTTTTGTTGTCCTTATTCCCGCTGTCCGAGTTACGCGGTAACTCTTCCCATCGGGGCTAGTGAGGCAACCTTAAACCGTTTGTAAGCTTTTGGCTTTCTCGATATTGGCTACAAACTCGTCAAACAAATATTCGGCGTCATGCGGTCCGGGACTGGCTTCCGGATGGTATTGCACTGAGAAACACGATTTCGATTTCATGCGCATCCCGGCAACGGTATTGTCGTTGATGTGATAGTGCGTAATTTCTAAATCAGGATGCTTTTCTAATTCCTCACGGTTTACGGCGAAGCCATGGTTTTGCGAAGTGATTTCCCCTTTACCCGTTAGGATATTCATTACCGGGTGGTTGATACCGCGGTGACCGTTGAACATTTTGTAGGTTGACACCCCGTTAGCTAAACCGATAATTTGGTGACCCAGACAAATTCCGAATACCGGTTTGTCGGACGCAATCATTTGTTTAGCCGTTTCAATTACTTCAGTTAACGGTTCCGGATCACCGGGTCCGTTGGACAAGAAATAACCATCTGGATTAAAAGCTTTTAAATCTTCAAACGGCGTGTTGTACGGAAACACTTTAATATAACAATCGCGTTTGGCTAAGTTGCGCAAGATGTTTCTTTTAATACCTAAGTCGAGAGCGGCAATTTTATAGGTGGCATTTTCTGCTCCGAAAAAATAAGGTTCGGTTACAGAAACGGTCGAGGCCAATTCTAAACCTTTCATATCAGGTACTTTGGCCAAAAGGGTTTTTAATTCTTCTACCGGAGTACCATCAGTACAGATCACGGCGTTTTGAGCACCGTTGTCACGGATGTAGCTTACCAACGCTCGAGTATCAACATCAGAAATACAAATAAGATTTTCCTTTTCGAAATAGTCGTATAAGTTGCTTTCCGAATCGGGACGCGAATGGGTAAAACTGAAATTTTTACAAACCAATCCTGAAATCATGATTTTATCGGCTTCGACTTCGTTGGCGTTGACACCGTAGTTTCCGATGTGAGGATTGGTGGCGACCATGATTTGCCCGAAATACGACGGATCAGTAAAGATCTCCTGATAACCCGTCATTCCGGTGTTGAAACAAACTTCTCCGAAGGTTTTCCCGGAGATACCGATGGATTTACCGTAAAAAATAGTACCGTCGGCTAGTAGTAGTAAGGCTTGTGGTCTTGTAGTGTACTTCATTTGTTGTGTTGTTGTATGTTGTAGGTTGTATGTTGTTGGTTTATGTTTTGCTCATTGAATGACAAAATTAATTTATTGAACACTCATATTAAAATGGAATTATTAAAGTTTATAAACATTCCTTTAGATTCCTTTTAGCCCCGATTGAAGCAGCTACCGCGTAGCGCGAAAAGCGGGAAAATGGTATGCCGGTAAATCCCGAGCCATTCGCTTCTAAACCTCCGCAATAGTAAGAGCAGCGCAAAAAAAAAGGATAAACAAAACTGTTTATCCTTTATATTTAAGAGTGGGCAACCATTAGGCTTGCTCTTCTTTAGATTCTTCGTCAGCCGGAGCTTCAGGAGTTTCGTCTGCCGGAGTTTCTTCTACTTCTGCTACTGCAGGAGTTTCCTCAACAACCGGAGTTTCTACTACTTCTGCAGCAGGAGTTTCCTCCACTACATCTTCTACAACCGGTGCAGGAGCTTCTGCTTTAGGTGCAGCAGCTACAGGAGCTTTCTCAGTTGAAGTCGATTTTTTAGCACGACGTGTTCTACCTTTTTTCTCCTCTTTTTTACCTCCGTTGTATAGTTCGTTGAAGTCTACCAACTCGATCATAGCCATATCCGCGTTATCTCCTAAACGGTTACCTAACTTGATGATACGAGTGTATCCTCCCGGACGGTCACCAACTTTAGCAGCTACTTCTCTGAACAATTCAGTTACTGCATATTTGTTTCTGATGTAAGCGAAAACGATACGTCTGTTGTGCGTAGTATCTTCTTTTGATTTGGTTACTAGTGGCTCAACAAATTGTTTTAGCGCTTTGGCTTTAGCAACAGTGGTAATGATGCGTTTGTGCTCGATAAGAGAACAAGCCATATTAGCCAACATAGACTTTCTGTGTCCGGTTTGTCTGCTTAAGTGATTTACTTTTTTTCCGTGTCTCATGACGTACTTTTTTTAACCTTCATCTTGCTACGATCCGCTTTGGAGAGCAAAATATGAAGTAATTTATTCTTTATCTAGTTTATATTTGCTTAAGTCCATTCCGAAAGTCAAATTTTTGTTGGCTACCAACTCATCTAACTCAGTTAATGATTTTTTACCAAAATTACGGAACTTCATTAAGTCGTTTTTATTGAAAGATACAAGATCTCCTAAGGTGTCAACTTCGGCTGCTTTCAAACAGTTCAATGCTCTTACCGACAAGTCCATATCAACCAATTTGGTTTTCAATAGCTGTCTCATGTGTAATGATTCTTCGTCGTAAGATTCTGTTTGAGCAATTTCATCAGCTTCCAATGTGATTCTCTCATCGGAGAACAACATAAAGTGGTGAATTAAAACTTTAGCAGCTTCTGTAAGGGCATCTTTCGGATTGATTGATCCATCAGTTTTGATTTCAAAAACCAATTTTTCGTAATCTGTTTTTTGCTCCACACGGAAGTTTTCGATCGCGTATTTCACATTTTTTACCGGAGTAAAGATAGAATCAATGAAAATAGTACCAATAGCTGCGTTTTGTTTTTTGTTCTCCTCAGCAGGAACATAACCACGACCTTTCTCGATAGTAAGTTCCATGTTAAGATTTACTTTGCTGTCAAGATTACAAATTACCAATTCCGGGTTTAACACTTGGAATCCAGAGATGAACTTTTGGAAGTCACCTGCTGTAATTTGGTCTTTTCCGGAGATGGAGATAGAAACCGTTTCGTTATCAACCTCTTCAATTTGACGTTTGAAACGTACTTGTTTAAGGTTAAGGATAATTTCGGTTACATCTTCTACCACTCCTGAAATAGTAGAGAACTCATGCTCAACGCCTTCGATACGAACCGAAGTGATGGCATATCCCTCTAAAGCAGAAAGTAAAACTCTTCTAAGGGCATTACCTACGGTCAATCCGTATCCCGGTTCTAAAGGTCTGAATTCAAATTTACCTTCAAAATCGGTAGAATCGATCATGATAACTTTATCGGGCTTCTGAAAATTAAATATTGCCATAATTTAGACGAATGTCAATTATTATTTGTTGTACAACTCTACGATTAATTGTTCTTTGATGTTTTCTGGAATTTGAAGTCTTTGAGGAACAGAAACAAAAGTTCCTTCTTTAGTATCGTTATTCCATGTAATCCACTCGTACACGTGAGAAGAGTTGGCTAATGAACGCTCGATAGCTTCAACAGATTTAGATTTTTCACGAACAGCTACTTTATCACCGGCTTTTAAGTGGTAAGACGGGATGTTTACCAATTCACCGTTAACTGTGATGTGACGGTGAGAAACGATTTGTCTTGCAGCTCTCCTTGAAGGTGCGATTCCCATTCTGTATACTACGTTGTCTAAACGAGCTTCACATAATTGCAAAAGAATTTCACCGGTTACTCCTTTAGAGGCAGCTGCTTTTTCAAATAAGTTTCTGAATTGTTTTTCCAAAATACCGTAAGTGTATTTTGCTTTTTGTTTCTCCATCAACTGAACAGCATATTCCGATTTTTTACCTCGTTTTTTTGCTAAACCATGTTGTCCCGGAGGGTAATTTCTTTTTTCGAAAGCTTTGTCTTCTCCGAAAATTGCTTCGCCAAACTTACGGGCGATTCTTGTACTTGGACCAGTATATCTTGCCATTTTAAATTGTTTTAAGACAGAGGTTATGAATTCAGGTCGAATCCTTCGATAACCTTCGTTCTGCCTTGATTATACTATAATTATACTCTACGTCTTTTAGGAGGACGACATCCGTTGTGCGGCATTGGAGTAACGTCGATGATTTCGGTTACCTCAATTCCTGAGTTATGAATAGATCTGATAGCAGACTCACGTCCGTTACCCGGTCCTTTTACATATACTTTTACTTTTTTAAGACCAGCTTCTAAAGCAACTTTTCCACAATCTTCGGCAGCCATTTGAGCGGCATACGGAGTGTTCTTTTTAGAACCTCTGAAGCCCATTTTACCGGCTGAAGACCAAGAAATAACTTCACCTTTTTTGTTAGTTAACGAAATGATGATGTTATTAAAGGTTGCATTAATATGAGCCTCACCCGTTGATTCAACGATAACTTTACGTTTTTTTGCAGTCGTTTTAGCCATACTATTTATTATTTAGTTGCTTTTTTCTTGTTAGCAACAGTTTTTCTTTTACCTTTTCTTGTTCTAGAGTTGTTCTTAGTTCTTTGTCCTCTTAAAGGAAGACCAGATCTGTGACGGATTCCTCTATAACATCCGATATCCATCAAACGTTTTATGTGCAATGACACTTCTGAACGAAGCTCACCTTCAATTTTGTAGTATGAAACGGCATCACGGATTGCTCCGATTTCGTCGTCATTCCACTCTTGAACTTTTTTATCTTGGCTAACTTGAGCTTTTTCTAAAATCTCAATAGCTCTACTTTTACCGATTCCGAAGATATAGGTTAAAGCGATAACTCCTCTTTTGTTTTTTGGGATGTCTACCCCTGCTATTCTTGCCATAACTTATCCTTGTCTTTGTTTAAATCTAGGATTCTTTTTATTAATCACGTACAATCTGCCTTTGCGACGCACGATAATGCACTCGGCACTTCTTTTTTTAACTGATGCTCTTACTTTCATATTAGTTAGCTTTAGTATCTATAAGTAATTCTTGCTTTGGATAAATCGTAAGGGCTCATTTCGAGTTTCACTTTGTCACCTGGTAACAATTTGATGTAATGCATACGCATTTTCCCGGAGATATGAGCAATTACAACGTGTCCGTTTTCTAATTCTACACGAAACATTGCATTGGATAATGCCTCAATGATGGTTCCGTCTTGTTCTATTGCTGATTGTTTTGCCATAAAAATTAAGCTACTGCTTTTCTATTTTTACCACTTTTCATCAATCCGTCATAGTGTTTATTCAATAAATAAGAATTTATTTGTTGAATAGTATCGATAGCAACACCAACCATAATGATTAATGAAGTACCACCATAGAACATTGCCCAAGATTGTTGTACATCAAGACTAACAACAATAGCTGGGAACACAGCGATTAATGCTAAAAATAATGAACCAGGGAATGTTATAAGAGACATGATTCTATCTAAGAAATCAGCTGTTTCCACACCAGGTTTAACCCCAGGAATAAAACCACCGCTTCTTTTTAAATCATCTGCCATTTTATTGGTTGGAACTGTAATTGCCGTGTAGAAGAAGGTGAAAATCAAAATCAACAAAGCAAAAACAAAGTTGTACCAAAAACCAAACATATTACTGAATGTCCCGGCGATAGACTGAGAGGTTTCAGAATTTGAAAGCCCTGCTAAAGCAGCCGGAATAAACATAATAGCTTGCGCAAAAATGATTGGCATAACTCCTGCAGAATTCAATTTTAACGGAATCCATTGTCTGTTTCCACCCATCATATCTTGTTCGAAATCTCCTGTAGTTGTACGACGAGCATACTGTACCGGAATTTTTCTAACAGCCATTACTAATAAAACACAAGCAATGATTACTAACAACCATACTACTATTTCGAAAACCAACACCATTGGCCCACCATTATTATTGGTAACCTTAGAAGTGAATTCTTGAATTAGCGCTTGTGGTAATCTGGCCAAGATACCTACCATGATCAACAAGGAGATACCGTTACCAATACCTTTATCAGTAATTTTTTCACCTAACCACATGGCAAAAATAGTACCTGTAGTTAAAATTAATACTGAAGAGAAAAGAAATTGGAATGAATCAATTGGTAAAAGGAACGCTTGCCCAGGAAGGGTTGAATGCAGGTTGTATAAATAACCCGGTCCTTGTACTAATGTAATGGCTATAGTTAACCATCTGGTGATTTGATTCAATTTCTTTCTACCGCTTTCGCCGTCTTTTTGCAATTTTTGCAGGTACGGGATAGCGATACCCATTAATTGAACAACAATTGAAGCTGAAATGTAAGGCATGATTCCCAAAGCAAAAACTGATGCTTTAGAGAACGCTCCACCGGTAAACATATCCAATATTGATCCAATACCGTTTTCTGTTTGACCTGCTAACTTGTCCAATTGAGTTGCATCAATTCCGGGCAAAGTTACATGCGCACCAAATCGATAAACCAATAACAGACCGAGTGTAAACACGATTCTGTTTCTTAGTTCTTCTATTTTCCAAACATTATTTAATGATTCAAAAAATTTCTTCATTGTGATATCAATTATAAGGTTACAGCTTCACCACCGGCAGCTTCGATAGCCGCTTTTGCAGTAGCAGTAAACTTGTGAGCAGTTACTTTTAATTTTGATTTTAATTCTCCTCTGCCTAAAATCTTAACTACTTCTGATTTAGTAGCCAAACGGTTTTCAACCAATACTGCAAAATCTACAGTATCTGTAACAATTCCGTTATCTACTAAAGCTTGAAGTGTATCAAGATTTACTCCTTGATATTCTACTCTGTTAATGTTCTTGAAACCAAACTTAGGCACACGTCTTTGAAGTGGCATTTGACCTCCTTCAAAACCAATCTTTTTAGAGTAACCAGAACGAGATTTAGCTCCTTTGTGACCACGTGCAGCAGTACCACCTTTTCCGGAACCTTCTCCTCTACCTACTCTTTTATTTTGGTTGTGCGTTGAACCTTCAGCCGGTTGTAAGTTACTTAAATTCATAACTATGATGATTTATTATTTAACTTCCTCAACGGAAACTAAGTGTTTAACTTTATTTATCATTCCAAGGATAGCCGGATTTGAATCATGCTCCACAACTTGTCCCATTCTACGAAGACCTAAAGCTTCCAATCCTCTCTTTTGGGTAAGAGGACAGTTGATTTTGCTTCTAACTTGTTTTACTAATAATTTAGCCATAATTTCCTTGAATTAACCTTTAAAAACTTTCTCTAAAGAAATACCTCTTTGTTTTGCAACAGTTACGGCACTTCTCATTTGCAATAAAGCATCAAAAGTTGCTTTAACTACGTTATGAGGGTTTGATGAACCTTGAGATTTTGACAATACGTCGTGAACCCCAACTGACTCCAATACCGCACGAACAGCACCACCAGCAATAACTCCGGTACCGTGAGACGCAGGCATTAAGTATACAGCAGCTCCACCAAATTTTCCTTTTTGTTCGTGAGGTACAGATTGACCACTCAACGGAATTCTAACTAAGTTTTTCTTTGCATCTTCTACTGCTTTTGCAATAGCCTCAGAAACGTCTTTAGATTTTCCTAATCCGTGACCAACTACACCATTCTCATCACCAACAACCACAATAGCAGAAAACCCGAAAGCTCTACCTCCTTTGGTTACTTTGGTAACACGATTTACACTTACCAAACGATCTTTTAATTCAAGACCGCTAGGTTTTACTAATTCTACATTTTTGTATTTAGACATAATATATTAGAATTTAAGTCCAGCGGCTCTTGCGCCTTCAGCTAATGATTTAATACGACCGTGGTACAAATAACCTCCTCTGTCGAAAGTTACTTCCGTGATTCCGGCTTTTAACGCTTTTTCGGCAGCTAGTTTTCCAACAGCAGCAGCGATTTCAACGTTAGTACCTTTTAGATCAACTCCTTTATCTTTTGATGAAGCAGCCAATAAAGTAACTCCATTCACATCATCAATGAGTTGTGCATAGATTTCTTTATTACTTCTGAAAACAGATAATCTTGGTTTAGCAGCAGTACCGCTAACAATCTTTCTGATTCTGAATTTAATTCTTTGTCTTCTTTCAGTTTTTGTTAATGACATAATGCTAATTTTTACGCTGATTTACCTGCTTTTCTTCTTAATACTTCACCAACAAACTTAACACCTTTTCCTTTGTAAGGCTCAGGCTTACGGAAGCCTCTGATTTTCGCAGAAACCAAACCTAAAAGCTGTTTGTCATGTGACGTTAACTTAACGATAGGGTTTTTACCTTTCTCAGAAATCGTTTCTAATTTCACTTCAGAAGCTACTTCTAAAACGATATTGTGTGAAAAACCTAAGGCTAAGTCTAATTTTTGACCTTGGTTAGAAGCTCTGTAACCTACTCCTACCAATTCTAATTCTTTTGTAAAACCTTCAGATACACCTACAATCATATTGTTGATTAAAGATCTGTATAATCCGTGTTTTGCTCTATATTCTTTGTTGTCAGAAGATCTTTCAACGATTACTTGACCTTCTTCAACTTTTACTGTTACACCTGAGTACTCTTGTGAAAGTTGACCTAATTTTCCTTTTACAGTAACTGTAGTAGCGTTTACATCAACAGTTACACCTGCAGGAATCGAAATTGGATTTTTACCTATTCTTGACATTGTTTAACTGTTTTTTAGTATACGTAACAAATTACTTCTCCACCAACATTTAATTGCTTAGCTTGTTTCCCGGTCATCAAACCTTTAGAAGTGGAAACAATAGCAATTCCTAATCCGTTAAGGATTCTAGGTAGTTTTGCAGCACCTGCATATTTACGTAAACCTGGTTTACTAATTCTTTGGATATCTTTAATTACCGGCTCTTTAGTATCTTTATCATACTTCAAAGCGATTTTGATGGTACCTTGTACAGTACTGTCATCAAACTTGTAGCTCAAGATATATCCTTGATCGAATAAAATCTTCGTGATTTCTTTTTTCAAGTTAGAAGCCGGGATTTCTACCACTTTGTGGTTAGCCATCACTGCATTTCTAACTCTCGTAAGATAATCTGCAATTGGATCTGTATACATATTTATTAAAATTCGGCAACGGTTTTCAAAAGGAACTATTCCCCTGAACCTGAAGCCATTAAACTCAATTTTTAAAGCAGATAATTGCACGTTACCGGCAAAAATCCGGCAAATGTACAATTATCTGCTGAAATTCCAACTATTACCAGCTGGCTTTTTTTACTCCCGGGATTAATCCTTGGTTTGCCATTTCACGGAAAGTAACACGTGAAATACCAAATTGTCTCATATATCCTCTTGGTCTACCTGTTAATTTGCAACGATTGTGCATACGAACCGGTGAAGCATTTTTTGGTAATTTTTGTAAGCCTTCGTAATCTCCGGCTTCTAATAAAGCCTTTCTTTTTTCAGCGTACTTTGCTACCGTATTAGCTCTTTTAACCTCACGGGCTTTCATTGATTCTTTAGCCATGTCTTAATTCTTTTTAAAAGGTAAACCTAATTCAGCCAATAATGACTTTGCTTCTTTATCTGTTTTTGCAGAAGTTACGAAAGTAATATCCAATCCGGAGATTTTGTTTACTTTGTCGATATCAATTTCAGGGAAAATGATTTGCTCAGTTACCCCTAAGTTGTAGTTACCTCTTCCGTCAAAACCTGTAGCTTTGATACCGTTAAAATCTCTTACACGTGGTAAAGAAGATGTAATCAATCTGTCTAAGAACTCATACATTCTTTCTCCTCTAAGGGTTACTTTAGCTCCGATTGGCATGCCTTTTCTCAATTTGAAAGACGCAACGTCTTTTTTGGAAATAGTAGCTACTGCTTTTTGACCGGTAACTTTAGTTAACTCATCCACTGCATAATCAACTAATTTCTTATCTGATACTGCAGCTCCAACGCCACGGCTTAAAACGATTTTTTCCAATTTAGGAACTTGCATAACGTTTTTATAACCGAATTCTTCTTTAAGGGCAGCAATTACTCTGTCCTTATATTCTTGTTTAAGTCTAGGTGTATAAGCCATAACTATAATACTTGATTAGATTTTTTTGAAAATCTCACTTTCTTATCTCCTTCTACCTTGATTCCCACTTTAGTTGCGCTTTTTGATTTTGGATCAATTAAGGCAATGTTGGAAATATGGATAGGAGCTTCTTTCTTAACAATTCCTCCTTGAGGGTTTTTAGCACTTGGCTTAGTGTGTTTAGACACCATATTTACACCTTCAACGATGGCTTTGTTTTTTTCACGGTCAACGCGTAAAACTTTACCTTCCGAACCTTTGTGGTCACCGGCGATAACTTTTACTACATCTCCTGATTTTATTTTTAGCTTTATCATCTTACTAACGAATTAAAGCACTTCTGGTGCTAATGATACAATTTTCATGAATTGTTTTTCACGAAGTTCTCTTGCAACCGGACCAAAAACACGAGTTCCTCTCATTTCTCCTGCAGCATTCAAAAGAACACATGCATTATCGTCGAAACGGATATAAGAACCATCGGCTCTTCTCACTTCTTTTTTGGTACGTACAACAACTGCAGTAGAAACAGCACCTTTTTTTACGTTTCCGTTTGGTGTTGCATCTTTAATTGACACTACAATTTTATCTCCAACAGAGGCATAACGACGTTTCGTTCCTCCTAAAACACGGATAGTCAAAACTTCTTTTGCTCCTGTGTTATCTGCTACTTTTAATCTTGATTCCTGTTGTACCATAATTACTTCGCTCTTTCAATGATTTCAACTAATCTCCAACATTTGGTTTTAGATAAAGGTCTTGTTTCCATGATCTTTACAGTATCACCGATGTTACAGTCGTTTTTTTCGTCGTGTGCATGAAACTTTTTAGTTTTCAATACGAACTTACCATATAATGGGTGTTTTACTTTAGTTACTTGAGCTACAACAATGGATTTATCCATTTTGTTAGAGGTAACCACACCTATTCTTTCTTTTCTTAAATTTCTTTTTTCCATCTTTTCAGCTAGCATACAATTATTGTAACTCTCTTTTAGTTAGCTCAGTTGCTACTCTAGCAACAGCTCTTCGGGCACTTCTGACTTGAAGTGGATTGGCGATTGGAGAAATAGCATGTGTAGATTTTAAATCCATATAAGCTTTTCTCAACTCAGTAAGTTTCACTTGCAACTCAGCTGCAGACAGATTGATAATTTCTGATTGTTTCATAATATTTTTTTGATTATGCTTCGAAATCTCTAGCAACTACAAACTTAGTTTTAACTGGAAGTTTTTGAGCGGCTAAACGCAAAGCTTCTTTAGCAACTGATAGTGGCACGCCACCTACTTCAAACATGATTTTTCCTGGCTTAACTACAGCTGCCCAATATTCAACAGCTCCTTTTCCTTTACCCATACGAACCTCTAGAGGTTTTTTGGTAATTGGTTTATCCGGGAAAATTTTGATCCATAACTGTCCTTCTCTCTTCATGAAACGAGTTGCAGCGATACGCGCAGCTTCGATTTGACGTGAAGTTAAGAACATTCCGGTTTCATGTACTGATTTAATTCCAAACATTCCATTAGAAAGCTCGTGTCCTCTTTGAGAAACACCTTTCATTCTACCCTTCTGTACCTTACGGTATTTTGTTCTTTTAGGTTGTAACATCTTTCTTTAGTTTAAAATTACTTTCTTTTACGAGCTCCTGGTTTACCGTTTGATTTTCCACCACGTGGAGCATCATTTTTTCCACCACCTTGACCGGCTTGTTTTTTATCCATGCCCACCAATGGAGAAAGGTCTCTTTTTCCGTAAACCTCACCTTTCATGATCCATACTTTGATACCCATTCTACCATAAGTAGTGTGAGCTTCACCTAAAGCATAATCAATATCGGCTCTGAAAGTTGATAGAGGAATTCTTCCTTCTTTGAATTGCTCAGAACGTGCCATTTCAGCTCCGTTCAAACGACCTGAAATCAAAACTTTGATTCCTTCAGCATTCATACGCATTGCTGCAGCGATAGCCATTTTAATAGCTCTTCTGTATGAAATACGGCTCTCGATTTGACGAGCGATACTTGTTGCAACTAAATAAGCATCTAACTCAGGTCTTTTGATTTCAAAGATGTTGATTTGAACCTCTTTGTCAGTAACTTTCTTAAGTTCTTCTTTTAACTTGTCTACCTCTTGACCGCCTTTACCGATAATGATACCTGGACGAGCCGTAGTGATAGTAACGGTTACAAGTTTCAAAGTTCTCTCGATGATTACTTTTGACACACTAGCTTTTGATAAACGAGCGTGGATGTACTTTCTGATTTTATAATCTTCGGCGATTTTATCACCGTAATCATTTCCACCATACCAGTTTGAATCCCATCCTCTGATGATACCAAGGCGATTTCCAATTGGATTTGTCTTTTGTCCCATACTGTTTATTAATTACTTTGTGTGTTATCTAATTGTCCTAACACGATAGTTACGTGGTTAGAACGTTTTCTAATTCTGTGTGCTCTTCCTTGTGGAGCCGGACGAAGTCTTTTCAACATCATGCCGCCGTCTACACGGATTTCTTTAACAAATAAGCCTGCTTCCGCTACATTACCTTCAGCATTTTTCTGTTCCCAGTTGTTGATTGCTGATAATAATAGTTTTTCTAATTTGCGTGAAGCTTCTTTCGAGCTAAATCTTAAAATATTTAAAGCTCTTTCCACTTTCTGACCTCTTACCAAGTCTGCTACTAAGCGCATTTTTCTAGGTGAAGTAGGGCAGTTATTTAATTTAGCAAAGGCAATAGACTTGTTAGCCTCTTTTCTTGCGTCTGCAGTTTCTCTTTTACGAACTCCCATTGCTTCTTATTTTTTACCTTTATTTTTTGCTCCAGCATGACCTCTAAAAGATCTTGTTGGTGAAAACTCTCCTAATTTATGTCCTACCATGTTCTCAGTTACATAAACCGGAACAAATTGACGACCATTGTGAACTGCGATAGTTTGTCCTACGAAGTCCGGTGTAATCATTGAAGCTCTAGACCAAGTCTTAACCACTCCTTTATTACCTCCGGCAATATTTTCCTGAACTTTTTTATCTAATTTATAGTGAACAAATGGTCCTTTTTTTAATGAACGTGCCATGTCTATCTAATTATTTCTTTCTGCGTTCTACAATATACTTGTTGCTCGGGTTAACTTTAGAACGAGTTCTGTAACCTTTAGCCGGTAAACCTTTTCTAGAACGTGGGTGACCTCCAGATGAACGTCCTTCACCACCTCCCATTGGGTGATCTACTGGGTTCATTGCTACCGGTCTTGTTCTTGGTCTTCTACCTAACCATCTGCTTCTACCTGCTTTACCAGATACGATTAATTGGTGATCAGAGTTAGAAACAGCTCCAATAGTTGCTGAACAAGTTAACAAGATCAATCTTGTTTCACCTGAAGGCATTTTGATAGTAGCATATTTTCCGTCTCTTGCCATTAACTGAGCAAATGTACCTGCAGAACGAGCGATAACCGCTCCTTGTCCAGGGCGCAATTCAATACAAGAAATAACAGTTCCTAGAGGAATTTTGCTTAATGGCAAAGTATTTCCAATTTCAGGAGCTGCACCTTCACCAGACACAACTGTTTGTCCTACTTGTAATCCGTTTTGAGCAACAATATAGGTTTTCTCCCCATCTGCATACCACAATAACGCGATAAAAGCTGTTCTGTTTGGATCGTACTCGATTGATTTCACTGTAGCAGGGATTCCCACTTTAGTTCTTTTAAAATCAATGATACGATACCTTTGTTTGTGACCACCGCCTGTATAACGCATGGTCATTTTTCCTTGACTATTTCTACCTCCTGAGTTTTTTATCGGTGCTAACAAAGAGCGCTCCGGCTTATCAGTTGTAATGGCGTCAAAACCATTCACAACTCTAAAACGCTGACCCGGGGTAATAGGTTTTAATTTTCTAACTGACATTTTCTATTAGATATTATTATAAAAATCTATTGTTTCTCCTTCTTTTACTTGAACAATTGCTTTTTTGTAAGCATTTGTTTTACCGCTGATTAATCCGCTTTTTGTATATTTTACGGTTCTGTCAGCTCTGTAGTTCATCGTGTTCACATCAACAACAGTAATTCCATAAGCAGCCTCTACAGCTTTCTTAATTTGAACTTTGTTGGCTTTTTTGTCAACAACAAAACCAAAACGATTAAAAACCTCACCTTCTTTGGTGATTTTTTCTGTTATGATAGGTTTAATTATGATACTCATGGCCTGTTATTTACTTAAATTTTCAACAATTCCTTCTAAAGAACCTTCAGATAACACTAAATTATTAGCGTTTAAAATAGCATAAGTGCTTAATTCTGAGTTAGTTACTACGCTAGAAGCCTTTAAATTGCGTGACGACAAATATACATTTTTATTTAAATCACCCAACACGAACAATGATTTTTTGTTCTCTAACCCTAAAGCTTTCAAAACGTTAATGAAATTTTTAGTGTTTGGTGTTTCAAAATTGAAGTCTTCCACAACTACTAAATTTGACTCTTTTACTTTTAAAGATAAAGCCGATTTACGAGCTAATCTTTTTAAAGTTTTGTTCAATTTGAAAGAGTAGCTTCTTGGTCTTGGACCGAAAACCGTTCCTCCACCTTTGAACAAAGGACTCTTTTTAGATCCTGCACGAGCAGTACCTGTACCTTTTTGTTTTTTAATCTTACGTGTACTTCCGGCAACTTCAGCTCTTTCTTTAGCTTTGTGGTTACCTTGTCTTTGATTGGCTAAGTATTGCTTAACATCAAGATATACTGCGTGATTATTTGGCTCAATGCCGAATACTGAATCAGAAAGTTCAACTTTTCTTCCAGTATCTTTTCCGTTGATATCTAAAACTTTTACTTCCATTACTTCTGAATGATTACATAAGAGTTTTTGTGTCCAGGAATAGCACCTTTCACCACAAGTAGATTCTTTTCAGCCACTACTTTTAAAACTCTAAGATTTTGTACTTTTACATTATCTCCTCCCATTCTTCCGGCCATACGCATTCCTTTGAATACACGTGATGGATAAGAAGATGCTCCGACAGATCCCGGCGCTCTTAAACGGTTGTGTTGACCATGTGTAGATTGTCCAACCCCACCAAAACCGTGACGTTTTACAACCCCTTGGAAACCTTTCCCTTTTGATACACCTTGTACATCAACAAATTCTCCTTCGCTGAATACTTCCACAGTGATGTTATCACCTAATTTGTAGTTTTCTTCAAATCCTTGGAATTCAACGACTTTTTTCTTAGCAGAAGTACCCGCTTTTTTAAAGTGACCTAAATCAGCTTTAGTAGCGTGTTTTTCTGATTTGTCATCGAAACCAAGTTGAAGAGCCTCATACCCGTCAACCTCTTTGGTTCTGACTTGGGTAACGACACAAGGACCAGCTTCGATTACTGTACAAGGAATGTTTTTCCCGTTTTCATCAAAGATGCTTGTCATGCCGATTTTTTTTCCAATTAACCCAGACATATTAAACTTATTTTAAATTACTAATTTTTGAATAGGGCATACTACCCCAATCGAGCGTGCAAAAGTATAATAATTATTTTAGAATGCAAACTATTGATTATCCTTTTTTTAAGATTTTTTTAAACTAGTCACAAAACCGCAAAAAACACCTTAAAACCGGATAAAACAAACTAAAAAAACACTACACCGAAGCTCTCTAAATAAAAAATCCGTCTCGTTCACTAAACGAGACGGATTTAATTTTACATCATACTAGAATCAGACTTTGATTTCCACTTCTACACCGCTAGGCAATTCAAGCTTCATTAAAGCATCAATTGTTTTTGATGAAGAACTGTAGATATCTAATAATCTTTTGTATGAACTTACTTCGAACTGCTCTCTCGCTTTTTTGTTAACGTGCGGAGAACGCAATACAGTAAATATTTTTTTGTGCGTAGGTAACGGAATTGGACCTGTTACAACAGCACCTGTGCTTTTCACAGTTTTTACGATTTTCTCAGCTGATTTATCAACCAACATGTGATCGTAAGACTTTAATTTTATTCTAATTTTTTGACTCATCTTGATAAAAATTAAGCGTTACCTTTTGCTTTTTTAATTACTTCTTCAGAAATGTTAGAAGGAGTTTGTTCGTAGTGAGAGAACTCCATAGTAGATGTTGCTCTACCTGAAGATAATGTTCTTAAGGTTGTTACATAACCGAACATCTCTGACAACGGAACGTGTGCCTTGATTGTTTTAGCACCTGCTCTGTCACCCATGTCATTCACTTGACCTCTTCTTCTGTTCAAATCTCCTACGATATCTCCCATGTTTTCTTCAGGAGTAATCACTTCAATTTTCATGATTGGCTCAAGAATTACAGCTCCGGCAGCCTTAGCCACTTCTTTGTAACCCATTTTAGCAGCCAACTCGAAAGAAAGTGCATCAGAATCTACCGGGTGGTAAGAACCGTCTAATAAAGTAACTTTCAAACTATCTACAGTGTATCCGGCTAACGGACCTGTTTTCATAGCTTCTCTGAAACCTTTCTCAACAGCAGGAATATATTCTTTAGGAACGTTTCCACCTTTTACTTCGTTAACAAATTGTAATCCAACAAATGGTTTACCATCTATAACGTCAGCAGGCTCTAAACGGAATACAATATCTCCGAATTTACCACGTCCACCAGATTGTTTTTTGTAAACTTCTCTGTGTTGTGCCGATTTAGTGAATGCTTCTTTGTACTCTACCTGAGGCTCACCTTGGTTAACTTCTACTTTAAACTCACGTTTCATACGATCAACAAGGATGTCTAAGTGCAACTCACCCATACCTGAAATAATCGTTTGACCTGAAGCTTCGTCAGTTCTAACGGTAAATGTAGGATCTTCTTCAGCTAATTTAGCCAAAGCCATACCCATTTTATCAACGTCAGCTTTAGTTTTTGGCTCGATAGCGATACCAATTACCGGATCAGGGAATTTCATAGATTCAAGAATGATTGGGTGTTTTTCATCACACATAGTATCACCAGTCTTGATATCTTTAAATCCAACAGCAGCTCCAATATCACCTGCCTCGATATATTCGATTGGGTTTTGTTTGTTAGCGTGCATTTGGTAGATACGAGAAATTCTTTCTTTGTTTCCAGAACGCGTGTTCAAAATGTAAGAACCTGCATCTAAACGACCTGAATAAGCACGGAAGAAAGCCAAACGACCAACGTAAGGGTCAGTTGCAATCTTAAATGCCAAAGCAGCAAACGGCTCTTTTACATCAGGACGACGTAAGATTTTGGTTTGATCTTCTTCCAATAAATCAGCATCATCAGGGTGAATTCCTTCGATACCTTCTTTATCTAACGGAGAAGGCAAATATTTACATACAGCATCCAACATAAATTGAACACCTTTGTTTTTGAAAGATGAACCAGCAATCATCGGGATGATAGCCATATCAATTGTAGCAGCTCTTAATGCATTGTTGATTTCTTCCTCAGTGATTGAGTTTTCATCTTCCATGTATTTGTCAAGTAGATTTTCATCATACTCAGCAACTGCTTCAATCAAGGTTGAACGGTAAGCTTTTACTTCATCCACCATATCAGCAGGAATATCTACAATATCAAAAGTTGCCCCTTGCGTTGCGTCATGCCATATGATAGCTTGGTTTTTTACTAAGTCAACTACTCCTTTAAAGTCATTTTCTTCACCGATTGGCAAAGTAATCGCAACAGCATTAGACTTCAACATATCTCTAACTTGTTGACAAACATTTAAGAAGTTAGAACCTTGACGGTCCATTTTATTAACGAATCCCATACGTGGAACTCTATATTGATCCGCTAATCTCCAGTTGGTTTCTGATTGAGGCTCAACACCATCAACAGCAGAAAACAAGAAAACTAATCCATCCAATACACGCAATGAACGGTTTACTTCTACAGTAAAGTCAACGTGTCCCGGGGTATCAATAATATTAAAGTGGTACGGTTTTGTATCCGGAGTTGCTTTACCTTGGATAGTTGGGAAGTTCCACTCACAAGTGGTTGCAGCAGAAGTAATAGTAATCCCTCTTTCCTGCTCTTGCGCCATCCAGTCCATTGTTGCAGCACCATCGTGCACCTCACCAATTTTGTGTGATTTTCCGGTATAGAATAATATACGCTCAGTAGTTGTTGTTTTACCAGCATCAATGTGAGCCGCAATTCCGATATTTCTTGTAAATTTTAAATCTCTAGCCATTTCTTAAATATTAAAATCTAAAGTGAGAGAATGCTTTGTTTGCTTCTGCCATTTTGTGAGTATCCATTCTCTTTTTAACAGCAGCACCTTCTTCTTTAGCCGCAGCTAAGATTTCAGAGGCTAATTTTCCGGCCATTGATTTTTCATTTCTTTTTCTAGCATAAAGTATCATCCACTTCATAGCCATAGAAATTTTTCTGTCCGGTCTGATTTGCATCGGAATTTGGAAGGTAGCTCCACCTACTCTACGACTACGCACTTCTACGTGAGGCATAACGTTTGTTAAAGCATCTTTCCAAACTTCTAATGATGTTTTTTCATCATTGTTCTTTTTAGCTTCTACGATATCAATTGCATCATAGAATACTTTGAAAGCTGTTGATTTCTTACCGTCCCACATTAAGTTGTTTACAAAACGTGTTACCAATTGGTCATTAAACCTTGGATCTGGTAAAAGTGGTCTTTTCTTTGCCGCTCTTTTTCTCATGTCTTTTCTTTAAAAGTTTTTAAAATTACTTTTTAGCTTCTTTTGGGCGTTTAGCACCGTACTTAGATCTTCTTTGTGTTCTTCCTGCTACACCTGAGGTATCAAGCGCACCACGCACAATGTGGTATCTAACTCCTGGTAAATCTTTTACCCTTCCGCCTCTCACTAATACTATCGAGTGCTCTTGTAAATTGTGTCCTTCTCCAGGGATGTAAGCATTCACTTCATTTCCGTTAGTCAAACGTACACGCGCTACTTTACGCATCGCAGAGTTTGGCTTTTTAGGAGTAGTAGTGTAAACACGCGTACAAACACCTCTTCTTTGAGGACAAGAATCTAAAGCAACCGATTTACTCTTCTTAGTGATTTGAGTTCTTCCTGTTCTTACTAATTGTTGAATTGTTGGCATAATTAAATACTAAAATTTCTTTATTTATTAAAATCCCCCTTTTTTAGGGGTTGCAAATGTAGTAATTATTTTTATCGAAACAAATCTTAATTAATTAATTTTCAAATAGATTCTTTTTAGATTTGATTAACCGTAATAAAAAGAGATTTTTTTCGTTATTTTGAAGCAAAGCTCTATGCGATTGAAAAAGATATTCTTTCTTATTTTCTTATCCCTCTTTGGCGGAAAAACCGCTGCTCAAAACTTGTACTTGAAAATTTCCGGCAGCAATGACAGCGAAACCAAAATCATCGACAGTATTGGCTATGAAAAAAAACACAAATCTCTAAAATCCATTACCGAAGAAAATATTTTACTTACAGAAAAGCTAAATAAGAAAGGCTATCTGGATTGTAAAATCGTCGAAACCCATAAAGTTAACGACTCTGTTTTTACACACAAATACCAACTCGAAAACAGAATTAAATATGCGCGCATATATATAGGTATAAATTTTCAGGAATTTATCCCCGAAAACTTCTCCTTCAAGAACGATTCTGTAACCTTGCCTTTTGAGGAAATAGAATTTTTATTAAACACTGTAACAAGACAATTAGAGAATAAGGGTTTCGCAATGGCCAAAGCCAAACTTTCCTCCATTGAAAAACAACCTCATTTCATTACCGCTTCTCTATCGGTAAATAAAGAAATCAAAAGAAGCATCAACAACATAGTCATAAACGGTTATCCTAAATTTCCCGAAGGCCACAAAAAAAATATCTTGCGTCTGCACAAGAACAAAACCTTCAACCAAAAAAGCCTAGAAAAAATTTATACTGATTTTGAAAAATACCGCTTTGTCAAACAGCAAAAATATCCCGAAATTTTGTTTACCAAGGATTCCACTAAAATCTATGTTTACTTAGAAAAAGCAAAACCAAACTCATTTGACGGATATCTTGGATTCACCAATGACGAAAAAGACAAATTGGTTGTCAGCGGCTACTTGGATTTAATCCTTAATAACATTCTAAATTCGGGTGAAAAAATTGCGCTTTATTGGAAAAGCGATGGGCAAGACCAAAAAACGTTCAACCTCAGTTTGGAACTTCCATATCTATTCAAAAGCCCTTTCGGAATGAAAGCCGACTTGAATATTTTCAAACAAGACAGCACCTTTCAAAATACCAGAACCAATTTAGAAATCGGCTACTACTTTAACTACAACACCCGAATATACTTAGGTTATCAGTCAACAGAGTCAAGCGACATTCAAAACATAAATTCAACTACTATTAACGACTTTGAAAGCACTTTTCTAACCTCGTCTTTGGAATTCACCAATTTTAATAATACTGATTTTTTATTCCCGGAAAAAACCAACATCAATCTTAAAGTAGGAAACGGAAAGAGAAACGCCAATTCCGGTAACGACAACCAATTTTTTATAAGCTTACTAGCCAAACACAATTTTTATCTGAACCCAAAAAATATCATACAAGTTAAAACCCAGAATTTCTATTTAAAAAGCAACCGCTACATCACCAATGAGCTTTACAGATTCGGAGGCATAAATTCCGTACGCGGGTTCAACGAAAACAGCCTTCAAGCCAACACAATTACCACTTTACTTACCGAATACCGTTATATCGCAACTTCAAATTTGTATGTCCACACCATACTCGACTATGGTTACTTTAACGACACCACTACAAATACCAAAGAAAATCTTCTGGGACTTGGTTTTGGATTCGGATTATTAACTAAAAACGGTCTTTTCAATATCATCTACGCAAACGGCAGTACTAAAAATCAAGATGCCAAACTATCAAATTCAATAGTTCACATCAGCTTTAAAGCTAATTTTTAAATAATTAAAGAATTAAGAATAAAAGTTAACATTTCATTAGGATTTTTAAGAATTATTTAAGACTTTTGGTTTACTAATTATAACCAAATTAAATAATGAAAACAAAGTTAAATGGATTCTTGACGCTTTTTATAGCGTTATTGGTGCAAATTTCTTTTGCACAAGAGAGGATTGTTACTGGTGTTGTTACTGATAACAGCGGTATGCCTATTCCGGGAGTTAATGTTCTTGTTAAAGGGACTAAGTTGGGAACTCAAACCGATTTTGACGGTAAGTTCAGCATTAGTGCTTCTCCAACACAGACATTAGTTTTTAATTATGTCGGCATGAAATCACAAGAAATTGTGGCTTATTCGGCAACAATCAACGTTAAAATGATGGATGCGGCCGTTGAGCTTGAAGGCGTTGTAGTAACGGCTTTAGGCGTTAAAAAGTCTGAGAAGGCCGTAACCTATGCCGCTCAATCTGTAAAAGGAGGCGCTTTAACTGAGGCGAGAGAATCAAATTTAGTAAATGCCTTATCCGGTAGAGTTGCGGGGGTTCAAGTAACCAATTCATCAGGAGCAGTAGGATCTTCCTCAAGAATTGTTTTGAGAGGTGCTTCTACTATTACAGGTAACAATGAGGCTTTATTTGTTATAGATGGTGTTCCTTTTGATAATACCAGCTACGGTAACTCAGGTTCAGGCGGAGGTAGAGACTTACCTAATGGTGCTGCCAGTATCAATCCTGATGACATTGAATCAGTTACTGTGTTAAAAGGACCAACTGCTGCTGCACTTTACGGTATTCGTGCCAGTAAAGGGGTTGTTTTAATCAATACAAAATCTGGAAAGAAAAAAGACAAGTTCGAAGTTTCTTTCAACACAAATACCACTTTCTCTAACCCATTGGTTTTACCAAACTTCCAAAACTCTTACGGTCAAGGAGCAACTTCAGATTATTTTGAATTTGTTGATGGTGCCGGAGGCGGATACAACGATGGTGTTGACGAAAGCTGGGGACCTGCTTTGGACAGAGGTCTTTCTTTTGTTCAATGGGACTCATACAAAAACGGCGGATTACCTACTCCATGGGTTTCTCATCCTGACAACGTTAAAGATTTCTATGAAACAGGTGTTGCACAAACCAATAACGTATCTATCGTTAGTGGTGGTGAAAATTCAAACTTCAGATTATCCATTGGAAACAGTGATGAAAAAGGGATGATTCCTTTTACTGAATTCAAAAAATTCAATGTAGGTTTTAATGGAAACATGAACCTAGGCAAAAAATTATCTGCCGGTATCAGCATGACTTACTTCAACAACAAAAGTGATAATTTACCAGTTGTTGGTTATTCAAGTCAAAACGTAGTTCAACAGTTTATTTGGTCTGCTCGTAACGTTAATTTCTCTGACTTAAAAGACTGGAGAAACTTACCTTTGGCTGGTGCTAACACACCTGCTGCAGGAACTCCATTAAACTGGAACACCAATTTCCAAAACAACCCTTATTGGCATTTGGAAACCAACATCAATACTTTTGATCAAGACAGAATTACCGGTAATACATTCTTAAACTTCAAGTTTACAGACAACTTATCAATCAACGGTAAATTGATGTTAGACCAATATTCACAAAGAGAAACTTTGAGAAACGAAAAAGGTTCTAACGAGAATATTGACGGTTACTATGCTGAAATCGCCAGAAGATATTCTGAGATCAACGCTGAAGCCATCTTAACTTACCAAAGAAATTTAACCACTGATTTGGCTTTGACCATCAATGCCGGTATGAACTCTATGAAAAGAGTAAGTACAAGACAATTAGGAGAATTAAGCGGCGGTTTAGAGTTACCGGGCCTATTTACATTATCTAACGTAAAATCCGGAACTACTCCAACTATCGACAGTGATTATACAGAGCAAAGAATCAACAGTGTTCTTGGATTCGGACAATTATCATACAAAGGCTATGCTTTCCTTGATTTCTCAGGACGTAATGACTGGGCGAGTGTATTGCCTTCTCAAAACAACTCCTTCTTCTACCCTGCAGTAACAGGATCATTAGTTCTTTCTGAGTTAGCTGACTTTTCTAAAGCTAAAATCAGTTATGCTAAAATTAGAGGAGGTTGGTCAAAAGTTGGAGGTATCGGACCTTTAGACCCATACAGCTTAAACAGAACTTTTGCTTTAAGCAATAACAACTTTGGTACTATTTCTTCTGTGCCTAACACGCAATGGAACCCTAACTTAAAACCAGAAAGTACTACTGGAGTTGAGTTCGGATTAGACTTAAACGCGTTCAACAACAGAGTTCGTTTTAGTGCTACCTATTATGATCAGACCAGTAAAGACTTAATCTTACCATTACAAATTGATGGAGCTTCAGGATTTACCTCTTCTTGGGAAAATGCCGGAGAAATGAATAACAAAGGTATTGAGTTACAATTAGGTGCTACGGTATTGAAAAAAGGAGATTTCTCTTTTGATGTAGACTTGAACTTTGCTAAAAACAAAAACGAAGTGGTTAGCTTAGGTTTGACTGATGCCTATGTATTAGGCGGTCAATGGGATATGGAATTACAAGCCCGTGTAGGCGAAGCTTATGGATCAATCGTTGGATATCCTTTCTTAAGAAATGATGCCGGTCAAATAATTTATGAGAACGGTTTACCTCAAGTTAACAACACCGAAAAAGTTGTATTAGGAAATATTACTCCTGATTGGACAGGAGGTGCTAACTTTACTTTCAAATACAAAAACTTCGATTTAAGCACCTTAATTGATGCTAAAATGGGTGGTGACATCTTCTCTATGACTTATATGTGGGGTAGATATGCCGGAACATTGGAAGAGTCTTTAATCGGAAGAGAGACTGGGGTAATCGGAAACGGTGTAGTTTCTGATGGAAACGGCGGATACACTCCAAATAACGTAGTGGTAGATGCTAAAACATTCAATCAAACAGCCTACGATTACTCAAACTTTACAGAAAGTGGAGTATTTGATGCCAGTTATGTAAAACTTAGACAAATTGTTTTAGGATATTCATTGCCTAAAAAATGGTTGACCGGTACTTTCATTCAAGATTTCAGAGTGTCAGTAGTAGGTAGAAACTTAGCTATCCTTTACAAAAAAGTTCCTCATATTGATCCTGAAACAGGATTCAGTAGCGCTAATGGTGAGCAAGGTCAAGAATTTGGTCAATTACCTTCAGCAAGAACTTATGGGTTTAACATTAACATTAAATTCTAAAAAAAGTTATGAAAAAAATATTTGCCTTATTTGTCGCAGCACTCACTCTTTGGAGCTGTGATAAAAATTTTGAAGAGATCAACACCTCTCCAAATAATTCCCAAACAACAGACCCTAATTTATTGCTATCATCTGCAATGATTACTACTCAAAACACTTTGTACAATGCACAAATTGGTGGAGATATGGGGCTTTGTTGGGCACAACAATGGTCAAAAGTTCAATACAATTCTGAAGAAAGATACACGCCAAGAAGAGCCGTTATGAATTCAGTTTGGACGAACCTTTACGCCAGTTCTATTGCAGAATGTAAAGCTGCCTATGAATTAGCCGGAACTACCGGAAACACTAACTTACAAGCTATCAGTTTAGTATTGGAAGCCAACAATTTCCAAATATTAACCGATATCTTCGGCCCTGTTCCATTCAATGAAGCTGTAGTACCGGGTATCACTAAACCGGTTCACGACACAGAAGAAGTAGTTTATGACGGAATTCTTGATTTATTAGATCAAGCAGAAGCTTTATTTGCTAACGGAAGTGGTGAATTTACTGCAACAGCTGACTTCATTTACCAAGGTGATGTAGCCAAATGGCGAAAATTCGGAGCTTCTCTAAAATTAAAAGCTCTAATGAGAATTTCCGGAAAAAGAAATGTTTCTGCAGAAGTAACTGCGTTAGTAAACTCAGGTTTATTAATGTCTTCTAACGATGATTCAGCACAATTGGCTTACACTGCTTCACAACCTGATGCTAATCCAATCTACGAAACTATCGTTTACGGTAACAGAGCAGAATACAAAGTAAGTTCAGTACTTGTTGATGAATTAAACCAATTATCCGATCCTAGACTAGGTGTTTTTGCACAAGTTAACGATGTGGGAGCTTATGTAGGTAATGTACCTGGTGTTGAAAACCCGGGCAACTACAATGGTTTCTCTTCACCAGGTGAAGACTATTTATCGCCTACCTTACCAGGTGTACTATTGTCTTATGCTCAAGTAGAATTATACTTAGCAGAAGCAGCTTTAACAGGCATCATCCCTGGTGGTGTTCCAACAGCTGATACGCACTACAGAAATGGTATTACTGCCAACATGAACTTTAACGGAGTTTCTTCCGGAGCAATAGCAACTTACTTGAGTCAGCCTTCCCTTGACTTTACTACTGTAACAGCCGGTAAAGAAAAAATTGGTTTACAAATGTGGCTTGCTCTTTACGGACAAGGAATTGAGTCGTGGACAGAATGGAGAAGAACCGGACAACCAGCCTTATCTCCAGTTGTTGACGCACAAATCAGTGCTATTCCAAAAAGATTCTATTATTCAACCGATTCACAAAACTTTAACCAAGCAAACTACCAAGCTGCTGTTGCCTTATTAGATAATGGCGACACTATGCTTTCTAAAGTTTGGTGGATGAACTAATACAAAAAACTATGAAAAAATTTATTTATTTATTTATGGCTGTCGCATCTTTGGGTGTGGTGTCATGCGAAAAGGACAATGATGTTCTTACCGGAAATAAAAATGAAGGAGGTTTATTGGATGTTAAAAACAATTTGGTCGCTTATGTTGTTGGTAACGGAAATGAATTCCAATACACTGCAGCATTAGGAGCTTTCCAAGGTGATGTATCTGTTGAATCTGTAGACGTTTACAAACAATTCACATCTGTTGACGGAACAACTTCAAATAGAGTATTTTTAAAAAATGTTACTTTTCCAAATGCAACACAATTGGAAACTATAAATTTCAATTTTACTTATAACGAACTCAGTGAAGGAATTATTGTTAACGGTCAACCGTTGCCTACAAATGATACTGAATTAGAAATCGGTGATTATTGGACACTTACCTATGTTTCTAAAACTTCAAGCGGAAACGAAGCTCTAAACAATAAATCAACAAAAGTTTCAGTAGGAACCCGTTTCGCCGGGAATTATCGTTGTGTTGAAGCAGAATACTACAGATTAGGCGTATTAACTTACACTGCTGCAGACTGGCCGGCTTCAACCACTATCGAATCGGTAAATTCAACAACTTATAGAGTAGTTGAATATTTCGGAGTATTCAGTGGAAATGAATATTATTTTACAATCGACGAGAATGATGTGATAGGCTATCCTGACAATACTCCTGATGGCACACCTCAATCAGGTAATGGCCAACCTTTTATCACATGTTTATCTAATCCTGCTGATATGACCCCAGTATATTGTGGCTCTTCAAATTACGTGATTAGAGATGATGTAGAAGGAAAAGATCGTTTGGTAATGTCTTTCGGATACAATACTACTTCCGGTGCAGTAGGACCAAGAGTTTTCTATCAAGTTTTAGAAAAAATAGTTGACTAATTAAAAAAACTATCATGAAAAAAATATTTTATAATAAATTTGGACTAGGTTTACTTTTGTCTTCTATGATGTTCATCTCTTGTGATGACTCTGGTGATGCTACAGGGTACAGTAACCTAATCGTAGCAGAAGATGTTGTGGGAACTATTTCATTAGATAGTCCTTTGACTAATTCGCAAACCGTTAGAGAGGGTGACGAAGGTGTATACACGTATACCATTACGCTAAACAAACCTCAATCAATTGATATTCACGTTTCTGTTCTTCAAACAGCTGGTGATGCTGATGATAGTGATTTCGAATACGATCATGAACTTATCATTCCTGCCTATACTACTTCAGTTTCAGGAGAGATTAAAATCTTAAATGACGACGAAGATGAAGATGATGAAACTTTCACTCTTCGTGTTAGTAATGCAAACACTTCAAATGCCAGCATTACATCTCAAGAATTGTCATTTACTATCATTGATTGTTATTCTGATTTAGCAGGTACTTACAGCTACTCTACTACCAATGTATCTGCCCCAACAGGTGAATTCGCAGCCGGTCCGGTTACCGGAAACGTAACTTTTACTGCTGTTGGCGGAGGGGTATACAATCTTTCTGATGCTTCTTTCGGAGGCTGGAGAGGTTTATATGGACCGGGCAATATCGCAACTGGGGTTCAATTTGTAGACCTTTGTGGTGAAATTGCTTATGCAGGTGTAGATCAGTACAATGAGGTATTCACATTCTCAAACTTAGTAATCAACGGTGCTGACATGTCTTTCCACTGGGAAAATGATTACGGCGAATATGGAGATACAACCTTAACAAGAACAGATGGCTCTAACTGGCCAAACTTTGTTTTGCAACAACCATAACATTAAATTGTTCTAATCTAAAACCACCAGTTTTCACTGGTGGTTTTTTTATATCTTTGCGCCATGGAAAAAGAAAATCAAATCTTCGGAATCAGAGCCATAATTGAAGCCGTTAACGCAGGTAAGGAAATCGACAAAGTCTTTATTCAAACCGATGCGCAAGGCGAATTGATGCAAGAACTGCTCAAAACCCTGAAAAAAAACAGCATCAATTTCTCATACGTTCCCGTAGAAAAACTCAACCGTTTAACCATCAACAACCACCAAGGTGCTGTGGCGACCATTGCCCCTATTTCCTTCGTTAATTTGGAAACCTTAGTAGACAGTGTTGTGGAAAGCGGCAAAACGCCTTTATTCTTAATCCTCGACCAACTCAGTGATGCCCGAAACTTTGGTGCCATCATCAGAACGGCAGAATGTACCGGAGTTGACGGTATTATAGTGCAAAAAACCGGTTCCGCTCCGGTAAACGGTGACACCGTAAAAACCTCTGCAGGGGCCGTTTTCAATGTACCGATTTGCAAAGTCGATCACATCAAAGACGCCATTTTTTACCTGCAAGGCAGCGGCATCAAAACCGTAGCCGCCACCGAAAAAACCGAAGACAGCCTATACAGTCTAAACCTCAACGAACCCATTGCCATCATCATGGGTAGCGAAGACCGCGGCATCAACCCGTCGGTGTTGAAAATTGTAGATGAAAAAGCCAAACTTCCTATGTTCGGTACTATCGGTTCCTTAAATGTTTCTGTAGCCTGCGGTGCGTTTCTTTACGAAACAGTTCGTCAAAGACAATAATACCCTTATATTTTATATTTAATATCTAATATTTAATATTAATAGCGAATGGCTTGGGCTATTTAGGAATCCGTATTCCCGCTTTACGTTACAATAAAAAAGTCCCGATTACTCGGGACTTTTTATTTTCTCTTCACACGAGTGTAGCGAATTGCCGAAGGAATCGGGGCTAAAGAGCTATCTATTCGGCCGACTTGTTATCGTCTGTCACTGCTTTGTAGATGTAAACGTAATTTACTGTAGTTGGAGGAATTTCTTCTTCAATTTCCTCCGGTTCCGGCGTATTGACAAAGTTGCCGTTCTCGTCAAAATGCTTCATAAACATATCGTCCTCCGGATTAAAATCGGGTTTCTCCCATTCATATTGGATGGCTTTTTTATAATCGGGAGTTTTAAAAATAGCGGCAAAAACAAAACCGGTTAAGAATCCGGCCAAATGGCCTTCCCAGGAAATTTGTCGGTCAACCTCAGGAAATACATACCAAATCATACCGCCGTATAACATCACCACCGTGAGCGATAAAGCCATGAGTCGGTAATACTGTGTCATCATCCCTTTAAAGAAAATAAAAGACACCAACACATAAATCAAACCACTGGCACCAATGTGATAGGCTTCGCGCCCAATAACCCAAGTAATCAATCCGGAAAAGACAATTCCGTAAACCAACACCTTGAGTGAGATGTCGCGGTAAAAATAAATCAGCGCCGCTGTTAAAATAAATAACGGAAAAGTATTGTTGGCAATGTGATTCAAATCACCGTGCAAAAACGGACTCAACAAAACACCTTGCAAACCTTGCCAGGTTCGGGGATAAATGCCGTGTTTGGTCCAATCGAGATTGAAGCGATCTTCCGCTAAGAAAACGCTCCATATCACCAACACCAAAAAAACCGGCACTATCCATACCGAAGGCGTAAACTTAAAATGATGCTGATCGTTCATAGGCTTAAAATAACGCATTTGACTTGTCAAAAACACCGCCAAGATAAAAATAGTGCTAATTTGTCAGTTTAAGGTATTTTAAAACAAGTTTAAAAGAAGCCTTTAGTTTGTATTTAGCCCCGATGGTAGAAGTTACCGTGTAACTCGGACAGCGGGAACACGGTGTAAAAAATGCCCTAACGTTTGGCTCCTAAACTTCATAAAAATTGTATTTTTACCGCATGGAAGCACCTTTGGCAGAACGCATCAGACCGCAGCGTTTGGAAGACTACATCAGTCAGTTACACTTGGTAGGCGAAAACGGTTCGTTGACCCAGCAAATTGCTCGTGGCGTTATTCCGTCGATGATTTTTTGGGGTTCTCCGGGCACAGGCAAAACCACTTTGGCGCAGATTATTGCCAAGCAAAGCAACCGTCCGTTTTACGAGTTGAGCGCCATTAACAGCGGGGTGAAAGACATCCGCGACGTGATTGAAAAAGCGAAACAAAGCGGCGGCTTGTTCACCGCCAAAAACCCGATTTTGTTTATAGACGAGATTCATCGTTTCAGCAAATCACAACAAGATTCTTTGCTGGCAGCCGTGGAAAAAGGTTGGGTAACGCTCATAGGTGCTACGACTGAAAATCCGAGTTTTGAAGTGATTCCTGCTTTGTTGTCACGTTGTCAGGTGTATATTTTAAATCCGTTTTCTAAGGAAGATTTGTTGGCTTTGTTGCACCGCGCGATGAAGGAAGACAAAATCATTTCCGCTAAAAAAATCAAATTAAAAGAAACTGAGGCTTTACTGCGACTTTCGGGTGGTGACGGCCGTAAACTATTGAATATTTTTGAACTCGTTGTCAACGCCAGCCCTGAAGGTCAAATTACGATTACCAACGACAAAGTATTGGAATTGGTGCAGCAAAACACAGTGCTGTACGACAAAACCGGAGAACAACATTACGATATTGTTTCGGCTTTTATCAAATCCATCCGCGGTAGTGATCCCAACGGCGCTGTGTATTGGTTGGCGCGCATGATTGAAGGCGGCGAAGATGTAAAATTCATCGCCCGTAGAATGTTAATTTTATCCAGTGAAGATATTGGCAACGCGAATCCGACGGCTTTTATCATGGCCAACAATACCTTTCAAGCCGTTTCTACCATTGGCTATCCGGAGAGCCGAATTATCTTGAGTCAGTGTGCGATATATTTAGCCACATCGCCTAAAAGCAATGCCAGCTATATGGCCATTGGCGAAGCACAAGCTTTGGTGAAACAAACCGGCGATTTATCGGTACCGATTCATTTGCGCAACGCACCAACCAAACTGATGAAGGAATTGGGTTATGGCGAAGAATACCAATACTCACACAACTATGCCAACAATTTCTCGGAACAAGAATATTTACCCGATGAAATCAGGAATACAGATTTCTACAAACCGGGAAACAATGCTCGCGAGAACGAAATGCGTACCTTTTTGAAAAACCGTTGGAAAGATAAGTACGGGTATTAGTTTGAATGGTTAAAACTTCAAATTAATCGGTTCTGACACCAAATTTCCGTTATTGTAGTATTCAAAAAACCATTGTCCGTCTTTGAGTAACACGGTTCCGTTTACCCCATTTTTATCGGCCATAAACACATTCTTTTGCGAAGTGTTGTACAAACGCATGATGACTTTAGGCTCGTTGTCAACCACTTGATAGCCGTTAGCTGTTGGTTGTGCAAAAAAGAACGGAGCATTAGGTTTAGTCTCAATTTTGTTGTCTTTTACTCTCACCACGGGTTTCTCATCGGTATTAGTTGTAGAAACCGATTCAATTCTGGTTTCGGAAACCCTAACCACAGGTTTTTCTGTTGTTGGTTGAAATGGCAATGATTTGCCTTCATACTTATAGTTCAAAGTTTCAAACGACTTGGCAGCTTCTCTCAGTGCTTGGCTGTAAGCTATAGAATATTGTTTTTCACGACTGGTTCCAAGTTCGGTTTGGTAAACAATATTGCCTTTACAATCCTTTAAAGCCACTCTGATTTTAGTGACCATAATTCCGCTTTCATTGATTAAATCTGCTGTTAAAAAATCACAACGATTCATAGTGTCATTGGCAAAAGATTCGTCACTGAAATAGGCTTTGAAACCGTATTTTTGGAGCAATAGTTTAACAGAAGTATTCATCCCGTATTTGTCATCCGTTTTAAAGGCATCAAATTTTTTGGGAACAATTACATATTGATAATTATTAATTCCCTGAGAGTAAGACATAAAAGATACGAACAGTAACAAGAGTGCTATTTTTTTCATTAGAGTATGTTTTTTAATTCTTTTAGATGATTAATTCTTGTAAAGGTTGCTGTAGTATGCGTGTTTTTTTCATCAAACAAAATGGCTTCCATTCCAAATTCGATTGCACCGCGTACATCGGCATCAATACAGTCACCTATCATTAAAGCATTTTGTTTATCGACTTTAGCCAAAGATAAGGCAAATTCGAATATGTTGCGATGCGGTTTTTTTACGCCCGCCATTTCCGAATTGGTGACGGTTTTAAAATAGCCTTCTAAACCGGAATTGGCTATTTTTTTATACTGTACTTCGGCAAAACCGTTGGTGATAATGTGCAAATTATACTTGGACGATAAATAATCCAAAACTTCCAAAGCGCCTTCAAAAAGTTGGTTATTATCCGGTAAAAATACAATGTAATCGTGAGCAATTTTATCAATAGCCTCGTCGGAGATTTTATAACGCAACGCATCAAAAGATTGTTTCAATCGCTGGTAACGCAATTCTTCATGTGTCATTTTATCGACCTGGTACAATTTCCAACAGGCTTGATTGATAGGCGCGTAAACTTCCACGAACTGATAGGTGTCTATGGTTGGATGCTGTTCTTTAAAGATTTTATCAAAAGCCAAAACCGAATTGGCGTCAAAATCCCAAAGTGTATGATCGAGGTCAAAAAAAATATCTGTGATGTGTTTCATGCTAAAAAATGCCTTCGTCCTGAAAGCTCAAATACCCTTTTTCGGTGATGATAATATGATCGAGCACTTTAATATCCAATTGCTCTCCGGCAAATTTAAGCTTTTTAGTGATTTCTTTGTCGGCATCACTGGCCACAAGTTTACCGGAAGGATGATTATGGCTTAAAATGATAGAAGTAGCGTTGTGTTCCAAAGCCAATTTAAAAATCAAGCGAACATCAACAACAGTTCCGGTAATACCGCCTTTGGATAACTGGGCTTTATAAATTACTTTATTGGCATTATTCAGATAAAGCACCCAAAATTCTTCGTGTAACAAATCGCCTATAAGAGGTTGCATGATTTCGAAAACTGCTTTGGAAGAAGTAATTTTGAAAAAATCGGGAAGTGCTTGCTCTCTGCGCCTTTTCCCCAACTCTAAAGCCGCAGCTATAGTAACCGCTTTGGCCTCGCCTATGCCTTTGAATTCCATAAATTGCTTGAGCGATAATTTGCCCAACGCATTTAGGTTGTTGTTAACGCTTTGTAGTATCCGTTTGCTCAGGGAAACTGCACTTTCATTTCGACTGCCGGAGCCGATAAGTATAGCAATTAATTCGGCATCACTCAAAACCGATTTTCCTTTCAGCATTAGCTTTTCACGAGGCTTATCGTCTTCTGACCAATGTTTTATAGAAAAGTTTTGTTCCATGGCTTATACTAAAAAGAAAGAATTATCGTTAGTTCTTGAAACCTTAAAAGTATGAAAACTTTTTATTTATCGCTAACTTTACTTACATTTTTAACTTGTAGTCAAAAAGAGGTTGAGCATAATAATGCTAAACCCTTGCTTGAAAACACATTTGAAAACCGACTTTCCGAAGCGGCGCTTTCCATAATTGATGACGAAATTGTATATACTCCAAATTATGTTGCGATAAAATATCCCAACGGAGATGTTCCGGCCAAAACCGGCGTTTGTACAGATGTGGTCATCAGAGCGTATCGTAAATTGGGCATCGATTTGCAAAAAGAAGTCCATGAAGATTTGAAAGCCAACTTTACCAAATACCCTAATTTGAAAAAATGGGGTTTGAAAAAACCTGATACTAACATTGATCACAGAAGAGTTCCGAATTTAGAAGTTTTTTTCAGTAGAAAAGGGCAAAAATTAGTCGTTACCCAAAATCCGGCAGATTATAAAACCGGTGAAATCGTTACTTGGATGATTAACGGAAAATTACCGCACATCGGCATAATAACCCACAAAAAATCCTCCAATGGTCATCCGATGATTGTACATAATGTGGGCAACGGACAAGTATTGGAGGATTGCTTGTTTCGCTATGAGCTAGTTGGGCATTTTAAATACCAAAAATAATCTTCAAATTATAGCATCAACTTTTTCACTTCATCAAAATTCAATCCGCCGTAATTACCGGAACTCATTAATAATAAGGCGGTATTGTTTAAATCGAAATTGAATAAAAAGTCTTTGAACTCTATTGGATTGGTATAAATAATCAAATCTTTACGCTTGAAAGATTCTGCAATTTGCTCATAAGTCACTTCTTCGAGTTGCTTGATTTTTACCGCATCGGGCGAATAAAAAACCACGGCTACATCGGCGGCATCTAAAGCGCCTTCGTATTCTTTTAAGAATTCGGCATTCAAACTGCTGTACGTATGTAATTCAAGGCAAGCTACTAATTTTCTGTCCGGATATTGTGCTTTAACAGCTTGGGTAGTAGCCGAAACTTTACTCGGTGAATGGGCAAAATCTTTATAGGCCACTTTTCCTTTTCCTTCAGCTATTTTTTCCAATCGTTTGCTGGCGCCTTTAAAACTGGCAATGGCTTCGTAGAAATCGGCTTCGTCTACGCCCATATTTTGGCAAATCCATTTGGCTCCGGCTAAGTTGTTTAGGTTGTGTGCTCCAAAGACTTCTATCGGCATCGGACCTTCGGGAGTGTCTAATAAAGTTACACCGTCTTTAACAGAATAACTTGGTGTTTGGTAGGGAATTCGACGAATGGTGTTGGTTGATTCTTCAGCTACTTTTTTAACCGTAGCGTCTTCTTCATTATAAACCAAAATTCCGCCTTTGGTGATTTGGTTGACAAAAATTTCAAATTGCTCTACATAATTATCAAAGGTTGGAAACACATTAATATGATCCCAAGCAATGCCTGACAATAAAGCGATGTTAGGTTGGTACAAATGAAACTTCGGTCTTCTGTCTATGGGCGACGATAAATATTCATCGCCTTCTAACACGATAAAATCATTCTCATGTGTAAGATGCACCATAGTGTCAAAACCCTCTAATTGGGCACCAACCATGTAATCTACCTCAATATTATGGTAATGCATCACGTGCAAAATCATGGAAGTAATAGTGGTTTTTCCGTGCGAACCGCCTATAACTACTCTGGTTTTATTTTTGGATTGTTCGTATAAAAATTCGGGATACGAATAAATTTTCAACCCTAATGCTTGGGCTCTGAGCAATTCCGGATTATCCGCTTTAGCGTGCATTCCGAGAATAACGGCTTCAATATCGGCTGTAATCTTTTCGGGAAACCAACCCATTTCTTGGGGAAGCAAGCATTTTTTGTCCAAACGAGATTTGGACGGTTCAAAAATAGCATCATCACTTCCGGTTACTTGGTATCCTTTTTCGTGTAAGGCCAAGGCAAGATTGTGCATGGCAGCGCCGCCTATGGCTATAAAATGTGTTCGCATGAGATATATGACTTATTTTTTTTCTTTGTATGTTTCTAAGAGTGCTTTAGCCTTTTCAGGTTGGTTCATTTTGTTTTTGTACAAATTGGCTAATTTTTGATAGGTTGTTTTAGAACCGCCAATAGCTATGGCTTTTAAATAATATTTTTCTGCTTCCTTATTTCTATCAAAATATTCCGCTATTCTCCCCTGGGCCAAATAACCGTCAACCGGTGAAATTTTGAGTAACTCGGCAGCATATCTTTGCGCCTTTTTTTCGCTGCCACCCACTATCCCGGGAAGTTGCAAATACAATTCGATTAATGCCCAGCGGGCTTCAATGTGATTTGGATCGAGGGCGATGGCTTTCTCAAAGGAAGCTTTTATATCATCAATCATTCCTAAAGCTTTGAACTTGTTGGATTCTTTGGCTTTCATCCCCAAACATCCGCCAAACTTATAATGGTAATCGGCTTCGCCGGGTTTTAGTTTGATTAGCTTGCCATAATAAAACATGGCTTTGTCCCAAGATTTATAAATGCCCTCAATATCACCCAAATACTCCAACGTTTTGAGATGATTGGCATTATCCTTCAAGTAACTTTCAAAAGCCAGTTTGGCTTGATCATACTTGGCTTGTTTGAATAACGATTCGGCCTTTTCAAAATCACCTGTATTGTTTGAAAAGAGAAAGCTTAAGATTAATATAACCAAATGAGATTTCATCGGCAAAAAATTGATTTTCAAATGTAATCATTTTATGAAAAATTCTTTTTTTTTATTTTTTTAATGAAGTCCAAAAAAAATCCATGAAGGGTAAAACAAATCGGCGAACTACACTTTTATATATAACTAATTATTTATCAGACATTTATGATTAAAAAGAAATTTTATTCAAAGTTATCAAAAAAGGCATTTAATCGAATTTATACGTAATATACCCGAATTTTTTTGACTCTCATAGCATTGGAAATAGCTTTGTAGCAGAATTAAAATAACCGTCCCCATGAAAAATTTTAATACGACTAAACGAGCTACACTAAATTTTCTCTTACTGGCAATCTTTTTATTGATTGGTGGGATTGAGGCTTATTCGCAAAGCCAAACTCGAATTGCCGGAATTGGTGAAAGTAACGGTTCCGGTAATAGAGCATGGACCAATGCTGGAAATGTTACAGCAGACGACACCAATTATGCCACAGCTCCTATGAGCGGTGGCGAAATTTCTAGGTATATAAGAGCCAGAAACTTTGGTTTTACTATCCCAACCGGCGCAACAATTACAGGTATTACAGCAACTGTTATGAGACAAAGTAGTTCTAATGGTGGTGGAAATAGTGTGAAAGACGAAACGATAAGATTAATGAAAAATCTAACCATAGTAGGTAATAACTATGCCGGCAATGTTGATTGGCCAACCACTATGACAGCCGCTAATTACGGCACAGGAACTACTGATTTATGGGGAACAACTTGGACGGAAGCAGATATCAACAATGCTAATTTCGGAATGTTTTTTAGAGTTTTAAATGAATCTAATAACAATAGTCGCACAGCAAGTGTCGACTATATTGAAATAACTGTATACTATTCCAATCCTATACCAACCGTAACCAATTTTACACCTAACAATGCTTGTGTTAATTCGGGAACAATTATAACCATAAACGGAACTAATTTTACTGGCGCCACTAATGTAACTTTTAACGGTACAGCTGCAACATTTACAATCATCAGCAATACACAAATTACCGCCGTTTTACCTAACGGTGCAAACACCGGAAACATTAGCGTTACAACCCCTAATGGAACGGCCAATAGCACTACTAATTTCATTGTTAATGCTTTACCAACTGTTAACCCAATAACCGGAAACACTACACTTTGTCCAAACACCTCAACAATATTATCCAGCACAACAACCGGTGGTACCTGGATTAGTGCAAATTCAAGTGTAGCGACTGTAAATTCAGCTGGACTAGTGAATGGATTGAACACAGGATCTTCCATTATAACTTATACACTTACCGATGGAAACAACTGTTCTAACACTACCAATACAACAGTAACTGTTCAAGCATTACCTGTTTTGAGTGGTCCTAATGCCGTTTGCGTTGGCAATTCAATTCAATTAAACCCAACCTTGGGAGGTACTTGGATAAGTAACCATCCGCTAATTGCAACTATAGATAATAGCGGAACTGTAACCGGATTAATTTTCGGCAATGCCACTTTTACCTATACTGACTCAACCACAGGATGTTTTGAAACTACTACTCTAGTGAATGTTCAAGTTGCACCTCAAATAACTGTTCAGCCTACAGTTGCGCAAACTGTCTGTTCAGGAAACTCGGCAAATCTCAGTGTTATTGCGACCGGAGCAGGATTAAGTTATCAATGGTATAAAGGCAGTACACCATTAACTAATGGCGGTAATTTCTTTGGGGTAGACTCGGCTGCACTTACCATCAATCCGATTAGTTTAACAGATGCTTCCTCAGACTATTATTGTGTAATTAGTGGCAATTGTACTCCTTCAGTAACTTCTGATTCAGCATCGCTGATTGTTAATGAAGCCGTATCAATAACAACTCAACCGGCTGCTTCACAAACCTATTGTACCGGGAACAATGTTTCAATCTCTATAAGTGCATCAGGTACGGGGTTGACCTATCAATGGTTTAAAGGTTTAAATCCTTTAACTGACGGAGGTTCAATTTCAGGAGCCAACACCAATAACTTAATAATAAACGCTGCATCGACCAGTGATGCAGGAAATGATTATTACTGTGTTGTTAGCGGTTTAGCACCTTGTACATCAGTAAACAGTAGTTTTTCTGAAGTTATTATTGATGAAAATCCAAGCGTTACTAGTCAACCGGCTACCAACCAAACCGTTTGTGCTGGAAGTAATGTTACTTTTTCAGTAGCTGCCACGGGGGGAAGTTTAACTTACCAATGGTATAACGATACTACACCTTTGACAGACAATGCCTCTGTTAGCGGCAGTAACAGTGCTACACTAACATTAAACAATGTTAGCTTGGCAAATGTATCTGCTAAATACAACTGTCATATCACCAACAGTTGTGGGACAATAGTATCCAACTATTCAGCGTTATCCATAAACGAAACGCCAAGCATTTTAAACAATGGCTTGACCGTTTGTAGTGGAGAAAGTTTTTCTTTTTCTCCTGTTAACGGTGTACCTTCTGTTGCCAATATAGTCCCTGCAGGAACTACTTACTCTTGGTCTGCTCCGATTGTTACCGGAGGTATGACGGGTGGTACAGCACAATCGGGTCAGGCAGTAATTAGTGATGTTTTGGTTAACAACACCAATAGTGTTCAAACCGCTACCTATACTATTACACCTCTAGTAGGAACCTGTCCGGGGAATACCTTTGAATTGGTAATCAGTGTAAATCCTGAACCTTATGTGAATAATGCCATCCAGTATGTTTGTAGTGGAGATAACTTCAACTTTTTACCTAGCAATGGCAGTGGTAATATTGTTCCGATGGGAGCTACATTCTCTTGGGGATTACCTACAACTTCCGGCGGAATAACCGGTGCCTCAGCCCAAAATAATGCAAGCAGTTTCAGTCAAACATTGACAAACACTACCAATGGTGTGCAAACGGCTACCTATAACATTACTGTTAATTATGGAACTTGTATAGGTAACACCTTTACTGTTACATTGTTTATTAATCCAAAACCGATTGTATCGGCCTTGCCGGTGACTCAAAGTATTTGTTCCGGAAACAATATTACCAATGTAGCACTTTCAACCGTTTTTGTGGTATCAGAAGAGGTTGAATACCATTGGACTCGTGACAATACAACAAATATTATCGGAATGGCATCCAATGGAGAAGGAACTATTATTTCGGGTGCTTTGACAAACACAACCAATACACCACAAACCACCACCTTCACAGTTATTGCCACTACAGAAGAAGGTTGTAACTCCGATTCTTATCTCGTTACTGTTTTGGTAAATCCATCTATTACAGTATCAGCCACACCAAGCAATCAAACCATTTGTTCCGGTAGCACTATCAATACGATACTGATGAGTAATCCAAATAACGTTAGTGGTGTAACTTATTCATGGACAAGAAACAATACCACAAATTTAACCGGAATCCCTAATAACGGAACCGGAGATACCATTGCCGGAATAATCACCAACAACACCAATACGGTTCAATCAACTACTTTTACCATCACAGCAACTGCTAATGGTTGTCAAACAATCATTAATAACGTAACAATTACGGTAAATCCGAAACCAACTATTTCCGGTGCTCCTTCTACTCAAACCTTATGTGGTGGAAATCCCATTACCCCCATAGTTTTAAGTAGTGGCAGCGGAATATCGGGTACAACTTTCAGTTGGACAAGAGATAACACTGTAAACGTTTCGGGTATTAACGGAAGTGGTTCAGGTAATACCATTACCGGAGTATTGAACAACACCACCTCAACCAATCAAACGGTGACTTTTACCTTATCGTCTTCGGCTAACGGATGTGCTTCAGACAACGCTACTACCGAAGTTATAGTACTTCCAAAACCACTTTTAACCGCCACCCCAAGTACTCAAACCATTTGTAACAATACTGCTATAAGCACAATCACCTTGAGCAGTGCCAATAGTTTACCAGGTACTACTTTTACATGGACCAGAAACAATACTGCTAACTTAACCGGCATAGCAAGTTCGGGTACCGGAAATGCTATTTCAGGAACACTGGTTAATAACACCTCGGTTACGCAAACCACAACCTTTACCATAACGGTAACTGCAGGGAATGGTTGCTCTAATACCACAACAGCTAGCGTAACCGTTTATGCCCCTCTTACTGCTCCAGTTATCGGATCTTCACAAACAGCATGTATATTCTCTACTCCAGCCGCTTTATCTATCACTACCCAACCAAGCGGTGGATCTGGAGTTTATACTTATCAGTGGCAAAGCAGTACGGACAATGTTACCTTTACTAACATTGCCGGAGCGACAAACAATACTTATCAACCCGCTTTTCTCAATAACGGTTCAGATGATGTTTTTTACAGGCTAATTATTAACAATACTTGTGGAAGTGTTACTAGTAATGTTGTTTTTGTAGAGGTTGTTAGTAATGTAGGTTTTACATTTGACATTAATAATGCACCAACTGGAGCAGTTTGTCCATCAACGACTTTTACGCCACAAATATCATCTTTACACTTATCAACCTCCGCGGTTCGATTTACTTGGACAGCCGATGCAAACTTTATTTCACCAAGTACCGGAGGTCCAGTTGGCACTACAGGTAATGCTTTTTTCTTTTTCAGAACTTCAACCGGTAATATCGGACCTTTAACGACTCAGAATAACACTAATGCTACAGTAACCACACAAATTACTATTACGCCAAGTGTTTACAATTTTCCTGGTCCGCCATCAGGAGCTTTTCTGTGCAGCACCTCTCCGCAAATTTTAAATGTAACTATCAGACCGAGACCGGTAGCCACAGCTACTGCCTTAGAAAATACTATTTGTAACGGAAGCGGCGCTAACATACAAGTAACTGGAAACATCACTGATGCTAACATGACGTTCTCATGGACACGTAACAACACCACCAATGTTTCAGGTACTAATTCCGGAACTTCGGGAAATATTGCCCCCGGCGGTATATTTACCATTGCCAATACACTGACTAACAACTCGGCTAACGTTCAAAATGTGACTTTTACCATTACACCATCTTCTAATGGGTGTAACGGAAGTCCTGTAACGGTAACCATCAGCATTGCACCAACGGTTACATCGGGTACTATAGCCGCTAATCAAACCATTTGTTCCGGTGGCGATCCGGCAGCGTTCACTCAAACCGTTGCAGCAACCGGTTCTAACCTGACTTACCAATGGCAAAGCAGTACAGATAATATTACTTTTACCAACATCACAGGAGCTACTTCAGTCACTTATGATGCTGGTACTTTAACCCAAACAACTTGGTTCAGAAGAATTACAATTTCAACTGTAAATGGTAAGGAATGTTATGCGACCTCTAACACCATTCAAGTAAACGTTAACAGTATTAATCCGGGATCAATATCCGGAAATCAAACTATTTGTTCCGGTGGAGATCCATTGGCTTTTACAGAAGTAAATGCCACCGGAGGCGGAACCATCTCCTACCAATGGCAAAGTAATACGACCGGCTGCAGCGGTAGCTGGACCAACATAGCCGGAGCTAATTCGGCTACTTACGATGCTCCTTCGGGAGTAACGGTAACTACATATTACCGCAGAATGGCAACTTCTTTACTTAACAGCGTTGCTTGTTCAGATTACAGCAACTGTATTGTTGTTACTGTAAATGAAGTAACCGGTGGTCTTATTGCAGACAATCAAACCTTGTGTGGTAATAACCCTGCAGCTTTTAGTGTAATTACTCCTTCGACAGGTCTCGGCACTTTAAGCTATCAATGGCAAAGAAGTACTACCGGTTGTTCCGGACCGTGGACTATTATTTCAGGGGCCACTGGCGCTACTTATGATGCACCTTCCGGATTAGTAGTAACCACTTACTACCAACGCATAACTTATTCTACATTAAATGGCGTACAATGCTCAGCGGTTAGCAATTGCATCACCGTAACGGTTAATCCTGTTACAGGAGGCGCAATTGGAGGCAACAGAACCGTTTGTTACGGAGGAGATCCAAATGCCTTTACCGAAAACACCGCTGCAACAGGAAGCAATCTGACTTATCAATGGCAAATGAGCTTGGTTGGAGGCGCAGGCCCTTGGACTGACATAGCAGGCGCGACAAATACTACCTATGATGAAGCAGGTCCTATTTACCAAACTACATACTTCAGAAGAGTGGTTACCGCTACCGTTAATGCAACGAGTTGTACGGCCAATTCTAACTTTATTACCGTCTTTGTAAATAATGTTACCCCTCCATCAATTGACGGAAACCAAAGTGTATGTGACAGTTCTGATAGCCCAAGCACGTTCAATGTAACAATTACCGCTACAGGAACAGGAACTTTAACCTATCAATGGCAAAGAAGTACTGTAGGTTGTTCTGGCCCATGGACAAACATTTCGGGGGCTACAAGTGCTACTTACACTCCTACACCGGTAACACAAACGACATATTATCAAGTTAGAGTAACATCTACCCTAAATGGTGTTCAATGTATAGCATTCAGCAATTGTACAGAAATCACTTCTTATGCCAAAACTTGGAACGGAAGTATAAGCACCGATTGGAATAATGCTGCCAACTGGACACCGAACGGTGTTCCTTCTGCAGCTCATTGTGTGGTCATTCCAAATGTAACTAATGACCCTATCATTTCAGGCTCAAATTATGAAGCTTTAGCAGCCAATATCAGTTTGATGTCTTCAGCCAAACTTGAGATTAATCCAACCAATACTTTAACCATTACAAACACAGTTAATGTACATCACACAGCGAATTTTAACATTAAAAACGGAGCAAGTTTAGTACAAATTAATGATAATGCTGTCAATATTGGAAACATCAAATACACCAGAACCTCAAGAGCAATGACTCGTTATGCCTATGTATACTGGGGTTCTCCGGTAGCCGGAAATGTATCTTCGCAAATCCCAAGTCAATTTGACCTAAAGTATAGATGGCAATCTGGCGCTATGAACGGAAGCTGGGTACCATTAACGGCTACTGCTCCGGGTGAAGGATTTATCACCAGAGTTAGAAATGCAACGCCATTTAACTCAGGAACCGGCACCATCGATTTTAATTTTACCGGTGTTCCCAACAACGGACTTATCAATGTGAATGTTGACAGCTACGATGCAACCTCTTTGGTAACCGGCAACACAGCTTTATTGTCCAATCCGTATCCGAGTCCGATTGATGCAGCAGCGTTCCTAACCCATCCTAACAATACTGAGTTGGGTGGCACTTTATTCTTCTGGACTTCTGTAACAATGTACTCCGGCGCAGGGCCATATAATTTCCAAGATTATGCAAGCTGGAATTTAACCGGTTCAACGGCAACCACTCCTGCGAGTGACGCATCCAATATGTCGTTGTTACCAAACGGTAAAATTTCGTCCGGTCAAGGATTTTTCGCTCAGGTGTTTGCCGATGGCCAAATTAGTTTCGACAACAGCATGAGAGTTTCCGGTAGCAATACCCAATTCTTCAGAAACGCCAACAGCACTATGTCAGAAAAACACAGAATTTGGTTGAACTTGTCGAATAGTCAAAATAAATTCCGTCAAACTCTAATTGGCTATGTTGCCGGAGCAACCAACGAACTAGATCGTTTGTACGACGGAACGACTTTTACCTCGAATGAAATCAATATCTATTCGTTAGTAAACGATTCAAAATTAGTAATTCAAGGTAAAGCCCTTCCTTTTGACCAAAATGATGTAGTTCCTGTAGGTTATTCAATAACCACTGCGGGTGATTATACTATCGCAATTGATCATATGGATGGTGTATTTGAAAACAACCAAACGGTTTATTTAAAAGACAAGCTATTGAATGTAGTTCACGATATAAAAACGAATGCCTATTCCTTTGCTACTGCTGCAGGAACTTTTGACAATCGTTTTGAAATTGTATTCAATGCCAATGCTTTAGGAACAGGAGATTTGGAAGGCAACAATGCTGTAGCTTATGTAAAAGACAACCAATTACATATCGAATCAGTAGTCAATATTAAGGAGATTGTGATTTATGAGTTGTCTGGCAAAAAAATAAACACGATTACCAACAACGATTTAGACACTTCACTTTCAACAGCCTTTAACTACCCGAACGGTGTTTACATCATCAAAGTAATGTTGGATAACGATGTAATTGTTCCGATAAAAGTGGCTAAGTAAAAAAGAGGTCTTGATTGGGTTTTTTAATCCAAAAAGTTTAAACATAAAAAAACGTCCTGAAAAATCAGGACGTTTTTATTTTTGATAAGAGAAGTGAATTACTTCACCAAAGTCATTTCATCAACTATATGCTTAGCGCCTGAGTAATTCTCAATTACCCACAACACATAACGAATATCAACGTTAATGGTTCTTTGTAATTTGCTGTCGAAGATAACGTCTCCGGCCATCGCTTCAATGTTACCGTCGAAAGCCAAACCGATTAATTCTCCTTTACCGTTTAATACCGGTGAACCTGAGTTTCCTCCGGTGATATCATTGTCAGTTAAGAAGTTTACGTGTAATGAACCGTCTTTATCAGCATAACGTCCGAAATCTTTGTTCTTGTTCATCTCTAAAACTTTCAAAGGCAAATCAAATTCTTGATCTCCTTTTTTGTATTTCTTAACTTGACCTTCTAAAGTAGTGTAGTTGTTTACTTTAGCGTCGTTACGCTTGTCAGCCGGTAACGAACGTACTTTTCCGTAAGTCAAACGCAAAGTTGAGTTGGCATCCGGATATTTGATAGTTCCGATTTTTGACTCTCTTAAACCTTCTACTAACAAGCGGAAAGAAGCACTAAAGTCATTTTGCGCTTTAGCAATTTCGTCTGATTTAGAGCTGAAGTGTGTCAACATATCATTTGATAATACATACAATGGATCGTTGTCTAAAACACCTTGACTAGGAATCACCAAAAACGCTTTAATACGATCTAACGAAGTGAAAATACTCATATCAAAAGCAGCATTAACGTACTTAGTGAAATCGTTTCCGTTTTCGTCACCAATCTTTTTCACTGCCGGTGCAATAGCATAACCGGTTGACTTGGTGGCGTATAATTTTAATTGCGCTGCTAAAATGTCTTTCTCAGCAGGAATGTGTAATTCTTTGTACATTTCTGTAGCCATTTCTTCAATAGCCGGAGCCATTTGAGCACGCTTGGCGGCATCAGCTTTAACATAAGCATCCAATTGTCTTCCTAAAGTTCTACCGATAGTTCCGAAAGAAGTGGTTCTGAACAATTGTTGCATGTAGTTATCGTGTCTTGACTTTTCATTGGTCAAAGCATAGAATTTGTTGATGTTGGCGATAACATTACCATACTTAGCTTTATTAGCCGGCTTATTGGCCCAAGCATTAAACTTAGCTTCTTGCGCAGCTTTGGTTTTTGCAGTACCGAATTTAGTCAACGCGTCAATCATCCCTTGACGGTTTTTCCAATAGTTAGCTGTTGAAGCATATTTAGAAGCATACACCAAGTTCAAAGCATCGCTTTGGTCCATGTACTTTTTCATGTTGTCCATACCGGTTTTAGCACCTTCAACCCAAGCCGGATAAGCAAACTTCACGTTTTGCTCAATACCGCCCGCAGGCATCCAGCGGTTGGTTCTTCCCGGATAACCTAAAATCATGGCAAAGTCATTCTCTTTTACACCATTGATGTTTACCGGTAAATAGTGCTTTGGTTGTAACGGCACGTTGTTTTCTGAATATTCAGCCGGATTTCCGTCTTTGTCAGCATAAACACGGAACATAGAGAAATCGGCTGTGTGACGTGGCCATTCCCAGTTGTCGGTATCACCACCAAATTTACCTAAACTTTCCGGAGGAGTTCCTACCAAACGCACGTCTTTATAATCTTGGTACACAAAGTAGTAAAACTCGTTGCCTTGGAAAAACGAACGAACAGAAACAGTATATTTTCCGCCACCGTTATTTTCTTTTTCGATAGCCGCAATCTCAGCATTGATGGCTTTTTCTCTGTCGGCTTCCGACATTGAAGGATTAACTTTAGCCAAGATACGCTTAGTACAATCGTCCATTCTCACGAAAAAACGAACAAATAAGCTGGCAGGCTTCATTTCCTCTTTACGGTTTTTAGCCCAAAATCCATCTTTTAAATAGTTTTTTTCTGCCGATGATAATTCGGCGATAGCATCATATCCGCAGTGGTGATTGGTTAATACCAAACCGTCTTTAGAAACGATTTCGGCTGTACAACCTCCGTTAAACTGAACGATAGCATCTTTCAAACTGTGGTTGTTGATACTGTAAATTTCTTCGGCTGTCAACTGCAAGCCCATTTTTTGCATGTCTCTGTGGTTTAAACGCTCGATGAACATCAAAAACCACATTCCTTCGTCGGCTTTTACGCTAGTCGGAACAAGCATAATGGCAGCAATCAAGGATAAAATAATTTTCTTCATTGTGATTAAAAGTTTTAATTGTTTGTGTTTTAGCAACCTACAAGACACAAAAAAATTGAAAATGCAGGCTAAAAACGATTGCGAATATACTTTTTTTTAAGGAGTAAGCAGAAAAACCGCTTTAAAAACTATAACGATTGAGTGAATTTTAACTTAATTTTTAGAAATAAAAAAAGCCACCCTTTCGGATAGCTTTATGAAGATAGTATGCTGTGGATTAAATACCGTGACTGTTTTCAGGCTCTTCGGTATCTACATTCAGCATTTCCCAAAGTTTGTCTTTCAATTCGGTTAATCCTTGATTGGCTACTGATGAAATAAACAAATACGGCAAACCTTTAAATTCTTTGTCCAATTGCTGCTTGAGTTCGGCTTTCAATTCATCGTCTAGCATATCGCATTTGGAAACAACCAACAAACGGTCTTTGTCGAGCATTTCCGGATTGTAGCGACGCAACTCATCTAATAAAATTTCGTATTCTTTTTTGATGTCATCCGCATCAGCCGGCACCAAAAACAATAAAGTGGAATTTCTCTCGATGTGACGTAAAAAGTAATGTCCTAACCCTTTACCTTCGGCCGCACCTTCAATAATTCCTGGAATATCAGCCATGACAAACGACTGGAAATCTCGGTACGCTACAATGCCTAAATTCGGCTTTAGTGTTGTGAACGGATAATCCGCAATCTTCGGCTTGGCAGAAGTCAATACCGAAAGTAAAGTCGATTTTCCGGCATTTGGGAAACCTACTAAACCTACATCGGCTAAGACTTTCAACTCTAAAATCACATCTAATTCTTCCGGCGGCATACCTGGTTGTGCGTACCTTGGCGTTTGATTGGTGGCGCTTCTGAAATGCCAGTTACCCAATCCGCCTTTTCCGCCTTTGACCAAGATTCTTTCTTCACCGTGTTCGGTTATTTCGAATAAAATCTCTTCCGTTTCTTTATCACGTACTACGGTTCCGAGTGGCACTTCGATGATTTTATCTTCGCCGTCGTGACCGGTACTGCGTGAACTTCCGCCATCGCCACCGTGACCGGCTTTAACATGACGCGCAAACTTTAAGTGAAATAAAGTCCACAGTCCTTTATTCCCTTTCAATATGACGTGACCGCCTCTTCCTCCGTCTCCGCCATCAGGCCCGCCTTTTTCAATAAATTTCTCTCTATGCAGATGCGAGGATCCTTTCCCTCCTTTTCCGGAAGAAACATAAATCTTTACGTAGTCTACAAAGTTTCCTTCTGTCATTTTATTCAGTATTCAGTGTTCAGTGTTCAATGTTCAGTAGGCTTTCTACTGACAATGGCACTTTCAACTATTCTTTTATCGCTTTTACAAGCACTTTATCAATCTTTACGCCATCCATATCGATGACTTCTATTTCAAATTTGTTCCAAATCAGTTTTTCGCCTGTTTTAGGAATATTACCCAACTCGGTCATGATTAAACCACTTACGGTAGTCACATCATAATCGTTAATCAATTCGTCCATATCGAAATACGTCAAGAAATCGTGTAACGAATAATGACCGTCAACCAACCAAGTCCCGTCTTCACGAGCGATTAACTTGAACTCGTCTTCGTAGAAATCGGCGGCATCGCCTACCAAAGCTTCTAAAATATCATTCAACGTAATAATTCCTTGAAAAACACCGTATTCATCGGTCACCAAAGCATAATGCACTTTAGATTTCTTGAAATTCTCCAGCGCTTTGTAAGCCGAAGTGTGTTCAATCAAATACACCGGATCTTTGGTAATGGTTTTCAAATCGAACGTGCCTTTTTTCTCAAAAGCCGAAAACAAATCTTTCAATAAAACCACGCCAACTACATCGTCTAAGTTCTCCACACAAACCGGATAAACCGAATGCAATTCATCTAAAACTTTTGCTTTTAACTCTTCAATAGTATCTTCATACGACAGATAAACTATCGATTTACGGTGCGTCATTAACGAGTTGACTTTTCGATCGCCAATGTGAAAAACACGCTCTACGATGTCTTGCTCAATTTCTTGCACTTCACCGCCTTCGGTGCCTTCTTTGATGATGGCTTTAATTTCTTCTTCGGTCACTTTACCATCGGCAGTTGGTTTGATTTTGAAAACATCCAACACAAAATCGGTTGACACGGTTAGCAACCAAATAAACGGCATTGTTACTATAGAAACCATTTTCATCGGAACAGCCACGGCTTTGGCGATAGCTTCTGGATAGTTCAACCCAATCCTCTTGGGCAATAATTCTCCTAAAACCAAGGAAAAAAATGTCAGCACAACGACTACTATCCCAACAGAAAGCGAATGAGCATAAGGTTTTAAACTAGCAAATCCTTCTACAAACAACTTGACATCTTCGGTGATCTTGTCGCCTGAATAAATACCGGTAAGAATTCCGATTAAGGTAATTCCGATTTGAACTGTAGATAAAAATTTATTGGGCGAATTGGCCAAATCTAAAGCCACTTTCGCATTGGTATTCCCTTTCTTAGCTGCGGTTTCCAAACGGTTTTTACGTGCAGATATCAAAGCGATTTCCGACATCGAAAACACCCCGTTAAGCAGGATTAAAAAAAGAATAATTAGTATTTCCATTTGTTATTGGTTGCGAGTTTTGGGCTGTAAGGTTGCGGGTTTAACTCGACCCGAGCAAAGCGAATTGACAAAGCAAACAAGCACCTCGGAACTTAAAAACTATCAAAAACGTTTGTAAGTCTTTCTGTTACTTCCTCAATAGTCCCGATACCGTTTACCGCGTGAAATTTGCCTTGAGCTTTATAATAATCCATCAAAGGTGCGGTTTTTTCGTTGTATTCTTGGTAGCGATTGCGAATTTTTTCTTCATCTTGATCATCAGGTCGGCCAGAAGTTTTACCTCTTTCCAATAAACGAGCCACTAAAATATTATCGTCGGCCTCTAAAGCAACAGTAGCCGTGATGTTTTGTCCTTTTGCCTCTAAAAATCGGTCCAAAGCTTCTGCCTGTGCGAGCGTTCTTGGAAAACCATCGAATAAAAATCCGGCCGATTGTGGGTTTTTATCCACTTCGCTTTGCAACATTTGAATGGTCACTTCATCCGGAACCAAATCGCCTTTATCCATGTAGGTTTTGGCTAATTGGCCTAACTCGGTGTCATTTTTAATGTTGTATCTGAAAATATCTCCGGTTGACAAATGTGTCAGGTTGTATTTATCTTTTAAAAATTCAGCTTGAGTACCTTTTCCGGCACCCGGTTTTCCGAAAAGAACGATATTGATCATTTTGTAAAAGTTATATGTTGTATGTTGTTAGTTAAAATGTTGTCGTTGCAAGTAAATATTCTGTTTGTTAGCTTTTTTGACCTACAACCCAGAACCTAAAACTTACAACCTACTGTGCCAATTGGTAAACATCCGGCAAATTTCTTCCCAATCCGTCGTAGTCTAAGCCATAGCCTACGATAAATTTGTTTGGAATGCGGATACCAACGTAATCAATTTTAATCTCTTTTTTATAAGCTTCCGGTTTGAAAAACAAGGTGGCAATTTTCAAATGTTTTACTTTTTTCTCTTTAAAAATGGCCTTCAATTCTTCCACTGTATTTCCAGTATCAACGATATCTTCTACAATGACAACCGTTCTTCCTTCTAAATCTTGGTCTAAACCGATTAATTGTTTCACATCTCCTGTACTTTGCGTACCTTCATAGGAAGCCATTCTAACGAAATTCACCTCGCACATCCCGCGGTATTTTTTCATCAAATCACTCAAAACCATAAAGGATCCGTTTAAAACCCCAATAAAAACAGGCACTTCATCAAAAAAATCATCATCCATTTGCTTAGCCATATTGGTAATTGCAAAATCAATTTCTTCAGAAGAAATAAATGGCTCGAAGGATTTATCGTGTAAGTGTATCATGTTGATTTGATTTTGAAATAAGCTGCAAATTTAAAGAAGTCTAAAGTATTACAAACTAAGTATTGACACTTTTTTGCAAAATAGATATATTTACCAAATGGATGCGACTTACTACCAAACCATAGCCAACAGCACAGCCCATCGCAAAAGCCGAGATGACAATAAAGATTTCATCTTTAACCATCCCGACTATTTGCCGTATTTACTGCAAATCAGTTACAACACCAAAGACAAAAACCACCACAAGGCCTGCTGGATCTTAGAATTGATTTTCGAGGAGCAATTGGAACTGATTTTACCGCATTTAACTGATTTTTGCGACAATTTAAAACACTACACTTCGGATTCTGCCGTTCGCTCTTTGTCGAAAATCTGCTTATTTTTGGCCCAAAGCAAGACCATCAAGCTAACCGAAACCCAAGAAGAACAAATCATCGAAGCTTGTTTAGATTGGCTGATCCAAACCGACAAAGCCGCGAACGCTGCGTACAGTATGAGAGCCTTGTACTTTTTGGGAAAAAGACATACTTGGATAAACGACGAATTAAAACTTATTTTATCCCGCGAATTCGTAAACCAAACGCCGGGTTATCGCTCGGCCGTTAAAGACCTTTTAAAACGATTGCGATAGTTTTACGGAATACTTATCTTTGCGCAAACACAACTACTACAATGAACTATTTCTCATCCGATTTTAAACTCGGCATCCTTGGCGGAGGTCAATTAGGTAAAATGATTTTGGCCGAAACGCGAAAATTTGACATTCAAACTTATATACTGGATTCCAGTGATGAAGCGCCAAGCCGATTTGGGAGTCACGCTTTTTACAAAGGCAGTTTGATGGATTTTGATACCGTGTACCAATTTGGCCAACTCGTTGATTTATTGACGATAGAAATTGAAAATGTCAATCTGGATGCTTTGGACCAATTGGAAGCAGAAGGTTTACCGGTTTTCCCATCGCCTAAAACGTTGCGACTCATTCAAAACAAAGGCAAGCAGAAAGACTTTTACGTTGCCAATCATATTCCGACTTCACCACACCAACGCTTTGTAGACTTAAAGGCACTAAAAGATGCCGTCACATCGAGCGCAGTCGAGATGCCTTTCGTATGGAAATCGGCTCAATTTGGTTATGACGGCAACGGCGTAAAAATAGTGCGTTCTACCCTTGATTTGATTAACTTACCCGATGTAGAATGTATCGCGGAGGAAATGGTACCGTTTAAAAACGAGTTGGCCGTTATTGTAGCGCGTTCCGCCTCGGGAGCCATCAAAACTTATCCTGTGGTGGAAATGGAATTCCATCCCGAAGCCAACCAAGTAGAATATGTAATCTGTCCGGCACGCATCGACGAGAAGGTCGCCCAAAAAGCCACTGACATTGCCCTGAAAGTTTCGGAAGCCTTCAATCATGTTGGCTTATTAGCGGTGGAAATGTTCCAAACAGCTGACGATGAAATTCTGGTGAATGAAGTCGCCCCAAGACCACACAACTCCGGTCATTACAGCATAGAAGCCAGCTATACTTCGCAGTTTGAAAACCATTTGCGAGCCATATTAAATTTACCTTTAGGCAATACCGATAGCAAAGTGGCCGGAATTATGGTAAATTTGGTGGGCGAAGAAGGCTTTTCGGGTCCGGTAGTTTATGAAAACATCGAAAAAATTATGGCCATTGACGGCGTAACGCCACATATTTACGGCAAAAGAGAAACCCGTCCATTCCGAAAAATGGGACATGTAACCATCGTTAATGAAAACATGATCGAAGCCAGAAAGATTGCGGAAGAAGTGAAAAACAGTATCAGAGTAATTAGTGAAAAATTATTATAAATGATGAATTTTAAATTTTAAATAAAAACGAATCATTTATAATCTAGCATTCAAAATTCAACATAAAACATGAGCAAAGTAGCTATCATTATGGGTTCTAAATCGGATTTACCGGTTATGCAAGAAGCCATCGACATCTTAAACGGATTTGACATCGAAACGGAAGTTGATATCGTATCGGCCCATCGTACGCCCGAAAAATTATTCGAGTTCAGTAAAAATGCTCACCAACGCGGGATTTCGGTCATTATAGCCGGAGCCGGTGGTGCTGCTCATTTGCCGGGCATGGTGGCTTCTATGAGTCCGCTACCGGTGATTGGCGTTCCCGTAAAATCGAGTAATTCTATCGATGGCTGGGATTCGGTGTTGTCTATTTTGCAAATGCCGGGCGGCGTTCCGGTAGCCACTGTGGCCTTAAACGGTGCTAAAAACGCCGGTATCTTAGCCGCGCAAATTATAGGCAGTCACGACAAATGCGTCCTCGATAAAATCATTTTCTACAAAGAAAGCTTGAAAGAAGCCGTCAATAAATCGTCGGACGAACTCAAAAAATAAAATGATTTAGGAGCTGTTTCCCGCTATACGTTGCAATCTTTTTACCGCTTTTGTCACCCTGAACTTATCTAAGGAACTTTCTAAAAAGCGCTAAAAAGGATTTCCACTACTATCGGGGCTAGAAACCATTTATAATAAACACATGAAAATCTTAACCTCAACATTCCAAACCAAACACAATACTGCGCCATTTTCTCAAATTAAAATTGAGGATTACCAACCGGCGTTTGAAGAAAACATTGCCAAAGCGCGCGCCGAAATTGACGCTATCATCAACAATACAGTAGCGCCGACTTTTGAAAACACCATTGAAGCCTTAGATTTTGCCGGACAAGCCTTAGACCGTTTGTCCTCTATATTCTTCAACTTGAATTCGGCCGAAACTTGCGACGAAATGCAAAAAATTGCCCAAGAGGTTTCGCCTTTGCTAACGGCTTTCGGTAACGACATTACCTTAAATGAGGATTTATTTAAAAGAGTTAAAGCCGTTTATGAGCAAAAAGACCAACTGAATTTAACGCCTGAGCAAGCCACTTTGCTCGATAAAAAATACAAAAGCTTTACCCGAAACGGTGCGTTACTTTCCGAAGATAAAAAGGAAGTTTTACGCGAAATCGACAAAACTTTAGCCAAACTTAAACTGACGTTTGGCGAAAATGTATTGGCCGAAACCAACAACTACAAACTGCACATTTCCAACGAAGCCGATTTACAAGGCCTACCCGATGGTGCTAAAGAAATGGCGCGTTCCCTGGCCAAAGCCGACGATTTAGACGGTTGGCTGTTCACCTTAGATTTTCCGAGTTATTTGCCGTTTGTAACCTATGTAGACAACCGCGAATTGCGCAAAGAAATGGCCATAGCCGCCGGCAAAAAAGCCTTTCAGGAAAACGATTACGACAATCAGGAAAACGTAAAAAACATCGTGAAATTGCGTCACGAAAGAGCGCAATTGTTAGGCTACGAATCGCATGCGCATTTTGTTTTGGAAGAGCGCATGGCGCAAACTCCGGAAAAAGTACAATCGTTTTTGAATGATTTACTAGCCAAAGCCAAACCGGCTGCACAAAAAGAATTCGCCGAACTGACAGCTTTTGCAAAGGAACTAGACGGATTGGAAAAGTTGGAAAAATGGGACGGCGCTTACTATTCGGAGAAATTGAAACAAAAATTATTCAGTTTAGATGACGAGATTTTAAAACCGTATTTCCAACTGGAAAACGTGTTGAACGGTGCGTTTACCGTGGCTGAAAAATTATTCGGCATCACGTTTAAAGAAGTGTTTGACATTGATAAATACCACGCCGACGTACAAACTTTTGAAGTAGTAGACTTTGAAGGCCAATTGGTAGCCGTTTTCTATGCCGATTTCTTCCCGAGAAAAGGGAAACGCAATGGCGCTTGGATGACGTCATTCAAACCACAATATATTAAGAATGGTGTCAATGAAAGACCACATGTTTCGATTGTGTGTAATTTCACGCCACCAACAGAAACCAAACCTTCTTTATTAACTTTTAATGAAGTGACGACTTTGTTCCATGAATTCGGACACGCGCTACATGGCATGTTGGCCAATACGACTTATCCGAGTTTATCGGGAACATCGGTCTATTGGGATTTTGTGGAATTGCCGAGTCAGATTATGGAAAATTGGTGTTACGAGCCCGAAGCCTTGGCGTTGTTTGCCAAACATTATGAAACCGGCGAAATCATTCCGCAACAATACGTGGACAAAATTAAAGAAAGTGCGAGTTTCTTAGAAGGTATGGCTACATTACGACAATTAAGTTTCGGGATTTTAGACATGGCTTATCACGCCAAAGCGCAAACCATAGACAATGTAAAAGCGTTTGAAAAAGCGGCTATGGAAATCGCTTCTTTGTATCCTGATGTAGCCGAAAACTGCATGAGTGTTTCGTTTTCGCATATTTTCCAAGGCGGTTATTCCTCGGGTTATTACAGTTACAAATGGGCGGAAGTATTGGATGCGGATGCTTTTGCGTATTTCCAAGAGCGAGGCATTTTCGATAAGGAAGTCGCTGCTAAATTCAAAGACAATGTGCTTTCCAAAGGCGGTACCGAATTACCGATGGAACTCTACAAACGTTTCCGCGGACAAGAACCACAACCGGAAGCATTGTTAAAACGTGCGGGATTGATTTAAAAAAAGTATTATGAACATAATAGAAAAATTTCAAAATATAAATCCTGAAATGAACATATTCAGCCATATGTTTAACATTAGTTATAATGATTTAATCATTGAATCGTATGAATATAAGATGGGTGAAGACTATTTTTCAAAATATTTAATTAGTTATGAGAAACAAAATATATTAGATTCATTTAATGATAAACAAAAAGACTTTTTATTAATCAATTCTGAAAAATGGAGATTTGAGTTTAAAAAAAATATCATTAATAAGATAGATAAACTCAAAGAGTCATTTTTAAATTCAAAACAAAACCCTAATCTTGAAGTAGGCTTTTGGCATAATTATTCTAACTATAAACACAAGCACCTTGATAATTGGTTACTTATAGTTCAAGAAACAAACTTGGTAAAGGAAGAAATTGAATGCTTGATGATTTTTTTTAATTTTTTTAATGCTTATGCTCAACATTTTTTAACTGAAGAAGCTGAAAAATTCATAAAAAAAAAGCAAGAAAAAGAAGATGAAGAAAGAGATAGATATATTCGTGATGAAATAAAATATTGGAGTAATCCAGACAATTGTTATAATGAAGGCGGTGGTGGTGATGAATGGTCTGACCCAGATGAATTTTGGACTTAAAATTAAATCTTATAAGATGAAAATAGCAATCCTTGGTTGGGGTTCATTAATATGGCAACCCAAAGATTTAGTTTTTGACGAAGAGAATGGATGGAAAGAAAACGGTCCAATTTTACCAATAGAATTTGCAAGAATCTCAAAAGATGGAAGACTAACTTTAGTAATTTCAGAAAACGGCACAAAAGTTCCTGTTTTATATGCTTTATCAAATTATCAAAATTTAGAAGAAGCTGTTTTAAATTTAGCAGTTAGAGAAGGATCAGGAAGAAAGAGTATTGGAAGTTATGATAAAACAAAAGATAAATTTTCATCAGATGTTTTTTTTGAACAAAATATTTTAGACTGGATAAAAAATGAAGATATTGATGCTGTAATTTGGACAAATTTGGGTGAAAATTGGAATATTAAAAACAATAATGGAGAGATTATTCGTCAAATTCAACCTAATAATAGAATTGAATATCTAAAAGAATTAAAAGGCAACACCAGTGTTTTAGCAGAAGAATATATTCGTAGAACTCCACCTCAAATACAAACCCATTTTAGAAAATTGATTGAAGAAGAATTAAACTGGACACCAATTCAAAATGAATAAATTTGAGGACACCTATCAACATCCACTTATAGTTTGTAAACACGAACTAGATTTGTCAGATATTGAAACTTTGGGTGAGCTTTTATCTAAACAATTGAAATTAACTATTGAAATAGATGATAAATTGTTTTTCAAAAAGAGAATTTATAATCCAATTGAAAAAGGAGAAGCAAGATTAATTGCATTAAGATCATCTTTGATTCCTGAAAAGAGATTTCATATACAATTGGATGAAATAGTACTCTTTATCTGTACAGATTTTATTGAAATAAAGTTTGATATTCCTCTTGATTATTTTCATTTATCAGAATTAAACAGTCGAAATGAACTTTTAGAAATAGAATTATTAAAAATTTTCTTTGGTCAACTAAAATCTATAGGAATTGATGAAGTTCATTTTGGAATTTTTAGTGAATTTGAAAAAGATGAAGGTTTCAACTATAGCTGGAAAAATATATATAGAATTATATCTAATCAAGAGAACTATTTTAAATTAGATATTTAACATTAAAAAACTAACTTTCTGTTGGTTTAATCCATTTCCCTATAGAACTCTACAAACGTTTCCGTGGACAAGAACCGAGACCGGAAGCTTTGTTGAAACGCGCGGGATTGATTTAGACTGCTTAGATTATTAGACTGCTTAGATTATTAGACTGCTTAGAATATTAGACTGATCAGAATATTAGAAACCGAAGTTTAGGCTTCGGTTTTTTTGTGCACTATACCCGCGTTAGGGATGGGAGCAAGTACCGCGTACTGCGGACAGCCCGACCCCGATAGCCAAATATTCGGGTCAAAGCAGATTATGCTTATCGGGGGAACGCCCTACTCCTAAAAACAAAAAAGCCACCTTGCGGTGGCTTTCTTTATAGTGTTAAAGAGGTTTAGTTTTTCACCACTTTGATTGTTCTGGCAGCATTAGCTGTTTGTACTTTTACAAAGTAAGTACCTGCGGCTAAGTTTGACATGTCTACTGTAGTGCTTAAAGCATTTACGTTTTTAGCAGTTACTTTTTGACCTACAATATTGAATACTTCGATAGCCGTGATGGTATCGGTGTAATCTACATTCAACAATGAGTTCACCGGATTAGGGTACAATTTTAAACCGGCTAAATCAAATGAATCGTTTCCTAAAGTTACGGTAACTGTTACGGCAAAGGCTGCACTACGACATCCTTGCGTTGAAGTATTTACAACATAGTAAGTAGTACCGCTTACCAATTGAGTTCCGGTAGCTAAAGGATTTAAATTATCGATGGCATCGTCCTCTGAGGCAAACCACGTTAAATTATCTCCGGTAACCACTAAAGAAGCGATAGTAGCTTCAGCAGGATCGTTAACATTGAAAATTTGAGTTGGGTTTCCGGTTGGAGTGGCAACAGTATTTACCACAACAGCTACAGTAGCTTCGCCAAAACATCCTGAATTAGGGTTAGTTCCTCTTACGGTATAAGTGGTATTTGCTGTTGGTGCTACCGTTACTGATTCACCGGATAATGCACCAGGGTTCCATGACCAAGTCAATCCGAAAGGAGCCGGAGCTAATTGACCTCCGAATACCACATTTAATCGCTGCGTGGAAGCTGCAGGAACTACAGTACCGGCAGTTACCAAGTTTTGAAGTGAATTGGTAGCCAATGTTGTACTGGTAACAGCCGAAATAGTGGTATTAGCAGTAGTAGCTGTAAAGTAAGTGATTGCATTATTAGTACTATCGGCACCATTTTGTCTGATATCAACAATAATGTTAGAAACACCATCCCAGTAGTAAGGTGTAGCGAAAGTAATGGTATTCAACCCAACTTGGTGGTTGTAAGTTGACGGACCATAAACGGTAGTTAAACCTGTAGTTTGAAATGCAGTCAAGGCTGTGTTAGCAGTTGTTCCGATACTAATTGAGAAATTAGTAACATTAGTCCCTGACCCTAAAGTAGTGATATTATAAGCAATAGAAGTAATATTTCCGGCACTCAATCCTAAAGCTTGTAATTCGGCTGCAGTGAAAACCGTTTGGTTCCAATACTGTGCCCAACGGTTACAAAAGGCTGTAGGTTGAGAAGTAGCACTTGTTAAAGTAGTCGCATTTCCAACCGCCAATGTACCTGTTACAGTTGAATTCAACACTGTTGAACTTCCTTCACAAATAGTATTTTCTGTAGCTGAAGCAGCAACAACCGGATTCTGGTTGATGTTTACCGTAACGTTAGTGTTAGTAGAACACAATGCCCCTGAAGATTGTGTTGCAGTTAGCGTGTAATTGGTAGTTGTAGAAGGATTGAAAATCCAACCATTAACAGCATCTCCCGTTACGTTTGTTGATGGAGACCAAGTAAAAGTGTTGTAATCAGTACCACCGGCTGTAAGGGTAACTGGGCTTGAAGATTGTCCTTGACAAACGCCAGCCGTATTGTTAGTACTTACCGTTAAGGCAGGAGCCGCAACTACTGAAGCTACAACTTCAGTTCTGGCAGAAGTACATCCTTGGTTGTATTTTAAATCATAGAAATAATAGTAAGTACCTGTAGTGGTTCCACCCCATTCAGAAGAGGTAACCGTTACTTTACCATCGGTTCCAACATATGGGAAGGCTAAAGTTGAAGAGTCTCTGATTAGATTCACTCCGGTATAGGCTTTCACCAAGATTCGGTATCCTGTTCCGGCAGGAACTGTAAAGTTAAGAGGAATAACATTTGGAGTGGTTGTTCCTCCGGCAGCAACTGCTACATCACCTGTGGCGTACAATTCGGTCAAAGCAGCATTGGTAACTTTGATATTTACCGTACCAGCTGTGGTGGAATACAACGATACGCTTTGTAAGTTCAAACTCTCGGTTGCATTGAAAACAATACCCCAGTTTGCAAGAGTAGTTCCGGTTGCAGAAGCAGGAGGAGCCGATTTACCGGAAGATTGTGTAACACCTGTTGAAGCTTGTGCCCAATATGAGGTTGTAGTATTAATACTTGGCGTGGTAAAAGAGCCACCGGTTGCCAAAGCTAATCCGCCTGTTTGGGCTGCATACCAAGTTATAGTTCCTTCATTTGAAGTAGCCGATAAATTTACTGTTCCTTGACCACATACCGAACCAGGAGTAGTTGCAGTAATTACCGGAGGATTACATAACGTTTTAAAAGTTACCGGAACTGAAGTCCAATCGCTCAATCCATTAGCATCACAATTGGTTCTGATCCAAACGAAATAATCTGTACTTGGAGTCAATCCTGAAACTGTTGCAGTTACCACTCCTTGTCCAACACTATCTGAAGGCGTTGTGCCTGATGTTGGAGCAGTATTAGAAGTTGAATAATAATAATCGTAACCATTATTAGTTGAAACAGAACCCGTCCAGTTAAAAGTAGCACCTGTAGCTGTAACATTATTAATGGTTAAACCGGTTGGCGCTAAACAACTTGGCTGTGCAATTACAGTAAGTTTGTAATCTTCTGCTTCTGTTCTTGTGTTAGTTGAAGCACAAGCATCCGGAGCAATGGCATTGAAATCCACTCTGATTCTTAATCTGTAATCTCCCAGTGGCGTACCGTTTGGCACTACAAAACTTCCGACTTGATTGCCTCCGAATGCCGTAGTCACGAAAACTCTTTCGGTGGTATTATCAAACACCAAATCATTGTTCCAATCTACCCAAATACTGGTTCCTAGAGTTCCGCCAACAATATCAGAAGCAAAGTTGATAGTTCCGGTAGCATATTGACTCACAGTAGCTGTTGTATAGTTATCTTGATAACCTGTTGCTGTATATCCGGAAGCCAGATTTGAAATGTTAGTACTTCCTCCGGTTGTTGAGAAATTATTGATGTAAGTAGCATTAGAGGTCGATGAAGGGACACAGTGTCCTGTATAAAAAGTTGAAGAACTCCAAGCACTGAAATTACCTGAACCACAATTTGATCTTACATAGAAGCTGTAAGTAGTGTTTGCTGTTAATCCACTTATCGGAGCATTTAAACTACTAGTAGTTCCGCTTGAAACTAAGCCGACAGCACCACTTCCTGCGGCACCGGAGGTTCTAACTTCGTATTCATAACCGTTTGCAGGTGCAGAAACAGAGGCTGTCCAAGAAATAGTAGCGCTGGTAAAAGTTAAATTCCCTGCGGTCAATGCGGTAGGTGCTGCACATGATGGCGGTGTCCAAGTATATGTTAAACCACTACTTGGAACTGTTGATCCGTTAAAGGCCATAGTGTTGTTATTAGCAGTTCCTGCGGTAGAATTGATCCAATCTCCCGTACCGACTGCTATGGTTCTGTTACTATATATAGTAGTAGAACCTCCTCCTAAACCAACTTGAGGATAAACCGTGGTTAAGGGAGTAACCCTGTCTACACAAGCTCCGTAAACAATTTTCACGACACCTGTAGAAGTGTTCAAACGGATTTGAAAATTCAGATTTTCCGTTGAAGTTGCGCCGGCTCCTGAAGCAGCGTATCTGCAAACATTAGCCCACTGCAACACAAACTCACTTCCTACTTGTTCCCATCTTACCTCAGGAGTTCCAGTGCCAGCGCTTGCAGCTTTGGCATCTAAATCAGCTGCAAAAGCCGCTACTGCGTTGCGTCCGGCAGAAATTGGCGTGTTGGTTGTGGTTGTACTTCCGAACAATACATAACCATTAGCGCTCACAAAAACTGAAGGATAAGACACTCCCTGAAATACAAAAGCAGTAGGCAATGTAATGGTGGTAGTGTTGTCATCAAAACCGTCATAACCTGTCCAAAGAACAGTTCCACCAGTAATGGGTGAGTAAACATCTGCCGTTTGTGAAAACGAATAAGATGTAACTTGAGCCAATCCTAAGTTACTACAAAAAAGAAGTAGTAACGTAAAGACTGCATACCAGCTTTTAAATAAAACAGTGTATCCCTGTTTTGCCAGTAAAGTAGTTTTTTTCATGATAATAATTTTTAGTTAACTTAGCTAAAGTAAGGTGTTTTGAGAGCATTTCTTATCAATAACCCTCCTTTTAACTTTAAAGATTTATTTTTCGTAACAAATTTACGATTTTTACAATTTTATATATATAAAAACTGTTAAATGAACCTATCTTTTCATCTATGAATTCAACCTCAAGAAAGACCTTGAAATAAATTTCATTTATTTTTGAAAGTTTAAAAACTTTTGTTTAACTTTGGAGTATGACAATGAGCATTTTTAATGCAATTTGCATTTGACCTTTTAAAAATCCACAAAAAAGACAAATGAAATTTAGAGAAGCAAAAAATAAATTCGTTCAAACTTGGGGCGCATTGGGTTCACAATGGGGAATCAACAAAACTATGGCGCAGATTCATGCTTTATTAATGGTGTCGCACGAACCGGTTTCTATGGAAGACATCATGGAGGAATTGCAAATTTCCCGTGGAAATGCCAGCATGAACTTGAGAGCACTTATGGATTGGGGTATTGTATACAAAGAATATAAAACAGGTGAGAGAAGAGAGTATTTTACAGCAGAAAAAGACTTGGATGAATTAGCGGTAAAAATCTCTAAAGAACGCAGCAAACGCGAAATCAAACCGGCTTTAAAGGTATTGAAAGAAGTATCTTCTATTGAAGCAGACGGAACAGCAGAAGAAAGACATTTTGTAGAACAAACTTCCAAACTGTATGATTTTGTTTTAAAAGCCGACAACGTTTTGGATAAAATGACCGAGTACAAAGACAACTGGTTAGCGCAGATTTTAATAAAATTTATGAAATAAACCGTTCGATGAGACAAATAAAAAAAATAGAATAACGAATTAAATAAAACCCTTTTTTTTAATCAAAACTTTCATTTTTTTCTGAAAGTTTAAAATAATAAATAAAATGAGAACCATTAAACACTTAAACACCTTTGCTATTGGACTTCCCTTTGTCATATTAATGAGCTATCCTATTTTTAAAGAAAGTGCTTTATTCTATTCACTTCTTTCCACTATGGCTACCGGATTCATTCAAGTTATTTTAGGATTATATATGTTATTTAATAACCCAAACGATAGAAAACTACAATTTTATATTGTTAATGTAGTAACATTTTTTACGCTTTGGTTTATTAATGATTATATAGATTACAATGATATTTTAACCTTGATTCTGTTTTTTATCCCTCCATTGTTAGCTTTCTATTTAACTTTTATAATCTATAAAAAAGCAAAACTATGAACCTCAACCTCATTGGCTACGCCATTTACTTATTGATAACGATAGTAATTATTATCAAAGTAGGCCAAATTTGCTACCAAAACGGCAATATTTATGTGGCGCAACTCATTCCTGACCACACGGATTTATGCCAAAAAATCAATCAAGTGCTACTGTTAGGCTATTATTTGCTAAACATTGGGTACTGTGCCATGACCTTAATCTCTTGGGAAAAAATTACCACACTCAACCAACTCATTGAAGTCATCGCTTTCAAATCGGCCATCATCATCGGAACCATCGCCTTGATGCATTACGGCAACATTTACGTTCTCACCAAATACATTCAAAAATTAATTTAAATACTTATTATTATGGAAACTACAAAAATCATAATCGGTTACGCCATTTATTTACCTGTGGCTTTGTTTTTAACTTACTATGTTTCTAAGACGTTGTTCAAAAACAGTAAAATTTATATGTTAGACATTTTTAAAGGAAGAGAAGAAATTGCCAATGCTACCAACAAACTCTTTGAAACGGGATTTTACCTGCTCAATCTTGGCTTTGCTTTGATGATTTTAGAGATGAATCTATACGAAGACAGTTACCAGCGATTGATTGAAGAACTCAGTTATAAAATTGGAGGATTTACCATTTACTTGGGTTTGATGCTTTTTTTGAACCTCTACTTTTTCTTTAGAGGGAAACGAAAAGCCAGAGAAGCACAAACAGAAGAACGCTTAGTTTTCAAAGCCTAATACAAACTAAAAAGAAGCCGAAGATTGACTTCGGCTTTTTTATTGAAATAAAACCAGTAAAACCCACCACAAAATCGGAATGCTTTCCACCCAAAAAGAAGTATAATATTGACTGCGTTCCAAAGTAGAGAATTTAATGGCAATGGCATTCACAATGGCAATCACAATAGCAATAACCAAATATTGAGACTTGACATTCTCATTAAAATTGAAATTGACAACCTCTAAAACAACGTACAACAACACCAATAAATAGCCCGCTTTTTTAGCATTCGCTATACCAAATTTTTGTGGTAAAGTATTCAATGTGGTATCATCATGTTGGCTGTCATAAATTTCAAACGGAATCATCAAAGCGCTCACAAAAAGAAATCGCTTGAAAAATTCGAGCCCGATAATCCCCTCAAAACCGGGCAACGCATTAATGAATACAAATGCGGTTAAATAAGCAATCACAAAACTTACCCAAAACATTTTTACCACACCAAACTTTCTCAAAAAAGGATAGACCAGAACCATTCCGGTCGCAATTACCATTTGAATTTTTATCGAATCTACCATGCGAATAATAAAAAACAAATACCCAAAGATTGCCAAAAGTGTGACAACCAAAATCCATAAGTGTTTTTTAAGACTAAAATTGCCTTTCTGAAATACTTCAAAATATTTCAAAAAATTATACCCAATTATGGTCCCGAAAAACACACAACACGGATAAGTAATATGCCGGCACAAGTCGTTTGAAAATGTCGTTACATATGTCAAACTAAACAACGCCAAACCCACATGTATACTACTGTTGATATAAAAGTCGAGAAGTCGTTTAAAAAATAGCATAGGCTAAAAGTAAGCAAAGTGTTAATAAGAAGCTATTTTGGTTAAAAAATTCTCAAAATATTAGACTTTGTTTAGCACAAAATTAGAACATTAATAATTACTTTTGTTGGTGTTAAAAAACCGTAGTGTTTTGCAACCGACATACACAACTAAACACATTTAGAACCTTACAATTTAATGAAAACAGACGCATTTGCATTACGCCACATAGGTCCGCGTGAAAGCGACCTGAACCATATGTTCAAAACCATCGGAGTAGAAAATCTTGATCAATTGATCTACGAAACCATTCCGAATGATATTCGATTGAAAAACGACTTGAACTTAGAGGCGCCCATGACCGAATATGAATACTTGTCACACATTCAGGAATTAGGTCAAAAAAACAAATTATTCAAATCCTATATTGGTTTAGGATACCATCCGACTATAGTGCCAGCTGTAATCCAAAGAAATATTTTTGAAAATCCGGGTTGGTATACTGCTTATACGCCGTACCAAGCCGAAATTGCACAAGGCCGATTAGAAGCAATTTTGAACTTCCAAACCATGGTAATGGAATTGACCGGAATGGAAATCGCCAACGCTTCCCTATTGGATGAAGGAACCGCCGCCGCTGAAGCTATGGCTTTACTTTACGATGTTCGTACTCGTGACCAAAAGAAAAACAATACCTGTAAATTTTTCGTTTCCGAAGAAATTTTACCGCAAACCTTGTCTGTGTTGCAAACGCGTTCTATGCCTATCGGTGTGGAATTGGTAGTTGGCAACCACGAAACCTTTGATTTTTCATCCGATTTCTTCGGAGCCATTTTACAATATCCGGGCAAGTTCGGACAAGTAAACGACTACGGGGCTTTTATTGCCAAAGCGCAAGAAAACGAAATTAAAGTAGCCGTAGCCGCTGATATTTTATCGTTAGCCAAACTGACTTCTCCCGGAGAGATGGGCGCTTCAGTGGTAGTTGGAACTACGCAACGTTTTGGAATCCCGATGGGATTTGGTGGCCCACACGCCGCTTACTTTGCGACTAAAGAAGAATACAAACGCTCTATGCCGGGCCGTATCATCGGTGTCTCTATCGACGCCAACGGAAAACGTGCTTTGCGTATGGCATTGGGAACTCGTGAGCAACACATCAAACGTGAAAAAGCGACTTCCAACATCTGTACCGCACAAGTTTTACTAGCGGTAATGGCCGGAATGTACGCGGTTTTTCACGGACCGAAAGGATTAAAATACATTGCCAACAAAGTACATGCTTCAGCAGTAACTTTGGCCGATGCTTTAAATAAATTAGGCGTTTACCAAACCAATACCGCTTTCTTTGATACGATTTCAGTAAAAGCAGATGCAGTTAAAGTTAAAGCCATAGCTGAAAAACAAGAGGTTAACTTCTTTTACATCGACAACCAAACGATTTCAATTTCCTTGAACGAAACGACTTCGTTAAGCGATTTGAATCAAATCATAGCCATTTTTGCAGAAGCAACCGGCAAAGAAGCTTTTACCGTTTCAGGTTTAAGTTCCCAAAATAATTTCCCGACTTCACTCGAAAGAACCTCAACGTTTTTACAACACGAAGTATTCAACAACCATCATTCTGAATCACAGTTGATGCGTTATATCAAAAAATTAGAGCGCAAAGATTTGTCGTTAAACCACTCCATGATTTCCTTGGGTTCTTGTACGATGAAACTCAATGCCGCTGCTGAAATGTTGCCTTTGTCGATGCCAAACTGGAACAGTATTCACCCGTTTGCCCCGACAAATCAAACAGAAGGTTATCTTACCATGTTAAAAAAACTGGAGCAACAGCTGAATGTAGTAACCGGATTTGCAGGCACTACTTTGCAACCTAATTCTGGTGCGCAAGGCGAATATGCCGGTTTGATGGCGATTCGTGCTTACCATTTATCACGCGGTGATGCTCACAGAAATGTGTGTTTGATTCCATCTTCGGCACACGGTACCAATCCTGCTTCAGCGGCTATGGCCGGTATGCAGATTATCGTAACCAAAACGATGGAAAACGGTAATATCGATGTGGAAGATTTGAGAGCAAAAGCCATTGAGCACAAAGATAATTTGTCGGCCTTAATGGTGACTTACCCGTCAACCCACGGTGTATTTGAGAGTGCTATTTGCGAAATCACTAAAATTATTCACGATAATGGTGGTTTAGTCTACATGGATGGCGCTAACATGAACGCCCAAGTTGGTTTGACTAATCCGGCTACTATTGGTGCCGATGTTTGTCACTTAAACTTACACAAAACATTTGCTATTCCGCATGGCGGTGGCGGTCCTGGTGTTGGTCCGATTTGCGTTAACGAAAAATTGGTACCATTCTTACCTACCAATCCTATTGTAAAAGTTGGCGGCGAACAAGCCATTACAGCCATCTCATCCGCACCATACGGTTCTGCTTTGGTTTGCTTGATTTCTTATGGTTACATCACCATGTTAGGTGCTGAAGGTTTGAAAAAATCAACAGAGCACGCCATTTTGAATGCCAATTATATGAAAGCCCGTTTAGAAGAACATTATCCTGTATTGTATTCAGGTGAAATGGGACGTGCGGCCCACGAAATGATTTTAGATTGTCGTGCTTTCAAACAAAACGGTATCGAAGTAACCGATATTGCCAAACGTTTGATGGATTACGGTTTCCACGCACCAACGGTTTCTTTCCCGGTAGCCGGAACTTTAATGATCGAGCCAACGGAGTCAGAAGACTTAGCAGAATTAGATCGTTTTTGCGACGCTATGATTGCCATCAGAAAAGAAATTGAAGTTGCATCGGCTGATGACCATAATAACGTATTGAAAAATGCACCGCATACTTTGGCAATGCTTACTGCTGATACTTGGAGCTATCCATACACTCGTGAGCAAGCGGCTTATCCTTTAGAGTACATACACGAAAACAAATTCTGGCCAAGTGTTCGCCGAGTAGATGATGCTTACGGAGACAGAAACTTAGTTTGTTCTTGTGCGCCGATTGAAGCGTATATGTAATTTAAAATACGAAGTAATAAGTAAAAGGTTCCAAGTTGTATAATTTGGAACCTTTTTTTCAGAACCGGTTTTTTTACAAATTCAAAAACGACCAATGAACGACATTCAAAACCAAGACGATTTATATTTATTAGTAGATGAATTCTACAAAAAGCTCTTATCCGATGAGTCTATCAGTTATATTTTCACTGATGTAGTAAAAATAAAACTCGAAGAACATTTACCTATTTTGGTTACCTTTTGGTCTCAAGCCATTTTGGGAACCGGTGGATATACCAACAACCTAACGCAGATTCATTTGGATGTCAATGCCAAATCTTACTTGTCACCGGAATTATTTAAAATTTGGCTCAATCATTTTTACAACACGGTCGATGAAAACTTCAAAGGTCAAAAAGCAGAGCAAATCAAAACACAAGCCTTAAGTATCGGAACAATTATGCAAATTAAAATTGCCCAACAACAAGGTGATAAATTATAGCATTCTTATTTTTAACTGAGTTTTGCTAAACAATTCACAATTCTTTTAAAAAAAGAAACCTTCCTTTACCAACTATTGATTTTATTAATAATTTAGTGTTGAAATCATTAGCATATGAATATAAAAATAACCGGTTCGGGATGTTACATTCCCACCGAGATCGTGACCAATTCCGATTTTACCAAGCACGTTTTTTTAAACGATGACGGTACGCCTTTCCCCTTACCTAACGAAGTTATTACCGAAAAATTTTACGACATCACCGGCATTGAAGAACGCCGTTATGTTACCGATAATTTACTAACCTCCGACATAGCCGCTATAGCTGCCAAAAAAGCGATTGAAAAGGCCGGAATTGATCCGGAAACATTAGACTATATCATCTTTGCTCATAATTTTGGCAACGTAAAAAAAGGGGCGATTCAAACTGATATATTACCAAGTTTAGCCACCCGAGTTAAATTCGATTTGCGTATTAAAAACCCGAAATGTGTGGCGTATGACATGCTTTTTGGTTGTCCGGGTTGGGTAGAAGGTGTCATTCAGGCACAAGCCTTTATCAAAGCCGGTATGGCCAAAAAATGTTTAGTAATTGGTGCCGAAACTTTGTCTCGCGTAGTAGACATGCACGACCGCGATAGTATGATATACTCTGACGGTGCCGGCGCTACCATTATAGAAGCAACTGAAGAAGAAGGCGGTATTTTAGCACACGCTTCTGCTACTTTTACGTACGACGAAGCCTATTATTTATTTTTCGGAAACTCGTTTAACAAAGAGCACGATCCCGATGTGCGTTACATCAAAATGCACGGGCGAAAAATTTATGAGTTTGCCTTGAGTCAGGTTCCCAAAGCCATGAAAGAATGTGTTGATGCCAGTGGTATCGATATCAGCAACATCAAAAAAGTACTCATTCACCAAGCCAATGAAAAAATGGATGAAGCCATCATTCAACGCTTCTACAAACTTTACGGGCAAAAAGCACCGGAAGGCATTATGCCGATGAGTATTCACAAATTAGGCAATTCAAGTGTAGCTACTGTGCCTACGCTTTATGATTTATTGGTTAGAGGCTCCTTAGAAGGACATTCTCTTGCCAAAGGTGATGTAATTTTGTTTGCCTCAGTCGGCGCCGGGATGAACGTGAATGCCATTGTATACAGAATGTAATTTTTTACGGTTTATGGTTTAAGGTTTGTAGTTTATAGTTAATTTTGCTCGACATAAATAACTTCGATCAATGTACGAGAAGACCTATCCAAGTAAACGCTTTAACCTTACTTTACAATTTTTAAAAAAACACGTTTCAACAGCTGAAACCGTCTTAGATTTAGGTGTGCCCAATCCGTTTTCTAAAATTATGGAAGACAATGGTTATACCGTTATCAATACCAAAGGCGAAGATATAGACAACGACCAAACTGCCTTACAGACCGAAAACTATAGCGTTTTTACTGCCTTCGAAATCTTCGAGCACTTGCTTAATCCTTATACTGTGTTACAAAACGTTAAAGCTGATAAAGTTTTAATTTCTATTCCGTTGCGTTTGTGGTTTTCACCGGCTTACCGAAGCAAAACCGATATGTGGGACAGGCATTACCACGAGTTTGAAGATTGGCAACTCGATTGGTTATTAGAAAAAGCAGGCTATAAAATTGTAGACCGCCTGAAATTTACGCATCCGGTAAAAAAGTTAGGGTTCCGTCCTTTATTGCGTTGGATTACACCTCGCTACTACTTGGTGTATGCTGAAAAAGTAAAATAATGAACTACTATATTGTTATTCCGGCGCATAACGAAGAAGCCTTTATGGCACTTACGTTACAATCTTTGGCAGACCAAACAGTTTTGCCAACGAAAGCCGTTATTGTGAATGACAATTCTACCGACAAAACGGCTGATATTGTTTTGGCTTTTGCCGAAAAATATCCTTGGATTTCATTGCTCAACGCTACTTCCGATGTGATTCATTTGCCCGGCAGCAAAGTAATTCTGGCCTTTCAAAAGGGATTAGAAACTTTAGATGATCAATACGACATTATGGTCAAGGCCGATGCCGATTTAATTTTCCCTCCGAATTATTTTGAAACCATCATCAATCATTTTCAATCCGATGACAAAATCGGAATGGTTGGCGGATTTGCTTATATTGAAAAAAACGGCGAATGGCTCTTGGAAAACTTAACCGATAAAGATCACATTCGCGGTGCCTTTAAAGCCTATCGAAAAGCAACTTTCCAACAAATAGGCGGATTAAAACCGGCTATGGGTTGGGATACTGTAGACGAATTGCTTTGCAAATTTTACAAATGGAAAGTAGTAACCGATGAATCTTTGAAAGTCAAACACCTTAAACCAACCGGCGCTAATTATAACCAAACAGCGCGTTACAAACAAGGAGAAGCTTTCTACACTTTGGGTTACGGCTTTTTCATCACGGCCATTGCTTCTTTAAAATTGGCCATGCGCAAAGGCAAACCGCTACTTTTTTTAGATTACATCAAAGGGTTTTGGAAAGCGAAATCGGCTCAAAAACCATTATTGGTTTCAGAGGAACAAGCTAAATTCATTCGGAATTATCGCTGGAAAAAAATGAAAGAAAAGTTGTTCTGAGAAAGTTGCGTTAGGGATTCCTTCGGCAGACGCTTTGCTTGTGCGTAGTGAAAATCCTTTTTAGGATAGCCCAGTAGCCCAATGAAAGAAAAAATTCAATCCTAAAAAGATTGTAACGAATAGCCCGACCAGAAGGGACACAAGGCTGAAAGCCGACTGCCACAGGAAACGCCCAAAAACTTATAACTTATAACTTATAACTCATAACTTCTGCTTATTTTTGACATTATTTTAAGCCCATGATGCTCGTAAGGTATTTATCGCAAATAGGGAAATATTTCCTGATGTTGAAAGAAGTTTTCCGCAATCCCACAAAATGGTCGGCTATGCGACAGTTGATTTTTAAGGAGATTGATGATTTGATCATTGATTCGCTTGGGATTGTTTGCTTTATTTCGTTTTTCGTAGGAGGTGTAGTGTCGATACAAACGGCTTTGAACTTGACCAATCCGTTGATCCCCAAATACCTCATCGGTTTTGCCACGAGACAATCGGTTATTTTGGAGTTTGCGCCAACCTTTATCTCGATCATTATGGCGGGAAAAATGGGCTCATTCATCACTTCAAGTATAGGAACTATGCGGGTTACCGAACAAATTGATGCCTTAGAAGTAATGGGTGTAAATTCGTTAAACTATTTGATTTTCCCTAAAATTATTGCCTTGCTACTCTACCCTTTTGTGATTGGAATTGCGATGTTTTTAGGCGTATTTGGCGGATGGATTGCTTCGGTTTACGGCGGCTTTGCTTCGAGTAACGAATTTATTACCGGAATCCAACAAGAGTTTATTCCTTTTCATATTGCTTATGCCTTTATCAAAACCGTAGTTTTTGCCATGTTGCTGGCTACTATTCCCTCATTTCACGGTTATTATATGAAAGGCGGCGCTTTAGAAGTGGGTAAAGCCAGTACGGTTTCGTTTGTATGGACTTCGGTAACCATCATTTTATCGAATTATATTTTAACGCAATTACTGTTAACCTAATGATAGAAGTTAAAAATGTAGAAAAGTCTTTTGGAGACAGCAAGGTGTTAAAAGGAATTTCAACCGTTTTTGACGCCGGAAAAACCAATTTGATTATTGGGCAAAGTGGTTCGGGAAAAACAGTTTTGCTAAAGAGCTTGTTGGGTATACACTCACCCGACAAAGGTACAATTTCATTTGATGGGCGTATTTATTCGGAGTTAACACCGGATGAAAAAAGAGCTTTGCGAACTGAAATCGGCATGGTATTTCAGGGCAGTGCGCTTTTTGACAGTATGACAGTGGAAGAAAACGTTGGTTTTCCTTTAAAAATGTTCACCAATAAAACCGATGCCGAAATTAAAGAGCGAGTGAATTTTGTAATCAACCGTGTGAACCTCATCAATGCCAATCATAAAAAGCCTTCCGAAATTTCGGGTGGTATGCAAAAAAGGGTGGCGATTGCACGAGCCATTGTAAACAATCCTAAGTATCTTTTTTGTGACGAACCCAATTCGGGTTTAGATCCCAAAACAGCTATAGTAATTGACAATTTGATTCATGAAATCACGGTAGAATACAATATAACCACCGTAGTTAATACGCACGACATGAACTCGGTTATGGAAATTGGCGATAAAATCATCTTCTTGAAAGAAGGCATTTTGGCTTGGGAAGGCACCAAAAAAGACATCTTCAAAACCGATAACGAAGCGATAACTGATTTTGTATATTCGTCTAATCTGTTCAAAAAAATCAGAAAAGCGCAGAATAAGGAAGACTAATTAGTCGTGTATCAAATACACCCAACCCGATTTTACTTCTCCGGTATCCATAGTGGCTAAATAGTAATAAGTAGCACTGGGTAGAATGTGACCGTACTTGTCTTGGCCTTTCCATTGGTTGACATAATTTCCCATTTCGTAAACCAGCATACCGTATCGATTGAAAATTTTTAATCTTTCGACACCAAAGCCTGTTAAATCTAACGAATCATTATCGCCATCATTGTTGGCCGAAACACCTTTCGGAATCGAACAGATGGTTCGAATTACATTGATGGATTGGGTAACACTACACCCATTTTGATCCGTAATAGTTAAATCATAGTTCCCGGTAGCCGCTTTGGTAATCACAATCGGATTTTGTGAACTGCTAAAACCGTCTGGCCCGGCCCAATCAAAAGTGACATTCGAACCCGTAGTAGCTGCAACCACATACTCGTCATTGATACAATCTTGACTCAAACTAACAATCGGCAACTGATTAACAGTAATTTCTACAGTATCTGGTGTCGATTGGCAACCGTCGAGCACTGTATAAACGGAATACGTTCCGCTGTCTGTCAAGGATAACGGATTTAACATTGGATTTTGCTGTTGGGAAGCAAATCCATTTGGTCCGCTCCAAACATAGGTCGCATTCGGCACTGTAGAAGCGTATAAGTTCAAACTTCGAGTATCACAAATGACTGTATCGGAGGAAGCTATAGGCTGCTGTGGAATTTCTTTTAAAGTAATGTTTACGAAGGCCTCATCAGAAGCATTACAATTGCCAACCACTCGATATTTAAATTGATAGGTACCGAAAGCTACCGCAGCAGAATTCCAAAGATTGTTAGTCAAAGTTCCACTGGAAGTTAGTTCTGACCAAGTCCCATTAGCATCATAACTACCTTGTAAAAGCGCAAACAAATTAATATTGCCTTGACGACCACAATACGAAACCGTGTTGTTGTCACCGGCATTAGGTTGGGTATTCGAAACATTAATGGTATAACTCAACACCTGATTCAAACAAGATGCTGTGTTGTTCGTATAAGAAATGCTTACATAATATGTTCCGTTATTATTGGGCACATTAAAAGGTAAAAAATCTAATGAACTTGTTGTACTCAAGATGTTGGCGGTATCGTTTCCTTTCCACCATTGGTACTGGAAAAAAGCAAAATCGGGCACGGACAAAGTCAGGTTTTCACCATTACACAAAATGGTATTGGCGGTGATTTCTAACGGATTTGGACTCACAATTTCAAAAGCGCTGTTTAATAAATTACCACAGGCATCTTCCACTTGAAAGTTGTAAGTAGCCGCTTCCAAACCGGAGAACATATTAGAGTTCCCGTTATCTACTGCAAAGGGCTGTCCGTTTTTAGTAGTAATTCGGTATTGCATTGGATTTAAGCCTTCTGCCAGTACAATTACTTCAAATGTATTGCCGCAGGAAACAGCATAAACATCAGTAATCTTGGGTAAACCATTAAATTCAAATTCTTGCAGCGTTTCATAACATCTAAACAACACTTCATCTTCAAAAAGATCAAACACTTTCAAGACACGGAAACTTCCTAATGTAGCAAAATTGTAATTGATAGCGTTATTAACCAACGGATAAGAATTTGAATTATTAGGCAGAAAACCTTCCGTATAGCCAACATTAGTTACAGGATGTCCCCAACTGTTAGTAATAGGATTCCATTTTTGCAACCAATAAGTAGTAAAGCCCAAATTGTTTGAACTATGCGCTAACGACAAGTCAAATGAACCGCAATTCGGATTGATGACAATATCGGTTACCGGTTGATATCCTTGTATAGTAAAAGGCACAATAAAAGGAATACCGCAAACTATAGCTTCAAAAGTGTAATTTCCGGCCGGAAGCATGTCTAAAAAGAAAGCTGTTCCGTTTTGATTAATTCCGTCTGATACGTTAAAAGGCAGTGTTTGTTGATAGGAAGGCGGCGCTGTAAGTATAGTCACCGAGGACAATTCGGCTGTAAAATAAACAGCACCATATCCGGGTGAACAACCTATTCCTAAAATGGGTGCCGGAGGTCCGGGTGCCGGAATTAGATCAACTATAATTTCAATCGGGTCAGTACCTCCACATAATCCTATTGCGTTAAACACATAAGTTCCAACCGGCAAAACCAATCCAATATAATTGGCTGAATTAATTTGGGAAGTATAATTATAGGGAAGCGGTAAAGTATATGCCGGCGGTGCCGAAATCAGGAACAACTCTTGTATGTTATAAATCAAAACTGAACCGAAGTTACAGCCTACATTGTAAACCAAATCAAAAGGCGGACTCTCAGTAAAAATAACTTCAACAACAATGGTAAACGATTCGTTACAAGGACTAACAGCTTTAAAGGTGTAAGTACCGGCTATCATATCCGGAACAGCAACAGAATTATTGACTATTTGGGAAGTGAAATTATGTGGTACGGACAAACTATAGCCTGATGGTGCTGACAATAAGTTTAATGTTATTACATTGAAAAAAACAGCCGTTTTATGAGAACAATCGATAGGTGCCAACGAATAATAAGGATCCGTGTTCAAATTAGAAATCAACCCATTAACAGTGAAAATTGTTCCACATCGATCAACAACCGTAAAAGTATAACTGTAATTTTCTTCAAAAAAAGGTATATTTTGTAAAAAAAACTGTCCCGAAGACACGGTTTGAGTATAAACCAAATTAGGTCCGCTTGGCGGAGTTACCGTAGTAGTTACGGTTAATGGGTAAGCAATAACGCCATTAGGAACTAGCGGTTCAAATTCGGCGCTAACATTAACACTACAATCATCCAATTCTGGCGGAAACAATTCAAACTCCAAATTCGTATTGGCTTTTTCAACAGTATAGGTTTGTGTAACAGCTTCGCCACAATTGTCTCGAACCCGAACTTGGTAGGTTCCTGTAGTTAGGTTTGGAAACGTATTAGAAGTTTGTATCGGTCTTATTACAGGGCCGGAAAAAATTTCGTAGTTAACCGCCGTCCCCGTGAGAGTAGTGATGATTATGGAACCGTCAAAACTACAAATCTCGTCGTTCCCTGTAACTTGATAGGTCAAGATATTAACTTCGTCATCAATAGTAACATCTTGTTGTTGACTTCCACTCTGACTTCCTAAAGATTGCGTAGCGATAACACGGTAATCTCCGGCAATTAATCCGGTTAAGCTCGTTGCGGATTGCACAGAAATAGGTGTAGTAACATTCGGCAAGCGGTAAACAGAATACAGCATAGTTGCTCCTGCCGTGGTATTTGAAACTGAAAATTGTAACTCTCCGTTAGCTGTACAAGTTTCATCTACTTTTGTTACTGCAAGGGTAAAATTGGACAATTGTCCAAAGGTGAATTGAGTCAGAAACAGCAAAATCACTCCAATTTGCCAACGCATATCTTTCATGGTAATAGCATTTTTAACTCATGAAAGATACGATAAATCTTATTTGAATGCGTAAATTCTTAGTATTTGATACAAAAAAAAGAGCAAATGCTCTTTTTGAATTATAATTTGTCGGCCATAGCAGTGATTCGCTTGATGTCTTGTTCTTTACTTTTTGGGTAAATCATCAGCACACTATCGTTGTCTACTATGATGTAATCATCTAAGCCATCAATAACGACTAACTTTTGAGCATTAGAACGAATGATGTTATTAGAGGCATTTTCTAAAATAACAGTGGCATTTACTACGGCATTATTTTGATGGTCTTTATCGAGTTTTTCGTGTAACGAACCCCAAGTTCCCAAATCATTCCAATCGAAAGTGGCTGGCAATACATAAACATTATTGGCCTTTTCCATTACGGCATAATCAATGGAAATATTTTCAGCGTTTGGATAATTATCGAGGATAAATTGCTTTTCGTCAGTCGTGTTGTAACTGTCAAATCCATTTTGGAACAAAGCGTTCATTTGAGGTTGAAATTTTTCAAAAGCCTCTGTAATGGATTGAGCACTCCAAATAAAAATACCGCCGTTCCACAAAAAATTACCGGCTTCCAAAAACGACTTGGCCGTTTCGTAATCTGGTTTTTCTCGGAATTGGTTAACTTTCTTAATCGGATTAGCATCAACTTTATCAAATTCTATATACCCAAATCCGGTGTTTGGGAAAGTAGGCTGAATCCCTAAAGTCATTAAGGCTTTTTCCTTTTCACAAAAATCAAAACACTGTTGCAAATCGTGTGCAAAAGCAGCTTCATCTTCAATCCAATGATCGCTGGGCGCCACAACCATTACTGCATTGGGATTTTGTTTTTTTATTTTTAACGATGCGTATAAAATACAAGGTGCCGTATTTCGCATGGCAGGTTCCAACAAAACCTGTTCCGGCTTAACCATTGGCAACTGTTGTAAGACCAAGTCATTATAACGTTCGTTGGTTAAAATTAGAATATTCTCAGCCGGAATTAATCTAGACAAACGGCTAAAAGTTTTTTGAATCAAAGTTTCGCCCGAGCCCAACATATCGTGGAATTGCTTAGGAAAGTCGGTTGTACTTACCGGCCAAAATCGAGAACCGACACCGCCGGCCATTAGTATTGCGTAATAATTGTTATTCATTTTTTTTGGAGTAACTGAGTTGCTAAGATACTAAGTTGCTTTGTGTTTTTTGCGAATTTATCCCGGAATTATTTCAACTTCTGCATTGGCGTTAAACAAATACAAGCGTCCGGTTTTGATTTCAAGGCATTCGTAACGCTTCACTCGAAGTCCTTTCTTTTGGAAAATTCTGCCGTTTTTGATTCGGAACAAACTGCCGCTTGGGACTTCGTGTACAAAATGAATATCGGGTTTTCGCTCGTCAAATTGCTTTAAGGCGAAAGCCAATCGAGCATCTGTATCGCTACTTGCCGTGGGATTTCGGAAATGATTCGCCACCAAAGGTAACACCGAATGCGGAAAAATCTCCGGCCGGATAAATGGCACCATCAACCGCTGAAACGTATGCTTCCATTCGTTGCCATGTGGTTTTATCAAACGCCCGAATTTTTCATAAGCCACTAAATGGGCAATCTCATGAATCAAAGTGATGAGGAATCGGTATTTGTTCAAATTAGCATTCACCGTAATCTCGTGCTTTCCTCCTACCGCTCTGCGATAATCTCCGTGGCGTGTTTGGCGCTCGTTGACTATCTTCAAATGCACATTGTTGCTTTTGATCAACTCAAAGCAAGGCAATACGGCGTGTTCGGGCAGGTATTTTTGAAGGACTTCGCTCAAAGAATTATGAGTTATAAATTATGAGTTATGAGTTGTTTTTTGAGGTTATAATGATACTTTTTATGATTTTTAAGACTTCTACACATTGAGGATAAATAGTATTGAATTCTTTGGTTGAAATATAATCTGTCTCTTTTAAAAGTTCCAACCTGTACATAGTTTCGTCACATTCCTTTTGAGAAATGGATAGTTTATGAATGAAATCAAGTTTACTTTGTGCGTTAACAGCCTCTCTTACATTGGCTCCAACCGAGGTGACTGAACGTAAAAACTGCTTACTCATAACAAATTCTTTCTTATCCGAAATTAAACTTTTATAAAATTTAATCCCTGAAACGGCAAGTTCAAAACTTTTCGCTTTAATGATACTTTCACTCATAACTTATAACTCATAATTCATAACTGACTATGGTGTAGACGAACTTACTTGAATTACTTTTCCGTTGTGATACTTGTTACCGGTGAGGGCGAAATTTGCAATGTAATCGGACATTTCAGCTGCGGAAATTGGGGCTTCATAACCGGGAAAGGCTTCCTGTAACATTTCGGTATTTACGGCTCCGAGTGCTAAAACATTAAAGGCAATGCCTTGTTCTTTGTACTCTTCCGCTAACAATTCCGATAGCGTAATCACAGCACCTTTACTCGAACTGTAAGCTGCTAATCCGGCAAACTTCATGCTGCCTTGAATGCCACCCATCGAACTAATCGTAACCACGTGACTTCCTTTTTTCAAATACGGCAAACACACTCGTGTTAAATTGGCCACTCCAAAAACATTCACTCGATAGACACTTTCAAAGTCTTCTTGTGCCGTTTGCGAAAATGGTCGGTTTAGCAAACTCCCGGCATTGTGAATGATGACATCCACTTTCTCCCAAGCATGAGTAAGAAACTTATCTACCTCAGCCAATTCATCTTCTTTACCCAAGTCCACCGACAAACAAGTAATGTTTTCATTTTCTATTAAAGCTTGTGGCGTTTTACGGGAAATGGCCAGCACTTGGTGTCCGGCTTTGGCCAATTGTAGCGCCAATTCATAACCTATGCCACGCGATGTTCCAGTAATAATGATGTTTTTCTTCATAGCTTTCTTTTCTAGGGTAAATATAGTAAAACCTGAAAAGCTTACAAAAAGAAAAACCTTCCCGTGAAGGAAGGCTTTATATTAATTTTGAGAAAGAATTTACGAAACCAATCCTCTCGAAATAACAATTCTTTGAATCTCTGACGTGCCTTCGTAAATCTGTGTGATTTTAGAATCGCGCATCATTCGTTCTACGTGGTATTCGGCTACATAACCGTTTCCACCGTGAATTTGAACCGCTTCGTTAGCCACTTCCAAAGCAATTTCGGATGCGTACAACTTGGCCATAGCACCAGAGTGCGCAATGTCTTTGCCTTCATCTTTTTCAGCAGCTGCTTTCATGATTAACAATTTGGCTGCTGTAATTTTAACATACATATCCGCCAATTTGAAAGCAATGGCTTGGTGCTTGAAAATTTCTTTCCCGAAAGCTTTTCTTTCGTTGGCGTATTTTAAGGCTAATTCGTAAGCTCCGGTAGCGATACCTAAGGCTTGAGAAGCAATTCCGATACGACCGCCGTTTAATACATTCATCGCAAAATTGAACCCGAAACCATCCGCTCCGATACGATTTTCCTTTGGAACTTTAACATCGGTAAACATTAACGAATGGGTGTCGCTGCCGCGGATTCCCATTTTCTTTTCTTTCGGTCCGATTTCAAAACCTTCCCAACCTTTCTCCACGATAAAGGCGTTGATTCCTTTGTGTCCTTTTTCAACATCAGTTTGCGCCATTACTAGATACGTAGAAGCGGTTCCTCCGTTGGTAATCCAGTTTTTGGTTCCGTTTAACAAGTAGTAATCGCCCATGTCTTTGGCGGTTGTTTTTTGAGATGAAGCATCACTCCCTGCCTCCGGCTCCGACAAACAAAACGCCCCAATTACTTCTCCTTTTGCCAAAGGCACTAAGTATTTCATTTTTTGTTCTTCTGAACAATATTTTTCCATTCCGGCGCATACCAAAGAATTGTTCACCGACATAATAACCGCAGCTGAAGCATCTACTTTGGCAATTTCTGTCATGGCTAATACATAAGAAACGCTGTCCAAACCGGCACCGCCATATTTCGGATCTACCATCATCCCCATAAACCCTAACTCTGCCATCATTTTGACTTGCTCTGTTGGGAATTTAGAGTGCTCGTCTCTTTCTATTACACCCGGCAACAATTCGGCTTGTGCAAAATCGCGGGCCGCTTGTTGAATCATTAACTGCTCTTCGGTTAAATTAAAATCCATATACTGTAACGGTTATTGTTTGTTGTTTCTTTACTTTTGGTGCGCAAAAATAGGATTTAAAAGTTAGAATTTCAAACGTTTTCGTAATTTTAGCCAATGTTGAAAGAAAGTTATATAGTTATAGGCGTCATGTCGGGTACTTCGCTCGATGGCGTCGATTTGGCGCACATTCATTTCTCGGTTATTGAGGGAAAATGGCGCTACAAATTTTTGGAAAGCGAAACTATCCCATACACCGAAGATTGGTTAAACAAATTGCGAACGGCCGTTGATTTTTCTCAGAAAGAATTACAACAACTGAACCTTGATTATACCGCACTTTTGGGCAACATTATCAAAGACTTTATCCGCCGGAATAACATCAAAAATCTCGATGCCGTTTGCAGTCACGGCCACACGATTTTGCACCAACCCCAAAACGGTTTCACTTTGCAGATAGGCAACTTAAAAGAAATTGCTGAAATAGTTGGTCAAACAGTAGTTTGTGATTTTCGGGTACAAGATGTCAAGCTTGGCGGACAAGGTGCGCCTTTGGTACCGATTGGCGACCGAATTTTATTTGCTGAATACGACTATTGTTTGAACCTAGGCGGATTTTCCAACATCTCTTTTGAACAAGACGGAAAACGCATAGCATTTGACATTTCACCGGTGAATACCGTATTGAACTTTTACGCGAATCAACTCGGCTTACCTTATGACGACAAAGGGGAAATAGCCCGAAGCGGTGAAACCGATATGACCTTGTTGGAAGAATTAGACAACTTATCTTACTACCAAAAAACGTATCCGAAATCGTTGGGTTTTGAATTTGTCAAAACCATCGTGTTGCCTTTGATGGAAAGTTACGACCTTCCTATTGAAGACAAAATGCACACATTTATCAAACATATAGCGAAACAAACCGCTTATGCGTTACCGGAAAGAAAAGGCAAAATGCTCGTAACCGGCGGCGGCGCTTACAATACTTTTTTGTTGGAATGTATGCAAAATTACTTGACTGAAATGACCATAGTGGTACCCGATGCCAAGACCTTAGAATACAAAGAAGCGCTGATTTTCGGACTCCTAGGCGTTTTAAAATTACGCAAAGAAATTAATGTTTTGAGTAGTGTTACAGGGGCGAAGAAAGACCATAGTAGCGGAAAGTGCTACAAGCAAAATTAAATCCAGGAAGTTTCCAACCTTTTTCTTTTTTTTCTACTCTATTTCCTTATACAAGGTAGCAACTGTAATTTATTGTCTTAACACACAATAAATTAACAAGTTTTTTCGTTTTAACTTAAAACCCGAAATTATGAAAAAGGCACTTTTAGCACTGTTCTGTATTTTTATGTTTGGTGAAATTTTTAGTCAAACTGAGTTTGAAACTCATAAAAACGGACTAATTTATCCTGATGCCACTATGAGTAAATTGGGAAAAATTGTTGACTCATTAAATTTAAAATTCAAGACCTGTGAACTAAACAAAGTTTTTTATGCCAACAGTCAAACGATTGGACATATAATAACGCTCGAAAACACCGATTGCAAAGAGGCGCGCAAAGATTTAGACAACAACATTTCGTTTGAGGATTTTATAAAAAAATATCCTGCTGCAAAGGTTAAAAAGGAGGTATTGTTACTAAAATTCAAGTTTGAGGATTATAACGAAAATGAAATCATATCGTTTAGCGAAATTGAGTTAAATGATGGATATGGACTCAAAATCCAAAGACCTTACAAAGACAATCTGTTCAACAAAGCAGTCAAAAATACTTGGCTATATGATTATTATGAAAAAACAAGCTATTCGAAAGAAAGTGTAACGGCATTTTATTTTCCGGAAAATTTCTCTTCCATACCCATTCACGATAACTATGCTAAACTGATAGGCTATGCCGATTGTTTGATTGACACTACGTCGACCAAACTGTTAAAAGAGGCTAAACAAGGATGGTTTAAAACTCCCGAAAATTGGCAAAACCTTAGTGATAAGAAAAAAGCAAACCTACTAAAGGAATTGCGTTCTAAAATAGTTATAGGAGGTTGCAGCATGGATGATTCTCCAAGAATTCACGCCATGTATATCGCACTTCTCTCTGCCGAGACAACCAATTGGGAAGTTTTCTTAAAATCACATCTTGACATCATGAATGATCGATTTGAAAGGGTATCTGATGGAAGCTATGCTTATGGCAGAAGAAAAACCTATATCAAGGAGCTTGAAGAATTAAATATTAATGTAGTGAATCTTTTATTAGGCATTTCATTGCGAATGGAAAACCCAACCAAAAATCATTACTACGGCAATATCAGCCGATTGGGTAGAGCAATAACTGAGTCCAAAGACAAGAAAGTTTTTGAAGAAGCAATATTAGCAATGATTGAAGACAACAATCTAGATGACTACAACAGAGTATCAGCTTATTTTCTGTACCTAAGCTATAACAACCACTTAGAAGATCAGACAGAACAACAAAACAACTTAGATAAAGTAAGTAAAGCAGTTGCAAAACTCCCAGATTATCTAAAAACCAAAATTAAAATCAAGGATATCAAAACCCGATAACTCGGCTATACAACTTATTCAAATAAAGCCTGACGGATTTTAATAACTGTCAGGCTTAGCTATTTGTACAAATCCCAACACGCAACGCGCAACTCCTAACTCATAATTCCTATATTTGCACCACTAACAAACTAAACTAATGAAAGATTTACTTAAAAAATTCGAAAACAAACAACCTGAAATAGTATTCCATTGGAAAGATAACGAAACCGATGCCGAAGGATGGACAGTAATTAATTCCCTGCGCGGTGGTGCAGCCGGTGGCGGAACCCGTATGCGCAAAGGACTAGACATGAATGAAGTGTTATCGTTGGCCAAAACCATGGAAGTGAAATTCTCAGTGTCCGGTCCGGCTATTGGCGGTGCTAAATCGGGAATTAATTTCGACCCGAATGATCCGCGTAAAAAAGGGGTTTTGCAACGTTGGTATAAAGCGGTTTCTCCACTATTGAAAAGCTATTACGGAACCGGTGGCGACTTGAATGTAGACGAAATCCACGAAGTAATTCCGATGACCGAAGAATGTGGTGTATGGCATCCGCAGGAAGGTGTTTTTAACGGACACTTCAAACCTACCGAAGCCGATAAAATTAACCGTATCGGGCAATTGCGTCAAGGCGTAATTAAAGTAATCGAAAACCCGAAATTTTCTCCTGATGTATTGCGTAAATATACCGTAGCCGACATGATTACCGGTTATGGCGTGGCCGAAGCCGTTCGTCATTATTACGATATTTACGGTGGCGATGTGAAAGGCAAAAAAGCCATCGTACAAGGTTTCGGAAACGTAGGTTCGGCAGCCGCTTTTTATTTGGCCGATATGGGTGCTAAAGTGGTTGGTATTATTGACCGCGACGGAGGTGTGATTAAAGAAGAAGGCTTTTCGTTTGAAGAAATCAAAAGGTTGTTCTTGAACAAAGACGGCAACAAATTGGTGGCTCAAAACATGATTCCGTTTGCGGAAATTAACGACAGCATTTGGAAATTGGGTGCCGAAATTTTCACCCCATGCGCAGCCTCTCGTTTGGTAACTAAAGACCAAGTAGATACTATGATTGCTTCCGGACTGGAAGTGATTTCATGTGGTGCGAATGTACCGTTTGCCGATAAAGAAATTTTCTTTGGTCCGATTATGGAAGAAACCGACAGCAAAGTGAGTTTGATTCCGGATTTCATTTCCAATTGTGGTATGGCGCGTGTTTTTGCCTACTTTATGGAGAAAAAAGTACAAATGACAGACGAAGCCATTTTCTACGACATCTCGGAAACCATCAAAAAAGCCTTAGAAAAAGCACACGATTTGAATTCGGATAAAAAGCATATCAGCGCTACGGCTTTTGAAAATGCTTTGAAACAGTTGGTGTAATATTTCATTAACTGTACGGATTACACAATATTTAGTACCTTTAAGCGTTATAAAGTAAACTAACACCGGATAAAATGAGTTTTGAAATATCAGATAACGATAAAAAATCCTTAGCCATCACTACGTTAGTGTATGCTGTTTTACTGTTGTTGTTATTCTTTTTGCGCTTTTGGCCTCCGGCTGACATGAAAATCATGGGCGGCGGCGGCGGTGGCGGCATCGAAATGAATTTTGGCGACAGCGATTACGGAATGGGCGACAATTACAAAAGCGAAGTCCTTAACGTTAAAGACCAAGCTAAAGTTACCCCAACAGCAGCCTCGCCTGAAGATGATGTAATTGCGGATGAAAGTGATGACAACGAAACCAACGTAGCCATTCCGAAAAAGGATATTAAAAAAACGCCTACGCCGGTGGTACCGAAAAAAGACATCAAACCTACGCCCGAAAAACCTAAAGTTTCTAAAAATGCGAATGACGCTTTGTCGAGTTTGTTAGGTAACAAAGGTGGCGATGGTAACGATACCAAAAGCGGCAACAAAGGTAATGCCGGCGGCAACTTAAACTCTAACGGTTATTACGGTAACGGCAGCGGAACAGGTTCGGGTGGCGGAAACGGCAGTGGCAACGGAACCGGAAACGGTTCGGGTAGCGGCTCAGGCAGTGGTAGCGGAAGCGGTGGCGGAAACGGCAGTGGCGCGGGTTACTCTTTAGGTAACAGAAAGGCACTTGTTAAACCAACCCCAAAAAATCCGTGCGGTAATGAAAGTGGTAAAGTTGCTGTACGAGTAAATGTAGACCGAAACGGAAATACGATTAGTGTAACCACAGGAGTTCAAGGAACAACAAACACCAACAGTTGCTTAGCGGCACAAGCTAAAAAAGCTGCAATGGAAACCAAATGGGAAGCCGACCCTAATGCTTCTGAAAAACAAACAGGTACCATTATTTATATTTTTGGTTTTCAGTCTCAATAAAAACGTGAACTATAGCCCTGATAGCAGTGGCATCCTTTTAAAAAAAATCTCCACCCGAAAAGGTAGAGATTTTTTTTAAAAGATAGAACGGATAGCAGGACGACTGTGGTAAGAAAGATAATGGTCCCGCTCCTTATTCTTAGACTATTTCGGACTCGTAGCGATAACGAATTTCAATTTGTTTCTCACGCCTATTTGCAGCACGTCTACTAAATCTTGTACTTGCAAATTGAACGGAATTCTAATCACAACGGTTTGTTGCTTAGAAGGGTCGATTTTAGACAACAAGGTGGTTTCCAATTGCTCGAAAGCGACTTGTTCTTTGTCGATAAAAAACTCTTTCTGTTCAGTAACAGAGAGTGTAATCAATTGCTTGTTGGTTTTTTCGTTGGTTTGCGACTTAGGCAAGGTCATTCGAATCACATTGGGATTGGCCAAGGTGGAAATGATGAGAAAAAACAACAACAAGAAAAACATAATGTCGCTCAAGGACGAGGTGGCGACTTCTGCGTGAAATCGTTTATTTCGCTTTATGGCCATTGGGTCTTTGGATTATGTTGACAAATTCTAATACTTGTTTTTGAATAGACAACGAGAAGCTGTCGATGCGACCGTTAAATAAGTGGTATGCAGCATAAGCGATGATACCAACGATTAAACCGGCACCACTACTGATCATTTTTTCGTATAAACCGCCGGAGATATTTCCGATACTGATGTCTTCGGTAACTGAAATACTATAGAAAATTTTGATTACCCCGGAAATGGTTCCGATAAACCCTAACGTAGGCGCGATACCGGCGATTAACCCGAGTTGGCCTAGGCGTTTTTCCATGTAGCCGATTTCGATGTTGGCTGCGCGTTCCATATTGGATTCGATTTCATTGATATGACGACCGATGGTAAGCACACCTTCTTTGATCACATTGCCTTGCGCATTGCCGCTTCTTTCGGCTGCGTTTACTGCCAATTCGATGTTGGCATTATTCAAATGATTGCGGATATCGGCCATCAAATGATTGTCGATTTTAGCCGCTTTTTGGATGTACATATAACGCTCGAAAATGACATACAAAGTGTAGAAAAGTAAGATGGCGATAGGAATTAAAAAAAGACCACCTTTAAAAAGGAATTCTAAGACCGAAACTTCATTAGTTAAAGCGGGATTGGCAGTATTGGCGGCTGGAATATTCTGAGCTAAACTGTCCACTTGCAACTGTAAAAATGTACTGATCATATTTGTTTAATTTTGGGCTGTTAATTCTGAAAATAGTTTCAAATTTGTATTGACCGTATCGGCATCACAATATACAACGAAAAAAAAATTAAAAAAGTATATCAAAAAAATATTTTCCCGAAATTATGAACTACCAGGAAACCTTGGAATGGATGTTTAACAAACTGCCGATGTATCAAACGCAGGGAGCAACAGCTTATCGAAAAGACATCACCAATACGGTGCTGTTGGCAGAGCATTTAGGGCAGCCCGAAAAACAGCTCAAATGCATACACGTAGCCGGTACTAACGGGAAAGGCTCTACTTCTCACCTATTAGCTTCTGTCTTGATGGAAGCCGGGTATAACGTTGGCCTTTACACCTCGCCTCACTTAAAAGATTATCGAGAGCGAATTACCATAAACGGCGAACCAATTTCAGAGGCTTACGTAGTAGAATTCATGGCCAAAAACAAAGGCTTTTTTGAAACGCATCAGTTGAGTTTTTTTGAGATGAGTGTGGGTTTGGCTTTTGAGTATTTTGTGCATGAAAAAATCGACATAGCCATTATTGAAGTAGGCATGGGCGGCCGATTGGATTCGACCAACATCATTACACCATTGATTTCCGTGATTACCAATATTGGTCTGGACCATACCCAATTTTTAGGTGATACTTTAGAAGCGATTGCTTTTGAGAAAGCCGGGATTATCAAAAACAACATTCCTGTAGTGATTGGCGAATACTTAGCGGAAACCAAACCTGTATTTACGACTAAAGCGAAAGAAACCCATTCCGAGCTATACTTTGCCTCCGATTTAGTACAAGAAGATTATCCTTGCGGCTTGTTGGGCGACTATCAGTTTTACAATAAAAAGACCGTCATCCAAACTTTGCGGGTTTTACAGGAAAAGCAATTGTTGCAAGTTTCTGAAGACGCCATTAAAAACGGTTTCCTGAAGGTGATTGACAACACCCATTTACAAGGGCGATGGCAACAATTGGGCACTAATCCGAAAATTATTTGCGATACGGCACACAATGCTCACGGTTTGACAGTGGTAATAGAACAGCTAAAAAAGGAAAAATACAATCAATTACATTTGGTTTTGGGTGTGGTAAACGACAAAAAACTGGATGATATTTTGATTTTATTGCCCAAAAACGCCCAATATTATTTTTGTAAACCAAATATTTCTCGCGGATTAGAAGCAACCGTTTTACAAGAAAAGGCCGCAACATTCGGACTTAATGGCCCAATATACAATTCTGTTTCAGAAGCTTACGAACACAGTAGAAAAATGGCCGCAGCTGAAGATTTCATTTATGTTGGCGGCAGTACTTTTGTAGTGGCAGAAATTTTGTAATTTTTTTCGATTTTAATTTGCAGAATCAAAAAACTGCCCTATATTTGCACCGCAATCAAGCACAAAACGGGCGATTAGCTCAGCTGGTTCAGAGCATCTCGTTTACACCGAGAGGGTCGGGGGTTCGAATCCCTCATCGCCCACAACCGTTT
>NZ_JAXAVY010000008.1:0-73854 GCF_035671315.1 Flavobacterium cheonhonense
TGTTATTACTTGATTTTCAAAAAATAAGGGTAGCTAAGATAATTGCTTTTATTAGTTCCCACAAATTTTTTGTAAAAAATCTTGTTTCTTCCTTTTCAAAAAAACTTAAGAACGATGCTTATATTTACTTTAACTGTTGTAATAACTTTTTCAGTAAACAGCCTGTATGGCTTGATTGCGGGTGCAAAAGTACTACAGTTTTCGGCTTTTGCAAATGTTTTCAAATCATTTTTTGAAAGTTTTTTGCAAGTCGTTGGTTTAATGATTTTTGCGGCGAAAGATTTTTTCGGGAAGGTTGCTAAAAGAGACGACCTTTTCTGTTTTAGCCCCGATTGCAGTGGAAATCCTTTTTGGATTCCCCGGCAGCGTAAGCAGATGAGGAATCCAAAAAGATTGAAACGGAAAGCGGGAACAAGGTTTACCGACATGCACTGCCGCTTCGCTCCCTTTTATTTCTTTTGGGCTTTTTGCTCCCAATATTCGGTAAGTTCGTCTATATCTATGGGAGTTGCCGGTTTTTGGCGGGCTAATCTTCCTCGGTTGAAAGCGCGGTCGAGTATAGACTCTATGAGGAAATCTTCGTTTACCTCGTAAGGCTGGTATTTTGCTTTGAGATTTATGTCGAAAAGTTTGGCTGTATTGTTGGACCAGAAGGCTTTCCAACCACTCTTATAATCTTTAATTAATTCGAAAGTGGTAAACCCGGTTTGGCGGTGGATTAATTTGACCAAGATTTGACCTTGTTTGCGGGATAATTTTTTGAGCTGGTCGGTGAATTCACCTTCCATATAGTTTTCGACCAACTTGAAGTATTTCTTTTTTTCTTTATTGGTTTTCATTTTATCCATGTTTTTGTTTAGTGCTGTTAAGCGATCGGCAGCTGTTTTGGCGTAAGGATACACTTTATAGACTCTATTTTGAAGCAAGAGGAATTGTTTTTTTTCTTCCGGACTTAGTTTGCTTCGGTAAACGACTACTTCTTCTAATAATATAGGATCTTTAACCACAGTGTCGTTTTCCTCTTCCGAGAATTCTTTCTTAGCAATAGAATCGGTTGAAACTTGAGCAGTAACCTTAACTGTTAAAAGTAAAATGAAGGTGAAAAAAAATAACTTTCTCATGGATTAAAAATATTAGGGTAAAAATATAGAATATCCTTTACAACTGTAATGCCAAATTTATATTTTAGCAAAAAAAAGATATGGCAACAAAAAGTATATTGAACAAGGCTTCCTTGACCTTTTTAGAAAGTTATTTGAATAACGCATCGCCAACCGGTTATGAATCGAGCGGGCAAAAGCTCTGGATGAATTACTTAAAACCTTATGTAGACACCTTTATAACGGATACCTACGGAACAGCTGTTGGCGTTATTAATCCCGACGCTCCCTATAAAGTAGTGATTGAAGGACATTCAGACGAGATTTCGTGGTATGTGAATTATATTACTGACAACGGTTTGATTTACGTTATTCGAAATGGTGGTTCTGATCATCAAATAGCGCCTTCCAAACGCGTTAACATACATACGAAAAACGGGATTGTTAAAGGCGTATTCGGATGGCCGGCGATTCATACGAGAAATCGCGGTAAAGAAGAATCGGCGACACTCCACAATATTTTTATTGATTGCGGTTGTGCCACCAAAAAAGAAGTTGAAGCATTAGGTGTTCATGTAGGTTGTGTGATTACTTACCCGGACGAATTTATGGTGTTGAACGGCAACAAATTTGTGTGCCGTGCCATTGACAACCGCATGGGCGGATTTATGATAGCGGAAGTAGCTCGATTGCTCAAAGAAAACAAAAAGAAACTACCGTTTGGCCTATACATTACCAACTCAGTTCAAGAAGAAGTAGGTTTGCGTGGTGCCGAAATGATTACCAAAACCATCAAACCCAATGTAGCCATTGTTACTGATGTTTGCCACGACACTTCTACTCCAATGATTGAAAAGAAAATTGAAGGCGATTTGGAAATGGGAAAAGGTCCGGTAATAGCTTATGCGCCTGCGGTACACAATACTTTGAGAGATTTGATTGTACAAACGGCCGAAGACAAAAAGATTCCGTTTCAAAGACATGCCACTTCGAGAGTAACCGGAACAGATACCGATGCCTTTGCGTATAGTAATGGCGGCGTTCCATCGGCTTTGATTTCATTGCCATTGCGCTATATGCATACTACGGTTGAAATGGTACACCGAGAAGATGTGGAAAATGTAATCAAACTGATTTACGAAAGTTTACTGAAAATTGAAAACAACGATTCCTTTTCATATTTCAAATAAACCAACATAAAAAAAGCATCCTAATCAGGATGCTTTTTCATTTGTAGACTAATTAACCCAAAAAAACTACAATTTAATATCAACCGGTATAGCAGTATTATTCAAATTAACTTTGATGCAGGCTGCTGTGCGATTGATTTTCTCAAAATCTAAAGGAAATACTTCTTCTGAAATTGTACTTTCGATGATTTGATTGTCTTCTTGAATTTTATCCTGAACGGACATTTCCAAACACAACGGTTGGTATACTTCTTCATTTGCTTCGGTGATGAGTTTATTCTCTTTCACCGTTTCTTCTACCGTTTTAACCGATGTGGTTTTCAATACTGACTCCGGATTAAAAACAGCGGTGTCTCCGGTGTTATCAATTGTTGCACTTTTTGAAGATTGGACATTGTTAAAAATCAAATCCGCTTTTTGACTTGTTACTGAATTAACTGCAACAGCATCTTGTTGTAATACTTCTTGTTCAAGTAATTGATTTGCTCTAGTATTGGTAACCGTTAATAAAGCAAGGCCTAAAAAAATAATTGTTGATTTCATAATGATTGATGATTTATTGATGATGATTTATTTTGTTATTAATATTCTATGCAAATATATATCTAAAAACAGGTATCTTGTATTGCATAGTACTTAAATTTAACATTATTTTAACTTTTAATATTTTACAAACCATTGTTTTTCAGAAATTAAACTATATAAAGAATTCAAATCAATTAAATATTCAGAAATAACACTTCGGTTTTCAGAAGAATAAAAAGGGTTACTAATAGTATAATTTGGATTCATTATGCTAACAAATGTTTGTTTGACTGATAAGACGACAACAAGCAAACTTTCGTTGCATGAGAAACTGACTATAACAAAAGTTTAACATCGAGCAAAAAAAAAGCCGCGAAATACGCGGCTTTGTATAGGTTTTACTTGTTTATCTTTTTAAAAAATTCAAAACATTTTGCTCAATCCTTTGGTGAATATCGGAAATATCAGCCTTAACGAAAGTTTCTCCGATGATATTTTCGTAGAGTTCTATGTATCTTTCGGAAACAGTTTCAATATAGTTATCAGACATATCAGGGATTTGTTGTCCTTCTTTACCCTGAAATCCATTTTCAATTAACCATCTTCTAACGAACTCTTTGGAAAGTTGTTTTTGTTCTTCCCCATTATTTTGTCGCTCTTGATACCCTTCAGCATAAAAATAACGTGAGGAATCTGGGGTATGAATCTCGTCAATCAAAACAATTTTGCCGTCTTTGGTTTTTCCGAATTCATATTTAGTATCTACTAAAATCAATCCTCTGGCTGCAGCGATTTCAGTGCCGCGTTGGTACAAAGCTCGAGTGTAATGCTCTAGTACATTATAATCTTCTTCAGAAACAATGCCTTTCGCTAAAATGGCTTCTCTTGAGATGTCTTCGTCGTGAGAACCGTTATCTGCTTTGGTGGTCGGTGTTATAATTGGAGTTGGAAACTTATCGTTTTCCTTCAACCCTTCCGGCATGGTAACGCCACAAAGTAGTCTTTTACCACTGGCATATTCTCTGGCCGCATGACCGGACAAATAACCTCTGATGACCATTTCTACTTTAAAAGGTTCGCACAAATGACCTACCGCTACGTTTGGATCTGGTGTAGCAATTAACCAATTTGGAACGATATCGGCCGTGAGTTGCATGAACTTGGTGGCAATTTGGTTTAAAATCTGGCCTTTATAAGGAATTCCTTTGGGCATGACTACATCAAAAGCCGAAAGCCTGTCGGTAGCTATCATAACCAATAATTCATCATTGATGTTGTAGACTTCGCGGACTTTCCCGCGATAAACAGATTTTTGACCGGGAAACCGGAAATTCGTGGCAGTAATTGTGTTCATCGTGTTGTGGTGTTTCTCTTTGATAAACAAAGAATAAATTGTTGTGGTGCAAAAGTAAGGCCTTCTGTTCGTTTGACAAAAAAGAAAATCAATTCAGTCTTTCTTTAATAACTAAATACAGTAAACGAGGATAACTTTACTTTAATTACAAGTAACTATAAAATGCACATTAAAAAAGCGAACAGATAGGTATTAGTTTTACTATAACCAAACTATTCGCTTACTATAAATTTTTGTTAGAATCTAATAATCGTTATTTTCAATACTCTTGTAAGCATCAATTACCCTTTTCACCAATCGGTGTCTTACAATATCTTTATCATCTAAATAAATGATTCCGATGCCATCGATATCTTTCAAAACCAATAGCGCTTCCTTTAATCCGGAAATAGTGCGGCGCGGTAAATCAACCTGGCCCGGATCACCGGTGATGATGAATTTGGCATTTTTTCCCATACGTGTTAAAAACATTTTCATTTGGGAATGCGTGGTGTTTTGAGCTTCATCCAATATTACAAAAGCATTATCCAAAGTTCTACCGCGCATGAAGGCTAATGGTGCTATTTGAATGATTCCTTTTAAAATGTAATCTTCTAAAGTTTGCGGCGGAATCATATCACGCAAGGCATCATATAAGGGTTGCATGTACGGATCAAGTTTCTCCTTCATATCTCCGGGTAAGAAACCTAAATTTTCTCCGGCTTCTACGGCAGGACGTGTTAAAATGATTCGTTTTACTTGTTTTTCTTTTAAAGCTTTCACCGCTAAAGCCACTCCGGTATATGTTTTCCCTGTTCCCGCAGGTCCAACGGCAAATACCATATCATTTTTATTGACAAATTCAACCAGTTTTTGCTGGTTGGGTGTCATGGCCTTGATCAGTTTTCCGCCCAAACCGTGAACCAAAATTTTATCGTGATCCGGCATGCGCTGCTCTTCGCTTGAATTGCTTTGAATGACTCTATCAATAACATTGGCATCAATATTATTGTAACGTGTAAAGTGCAACATCAATCGGTTAAAACGGTTTTCAAACTCATCCAATTCTTCTTTTTCTCCAAACGCTTTCAACGTAGTGCCGCGAGCCACAATTTTGAGCTTCGGATAGTATTTTTTTATGGTTTCAAGATGAGTGTCTTGCGCGCCCCAAAATTCTTTTGGAGCTATGTCGTGTAATTCTATGATACGTTCGTTCAAAAGCAGTAGTTTTAAATTAAAAAAATCGTTGGAGAATTGTTAGCTTTGTATCCAAATTTAGTCAATTAAAAGGTTAGGTTTTATTATTTTTGAGCCCAATTTCAATCAAGTTATAAACAATCTATGTCAATAATTACCTTAACTACCGATTATGGATTAAAAGACCACTTTGTCGGTGCTTTGAAAGGTAAATTATTGTCTGAACATCCCGAGGTTACTGTGATTGATATTTCGCATCACATCGATCCTTTCAACATAGCCGAAGCCGCGTACATCATTGGCGCTGCTTACAGTAGTTTTCCGAAAGGCACAGTGCATCTGATAGGCGTTGATATCGAATTAAATGAAAACAACCAACATATCGCCATGCAATGGAATGACCATTACTTCATTTGTGCTGATAACGGTATCCTGAGCATGTTGGTTCAGAAGATTGTTCCCCAAAAAGTAGTGACCATCAACATCCACGATCGATTGCCGATTGAAGCCACCGATTTGGATGTATTTGTTAAAGTAGCTTGCCATTTGTCTAAAGGCGGTTTGCTGAATGTTATCGGGAAAGAAATCAAAACGATAAAAGAAGTCACCGAATTACAAGCCTTGACGCAAGACAATTTGATTAAAGGTTATATCATTTACATTGATCATTTGGGCAATGCCGTGACCAATATTTCCAAAAAACTATTTTTGGAAATGGGTAAAGGCCGACCTTATGAAATCAAGTTTAAAGGACAAAGTATTAAAACCATATTACCGAAATATTCCGACATCGTAGTGTCTGATAAATATACTTGGAAAGATTATGAAGGTGAAAAACTAGCCCTTTTTAACGAAGCAGGTTTTCTGGAAATCGCCATATTCCGAAGCAATCCGGACACTGTTGGTTCCGCCAGTTCGCTTTTAGGATTACAATACCGAGATTTGATTACCATTGAATTTAAAAATTAAAACGAAAAATGTTTGTCAGAATAGTTAAAATGAGCTTTCACGCCGAAAATATTCCGAAGTTTTTGGAAAATTTCAATTTAATCAAAGAAAAAATACGAAATGCGCCCGGAAACCGTTTCTTAGAATTGTATCAGGACAAAAATAATCCTGAAATCTTCTTCACTTACAGTTATTGGGAAACCGAAGCAGATTTGGAAAACTACCGTCAATCGGCTTTGTTTGATGAAGTTTGGACCTTTACCAAGCAATTGTTCAACGGCAAACCCGAAGCGTGGAGTGTAGATAAAATAGTAAGTTTAAAATAGTTTTAGGTTGTAAGTTCTATGTTGTAAGTCATTACTTTTGCGCAACATAAAACCTACAACTTACAACCCACAACAAAGAATATGAAATCAATCGCATTACGAGAAATAAAATCCTTTTTCGGCTCACCAATCGGCTATTTGGTGATTGCCATCTTTTTGCTGCTCAACGGACTTTTCCTTTGGGTTTTCGATGGAGAATACAATATCCTGCAAAGCGGATTTGCCGATTTGAGTCCGTTTTTCACTTTAGCGCCATGGATTTTAATCTTCCTCATTCCGGCAGTGACTATGCGCAGTTTCTCGGATGAAAAAAAGCAAGGGACTATCGAGTTATTGCTGACCAAACCTTTATCGATTTGGCAAATCGTAAACGGCAAGTTTTTAGGGTCATTTTTATTGATTGTAATCGCCTTACTGCCAACCTTGGTTTACGTTTATGTGATTGCTTCCTTAGGGTCGCCCGAAGGCAATATCGACATGGGAAGCACTATGGGTTCGTACTTCGGATTGCTGTTTTTAGTAGCCTCGTATACCGCCATCGGTGTCTTCACTTCTACCCTTTCGGAAAATCAAATTGTGGCTTTTCTGATAGCGGTAATGCTGTGTTTTTTGTTCTATTACGGCTTTGAAGGCCTATCAAATTACGTTAGCGGTTTTGAAGATTTGGTTGCCAAATTCGGCATGGATTACCACTTTAAAAGTATGGCCAGAGGCGTTTTAGACACTCGTGATATTCTCTATTTTGTTAGCGTTGCTTTCGTATTCTTGTCGTTCACCGTATACCAATTAAAATCTTTGAAATCGTAATGAGTAAGCCGAAAAACAACTTCAAGAACATAGCACTCACTGTACTTTTTGTAATTGTGCTCAACTTTGCCGGTCATTTTGTGTTTCACCGATTTGACTTGACGGCGGATAAAAGATATACGCTATCCGAAACGTCTTTAACCATTGTAAATGAAGTTAAAGAACCGTTGTATATTGATGTTTTTTTGGAAGGCGAATTCCCGGGCGAATTCAAAAAATTGCAAACGGAAACCCAACAATTATTGGAAGAATTCAAAGCGCAAAACTCGAATGTTATTTTCCAATTTGTAAACCCTTTAGAAGAGGAAGAACAACGTGAAAATACCATTCAATCTTTCTTAGAACGGGGCTTGACTCCGGTTAATGTAACCGTAAACGATAAAGGACAGCAAACTCAGGAAGTGGTTTTCCCATGGGCTGTGGCGACTTGCGGTGATCGCTCGGTCAAAGTGCCTTTGCTGAAAAACATGATGGGCGCTTCTACAGCCGAAAAAGTAGTGAGTTCAGTACAACACCTGGAGTACGCTTTTGCTAATGCTATCAATACGGTTGCGAAAGAAAAACAAAAGAAAGTGATTATACTGAATGGCAACGGCGAATTGGAAGATCGTTATATCGCCGACTTCATCAAATCGGTTAGGGAAAATTATTTTATTGCGCCTTTCACCTTAGATTCGGTTCCAACCAATCCGACCGGAACTTTGGAACATATCAAAAAATACGATTTGGCCGTTATTGCCAAACCTACCGAAGCTTTTAGTGATGCCGAAAAACAAGTACTCGATCAATTTATCATGAATGGCGGTAAGACGCTATGGCTGGTAGATCAAGTGGCCATGGAAATGGACAGTTTATACAACGAAACCGGCGCCAACCTAGCCTTTCCGAGGGATTTAGGATTGAACGACATGTTCTTCAAATACGGGATTCGCATGAAGCCGGACTTGATTTTCGATTTGCAAAATACACCCATAGCTTTGGCCACCGGCGAGCAAGGAAGTGCCACGCAATACACCCAATATCCTTGGTTTTATGCACCCCTGATTTATCCAACCAGCAAAAACCCGATTGTTACCAATTTGGACGGCATTAAATTTGATTTTGCCGGTCCGATTGAGCTTTTGGGTAACGATATTAAAAAGACTGTTTTACTACAATCCTCCCAAGTTTCCCGTTTGGTTGGCACACCTACAGAGGTGAATTTAAACATCGTTTCACTGCGCCCTGAACAAAAAGAATTTGCCGGCAAAGGCAATTATCCGGTAGCGGTTTTATTGGAAGGAAATTTTCATTCGATGTACGAAAACCGCATTTTACCATTTAAAGAGGCAAACTTCCAAAAAACAGGCAAAACCAATAAAATGATAGTCGTTTCCGACGGCGATATCATCAAAAACCAATTTGACAAAAACGGAACTCCATTGGAATTGGGTTTTGACAAATGGACGAATAATTTATACGCCAACAAAGAGTTTATGATGAACTGCGTGAATTATTTGATGGACGACAGCGGACTTATTAACATTAGAAGTAAAGAAGTGAATTTACCGATGTTAGACAAGCAGAAAGTCTACGACAATTACACCAATTCACAAATCGTAACTGTAGCAATGCCAATAGTAATCTTATTGTTATTCGGCATTGCCTTTACCCTTTTGCGCAAGCGAAAATACAGCCGCTAATGTTAATAAAAAACTTTTTGAAATCTGTTAGTTTAAGATATATTTGTAAAAAATAAAACAAAATGAAATTCATTGTATCGAGTTCATATTTATTGAAACAATTGCAAGTGTTGGGAAGTGTCATCAACAGTAGTAACACCTTGCCTATTTTAGATAATTTCCTATTCGAATTAGATAATAAATCGTTAACTGTTTCTGCTTCTGATTTAGAGACTACCATGTCGGCTACTTTAGAAATCGATTCAACCAGCAAAGGCAGCGTTGCAGTTCCTGCGAAATTGTTGTTAGATATTCTAAAAACTTTTCCCGAGCAACCGTTAACTTTTACCGTAGAAGAAAACAGCACTATCGAAATCAGTTCTAATTCCGGTAAATATGCCATTGCTTACGCTCCTGGAGAAGAATTTCCTAAAGCTGTAAGTTTAGACAATCCGTCTTCTACTTTAGTCCCTGCCGATGTATTGGCAACCGCCATCAGTAAAACCATTTTCGCTGCCGGAAACGATGATTTGCGTCCGGTAATGAGCGGTGTGTTTTTCCAATTTTCTCCGGAAGGCTTGATTTTCGTAGCTACAGATGCCCACAAATTGGTTAAATATGCGCGTACCGATGTAAAAGCGTCTCAAGTGGCCGATTTTATCATGCCGAAGAAACCTTTGAACATCTTGAAAAACATTTTAGGCGCTTCGGAATCGGAAGTGACTATTGAATACAACGATTCAAACGCTACGTTTTCATTTGACAGCTATGTGTTAACTTGTCGTTTAATCGACGGAAAATACCCGAACTACGAAGCGGTAATTCCAAAAGAAAATCCGAACAAATTAATGATTAACCGAGTGCTTTTATTGAACTCTGTGCGTCGTGTGGCGATTTTTTCCAATAAAACTACACACCAAATTCGCTTGAAAATTGCCGGTGCCGAATTGAACATTTCAGCAGAAGATATCGATTACTCGAACAAAGCGGAAGAGCGTTTGACTTGTGATTACCAAGGTGATGACATGCAAATTGGATTCAACTCTCGCTTCTTATCGGAAATGTTAACCAACTTACAATCCGACGAAATTATGTTGGAAATGTCGATGCCGAACCGCGCCGGTATCTTAACACCGATTGACGGTTTAGATGAAGGCGAAACCGTAACCATGTTGGTAATGCCGGTGATGTTGAACAACTAAAATACACTAACCTTTATACCGAAAAGCGTCTCCTTAAAAAGAGACGCTTTTTTTATTCGTGGAAAGCCAAAATCGGGGTTTTCAAATGATAAGACAAATGTTGTGTAGTGGTTGTGGTGAACAACTCTACAAAGAAATTGCGCTTGTAGGTTAACATCGCTAACATGTCGATTTCTTGACTAACCAAAAAGTCTTCTATGGTTTCTTTTACGCCTTCATTCGGAATAACGAAAAACTGTAAATTGGTTTCGTCTTCAAAATGGGATTGCCAACGACGAATGGTCTCATCAGTCACATCGGAATTCGGCGTTTTCACATATAAACATTTGACTTTCGCATGGAATCTTTTGGCAAAAAACAACACTTTGATTAACGCTTCTATGTCTTTTTTACGGAATCGTGTAGTAAATGCAATAGTATCAATTTTTTGAAATTGCGCTCCGGCAGGAACACTTAACACCGGCACAGAAACTCCGGCAATAACAGAACCTGTATTGGTTCCTATTACACTGTCCCACCAACCTTCGGCACCATGGGTTCCCATAACCACCATATCAATATTTTCCTGAGCAATCACTTTTTTGATACTCAACAACAAATCGCCGTCCATCATAATATGACTCATCGGAATATGATTTAGGTTGCGTTCTTCAGCTATGGTGTGCAACTTGGGCATTTTCTGCTTGAAATGCTCAAAATTGGCCAGCTCAATACTATTATAAATGGTTGCATAATTAATCGGCATCGCCTGACTGTCGACAATCGGGAGTTCAAAAGTATGCAACAACACCAACTCGGCTTTCAATCGCTTGGCCATTTCCAAAGCATAAACAAAAGCATTATCCGAAGTTTCGGAAAAGTCTATGGGAACAAGTATTTTTTTCATACCTAAGGTTTTAATTTTCTCAAAGTTACAATGGAATTCGATGGTTTTAAATGACAAATATCATTCGGTCATCTATTTAACCTAAAGAAAATATACTTGATAAGTTTTATTAACTTTGCCGAAAATAGACAAAGATGATTTCTCAGGAAACTATAGTGGCTTTAGCTTCTCCATCGGGCGCCGGTGCCATTGCTGTAATACGAATATCAGGTAAAGAAGCCATCAGCATCGCCGAGCAAGTATTCCAATCGGTTTCCGGAAAAAGTATCAGTCAACAAAAAACGCATACCATTCATTTAGGACATATCGTCGATGAAGGAAAAGTGTACGACCAAGTTTTGCTGTCTATCTTTAAAAATCCACATTCGTATACCGGCGAAGATGTGATTGAAATTTCCTGTCACGGTTCGACTTTCATTCAACAACAAATCATCCAATTATTGTTGCGTAAAGGTTGCAAAATGGCGCAAGCCGGTGAATTCACTTTAAGAGCTTTTTTAAACGGGAAACTCGATTTGTCGCAAGCGGAAGCGGTAGCCGATTTGATTGCTTCGGATAACGAAGCCAGTCACCAAATTGCCATGCAGCAAATGCGCGGTGGATTTAGCAACGAAATAGCCAAACTGAGAGCCGAACTTTTGAATTTTGCCTCATTGATAGAACTCGAATTGGATTTTGCAGAAGAAGACGTAGAATTTGCCGATCGCACACAATTCAAGGAATTACTCAATCGCATCGAATTTGTACTAAAACGTTTAATCGATTCATTTGCTGTGGGTAATGTGATTAAAAATGGTATTCCGGTAGCGATTGTTGGCGAGCCTAATGTAGGAAAATCGACTTTGCTCAATGCCTTATTAAACGAAGAACGCGCTATTGTCTCTGACATAGCCGGAACGACTCGCGACACCATAGAAGACGAATTAGTCATTAACGGCATCGGTTTCCGATTCATTGATACCGCGGGGATTCGCGATACAAAAGACGTGGTAGAAAGCATCGGCATCAAAAAAACCTTTGAGAAAATAGAGCAAGCACAAGTGGTGATTTATTTGTTTGATAGTTTAAAATTTCAAGTTTCGGGTTCAGAATACATCGCTGAAATAGAAAAAGTAAAGAACAAATATCCTTTAAAATCTATTGTCATTGTTATAAATAAAGTGGATTTGATTTCTCAAGATGAAGTTTCCAGCATGAGTCAAAAATTGGAAGCTTTAAACTTGAAACCAATTCTAATGAGTGCCAAGGAAAAGCAGGGCATTGACGAACTTAAAAATTTACTTTTATCGTTTGTCAATACCGGAGCGTTACGCAACAATGAAACTATTATTACTAATTCACGCCATTACGATTCGCTGATTAAAGCTTTGGAAGAAATTCAGAAGGTTAGTTTCGGATTGAATAGTGGACTGTCTTCTGACCTAATGGCCATCGACATCAAACAAGCGTTATACTATTTTGGTGAAATAACCGGTGAAGTAACGAATGATGAGTTGTTAGGAAACATTTTCGCTAATTTCTGCATTGGGAAATAATTGAAAGAAATTATTTCTTACATCTATTTTTTTCCTATATTTAGCTATCTCTAACCCTAACCCTTCTTTATGGATTTCAAAAAACTATTGAAAAGAGTTTCTTATTGGGTTTTTACGAGACCAAAAACAACAGGCTTCATTAGCTTTTTAATGATGCTGCTTCTGTTGGGTTTCTTGGTGAAAATGAGATACGAAATGGTAAAAGAGAATGAGCGCCGGGAAATGAATAATGTTCTCGGTGTTGTTCGACAAAACTTTGAACAGGTCTTAAAAAGCAGCTATACTTCTGCGCTTACCATGGCCATGACTATTAACGACGATGGCAAGCCCGAGCATTTTGACAAAATAGCCAAGCAGTTGTTAGACAACAATCCTTCGATTGATGTAGTTCAGCTGGTGCCTGATGGCGTTATTAAATATGTTTATCCTTACGAAGAAAACAAAGCCGTAATCAATTACAATATATTAAGTAGTCCGCAAAACCGATTTGAAGCCCGAAAATCCATAAAGTCAAAACTGATGTTTTTTGCCGGACCACTCAAGTTAAAGCAAGGTGGAATTGGTGTAGTGGGCAGATTACCGGTGTATAAGAATAATCGTTTTTGGGGTTTCTCCGCTGTTGTTATCCGTTTAGAAACCTTAATCAAAGAGTCGGGTATTAATAGCATTGATAACACCAAATACTATTTCCAATTCTCTAAAATCAATCCTGTAAGTTATAAAGAGGAGTTCTTTTTACCAGAGAAACAGGAATTCAAACACAAACCTTTGCTCAAAGTAACGATTCCGGATGGAGAATGGAATTTGTACCTCATCTCCAGAAATCAAAACATTGTAATTAAACAATTGTACACTTCTGTTTCCTTAAGCCTTTTATTGTCGATTATTATTGGTTTATGGGTAACTACTTTAATAAAAAAACCGGCCGAACTCCAAAAGTTAATTGAAGTTCAAACTAAAAAAATAATTAAGAGAGAAGCAGAATTTAGGGCTATATTCGATCAGGCTCCCGTAGGTATAGCCAAACTTGATACGCTTACCGGGAAGTTCATAACCGTTAACAAAGAATATTGCAAAATTGTTGGTTACTCTTTGGAAGAACTGTTAAAAACCGATTTTCAATCCATAACCCACGAGGAGGATTTACAAGAAGATTTGGATAATATGGAGCAATTGCGCAATGGGCTGATAGATGATTTTAGTATGGAAAAGCGGTATATCCATAAATCCGGAAAAATTGTTTGGATTAATTTAATTGTAGCCAGTTTATGGAAAGAAGCGAATAAAGTCCTCAATCATATTGCCATTGTTGAAGACATCACTGATAAAAAAAGAGCGGAAGAAGAACTAAAGCAATCCTTTGAATTGGTATCGGAACAAAACAAACGCTTGCTTAATTTTTCCTATATCGTTTCTCATAACCTTCGCTCTCACACCAGCAATATCGAGTTGATTTCCGGCTTAATGGAAGGCATTAAAAGTCAAGAAGAACAAGCAGAAATGGTTCACTTGCTACAAAAAGTATCGAAATCGTTAGATGATACTATGAGAAATCTTAACGAAGTAGTCAACATTAGAACTAATCTTAATATTACCATAGAGCGTTTAAATCTGCACGACTATATTGAAAAAAGTGTAGCAGTATTGGAAAAGCAAATCAGAGACAAAAAAGCTGATGTACAAAATTTAGTTCCTAATCACATCAACATTGATTATAACGCTGCCTATTTAGAAAGTATTTTATACAATTTCATCTCTAATGCAATACGCTACAGCAACCCTAAAAAGAAGCCGTTAATTGTATTGCAATTTGATGAAGAGAAGAAAGCCTTGAGTATTACTGATAATGGTATCGGAATTGATTTAAAGCGTAACGCTGAGAATCTTTTCGGAATGTATAAAACCTTCAACAACAATCCGGATGCCAAAGGAATTGGCTTGTTCATCTCCAAAAATCAAATCGATGCTATGGGTGGCCGAATAGAAACAAAAAGCGAAATAGACGAAGGCACTACATTTACCATTTACTTCAAATAAAAAGCCCGATGTATCAACATCAGGCTTTGAAATGTAGGGTATAAATTTATTATTTTATAATAATTTTTTTGGTAATTGATTGGTTATTCTTTGATATATTAATCAAGTAAATTCCCGGCGCTACCTGAGGTTCAAAAGTTGTTTCTCCGCTGAACTCTTGCTCATAAACCTTCATCCCAAGGCTGTTGAATAAGAACAAAGTGGCTTCTGAATCCATGCCGTAAACGGTGAAACGCTCTGAGGTTGGGTTTGGATAAATACTGATGGAAACAGCAGTATTTTCATTGGTTGACAAAGAAGCATACCAAGGCTGACCGGCATTGGTTCCCCAAATATAATCTGCTAAATTCGGATAATCAATAAACGGATTGCGGTTGTATTGCCAGGTATAAATATAGTTGTTGCGATTCATCTCGAAATCGTCGCTCGGATCGGTATGATTCCACGTTAACAACGAAGCTAAATCACCTAATTGTCCCACTGTAGTGTCCGGAATATCACCATTAACAACACTGAGCGCATTGTAGCGAACCGCCATGTAAAAAACAGAGCGCGCCACATCGCCTTTCCAAGAACCTTGATTACCAACAGGACCGTTATATCCGGTTAAACCGTAATCGCGATTGCTTCTGGAGGTGTTTTCCGGACCGTCTTCGGCACGAATATGATGGGCATCACCGTGACCGGTGGCAATATCATCAGCATTGGTAGGCAACCATACATTAATGCCATCAGGAATATCATCGGTAGCATTGGCAAAACCGCCACGAGATTGCGGATAAATATGCTCTCTGTTCCAAGAACCTACATTACTGGAAGTGGTTTGGAAATCCAATTTAGCACGCGGTGTTTCCACATACATCAACCAAACCTGATTGCTGTTGAGCGGATTTTGATCGGCTACTTTTAAAATATCAGTTACGTCACCATAATTGTGCGCTCTGACTACAGCGGGATTGGCAATAATATTCTGCAAAGCTTGCTTCAAAGCGGCTCCCGATAGTCCTTCTAAACTATCATAATATCCGGCTGGTGCAGTACTACTAACATTGCCGTAGGTAGGATTCAATGGTGTGCCGAATGGTAAAGTCGTAAAATCATTGTCTACTACTCTGATTTCAATGTTGTCATTGCGGCGATTAAAACCTGAAGGCAAAGCGCCGAATTTGATTTTCAGCACTTCATCACCTTCATCCAAAGTATCATCTGTAAGGGTAATAGTAGTAGAAAAACTATTGGAGCCGGCCGGAATGGAAACTGAAGTATTCCCGGTAAAATCAGCTGTATTAAAACCGCTGTTGTTCAGCGAAAAAGTAAAATTCAACGCCGACGAAACAACACTATCGGAAGTAAATGTAATGGAAAAACTATCGCCTTCGTTTTTGTGATTGGTATTAACCGTAATCGTAATGCCATTATAAATAAAACCGCTACCATCATTATTTACACCAGGTGTTGGTGCTTTTACTTCCCAAGTACCATCGGATTTGCGTTGGATGGATTGCGTTGTTCCTGAACCGTTGGCATTTTCATTAACCTGAGTAGCAACCCCTAACAAAGTTTGTAAAGAAGGTACTAGTGTATTGTTATTAGAATGCACTAAAGCATCTATCAAATTAACCGTGGTGGCTGTTGTACCAGCCGGAAAATCGGATGTCGAACCCAAATACAAACCAACACCGTCTGGACCATTTTGAATGGAACTATTGGTAAAAATACGTTCAGGCACAGGAGAAACTAAATTGTTACCAATAAGAACCAAACCATTCACATCAGTAGTCAAACCGTTTAAACTGATGGTGTAATAACTCTTATCGGCTAACGAACCTGTACCGTTAAAAAACACCAATACATAACCGTTAAGTGAAAAGTTTGGTGTAGCCGATTTTAATTCGATAAATTCCTTATCATCGGTACTGGGATTATCCGAATCGAATTCGTTGATAATCACCTGAGCTTCTATCATTGATGTGGACAGCACCAATAGATAGCACAATATTTTTTTGAACATTAACTGAAATTTTGCTCAAATTTATCGATATGAAAACTGTAAAAAAGTGAAAATCTACATTTTATGATTAGTTTAATGACTGAGTTAATCTTTTCAAAGATAAAATCTTACTTTTTAAAAAGATGTTACAGAAATTTACCACACAAAAAACAGCAACACTTTTGAATTAAAAACACTATTTTTACTCAGTCATTATCAAACAAACATGATTGAATTTTTAGGATACCTCGGCGCTCTTTGTATCGGAATAGTCCTAGGCATCACCGGTGGCGGTGGTTCTATACTGACTGTCCCTGTACTGGTTTATGTACTGCAATTGAATCCGATAATTGCCACAGCTTATTCCCTTTTTGTGGTAGGGACTACTTCGGCATTTGGCAGTATTCAAAATTTTCGCAAAGGATTGGTTGACATCAAAAGTGCTTTGCGGTTTGCGGTACCTTCTGTGTTGGGTGTATACTTAACACGAAAGTATTTGGTTCCTGAAATTCCGGATCCGGTATTTTATTTTGCCTCATTACAATTGACCAAAGCTACTTTCCTTATGGTCCTTTTTGCCATAGTAATGTTTTGGGCTGCCATTGCCATGCTGAAAAGCAAAAAAGACAATCCTGTACCAGAGATCACAAATAAATACGGAACCATAGTTCAACTTTTCTTCGTAGGTGTTTTAATCGGTTTAATTGGAGCCGGTGGTGGGTTTTTAATTGTACCTGCCTTAACTAAACTAGCCCGACTGACCATCAAAAAAGCCATAGCCACTTCGCTTTTGGTGATTACTATAAATTCCTTAATCGGTTTTTCAGGCGATTTACAGAACATTGAAATTGATTGGTTGTTTCTGTTAAGCTTTAGTGCTTTTTCCATTTTAGGAATATTCATTGGCCTTTATCTTCAGAAGTTTATCAATGAAAAATTATTAAAAAAAATATTCGGATTATTTATCTTACTCATGGCTTTCATCATTCTTTATAAAGAACTGTTTTCCTAAAGTATTCTAAAGAAGCAACGCTTTTGAGCACTAACCTTATACCTTTGTAACAAATTATTGTCTTATGAAAATTGAACAAATTTACACCGGATGCATTGCACAAGCCGCTTACTACATAGAAAGTAACGGAGAAGCCGCTATTTTCGATCCTCTGCGTGAAGTGCAACCTTATTTAGACAGAGCAGCCAAAGACAACGCTACCATTAAATACATTTTTGAAACACACTTTCATGCCGATTTTGTATCCGGGCATTTGGATTTGGCTCAGAAAAGCGGTGGAAAAATTGTTTACGGACCAACGGCTAATCCGGCGTTTGAAGCCATTATAGCCGAAGACAACCAAGTTTTCAAAGTAGGCCTATACACTATAACCGCTATTCACACTCCGGGACATACTTTAGAAAGTACTTGTTATTTGTTAACTGATGAAAGCGGAAAACAACACGGTATAATTACGGGAGATACTTTATTCATTGGAGATGTAGGTCGCCCTGACTTGGCGCAAGCACTGACAGAAGAACTCACTCAGGAAAAATTGGCGGCTTATTTATACCATTCATTACGCAACAAGATTATGCCGTTAAGCGACGAATTGATTGTTTATCCAAGTCATGGTGCCGGAAGTGCTTGCGGAAAAAACATGAGCAAGGAAACAACGGATACCTTAGGCAATCAAAAAAGAACCAATTACGCTTTAAGAGCGGATATGACCAAAGAAGAGTTCATCAAGGAATTGCTTGATGGATTAGGAGCACCACCAGCCTATTTTCCACAAAATGTGATGCTGAACATCAAAGGTTACCAAAGTCTTGATACCGTTATGCAAAAAAGTAAGGTACCACTTTCCCCTGAAGAATTCGAAACCATTGCCAACCAAGACGATGTGGTGGTATTAGATGTGCGTCATGAAAACGATTTTGTAAAAGCGCACATTCCGAATTCCATTTTCATTGGTATACAAGGAAATTTTGCCCCTTGGGTAGGTTCGCTTTTGAGAGATGTGAATCAAAAACTGTTGTTAATTAGCCCTGAAGGCAAAGAAGAAGAAACCATTACGCGCTTATCACGCGTTGGTTTTGATTATGTTTTAGGCTATTTAAAAGGAGGAATCTCAGCATGGGAACAAGCCGGATTTGAAACCGACAGCATAGCTTCTATCAGTCCGGAAACCTTTGCAGAAAGATTGCATTCTGACAGTTTGGTTGTCGATGCCAGAAAACCAAGTGAATACGAAGCTGAACATGTGGAAAATGCAGTAAATATTCCTTTAGATACTATCAATGAAAACTTCCAAAGCGTACCAAGAAACAAAGAATTCTTCCTGCACTGTGCGGGTGGTTATCGCTCGGTGATTATGGCATCCATTTTAAAGTCGAGAGGTATCCATAACCTGATAAACGTCGAAAAAGGAATGAATGGTATCAAACAAACCCAAGTGCCGTGTACGCAATTTGTATGTCCGTCCACCAAAAAATAAATCAGTAAAAAATCAAAAAAAAACAAGCTATAGTATTGCAATTTAAATACATTTGCAGTCATTAAAATTTAAACCAACAATAATGAAAAAAGTAATTCTTCTAGTAGCCTCGGCCGTTGTATTGTTTTCTTGTAACAAATTAGCTGAAGGGGAATATATCATAACCGGTAATGTTAAAGGTATGAAAACCGGGTTAGTTTATTTGGAAAAACAAGGACCAATGGGCATGGGATTCATGGCTATTGACACCGTGAAAATTGAAGACGGAAAGTTTGAAATAAAAGGGAAAGCATCAGAACCTGAAATTCATTTTATCCATGTTGATAAAGTAAACGGTAAATTACCTTTAGTATTAGAAGGCGGAGAAATTGAAATTGCGTTTGACAAAGACAGTTTAGCAAAGTCAAAAATTTCAGGAACTTACAACAACGAAGAATTCAATAAATTCAACGAAGAATCAGAAAAAATTCAAAAGAAATTAAAAAGCAAAATCGTTGATTTCCAACAACGCAATAAAGTAGCTATAGAAAATGCTCAAAAGAGTAACGATACTGTGGCTATGAACAAATTGAGAGCAGAATACGATTTGATTCAGAAAGACATTACCGATTATACTTTCGGATATCCTAAAACACATCCAAAATCATTTATCAGTGTTTTGATTCTACAAATGATGGCTAGCAATCCTAAGTTTACTCCGAAAGAAATCGAAACCATCTACAATGCTTTTGACGAAAGTTTAAAGAAAACCAAACCGGGAAAAGCCATCAAAGAAAACTTGGATGCTTTAAAAAAAAAGCCGACAGCCAGTCAACCGTCCAACTAAATCAAATAGCACCCGACTTTAAAGCACCGACTCCTGAAGGAAAAATGGTGTCTTTAAAAGAAAGCATGGGTAAAGTTACCCTGATTGATTTTTGGGCTTCATGGTGTATGCCTTGTCGCAAAGAAAATCCTAAAGTGGTAGCCTTGTATAATGAATTTCACAGCAAAGGATTTAACATCATCAGTGTTTCATTAGACGGTGATGCCGGAGATTGGAAAGAAGCTATTGCCAAAGACGGTTTAACTTGGACACAAGTTTCCAACTTAAAAGAAATGGATGATCCTATTGTAAAAAGATACGGTGTTACTTTAATCCCAACCACCTTTTTGCTGGATGCTACCGGAAAAGTAGTCGGAATTGATTTACCGCAGAGCGAAATGAAGCGTAAAATTCAGGAACTTTTACAAAAATAAGAACCGATTATCCCCTATATTCTTAAAAAATCTCCTTCGGGAGATTTTTTATTTCATTTACTACCAACGGCTTAAAAAAAGAGTGATGAAATATCTGCTTTTTTGTTTGTGAAGCCCAAAACAGTTTTTATATTTGCAATCGCGATAAGCGTTGGGGAGATACTCAAGCGGCCAACGAGGGCGGACTGTAAATCCGCTGACTAAGTCTTCGCAGGTTCGAATCCTGCTCTCCCCACAAATAAAAAAACAAAAAGTCTCAAAACCCTGCAAATCTTAGGATTTTCAGGGTTTTTGTTTTTCTACAACCGCAAAATTATTCATTCAATCTTAAAACTTAAGAGGCAAAATCGAGACCCTAAGAATTATCAAGACCTAGGGTCTCGATAAATCTTCTTAAGCCTAACAAACACAGTACTTTTAACCTGTTCACTTACATGTTCAAAAGCTGTACATCTTGTTTGTTATTTCTCAGGAATTTAAATTGAATCATAATTAAAAGGTCACCACCATGAAAACAAAAATCACACTACACTTCTATGCCAAAAGCACTAAAATGAATGCTGATGGTAAATTACCAATCTACATTCGATTAACAGTTAATGGTCAAAGATTAGAATTTAGTTCCAAAAAGTTTATTGAAAAATCTAAATGGTCTCCAGAGATGACAAAAATGAAAGGACAATCAGAGGAGGCTCGTTCAGTTAATAGCTATCTCGAAATGATTAGATCAAAGGTCTTAGGGGCAGAACTTGAACTACTCCATAAAAATGAAGATCTTACAATTGAAAATTTCCAAGCAATCCTTTTAGACAAAAACAAAGCAAACAGAATGCTTGTTTCTATATTTCAAGACCACAATAATAAAATGAAAGAACTATTAGGAAAACAATATGCTCCTGGTACTCTCCAACGCTTTGAAGTCACTTTAAACCACTTAAAAAACTTCTTGAATTGGAAATATAAGGTAACTGACATACGAATTGACAAAATAGATTTCGCTTTTATAACTGACTTTGAATTTTATCTTCGAAGCATTAAAAACTGTGCGAACAATACAGCTGTCAAATACGTTCGAAACTTCCGTAAAATAATTAATATCTGCCTGAATAATGATTGGATTGAAAAAAACCCTTTCAGTAAATATGAAGGCAAAGTCTATGAGGTAGATAAAGAGTTTTTAACAGAAGAAGAAATAAATAAAATTTACAACAAAACCATTACCAATACACGCCTTGAGCAGGTAAGGGATATTTTTATCTTTTGTTGCTTTACTGGTTTAGCTTATATCGATGTGCAACAGTTGAGAAAAGACCACTTGGGAATAGGTATTGATGGTAATAAATGGATATTTAAAAACAGGCAAAAAACAGATACTCGCTCTAAAATTCCTTTATTGCCTGTTGCTGAAGAGTTAATAGAAAAATATGCAACACACCCAAAATGTAATAATGAAGATAGATTGTTACCTGTCTTGAGTAATCAAAAAATGAACAGTTATCTAAAAGAAATTGGTGATGTCTGTGGTATTCAAAAAGAAATAACGTTTCACATGGCACGTCATACCTTTGCTACTTCAGTGACATTATCCAATGGTGTCCCTATTGAAAGTGTTAGCAAAATGCTAGGACATAAAAGTCTCAGAACAACACAACACTATGCTAAAATAGTAGATAAAAGGGTAAGCGATGACATGGCTATTTTAAAGCAAAAACTACAGCACCAAAATGTAGCAAAAAGTTCCTAGTTACACCTTTCAAACACTGGAAAATTTGATAAAAATTATAGTATTCAATTCCCGAATCGCACACTATATTGTTTGATTCGGGAATGCTACTGCTATAGCTTTGCTATTATATTCCTCTCTGTATGCAAAGCCAATCCTACCATCAACGGATGAAAAATGTTTACCAGATGCTATTTGAATTAGCTACTGGTAACTTGGCATTTAGAATAGAACCAACAGAGTCGAATGATGAAATAGAGGAACTAAGTAGCGTACTCAATATCTTGGGACTCACACTTCAAAACACCACCGCAAAATCAGGCTATATTATCCCCTATTACAATTATCAAAGTGTTATTCAAAATGCATTTATTCTGAGCAAAGATTACAACATCAAAAGCTTTAATGCTTTAGCCATTAAAAATCTCGGTTACAGTCCAGGTAAACTTAATGAAATGATATTTGATGACATAATTGCTAAACAGTCATCAGATGCTTGGCAAAGTATAAAAGAGGAAATTCAAAATAATGAAGAGTATCATTCTACCGTTCAATTAGTTTTAATAAGTGGTAATAAAAAGCTACTCCCGCTTCACTTTACAATCTCTAAACTACTTAATCACAATGAAATAATATTAACTTCATTGACAACTGTCCTTCAAGATTCTCTAGGTGATACTTTTAATTCAAACTACAAACTTACTCCACGCCTAAAAGATTCGGAAATAATTCAAAACGTTTACAACTACATAATTAATAATCTAGAAGAACCACTTCCTTCTGTCAAAGCTTTAGCCAAAATGTTTGGCTCAAATGAATTCAAATTAAAAGAGGGATTCAGACACTTTTTCAACACAAGTATTTATAAGCTTTATAATGAAGAACGTCTTAAAAAAGCACACAACTTGATAGAAAAAACAGATTTATCCTTAAAAGAAATCTGTTTTATGTGTGGTTTCAACTCATACCTAAATTTTTATAAAGCTTTCAAAAAGAAATACCGTTACTCTCCCAGTGAACTCAATAGACCATCAAAAATGGAATAGTATTACTACATTTTTGAATATCCCTAAGTAATTGTTTTTAAGAATTTTACATAAAAACAATGTAGAATGAAACTTCAAATTACTAAATCGAACATCATACAAACAGTAGTCGTACTCAACATCCTACTCTTCACTTATGCGGCCGTAAGTAAAGCACTAGACTTCCATAATTTCCAAATCCAGTTGGGTCAGTCACCACTTTTAAGTGCTTTTGCAGATTGGGTTGCTGTTGCAGTTCCTTTGATAGAATTTATTATTGTCCTGCTCTTACTTACCAACAAATATCGTTTGCTAGGACTCTATGGTAGCTTTGCTTTAATGACAATGTTCACGGCTTACATAGTAATTATTCTCAACTTCAGTTCTTTCACCCCATGTTCTTGTGGTGGCATATTAGAAGAAATGACTTGGACACAACACCTTATTTTTAATATTGTTTTCGTGGTATTATCGGGTTTGGCAATTTTATCTAACGCCTTCAACAGATTTGTGATTGGCTATTTATCTATCCTTGCCACCTCTGCTATTGGTCTTGTAGTTGCACTCTTTTTAACGTCTGAAGACATCATCCAACATCGCAACAACTTTGTCCGAAGACTACCGGCACAATTCTCAAAACAACACGAAATCGACCTTGGATATAATTCATATTATTTCGCCGGAATTGCTAAAGGAAAAATATACTTAGGTAACACTACTGCCCCATTATTGCTAACTGAAATCGATACCTCTCTAAAAAACAAAAAGGAATTGGTAGTGAAATTAAACAATCTAAACCTGCCATTCCGTTCTCTCCAATTGCAAGTTTATGCTAAGAATTTCTATGCCTCCGATGGCACAGTCCCGGCGGTATTTCGCGGTAAAACAGGGCAATGGTATGCCACCCAAATGCCGCAAGTAAAAAGTAAGTTTTCAAATCCTGTATTTACCGATTCAACCTCGTTTGCATTTCGTACACACAAAGCCAATGCTGAGAATGTTTTAGCCCGCTTTGATGAAAAGCAAAGTAAAACAACCACTAACCCATCTTTACTTCAAAAACAAGTTGACGGCATTTTCGATACCGATGGCATCCTTAACTACGACCCTAATACCAACCTTTTGGTCTACCTGTATTACTACCGCAATCAATATATTGTTTGCGACGCTAAGCTCAACTTAATCCATCGCGGCAACACCATTGACACCACAAGTAAGGCACAAGTCAAGGTGGCATTCAATAAAAACCGCAATGAAAAGAAACTCGCTGCACCGCCTTTGACCGTAAATAAAAACGCCTACCTACATCGCGGACTACTATTCGTTAACGCTGCACTGATGGGGAAATTTGAAGATGAAAAAATGTGGCAACAGGCTAGCCTGATAGATGTTTACGACGTAAAAATTCGCTCCTACATCGTAAGCTTCTATGTTTACAACATTGATGGCAAACGACTAAGCCGCTTTGCAGTGGATGGCCATACGTTTTACGGAATCATAGGTAATCACCTAGTAAGCTACAAAATGAGTTATCTGATACATAAACGACTTTCACTTTAGATTTTGGATAAGTGTAAAAAAAGACACCAAAAATATAATTAGCTAATTATCAGGGATAAGGTCGAAAACCTGTAAATAGAGTAGACCGATAATTTTAAATATTTTAACGATGAAAAAATTCAGCAAATTCATTCCTATGGCTGCACTAGCTTTAGGATTGGTTGGCGCTCTTAGCTCGTTCACTACAAGCACTGAGGCCAAAGACGCCATCAACATCCAAGGGTATCTTAAAGCGAACCCTTTCGGAACGGTGTGTAACACCTCTATCATGTGTTCTGATGATGGCCTACAGTTATGTACCGTTGGCAGCACTCAAGTTTGGGGCAAGGATGCCAGCGGTAATTGTGTGGTTGAATTGAGACGCAACCACCAGTAACCAAAAGCAAAGCAGTTCCGTAGGGAACTGCTTTGTTATTTAAAAAGTATCTGGAGTAAACCAATCCGGCTTAGGAGCTCCTTTCAAGTAATAGTCCCACCACTGACTCATGCGTCGAGTTATATCAGCTTGATGTTCAGCTTTGGTCAAACCGTGTCCTCCTCCTTCATAAAGCAACAATATATTAGGCTTTCCAAGCCTGCGCAAGGCCAAATGGAATTCGAGGCTCTGTCTGTAGTCAATAGCGCTATCATCAGTACCTGTCCAAAGCAAAAATGGCGTGTTCACCTTGGGCGCAAATGTAACTGGAGAATTTTGCAGGTACCGTTCAAAATTATCAAAAAGCGGTACACCCATCCTAAGCTGATTAAATTCGTAGCGCCAAGTATCCTGCTTTTTATTGTTTAATCCTACACTCAGATAACTACTGATAAAGTCATTAAAACCAGCACCGGAAATGGCTGCGGCAAACAAATTTGTCTGTGTTACGATAAAGCTGGTTTCGTATCCGCCAAAAGAGTGACCAATCAGGCCAATACGCTTTTTATCTACCGATTCATGAGCCAATACCTCATTTATGGCAGCGGTCACACAATCCACCGCCGACACACCCGGCTTTCCCTCTTCATAGGCAATATCGGGCAGCAGTACAAAGTATCCCTGCGTAGTCAGGTTACTAATATTGAATCCATCCTCATTCTGCAGTGTAGGGTTTACATATTGGTTATAATACTGCGATAAATGCTCGTAAATATGCACCACCATTGGATAGCTTTTAGTAGCATCATAACCTGCTGGGTAAAAAAGAGCACCGCGAAGCGGTTGTACCTTAGAATTCTCATACGAAAAGCGTTTTGAAAATCCCCAAGCATAGTATTTTTGCTGCTCATTACTTTGACCAATTACTTTAAACTTACCGCTAGGCTGTTTTACTATCAACTGCGGTGATAAATGGTAATGCTCCCTAATAAATATACTAACACCGGTATTGGTTCTTTTAAAACCACTAATCCTATTCGGTTCAAAAACTATTGGCTGTGCACCACTTTTTGAATTCCAGCTAAAATAACCGCTTTTATCAGGAGTTACCGCCTTGAGCACTATCCCTTTTGTCAAATCTACTACCTTGTCTGTTGGTGTGCCAATGGTTTTATAGTCCTTTTGCGGAACAAGTCTAAATACAATGCCTTCTTCCTTACCCCTGGTGAGTCTTACAGCACTGCTACCATCAGTCTTTAGGCTCCAAATATCATACGCATCATACACCAAAACAGCATCATCGTTAGCTGTCCATCCGGCAACACTCCATACCCTTTCATCTCCCGAACGGTCATAAGAGTGGTCTACAAAGGAATGCCCCAGTAATCCTGTCAGATTCCGGTGGGTATCTCGCTTGATATCATAAATCCACCAGTCTTTGTCTTTAAAATAGGCTATATAGTCTCCTTGCGTTGAAACTCCCATTTTGGTCCTATCAGGACTTTGCTTCGCCAAAACTAACCTTTGAGAACCGGTAACAACATCCTGCAAATAAAAATCAATAGGTGCATCATAGTCAAATTGGGGTTCGTGTGTCATAGGGTCATACACCAAGGCCAGTTGCTGTCCGGGTAGCAGTTCTTGATAGGGGAAAGTTACAGTAGTCAACATTCTAAATTGTTGTTGTAGTGGTAACCAAACAGCTAGTTTTGCCCTATCTTTCCAACCATTAATGGCCAATTTTCGGGGAAATGGCAACTTATCTGCCGTATTCCACACTTGCACACCACCATTATCCACAGCTACCTGTTTTGGTTTAACGCCAAAAAACACCCTTTGCCCATCATCCGATATGGATAACTCGGTCACAGAAGCATTATACAGTTCACCGTCTTTAGGGAAATCTACAAACTGCTTTTTATCAAAAATGAAATGCTTCTTTTCCGCAAGTTGATAATATCCAACGTAAGCGTCAGGACCATTTGTCAAATAAGCCACCGAAGCGCCATTAGACTGCCATACTGCAGAATGGTATTGTTGCGGCTTAGATTCAATTAGTATGGGGTGGTCTAAATGGTTAAGATCCAGCAATAATAATTGCCCATCATAATCACACACTACTTGGTCACCCACCGGACTCACCAAAAACAATGTAGTTCTTGGAATCCTTTTCAGTACCTTCCCACCCATGGTTACTACCAATAAATCGCCGGCTGCTGTACCAAAGTTCTCATGCATTACTAACAAACCAGTATGCAACGCAAGTTTATAATTGCCAATGTTTGGGTGCTTAATTGATGTACCGGTCTTAAGGTTAACCACTACCACTGCTCCATTACCGTCACGATATACAAAGTGGTTGTTGGCGGCAAAGCGTCCATCAGTTCCACCGGCAAAAGTGTAAGCCTTGGCTTTTTGGGTATGTTTTACAAACAAGGTGTCCTTACCACTTGCATAAGTAAAGCTATAACTCACCCAGTTACCATCCTCCGATAACTGCTCTTGCTCCAAGGTATGCCACAAAGAGTAATCTGCCTCTGTCAACTGTTTCTTTGCAACCTGTGCCCATACCGGGCAGGCCGCCAATAGTATTAAAAGTAACTTTTTCATTAGTAGCCTGCGTTTTGGGGTTCTAAATTGGAATTAAGCAACAACTCATTTTGCGGCAACGGGAACAAGGCTTCATGAACATCCCAGCCGGGTTTTACAACATCAAGCACAGTAGTAACTTGACCCGTGCGTTTCAGGTCTAAAAAGCGGTGGCCACTCTCGGTAAAGAATTCAACCCGACGCTCCTGTAAAATGGCGCTAAGAAGTTCTTCCTGGCTTGAAGCGGTGGTATCAGGCAAACCGGCCAAGTTGCGAATCACATTCAAATCATCCTGCGCTCCGCTCAAAAAACCTTGCTTGGCCCGTGCTTCGGCCCGAATCAAATACAGTTCCGACAAACGCAAAACTATAGAGTATTCCGAGCTACTTCCCGCAAAACTTTGCTGCTTATATTTGTAGGCATGGTACCACGTATCACTGCCATTGCTAATAGCCCTCACCCAATGAACCCTGCGCAAATCACCCGGCTCAAAAGCAGTTACTAAAGCACTACTTAACGCCACAAAAGGAGGTGGTCCGTAGTTAAAAATAAAATTAGCACCCTCACCTGTGCTGGCACCATTATTTTGAGGAATAAGCTGCCACAAGGTACTCGGACTGTCTTTCAAAAAGGCACTGTCAAAATCAGTCACCAAGGAATAGGTTCCGGTTTCATTCAATACTGCCGAGGCTTCATTTGCAGCTTCAGCATAATTGCCATGGTAAAGGTAAACTCTGGCCAGTAAAGCAGTAGCCACCCACTTATTAGGACGCACCCTGCTGCCACTAAAATCATAATCCGGTAACAACGCCTGCGCCGCTGTTAAATCGGCTATACAACGGTCATATACTTCCTGTGTTGTAATTTTATTAACTATTTGATTTTGTTCATAATTAGTAGTAGTGATATAAGGTACTGCTCCAAACAAATTCGTTAAGCTAAAATGCACCAACGCTCTAACAAACAAAGCCTCACCCATCAACTGGTCTTTATCGGTTTGAGCCAGTTTAGTGGAGTTATTTACACCTTCATAAACCGTATTGGCAGCGTAAATTTGGTTATAGCTTCTACTCCACCATTCCGTCACCACACCATTCGTTGGCAACACTGTATTGGTGTATAAAAACTGTGTCTCACCGGTGCTAATGCCGTAGTAATCCAATTCATCGGCATAAACACCTAAAGCAACACTCATACCCGAGGCATTGCCCGAAAGCAACCCGTTATCTCGTAATTTAGCGTAAATATTAGTCATGGCAGCGTTAGCCGTGGCGCGCTCTTCAAAAACAGTACCGGAGCTAAGTTGTGAATTCGGAAGTCCAACATCCACAAAGGAATCACAACCAAAAGTCATGGCAACTACTACCATAAGCAGTAGTGACCGCATTACAATTGTATAATTAAGGTTTTTCATAATCAAATCGTTTTAAGTTAAAAGCTAAACTGCAATCCTGCCGTAAACACCTTCAAGGGTGGCAAGTATCCATAAGTAGTAAATTCGGGGTCTCGACCCTCATAGGAGGTAAACGTCAACAAGTTCTGTCCCTCCAAGGTAACCTTGCAACTGGCACCAAATAGCCATCGCTCAGGAACTTTATAAGTTAAGGCAACATTCTTTAAGCGCACAAACGAGGCATCACCAATCAACGCATCGCTTTCATAATAATTGAAGTAAGCATCCACCGCATCGCCGTTATACCCGGCCGTGTAAACCTGAAAACCTGCGGTATCACCCGGTGCTTGCCAGTGCTGCAATACAGCCGTAGGCTGGTTACCCATGGTGCCAGGCACTCCGGTCATAGCTGCCGCAGTATAGTTGTCTTGCTTCACAAATTGAAACATCACATCAAGGGCCCAGCGTCCATAAGTAAACTGGTTGCTCAATCCACCAAAAAAACTAGGGTTAAAATCTTTCACAACTTGTCGGTCCAATCCCGATAGTACCCCATCTCCATTCATGTCCTCAAACGTAAAAACACCCGTCTGAGGGTCTAAACCGGTATAGCGATACACCTTTTGGATATTCAAAGCCTCTCCTATCACAAACTGATTGCGGTAGGTAGAAGTAGCTAAATCCGGAAACGATAACAATTTGTTTTTCGAAAAGGAAATATTAAAATTCGTGGTCCAACTAAAATTCCCATTTTGAAAATTCACAGTCCTAAGGGTGATTTCAGTACCACGGTTTTGTACTGTGGCATTAAGATTCCCTTGCAACGAAGGAAATCCCGTAGTTGCCGGCATCGGAATCCCAACCAATTGGCTCGACGAACGATTATTATACCAACCCAACGTCAAGAAAATGCGGTCTTTAAAAAAACCGGCCTCTAAAGCCAATTCCAGCTTTTTATTAGTCTCCCAACCAAAATTCGGATTGTTCAACCGCGTAGGCTCCAAAACTATCACGCCATTATAACTAACACCCGACGACAAAAAGGTATCCAAAAACTGGTAATCGCCTATCAAGTCATTACCGGTAGTCCCATAACTACCACGCAACTTACCAAAGCTTAGGATACTTTTGTCTTTAATAAACATCTCCTCGCCAAACAGCCAAGCGGCTCCCACGGCTCCAAAAGTCGCAAACTGATTGCCAGGCCCAAACCTACTACTGCCATCCCTACGACCGGTCAAATTCAAGATATACTTGTCTTGATAGGAATAGTTAAACCTCCCAAAAAAAGCTTGGTACTTGTAATCGGTCTGTTGATCCTGTAAAGTATTTACGCTAAACGCAGAAGCCAAATTATAAATAAGGCTGTTGCTCACAAACCCATTCCCCTGCTGCACCAGTCGGGTGCCTTTCTGTTGTTGGAAAGTCCCTCCTGCCAATAATTCAGTTTTACCGTAGCGCCATTGTTGCGCCCAACTCAGCTGTGGTTCGGCTATCCACGAACGGCGATTTACAGTATTTACTATCAAACTCGAAAATTCAGGTCCGGCACCATACACAGGGTCGTATATTGTCGAGGGTGTTGTGCGGGTTTCATCATGCTTGGTATCGGTAATCCCAAAGGCCGACTTGAGTTCCACTCCGGGAAGCAGCACATAACCTATCGTTCCATTGGCTATAACATCATAGGTTTTAGTCCGGTATTTACCGGCCAACGCCGCCAGTGGATTTTCCCAAGTGCTACCTTCCCAATTCAAACTACCGTCATCATTATAAAGCGCCGGAGCATTAGGAGCCAACAACATCGCGGTACGAGACAGGTCTACGGCCGGTTGGTCGTTATCCTGCACCGTGTAGGCAGTCGATAGGGATAATCGAAACTTTTGGTTCTCACTGGCATGGTTCAAATTACTGCGCAGCACGCCTCTTTTATACCCAAAATCACCCGGGAACACCGTGGTCTCATCGTGAAACGTCCCACTAACCATAAACTGCGTTTGGGCACTACCACCACTCACACTGGCATTGGCATCTTTGTAAGTGGCGGTACCGCCAACTAATTCTTTTTGCCAATCGGTATAACGGTTAGGGTCCCAAGTACCATTCACGTCAAAATCCATAAAGGATGGCGCAAATCCATCATTGGCAAACGCCTCATTCCGCATGGCAAGGTATTGCTCAGTATTCAAAAGCTTCATAAATTGGGTAGCATTGGCCACACCCTGCGATACACTCATGGTATAACGCGTCTTGCCTTGCTTGCCTTTTTTGGTGGTAATCAGCACCACCCCATTAGCACCACGAGAGCCATAAATGGCAGTGGCATCGGCATCTTTCAATACCTCTATACTTTCTATATCCAGCGGATTAATACTGTTCAGCGGATTGGCCAGGGTAGGCATCACACTGGTGGTTCGAGAATTCCCTACCGATTCCGACGAATAAGGCACGCCATCTATCAAATACAACGGGCTATTTCCTTCCGCCCGCAAACTGTTCTGTCCCCTAATCTTTAGGTCAAAACCACCACCGGGAACACCGCTGGTTTGCGTTATACTAACACCGGCCATCCTACCCTGCATGGTCGATAACACGTTAGTCACCGGTTGTTTCTCTATGTCTTTAGAGGTAATTTTCGAAATGCTACCCGTCCGCTCTTTGTCTTTCACAGTATAATACCCCGCATTCACCGTCACTTCTTTGAGAGTTGTGGCATCTTCTTGTAGCGTTACATTAATTACATTACTATTGGTTACTGTTACCTCCAGCGTTTTATAACCTATGTAACTAAAAACCAATACATCATCAGTTTTAGCTGCAATAGAAAACTTACCTGTTTCATCTGTTATTGCATTGATATTTGTGTCTTTAATAGCAACTGTCACTCCTGGTAACACTCCATTACTATCTGAAATGGTTCCGGTAATTATTTGTTGTGTTGTAATTAATAGAGTAGAAAAATCTTTTCCCTTATCCCTTATCCCTTTTGACTCACTCAATTCATCTGGATAAGCAATTTGTAAACAAAGGCAGCACAGTACAAGGTACCTCCGCCCTTTCACATATGAAATCTTATTCATAATTTTGGTTTGGTTTAAATTGAACAATAGTTTGTTTAAGCTTCGGCTTCCTATTCTAGTTTGGCGACGAGGTAGGAAGTCTTTTTTTGTTTGTTTGTTTGTGCATTGTAACCCCGAGCAAGCCTGTCCTGAGCGGAGTCGAAGGATCGAGGGGACAATTAGTGTAGTCATGTTGTTTATACCATAGGCATTTATGTTTTGTGGTTAATAACTCTGCGTTGTTACGGCCTTAGAATCTGGAAGCGAGTGTCAAATATTCGAAGTATTCTTAAAATGAAAATCTGTTTGAGGCAACGCCGAGTTATTTTCATTTAGAATGCGAGAATCAATTTGACCGCTGAAGATTCAGAGCCTTGACCTTTTGTTTCTTTTGGGTCAAGCCAAAAGAAAAAGAACGTGTAAATAAACCTGCGCTGAGTATAGCAAATAACCCAACTCAATAAACTCAACTAAACTCACACGCAGGCTGTATAAGTAGTTGCTTAAAAAAATAAATAGTGTAAGTCGAAGCCGGAAAAACTACCCGAGCCAAATGGCGAACGGAGCGAATCTAATCCCTTTTCCCTCTTCCCTTATCCTTAAAATAATGATGAATCTAATAAGCCGGAGAACCCGTTTTAGTCTTAATACTCTTTTTATCGCTTTGCACAAAAAAAAGGCGCGGAACTCAGCTTAAACGCTCCAAGGTACTGGTATACCCGCACACGAATAAGTGAGCCCACGCCCTAGGAGCGTGAGCATTGGCACTTATCATCTCGCGTGCTAAAAATTACCAGTTTTTGGAACGAGATTCAAAGCGAATGCTTCAATATTACTATATGAAGAATCGCAAATTTAATAATTCAATGCGAATATAAGAAAATATTTTCAATTGTGGTGTACTTTACCTACATTATTTTTTACAAATGTTTTGAAATTGCCTTCAAGTATTAACTAATGGCAAAAAAACAAACTAAAACAGCATTTCAAGTTGCATTCGGAAAGCACCTTGAGAAACTCAGAACAGAGCGAGATTTGAGCTATAGACAATTAGCACAAAGATGTGACGTGGACTTCAGTAATATCAGCAAAATAGAAAAAGGAGAAATTAACATCCAATTATCATCAGTACTTCAACTTGCAAAAGGATTAAATGTTAATCCTAAGCAACTTTTTGAATTTGAATTTGATTTGGATAAAGAATAACTATTCTAAAAGTAATTTAATTTTTTACCATTTATACCACATTAAAAGATGCTTACGAGCGTCTTTTTTTTATACCTTTATTCTTATGAAATGGTATGAAATTCTAATCGCAATTCCTGTAATACTCATTGGGGTTACCTTGGTATAAAACTCAAAGAGTTTAAAAAGAATATATATTATAATGACATTTGGAAAAGTAGAAAAAAGAATAAACTAGTATGTTTGGGTATATTAACCAGTTAGCTAAAATAAAATGACACATAAATATAAAAATACAGACGAGCGAAAGAAAGAAGTATATTTCTATTTAGGATTACTATCTACACTCTTTGCCAAAATGGAATCAAAATTACTCGATATACTAGGAAAACATATCACTTCAGATTTTGTACTTGCAAATACACTTTTCGAGAGAAACACATTGTATCAGAATATTGAAATGTTGAAAAGCATTAACAGCTTGAAAGACTTTGAAGCTGAAACTGTGAAAAAGCTCATTCAAAAAATTTCAAATGTTAGAAAAACCAGAAATTTATTCATTCATGGTGTTTGGGACGATCCGATTGAATTTGATAATGACATTTTAATTGTCTGTAGAGAGTCAAAACTTGACTACTCAGAAGAAAAAGAAAATGGAAAAATAATAAGTCAACAGTGGACTTCTAAAAGAAATACAGAATTCAGATTATCTTACATCAGAAAGTTAGTTGAAAATGTAGAAGAAATATTGCTGATAGAAGATTATCTTCTTAGAAAATTAGAAGATTATGATTATTAGAAAGATTTGTAAGTTAATGCAGCTAACAGCGGTTTTAAACTATAGATGGTTTTTCTCGAGTCTTACTTATTTCTACAGGAAAACATTTACCTTCGCGAACTGTCTACAGTTCGCTGGCTAAGATATGGTTTGTAAGCACCGAAACTTTTGCGATCATACCTCAAACCCCAAAAAAAATATGAGTAAATTTGATATTGAAAATCAGCGTGGAAGAAACATTTGCATAAACATGACTTGTTTAGAGTGTCATGAAGAATTTACAACAGAGCTTGACACGAATTACTCAATTGAAAATCTTCCTTTTTTTAATGATTGTAATTTGTATTGTATTTATTGTAATACTTCATTTGATTACACTATTAAAATTGACCAAAATGTTGTAGAAATCTCATTCAAAAAGGAAAATATTTTTGGAAATCTGGAGTATTCGGACACAATTGAACCTGAACTAATAGATTATTATGCTGATACAACTCCATCCGACTCGAAAAAATACTATTACTTACAAATAAAAAGGTTAGAAGAATTACTAAACATAAAAACTACAGAATATATTGTCAAACAGACATTGAATAGATTAATTTATTCAGGTGTTATAACATCTTTAGAAACTTATTTAAATGAAATTTTGTTAGCTGTAACATTAGATTCAAATGAAACTTTAGAAAAATTTGTTAGTAATTATGAACCTTACAAAAAAGAGCAATTCACATTGAGCGAAATCTACTCAAAACATTGCGGCTTGAAGAACAGAGTTAGAAATGATTTGAATAATTTATTGTATCACAATATTGCTAAAATTATTAGTATATTCAATATTTTCAACTTTGAGTTAAACAAATTTGTGAAGGTTAATTCAATCGCTAAAAGTATTCAAAAACGACATAATTTCATTCACAAGAGCGGTCTTGATGAATACAATAACTCCACGGTCATTACAGAAAATGAGATAATGGAATTAATACAAGATACAAATTTACTTATTGAGTATATTGATAAGAAAATTGAATACAAGTGCTACGACGACAATGTCGATATACCCTTTTAGAAATACTATAAACAGTAGTTTCAGGTAGATTATTGAAAAAACATTGTGTGTAATTGAAAATTCACAATTATATCAACTACTTATCATTCAACTTCATCATTGCTTTTGCGACTTCTGCTGTTGACTTATCATATTCTTCATGTCCATATCCATGTTTCTCATTTAAATCATAAAATGACTTATACAAAACAAAGGGATTTTGTGAATTTCCAACCCATTCAACAATAATATCAAGTATCTCGTTCATGACAGGCTGAAAAGTCATACGTCCATCAGATTTTCGAATGCCATTATTATCGGATTTTCTCTTACCAAGATTTAAGAAGATATTTTTTTCATCATAAATTATATCACGAACTTCTTTAAACTCTTTTCCTTTTGGTAAAAAGCTCATCAACAATCTTCTTATGCCATTATAGTATAGATTATACTTTTCTTCAGGATTATCAAACTGCTTTCCAACAAGTTGTCGTAATTCATCAATTTCTTCTAGATTTCCTGTATCAGGATTGATTGACAACTGACGGCCTGCTTTTTCATTAGCTCTTTGTAAAAGCTCCATTCTTTCAATGTCAGCTTGAGATAGCTGTTGATCCTTTTTAATTTCCTTATTATTATCCATTTTTATTTAATTTCTAAGATTGATTTAATTTTTTCACTTGCCTGTACAATACTTTGCTCATTCCAAGTTATGGGGTTTAACTTTTTTATTGCCTCGCTATACTCCGGATAAAATTCCTTAAATGCTGCATGATAATTTTTCCCATATAGTTTTTTCTGATACCAGGTAAAAAAAGAATAAACCATCGAAGAGTGAATTTCATTCTCCTTGGCAAATTTCGCGACCATATATGGGTTATTAATATAGGTTTTAATGAAATGAAACTTATCCTCGGAGAAGAAAAATTCTCTCCCGAAGGAATCTGCTTTGTCTTCAATTAAAAATAGATCATCATCTCCTGTCAAATGAAAACTATTAGTTTCTATTAATTCAAAATCAAATAAGACATGATGAAGCTCATGCAACAAAGTAAACCACAATGTAGAATACATCTTATTGAAATCGGTTATCACAATGCAAGGCTTTCCGTTTATGACAAAAGTTGCTCCACGGACTTGTGTTGTAGATAGATAGCTTTGAAAAATCACAGTAACACCAACGTTATACAACGCTTTGCAAACAGTAACCAAACCATTATTTACATCTTGTGAATAAGGCTTAATTTTCACAATCAAATCTTTCAATCTTTCTCGATCGTAACGATTAGGATTATCGATTACTTTGAAAGTTTGATATGCTGACTTTATCCAGAAATCTTTCATCTTATCAGAAAAATTTCGTTTCACACGACTATACAATGGCTGATCAAGTTGCTCCTCATATTCTTGTATTGATGAATAACCAAAAAAAGATAATACTTTTTCAACTAAAGTATCAACAGCGTCATCACGGTCAAAAAAACCAAGTTTCGTCAGCATTTTAACGTCGAAATTCTTTAGGAGGAAAGTTGCTTTCCTTGCGCTTTCAATCGAGCCAACATTTTCAGAATTTTGATTTTTTAAAACTACTCTTATAAACTCATCAATATTCACATTTAAAAATTCAGCAATTTTAACGACATGAATCAAATTTGGTTGTTTTGCAGAACCATTAATAATCTCTTCAAAAACATCTTTATCTATGTTCAGTAATTTCAAGGCTTTAGTTTTACTAATGCTATATTCAAGTAGCTTAGTTTCAAAAACCTCTTTAATATTAAAATTTAACTCTTCATCAAAGATAGATTTTAGCAGTGTATCAATATCATTTTTTTTCATTTTGGAAGAATTTACCCTGCAAATATAAGCTATTTTTTAATATAATAAAATTTTAAAGGGAATTTACCCTCGATTTTTCAATAATGATATTGTGACAGCGATTTCTAGTATTTGTCATAATTTCTTGTCTTCTACTCCATTTCTCAAGTAATAACATTATCTCCATAATTAGTTAACAGTTCGCTAGCTTAACCTTCTGCCGAACGAATCCTTTCGTGTGTTATTAGCAATCTATTTAACTGCCCCGCTACCGCACGAATCCTTTCGTGTGGTATTAGTAAGCATTTTACATATTCATCCCCTCCCCCGCTGCCCCCCGCTACCGCACGAAATGCAATTCGACGCAGTCAATCCTTTCGTGTGGTATTATCAAGCAACATTACTATTTCTTAGTACTAATGCACTTCTACCCCCGCTGCCGCACGAATCCTTTCGTGTGGTTTTAGTAAGCAATTTGCCTATTCTGCATATTTAAACACTTCTACACCGTATGATGTGTGTTTACGAACCTATTTTATCATTCCAAAGCGCAAATTTAAAACTCCTTTTTAGCATAACGATTACTACTAAATTGCATACAACTTTAAAATACTATTCAATACATTGAGTTGAGCCTTTTTAAAATCAAATCTATGGAATGGTATGAAATAGTAATTGCAATTCCGGCTATCATAATTGGAGTTTACCTTGGTATCAAATTAAAAGAATTTTGAAACGGTATCTTTCATATTGACAGCTGGAGGAATCCCCCGCTACCGCACGAATCCTTTCGTGTGGTGTTAGTAAGCATTTTGCATATTCTTCCCCTCCCCCCACTACCCCACGAAATGCAATTCGACTGAGTCAATCCTTTCATGTGGTATTTTAAGCATATTAGCCATTTCTAAACACTCATGCACTTCTATGGCCTCGCTTCCTCACGAAATGTAATTCGACGGAGTCAATCCTTTCGTGTGGTGTTAGTAAGCTATTTACCTAATTATGGATACTATTACACTTTTACCCCGATGGTGCGGATTTGCAATCCGTGCCCAACAAAATACTAAGCCCTTAGAAAATTGCTCCATATCGCTCTATCCTTACCTCTTTCTTATAAAAAAGTGAGTTACATTAAATCTTTAAAAAATACAATTTCATTCAATCTACTAACAACTTAGTTAATAAAATTTTCGGCATTGTAAGTAAATAAACATAAATTAAACTAATATTGTAACCTCTGCCACCTTAAGTTAAAATACTAATGTTAACTTAAAAGTGAAAAAAAAATTTGGTAGTTAACTTATAAGTGAATACTTTTGCACATATAAAACACATAGGAGCATATGATAAAGTGTCATATTACTCTGTTGTAGTAGAAAATGATGAACATTCATTATTTGAAGATTTCATAGCCCAACATAAACATACTAACAAGGAAAAACTTTACCATATAGTAAAGTGGTTAGAGGTTATAGGAAAAAAATATGGCGCACAAACCAATTTATTCAGACCCGAAGGAAAAAATGCAGATACTTCAGCATTGCCTCCTGCCGAAAACAGGAACCCTTCTTACATTGAAAATGGAAAGAAAAAAGCAAATGCATTACGATTGTATTGTTTACGAGCAAACAGCAACGTCGTGTTCCTTTTTAATGGAGATATAAAAACCACTCAAAAAGCACAAGATTGCCCCAATGTCAGTAAACATTTTAAATTGGCAAATCAAATTTCAAAAGCCCTGAATCAAGCATTTATTGAAAAAGATATTCTTTGGAATGAGACACTTACCGATATTGTGTTTCAAACCGACTTGATGATTCACTTTTAACTATGAAAAACAATCAAAACAACATTATCTCCGATTGGTTACAAAAAAACCAAAATCCTCAAATAGACAAAGTAGTGGAAAAAAATCTGGCTATTGCCAACAAAATTCACGAACTACTCGAGGAAAGAGGATTAAAGCCTGCTGACTTAGCCAGACTGTTAGACAAAAAACCTTCTGAAATTAGCAAATGGCTTACCGGTACACATACCTTCACTACCAAGACGATCGCAAAAATCGAAATAGCTTTGGGAATTGATATCATCCACATCGAACCTCAAAAGGAATACATCTATTTCAAAGTAATGTTAAATGACAATGTGATTCCGGAATCATTAGAATTTGAGCAATCTTTAGTAGCTAAAACTAAGGAAAACTCCAAAAAAGCTATTTAATAATGGCAAATAACGTCATCCCGGAAAAAATTCACCTTTTGCAAATAAAGTGGGTGAAGCAGCATAATGTTATCTTAAAAAACAAGTTAGCAAAAAATCCCTCATATAATTTTCAGATGGCGCACAACATGATGCACAATCTTCAAAGGGAAGTGGTGAAAATTCGGTTATTCCTGGATATGAGTGGTGAAATAGAGGGTAAAACTATAAATCAAGGAGGGAATTACGAAATAGATTTCCTATTTCGAATTGACGATTTGAAAGACCATTATAATATTGTTGATAACAAACCTGTCTTCAGCGGTGTATTCGTATCTACACTCTTGGCAATAAGCTTCTCTACTATGAGAGGGATGCTGTTCATGCTATGGAACGATACGGTATTACAACAAGTTATCCTACCGGTAATATCGCCACCCGAATTATTAAAGAGCACTAGAATGATAACGTAACGGCTTTAAACCTCTACCACTATCGCTCGAAATGCAATTCGACATAGTCAATCTTTCGTGTGGTGTTTATATGCAATTTGCCTATTATGCATATTAATAGCCTTCAACATCCTATGGTGTGGTTTCACAACCCTAATTATATCATCCTAAAGCGCAAATTTAAAACTCCTTTTTAGCATAACAAATACTCCCAATTGCATACAATTTGAAAAAACAACTCAATAAATTGAGTTTTTTAAAAATCAAATCTATGGGATGGTATGAAAAAGTAATTGTAATTCCGGCTATCATAATTGGAGCTTACCTTGGTATCAAATTAAAGGAATATTGAAATACTATCTTTCATAATTAAAGTTGGAGGAATCGTAAGAAATAAAATCCGCAATAAATGTTTATAATAGAAATCTTAATATATTTGAGTTTACAAAATTACAGTACAGTAGCGGTTATAGAACCAAATAAGAGGTTGATAATTTGTATCGAATAACGAATATCTAATTGTTGTCTACAATACCCAAAGAAACAACTATATGCTTAAAATCAACAATTTTTACGAAGTTAAAACCGAAGGATGGAATTGGATTCCTGTAGAAATAATAAAAGAAGAAAATGGAATTTTTACGTTTAGAAATCTTCTCAACAAAGAAATTGGAAAAGAAAGCCAAAAATATTTACGAGAAATTGAAATTGAAAAAATTCATTTAGATAGAATCGGATTTAAAAAAGAGTTTTTTGGCAATATTGTAGCTAAGCGAATTGCTTTTATAATTGGAAATGATTTATCAAAATTAGAAATTGCAGAGTTTGGATATATTATATTTGACAAAAATAATATTGATTCCGTGACAGAACATATTGGGAAAATGGTTCAAAAAGTCAATTTAGTTTATAGTGAAAATCCAAGTTCAATACATACTCATGCAATCAAAGAGGAATGGCGAACAGTTTATAATTTGAATGATTTATTTGATGTTTTAACAAACAAATTTGGATTGTCTATTGACAAGGAAAATATTATAACTGGATTGTAAAGTGCTACAGCTAGCAGTGATTTTTCGCTATTGATGGATTTTCTCTAGCTGTACTGCTTTCTTCACGAAAAACCTTTATCATAAAAATAGCACATAATTATTTGAAATAGTCTAATCGGTGCTCATCCGCGTTATGCTATCAGCAAAAAGAAAACAATTAGTCAAGATGAATACCATATTTAAATATTGCGAAGAAAAATTCAACATCACCAAAGGATGCAATACATTGCAGTTAGGAACCCTGGAGTACTATCGCGATTTGGATCCGAGCTTTTCAATTACTGATTCAAACGAAGGCATACTGGGGGCTGAAGCAATCAACGGTCCGATTGTATTTGAACGTGGTGAAGCTCTAGGAACAGGTTTTGGTAATGGCACTTATAGAGGCAAATTGACCTTTGAAAAATCATTGAATATTAGTGCTCCGAATGTATATATTTTTTCAGCCACTTTAAATTCAGTAAATGAATTTTGGACGGAGTATAACTCTTTCTACATAATCAAAAATCTAAATGATTTTTGTGAGACAATAGTTTACATTTTAAGAAAAGCAATTACTCTAGACGACATAAAACAAACAAAATTCAGTCTTAATCAGCTAAATAGTTTGAGATTTGAGGTAATATGTAAACCTGTCACTTACATAAAAAAACCATTTGAGTTTACAAATGAGAACAAAATAGATGTAATGAATAAAGTATATAATCCGGAAAATATGTTTATGAAATGTGAAACATACTCTAGAGAACGAGAGATCAGAATTGCATTTATACTTACGGACGGTAAGAAAATTTATAGTGTAAATAAGCATCCAAAAATTATCGATTTGAACTTATTAAAAAGTTGTTTGTACTAGTATTATTGTAGTCAAAAATTATCAACTTTAACACCAAAATAAGCCCCCTCCGCTACCGCACGAAATGCAATTCGTCGTAGTCAATCCTTTAGTTTGGTTTTACCATGGGCTTTAGCCACTTATGTACTGTAATGTTCTTCTTTCCCCACTACAGCACAAGTCCCTAAATTGTATATCTAAAAACTCTTTATTTGCATATAGTAACAAAATCAAGTTAAGTACATTGATATTCAATTTCAATTATTTACGGCGATGCAATAGTAAGATATAACATTTATGGGTATTACCAATATTATTGGTATCAAAGTTCACAGAATCTATAAATAGTACCACAAAATACTGTCGTCATAACAATAGTTGAAAAAACAAGAAAAAGTAAGGATGTGAGAGGCCCTATTTATATTAAAACTCCCTCTAGTTTGAGCAATAAGTCAAAAGAAATCTCTAAACCCCAACAATCGAATATTTCGCATCTTGAAAGTTAAAAATTGTAATTTAACAGATATTTTCGCATTTTAACGATGGGGAAATACTGTTGTTGGGACTTTTTCTTAATTTCATTTGCATTGAAAATTCATCGCTTAGTTTATCTTTTAAACTTTTTTATTATGAAAAAAACAATACTCCTCTTATTATTACTTGGTATCAATTCATATTCTCAGGTTCTTAAAGAAGCTGAGAAACAAGTCATTACGTCATCACTTAAAGAAGCCCTCGAAGCAGAAGCAACCCGTGTTTCTGAAGCAAAGAAGGCAGCTGCAAAAAAAGAACCGATAAAGGCTGTAATAATGAAACTCGATACGATCGTCGATTTGGATATTTACTATAAAATTACCAATAGATTCATTCATTCGGTTGAAGTCAAAAATGGAGTTTATTATTTTAATTTCAAAGGTGATGTCCCGGCAGGTGGGCTAGTTGATAAAAAAACAATTGTTAATGCTGAAATAAAAGACGGCGCAGCTGATGATGTTGCAAGAACTATAAAAGGAGGTAAAGACCGGATTTTAGTTTTCGCTGAATTAGCTTATCCTAATAGCCCAGAGGTTATTAAGCAACGTGAATTTGGAATTGGACTAATGACTGTACCTTTCAAAGTTCGCGGACGTGTTAATAATTTACCTTCTGAATCAAGCGCAGACATTGATAATATTTGTCTGACTATGGGATATTTTTGGACTCGAGATAAGTATTATTATACAGGTAAAAAAACCAGATTCCGCTGGGGCGCAGTTGGTCTTGTAGGACCGTCTGTCGAAACTCTCAAGGCCTCAAACACAAACGGATTTATAACTGGTGATGCAACCACTAATCAGGTCTACCTAAGCCTTAGTGCCGGAGCAATGCTAACTGTTTATGATAAAATCAATATCGCTTTTCTTCCTATTGGTGCTGATATCGGATTTTCTGATACAGCGCAAAAATGGATTTACAATGGTCGGTATTGGTTTGGATTTGGTCTTGGCATTGATACTTCATTGTTTTACTTTTCAAGTAAACGGGTAGCAGACAAATAGAACTTAACTTACTTAATAAAAAAATTATGGCAGTACAAAGAACAATAAATGAAGAAGCTTTTTCTTTCTATAAGTACAAGGATACCGATGAAACACACATATTTAAAGGCAGATTTATTCCTACCGGATGTACTGCAACTCAAAATAGCATATGTAATAAATTAAATCGTAATAGTGATGATGCTGTGAGAATTATAACTTGCTTAAACGAAAATGAAGCGCGTACCCGTGCTGCCCAAATTGGAAGAGGTGTTTGTGGTATTTGTGTGAGTAATCTATACACTACATATGAAAAATAAGAAATACTGAAAGAAATCACCCGCTGCAGCACGAAATGCTGTTGAAAGGAGTATATTATTTCTTGTGGTGTTACAAAGCATTTTAGACAGTTCTGTGCTTTAATGTATTTCCAAAAGAATCGTCAATGAATGATTTCCAGAGTTAGGAATAGTCATAAACAATATAATGTTAAAAAGTTAATGTAGCAAAAGTAAAATTTATTTAGTGTAACATAAAAAACTATTAACAAGGTTCAAATAAAACTGGCTAACTCTCTGCAAAAATGAATAAAAACCAAATGGGTAATATTTTTTACGGAACAGTCTGCGGTCTTTTAAGTTCGGGGATATCCATGTTAACTGTCGAAAATAAATTCTTGGGATTGCCGCTGCTACACCTGGTTTTTTAAATGGTGTTCACGCAGCGCCAAAGATTGAAAAACCTGAAAATATTCTTGACCAAAGTGGTATGAAATATTTGGCCCTAGTAGATAAAAGATTACGAAAAAAAGGGTAATCAGATGGTTGCACAAATTATTTAACTAACCAAAAACTGTCATTTTTTCAACATCAAGCTCCATGTCAGGGATATAATTTTCGGGGGATCCAAACGATTTATAATAAATATTTTCATAAGGTTGACCATCATTAGCAAACTTGCAGTATATATGTGGCTCTGATGCATATTCATCACCTCGAGCTTCTATGGCTATAATGTTATTATAAGGAATCTGACCAATCATTTTTGTATCTAACCCAACATATTCAGAACTCTGTAATCTGGCATCAAATCTATCTTCCAGTAATTCCCAATAACCATTTTTATCAATAATTGCCTTTCTACCCTGTCCAGGGTCTAACCATAACTCAATTCCATTATGATAGGTATTATAAATCATTACCTTAAACCACCCGGTAATACCGGTATAATCTTCGGGATAAAACCTCGGATACATGACATCATCTACCGAACGAATAATAACTTTTAAAGAGATAAACATGTGAGAGGTATTATAAATAAAATAGCCAAGCTCTTGTTTGCGAACAAATTCATGATCAATTAACTCCTTAAAAACTTTTTGCTGCATTTTTAACTTGTAGTTGAGTTTTGAGATATTTCCTGTAATGCTTTTAATAGCAGGTAATATTTTATGTTCTCTAACAATCTTAAACCAAGCTTCTTTATGTTTGAGTAGTTCGTTTGGTGAGAATTTAATACCCTTTGGATGACCTGCAAAATAATGACCTGCATCGGCATGGCAATCAAAACAAAGGCAAATAGCATTTTCAATTATGTCGAGTCCACCTTGCTGTTTGGGTATAATGTGATGAACTTCTAATTTTACACCTTTTGATTTATGGCATACACAGCAGTGACGTGCCGACAATACTAAAATTTCTTCCTTTATTTTTTGAGAAAATGACATAACATTTTTACAATTAAATTATTAACAACACAACTATTGAGGCTTAAGTAAACGTAATAACTCATGTTCAATTTTTCCTGTTTCTCTCGAATAATAAGCCTGATAAAATTGAAAGTCCTTACGACCACTTTCTTTACATTTAGCTTCAATAATTTTTACAATTTTAGCTTTATTTTCAACCGAAGTCTTGATACCAAAGATAATTCCTTCCAAATCATTAAAATCATATTTTGCCTTACGCCTTTCAATTGTATCATATTCATGAAAAATATCAGTAAGAATCAATCGGTATTCATTCTCATACTCCCAGTCAGTAAGTTTAGTGGTAACACTGGTATAAAAATTGGCCCAATGGTAATCCATCCAACCTTTTTTCACCGAGGCATCATTGGCAATAGAATCTGCTACAGCACTCATGTTACCATTCGCATCAGTATACCACATCATCCTTAATAACCATACCGGATATTTCCCAATCGATTTAAAAAAATTTATGGCAACATGCTTATTTTGATAACTTATTTGACGAAACTTATGAGGTACCATATCTATTATTGGACCTTCACCATATCCGTAAACACGTTTTAAATCAATGTGCTGTTTATCTTCTTTAAAGTAAGTTTTAAACTTCAAACAAACTCCTTGATGTTTATCCCCGTAGTGTCCCCATACAGACGAGTTATTACAGTCTGACATAAAACAGGCAGTATACCACTTGGGATAAACCAACTCCTCAATTTTATTAATATACAACTCCGAGAAATTATACAAAACAAAAAACTTATTTTTAGACAACTCATGCTCATAATAAAGTTTTACAAAATCAATTTCTTTTACTGTCTTCATCGCAGCTGAGAAAAATTTACTGCTTATTTTTTTAAACATCGGGAAAGATCCCTCGGCATCAGCAACTAATTTGGCTAAGGAGGTTTTGTTGCTGGTGAATTTTATTAATGCTTCTATTCCGTTATCCTTTGAATGCATTTGAATTAAACCGTGTTTATGATAAACCCTCGTTATAGCCTCTATGGCAAAAGCATGTACGGTTTTTAAATAAATTAATAATTCATCCCTTCTTATTTCTGAATTTCTTCCGGCTAGGTCAATGGAGAACTGCTTGATATAGTCAAACCCAAAGAAATAATTTTCGATTTCCCCATAAACAGCCTTATACTCCTTAGTTGGAAATTGAAATCGATTTTTAAAAATTGGAATATCTTCAGTAGTTAACCGGTGTGTCTCACCCGAAAAACTGTAAATAAAAAAGACTCTTTCAAGGCAAATTAAATAATGACGCAATAAATTTTCCCAAACAATAGAGTCTCCCTTCCAAAAAACATCAAGCAGTCCTTCCATAGGATCATTTAAAACATCCGATGGAGCAAAGTATATTTCTTGTTTCTCAAGCTCTTGATGAGCACCCAAAAGGTTTTCTATTGTTCTAAATCTATACATCTTCAATTGAAGAAAAAAGATTAGGTTGCTTCTTTCTTATTCAGTACAACTTCATAACCTATTTCCTTACCAAGCCTCTCGATTTGTTCTTTTATTCTGTCTTCTCGTTTTATTTCAAAGAGGGTAGCATACATTTCTAGAAGCTTAGTCTTTATGATAGGCTCATCAATAATATCAATTATTTTCTTATGGAATTGATGTTTTGATTCATCAAAAATCAGTTTGTCTTTCTCCTTCAAGTCAAGCATCTCATTCAACCATTTAATAGTTTCCTTTATTTTTTTCTCAGCAAAAGCACCAATAGAGCCCTTTTTCATAAAAAAACCATTTTTTAATAAATCATGAATATTGGCCCCAAAGGTATATTCAATATTATTGATTTGTTCTGCAATATTATCTTCACCTGACAAAAACATAATGTTCTCTTGAGGTATATCAGATAAAATAAACGGAGAATGGCTAACAAAACAGAAATTAATCCCGGATATATTTTCAAACTCCATGTCAGCAATTCCCTCAAGTATAGTATCAATAAAAGTCCGTTGCATTTCCGGATGAAAATAGAGTTCAATCTCTTCTAATACAATATTTATATATTTATAAGCTGTTTTAGTCCTAGTATTTTTAACGGAATCAAGATAGGATAAATGATAAAGGATTGAACTCACAGAGTAAATCATTTGCTTTTCACCGGAACTTAACATCTTAAACTCTATGATTCCATCTATCTTATCTGATTCTAACAAGATATCTATGTTAAAAACAGGGGGTGGTAATAATTCAATTCTCTTAATATCTCTTTTTCTCTTATTTTTTTTTCGCAAATCTTCTATTTTAGTAGACATATTTTCTATGGACACTGTCTGCTCTTTTAATTCAAGATAATCTTTTTTAAATTGAAGATAATTTAAAGTTTGCTTTAATTTATAAGTAATATGGCTTGTATCATGAACTAACAAATGCTCAAAGAAATCATCCAACAAAACTTCATTAAAATTCCTGCTAGTTTTATCGAAATACTTTTCATAATCAACATAAGTCAAACATATATTGACTAATTTGTATAAAAGATAATCATAAACAATGGCATAATCATTTAGGTCCCTGTCTAAATAACTGAATTTGTAAAATCTATTTAATTTCTTAAAAATTATTAGCCGGTTAATACTCAAATCTTTTAATCTCACTTTTTCGATCTCATCTTTCAACACATTTCCTATCCTTTTTTCTCGAATTCTTTCTTCATAAAGTACCTTGTCGATTTTTGATTGATTGATTTCTATTCTTAATTGAGTAGCTGTCAAATTTTCTGTGAGTTTTTTAAAATCAACTTTATTGGTTGGTTTAAGTAAATTGGAAAGTAATCTTGCTTTTACTAAAAAATTTTCAACATTAATATCAAAATTACCTTCGGTTCGCATTGGATTTAAAACTAATGGTGTTTGATAGGCATCATTCTTATGAAACAATCCATTAAGCCAAGTACCGCTATCTCTCGTATTGTAAGCATAATGCGAATAATTGATGGCTATTGTGTAAAAGAAATTAGAAAGCTTAAACTTAGTGTCTTCCTTCTTATTGATTTTATATTCTTCCTTATTGGTTGTTTTTCGATATTTATAAATAGAAATAGTCCCATCATAAATCCTTATTTTATAGTAAAAATCTGTTTTGAAATAAAATTCAACACGGATATATTTTACATGCTCTAAATCTGCTTTAACATTTTTAGTATTCTTCTGTTCAGACAGATTGTTGATGGCAAGGAACAACAATTCAACAATAGTACTTTTACCTGATCCATTCTTGCCCGATATAGCCGAGATATTTATTTCAATTTGATTTTTGTTGGTGGTGTCAGTTTGATAAAGATCTAAAGGAGCGACAGGATTAAATACTATTGTATCATCATGATCAATAGTATATTCTTTATAAAACTTATACAACTCATCAGCTTTTAAAAGTTTTAGATAATCTTTGTTACATCCTTTGAGAGGTCTTATGCCTATTACTCTGAAATTTATCATTTAGTATGTTTTTTTAATGACCCAACACCAATAGCGATATCTTTAGTAAGTTTGGCCATAGGTCTTCTACCAAACTCTTCTTCTTTGTAAAAATTTCCGTATGCCAATCTATAAGCCTCTTCAAGGGTCAAATGAGCTCCTGGAAATGTTTTTTGAAGTGTCTCTATATAACTGTCATTAGAAATATGTCTTTTTCTAATTATTTCTTGTACTAAATCTTTGTGTTCATTAATAATGGCATCATATTCAAAAACTCTAATATTTCCTTTTATTTTAGTATCAATTAATGGATCTGAATTCACACCGGAAGTCTTTATAAATACTTTGATTTCATCAGTCTCTCCAATAGAACCTAGATAAGATTTAGGGAAATAATCATATTTAATAAATTCATGTTTTGCGTTTTTTTCATAGGGAGATAAATAATCATCATAACTAAAAGGTTGTTTCCCCTTACAATCTCTATTACAAATGGTACATGATGGTATCAGATTAAAAAAAGAAAGTGCAAGTAAAGGATTTATCACTTTAGGCAAAAAATGATCTAATTCTGGTCGGGTAATTTTATTGGCTCCCTTTGACAAGGTAAAAGTATATTGACGGTTACAATAGCAACATACTTTTAAACCTAGAGCATTAGTTAGCTGATAAGGTCCCCAAACATCATCGGAATCCCTTTTTAAAAACCATTCTTCATAATCAAATATTTTTTCAAGTAAAAATGCTATTGGCGTAAATTCAATTTTGACTTGATTATAATATGCTTGTGCTACTGAACTCCTGCTAGCCAAGTCTAAATCAATAATAGATTTATACCTTCTCTTTAGTAAATTTAACTTTTGAAGCACCAATGGTATATTTTGTGCCGGGATTTTTAACCTTGCTAAACTCTTAAGATTGTTCAATTTTGTTTTGTTAAAATCATTTGGATTTGAAAATATCAATCGGCTAAAAGGTATAATTTGACTAGGATGAATAAATCTGTCAAATGATGCTATCCTATTTTTTATAGTTATTAATCGAGTTCTTCTATAAAGTTGCAAATCTTGAAGGAGAGAAAATAAATTTTCATAAAAAACAATTCTTTTCTCAACCTCTGCAGACACAAAATTAAGATGCTCTATTCTCACCGCTTTCAACTTACTCGGTGAAATGCACTCGCGAATACTAATCATTTCTTATATTTTTTAAATTTCTTAATTCTTTTAAACGAGCCTCTACCCTGCTGATTTCATCATCAATTGAATAATTCCTATCAAATAAAGTATTATACATTTCAATCAATTTTTGTTGAATTATCGGTTCATCAATAATGTCAATTAACCTTTTCATACTATCAATTTCAACATCCGATATTTCTAGTACTTTGTTGGCTTGCTTTAATAAAAGATAACTATTCATCTTAACAATAACCTCTTCAATTTTCTTTTTTGCAAAATCTCCTATAAGACCATCTTTTATAAAAAAAGAGTCCTTAAATAAATCTGATACATTAGCTCCAAACGACTTGATTGTTAAATTGTCATGCAAATAGGCTCTATCGCCTTCTTTTTTAAGAAAGGTTATATTATTCCGTGGAAAATCAGAGAGTGTTAAAGGATCATGTGTGGTAATAATAATTTGTATGTTTTTATCGGGAAAAATTTGTGTAAAAACCTGCTGTATTACATTTATATATTTTTTCTTCCATTCAGGGTGAAAGCCCAAATCTCCTTCATCAAGAAGAATCAAAAAATTAGAACTAACATTTTGACGCTTATTAAAAATTGTATAATCGGTATGGATGTCATTTTCTATCCTAAACTTAAAATCATTAAAAACAGAAAATAAATCATACAGCCCTTTTTCTCCTGAACTCAAATTAACATAAGGTTTAAATTTCAGTAAAACCTTCCTGTCAAAAGCAAAATCATTTTTAAAAGCAAGTATGAATTCTTCATAAGATTTTAATATGCTTAAGGCTTCAGAAAATCCAACACTGAATTCAGTCCAATTTTCTATTTCTTTGCTTTCAGGCAAATGCAATATTATAGTTTCAATTAAATTCTTGATCTCATCAACCGGTAAAAAGACTTTTTTGCTTCTTTTAGTCAACTGAACATAAGCATTATCAAGAAACCAGTAAAAAGCATCTCGCGTGTTTTTGTGAGCTAAAAATTCTGGACTCTCAATAGTATAATTATCATTCAAAAAACCTTCTTCAAGGTATTTATTACCGGTACTTTCGAGTATATTTTGAACTTTTACTATAATTCGTTTAAGTACTTCTAACTCTAATCGTATTTTATGAGTTGCCCTGCTATTCCTTATGTCTTCAATCTTAGTTAATTTCAATCTATTTAATTCCTGCTGCTGTCTTCTGGTGTTTTCAGCATCTATCATTTCAATAAATCTGTTGAAAAAAGGGCGAAAACGATATGAGATTTGGTGTTCATCAATCCTGAAAAAATTTATTTTAATATGAATCTTATCAAAGATTGGTAATGAAATATCTTTTAATAAATCAATAGCATTATTGGATTCTATAAACTTTATCCATCTTTTTAAATTTTCTGAATCGTGTAATTGAAGTAAAGTTGACAAATCAAAGCTTTCAAGTTCAGTATCATCAATCATTAATGAGTATTTAGATAAATCCCTAAAGTTTTCATTCTCATTACCAACTTGATGAATATTGAAATGAGGCGAATAATAAAGAACATCACTTAAATCAGCATTAAAAAAAATTGAAAAATTATTAGTTTCTAAATCCTCATAGACAAAAGTACATGCAGACAAAGACGTTCTGAAAAGATCTAATATTGTTGATTTACCAACCCCGTTTTCTCCTACTATTGCAGACAAAAGGCAAATATTATTTTGCCAAAACCCATCAATAAATTGCGCATTAATTTGCCTGCTTTTAACAAATACTTTATGTTCAGTTTCTTCAAATACATATTGAAACTTCCCCCCTAAATTAATGGTTTGTCCCTCGTGATTCTTTCCGAATATATGTGGTAATTCGCCTTTTGAGATATAAATAGCAGCTAATCTAATCATGATTAGGAAAACAAAGTTACAGATAGAGATAAAAAAATACAAAAATCAACAATTTCGAACCAGATATTGTATTACAACTAGCTTATACTATTAGAAGTTATTGGCTGTAAATGTTAGATATGTTCAAACTAAAGTAAAAGATATTAAAATCTAGGTGAGAATTTATCGACAAAAAGCAAAACTAATCGTTAAAATCAACAAACAAACATTACTCTTCTCAAGTAAAACAAAAATTCCTAAATTGCATAAATCAGGCAATTCAAGATGTAACTTTTATAATTAAATTAGGACAACAAATCACCTTTTTAAGGTATTCAATATTAATCAAATACACATTCATTTAACCGATAAATTAGCATAAAAAAACGCACAAAAATGGATAAAATAGAAATTAACTGGGAAAATTGTTTCGGCATTGGTAAGTTAACCCATGAATTTAACTTTGAGGCATTAAGCTCAAATACGTTTATGATTTATGCTCCTAACGGAACTATGAAAACTTCATTCGCAAGAGTCTTTGATTTGGTTGCAAAAAGTAACCCAAATGATATGCCTTGTGATAGGGTTTATCCCCATAAATTACCAAAATTCGAAATCCAGTCCGATGGTTCTCCAATTTCGCCCGAAAATATTTTAGTAGTTAACGCCGAAGACAACGGTTTTGATGCGGCACATAAAATAAGTAGATTTTTGGCAAGCCAGGAACTAAAAGAGAAGTATGACGTAATTTACTTTGAACTGGAGGAAAGAAAAAGAGAATTTATAAAAAAGTTAAAAGCTGTCTCGCAAAGTACCGATTGCGAAGAAGAAATTGTAAGCACTTTTGCTGACCAATCAAAAGATACCTTTTTTGAAGTGCTATTGGATAATTCTAAAGATTTATCAGATACTACAATCAAATATAATTTCAAATACAATGATATATTTGATAAAAAAGATAACGTTAAAAAGTTTTTAGATAAAAATCAATCTCTTTTAAATCAATATGTGACCGACTATACAACACTTTTGTCTAAATCAAAATTCTTCAAGCAGTCCGACAATCCTTTTGGCACAGCGCAGGCAAATGAAATTATAAAATCCATTGAAGACAATTCATTTTTTGAGGCTGGACATAAATTTGTGTTAGAAGATGGAACTGAAATAACCGATGCGACTGTTTTGAAACAAATCGTACAGGAAGAGTTGAATAAAATTTTAACCAATGCAAAATTGGTACAGGCATTTGAAAAATTTGATAAAGCAATCGGAGCTAATGCCGAGTTAAGAGTATTCAAAAGAGCAGTTGAAAAAGACAATACTCTTTTGGTAGAATTAAGTAACTATAACGGTTTTCAAAAAAAAGTTTGGAAAAATTATCTTTCGGAAATCAAAACGGAATCCCTTGATTTGGCAAAACACTATGAAGATAAAAAAGTCAAACTGGAGAAAATAATAGCCGAAGCTAAAAAGGAAATTTCTCTTTGGATAAAAATCATAAAAACTTTTAACGATCGTTTTTACGTTCCTTTTGAAGTAGTTTTAGTGAACCAGCAGGACATCCTACTCAAGCAGGAAACAGCAAATTTAGAATTTGATTATATCGAAAAAAACGAAAGCCCGATACGTCAAAAAAAAGAAAACCTACTTAAAATTTTAAGCAAAGGAGAGCAACGGGCATTTTTCATTCTGCAGTTTTTATTTGAAATCGAATCACGAAAAAATAGTTCGGAAAAGCATTTAATAGTCTTTGATGATATAGCGGATTCCTTTGATTACAAAAACAAATTTGCAATAATTGAGTACATAAGAGATTTACATCTATCAAACGATTTCAGGTTAATCATTCTCACACACAACTTTGATTTTTATCGCACTATAGCATCAAGGATGGATTTACCCAGACCTGTAGTTTATATGGCTTCTAAATCCGAAAACAAAGAGATAACACTTCATACTGGACAATACCGAAATGAGATTTTTGGATATTTTGTCAAAAATTATAAAAAGTCGCGATTTTTCATTAGTCTTATTCCTTTTGTAAGGAATATTATCGAGTACACTGAGTCTATAGATTGCTATGATTATGGGACTTTAACAAAATCAATGCATCTAAAGATTGATTCAACTTCCTTAACGGTTCAAGATATTTTTGACGTATTTCAATCAAGATTAGTCAAATTAACCGGAAAATCTATTGATTTCGGGCATGAAAACCTAATAGAATATTTGTATAATACAGCAGATGAAGTTTTTAATGAACCTAACCTAAATGAAATCAATCTGGAAAATAAAATTACCCTCGCGATAGCTATTAGACTCAAAGCAGAGGAATACTTAATTGGAAAACTCCCTGAAGTAGATATAACAACAATTACATCAAATCAAACAAACCATCTTTTTCAAGCATATAAAACAAAATACCCTGAAAGTAATGCCATTTCAATTCTCGCTCAGGTAAATCTCATGACACCGGAAAATATCCACATAAATGCCTTTATGTTTGAACCATTGATAGATATGTCTGTAAACCATCTAAAAGATCTTTTCAAAAAAACCAAAGAACTACACTTATGAATTCACATTACAAAAAAGATACTTCAAAATTTCAATACAAACTCTTAAGAATTGATCAAAGATTTTTCTCTATCAAAGTCACACAAAACAAATTTTGGTGAAATTAAAATTTTGATTGACAAATTGTTGTTGTAAAATAAACAAATTAAAAAGTTTATTTCTCATAATTAAATCATATTTCGAGCATAAAAAGCTCTTTAGGGCACAATATTTGAATAATAAATATAGTATGCTCATGATTAAACTAGGGAAGAAAATGCAAAAAATCTACTAGTTGAAATACATTGAGTTTTTCATTACCTTTGTTATACCATTAAACCAAGTCGCTATGAGTGTTAAAAAGATATTCAGACAAGATTATAGTCAAACAAAATCCCTCGTCAGAGCAGCAAATATAAGTGGCCGTAATGCTGTACGTCGTTCTAAAGCCCTAGATTTAACCATTACCTATATTGAAGATGGAATTATTTATGAAGAACTGCCCGATGGTACAAAAAAAGCCATTGGAGAAGTAGAAAAGAAAGATGCCCAAGTAGTCTTAGTTAAGGGAATGGTGTTACATGGCAAGTAAAAGAGTTCGAATTTTTGCCGGTCCAAACGGTTCAGGTAAAAGTACTTTATTTGAAGAATTTCAAAATGAATACCATGAAAAAGCGGGATACTTTGTAAATGCCGACTTGCTTGAAAAAAAATTACTCGATGCTTCTTTAATTGATTTAAAATCTATTGGTCTTTCAGCGGTACAAGCAGACTTAGAAGAGTTCAAGTCATACCCTGACTCACAATCATTATTCCAAAAAGCCTCTCAAGACGGTCACAAGATAGATATTTATATAAAAGAGAATTGTATTGTCGATAATTCTCATGACTCTCATAGCTATGAAGGTTCTTTCATAGCTTCTTTCATCAGACATTTGCTTATCAAACAAAACAAGTCTTTTTGTTTTGAAACGGTTATGAGTTATCCGGCAAAAATTGATGAGATTAAAGAAATGTGCAAGCTAGGATACCAACCATATTTATATTTTGTTTGCATTGATAAACCGGAAGTAAACATATCTCGTGTAGCAAACAGAGTTGAACTTGGAGGACACAATGTACCGGAAAAAAAAATAAGAGAACGATACTATAAAACTTTAGACAATGTACATTTATTACTCCCACTATGCTACAGAGCCTATCTTTTTGACAATTCTGGAAAAAAACCCATCTTAATTGCCGAGCTTTATAAAAATGCTATGGAAATTAAAACCGATAAATTACCACAATGGTTTTTAGAGTTTGTAGTACCCTACTACAATTAACAAAGTACGCATAATACTATCATGCTCACGGATATCTTTTTACATCTCGTCAAACAATATTCTGCCGATCACGAATTAGCCAACAATATGTGGCTGGAAATATTTACTAAATATTCCGAACCCAAAAGGTTTTATCACAATATTGAGCATATCGAGGCTGTAGTAACCGAACTGAAAGAGGTTAAAGATAAAATCGAAGATTGGGATACAGTTCTTTTTTCCGTTTTCTACCACGACATCATTTACAAAGCTTCAAGCAATTCAAATGAGGAAGACAGTGCTAAATTAGCTATGCAAAGACTATCAGAAATTAAGTATCCGGGAGAAAAAATAGCCAAATGTGCTCAACTCATTATGGCCACAAAAAACCACCAATTTTCTGAAGATGCGGATACCAATTGGTTAACAGATGCGGATTTAGCAATCCTGGGCCAAAACCCGGAAATCTATCAGGCATATGCCGATAACATTCGAGAGGAATATACACTCTACCCCGACTTTCTCTATAATTCCGGACGAAAAAAAGCACTACAACATTTTCTACAAATGGACAGCATCTACAAGACTGAGCATTTCATCAACAAATACGAAAAACAAGCCCGCATTAACATTCAAAATGAGTTGATGTCTATTCAGTAGTTTTCTCTTTTAAAAAGCGCTCAATCTCTCTCAAAACATGTTCATCTGCTAACCTATCTTGCTCAAGATAATATTTGAAATCTTTTTTAATCTCTCTGCAGAATAAATAAATTAGAAGAACATATAAAACCAACATTGGTATAACCGCAACCATATCAAAACCATTAAATTATAGAACTAATTTTACTTTTAAACTTTAGTGTAAAATTGACATATAGTGAATAACTAAACTATAATATTCGGGAATACAACTATTCAATTCGTGAATGAAACAATGCTACTCTTGGTAGCCACTTATGGTAAACTTAGATTTGCTCAAACCCTAACCCAACCAGCTATGAAGTCATTTGCTGCATCATTGATGGCGGAACTCGAACAACAACTACTCAATATTAAAACCGAAAACAATTGCATCATAAAGCAATCCGAATGGAGTGTTAAAGCTACTATAAAAACAATAGAAAAACTGAAAACCAAATTTTATGATTTATCCTTCGAAAACAAATCAGAAGAAATTGAGTTCTTTAAAATGATAAAACCACAATTCGCAGCAAAACTGATTTTTTTCAATGAAATTTATAACATAGAGATCACTAAACCAATTGGCGCTGCTAAAAGTGCCAAAAAACATTATGAAGCATACTTACATAAACTGAAAAAATTCCATAAAGAAAATATCGAATTCTACAAGTATTATAAATCCGGGAACAATTCGCTTGATAAAAAATACTTCCTGAGAGGAAAGCACGATATCAAACTAACTTTAGACAGCTTTTATTTTCAATCAGATTTCAATTTTGCCACTTCACACGACTACAAAGTAGCGCAAATCATTGCCTATGAAACAATAGAAGAATACCTCAACTCTAAATTGAAGACTATTAAAAATCCGACTCATACTGCTAAAAATTTAACTTGGTCATCCTCCAAAGCATCATTAGTAGAACTAGTATATGCACTGCATGCAACAGGAACATTCAATAATGGCAACTGTAGTCTTAATGAAACCGTAACCGCTATCCAGTCATTTTTCAATATCGAACTAGGACAATTCAACCGAACATTTTTGGAAATCAAAAGCCGTAAAACTATAGAAAAAACACATTTTCTCGATACACTAAAAGAAAACCTAATCAAACGAATCGAACAGGGCGATGAAAAATAAATGGCTACTTGATTAAAGCAGCCATTTATGCAGTTTAGTGGTATAAGTAGTATTCTGAAAGTAAACTAAAACTAAGATTACTCTTGGTTACAACCAAAATAAGCTCAGTAAATTAATACCTCAGAACCTTTGATCAAATCATTTTCAAACTCACTTTGTGTTCTCCACAATCCCGGTAACCAATCCTCTCATAATGGCATCCTCAACACTATCATCCGCTCCATCCAATGCCGCAAAAATATTCCCAACCATATATTGCCACTCAGGATCTTTGTCTTTTTTGGGCTTCTTTTTCCTGGCATATACACCATGTCTGGTAATAGAGGTTGTTATGAGTATAGTTTGTTTGTCATGATCCGTTAAACCGGTATCCTTGTAAACGGCTTCCTCATAAGCCACTATTGAATCATAAAGCACGCTAAAATTGTCCTCTTCTTCACAAGCATGCAATAATTCAGTCACAAAGGTTTTAAAACTGGATCGTGCATCACTATCTTGTATTGATTCGTTTATGATGGCATCCTGAAATCCAACAGGCTGTGAAACAATATAAGTTACTCTGTCGACATATCCAAAGTGGTAAGGTGTGTTTTTAGTCAAACTCAAAAAGGAATCGTTTGCATTAGCAACAGTAGTTGCCGTTGTAATTATACCGGACAAAGTAAAAGGTAAAACATCAGCATTGTAATAGGTTGTTAATAATTCTTGATGAATTTGACCGGCGTAATCATGTGGATTAGCATAATTAATGGCTTCAGATGAATCATCAATAGCACTTATAATTCTTTGATTGCTGATAGTGCCATCAGTAATATCATTGCTGTCACTACATGATATGAAGAGGGTAATAAATAAAATACATAAATAATAAGGTTTCATAAATGGTTAATGTTTTAAATGGTACTGATTGTTGTTACATCAGTTCATTTCGCCCGGGGTAATCTGAACGTTAGGTTGGATTTACAGTAGGCAAATCCCTTTGAATTCAGAGCAAAACTAAAGGCTTGCGAAAGGGTGCACAAGCCAACAAATAAACCATTCACGAATTAAAAGTATGCCATTCACGAATTTCACAGGTCCTTAAATCAGTAAAACACAAAAAATCAAAACATTGCAAAAAATCATTAATTGTATTGTTTTAAATACATTTTTAACTGCTTAGCATAGTTGTTTTTTAATAATTTAGCTACAATTTTTAACTAAACAACCTATTCAAAAATGATTATATATAACCTATTCTTAAACAATAAAATAAGAAACCTAATCTTTCTGATTTTGATTTGTGAAAGTATAGTGGCACAAAAATCAATGCGAGAGTTAGAGGCTAAAAACTACAGCTATTTCGAAGAAAGCATTAATCAATCTGACAGCGTTAAATCAAAGCAAATTGCAAGACTATGGATAGCAAAATCTAAATCAGAAAAAAACTGGATACAACTCACAAAAGCTTACAGAGCAATAATCTTTTTGGAGTATGAAAAAAAAAGATTGAATTATGTCGATAGTTTAATAACGGCAGCCAAGAAAACCAAAGATGCTGAAACTATTGGCCAAGCATATCTAACAAAGGGAATAGTTTATTACAGTCAAAAAAAACACAACCAAGCACTTGATAACTATTTACTGGCAGATGGTTATATTTCACAAACAAAAAATAAGAAAGCATTTTATAAGGTAAAATATTCTATAGCACATACTAAATACTATTTAGGCTTTTATGACGAAGCAATTTCACTCTTTCAAGAATGTCTAATCTATTTCGATGAAGAGAGTGATATTGCTTATCTAAATACCCTCCACTCACTAGGGCTTTGTTACAATAAAATTGGGAAGTACAATAAATCATCCTATTACAACAAAATAGGCTTACTAAGTTGTATAGAACTTGAAAACACAACAATGATAGCCTATTTCAATCACTCAGAGGCCATCAACGATTATGGCAATGGTAATTACAGGAGAGCCATTGCTGAGTTAAAAAAATGTATTCCTCAAATGCAAACACGCAAAGACTTTGCTAATGAAACGTTGGCCAACTTTTATATTGGAATGAGTTATTGGAGACTAAACCAAAAAGAACAAGCCATACCCTATTTTAAAAAAATTGATACGGCACTACAAAAATACAATTATACCAAAACTGATTTACGACATGCTTATGAACTCCTAATTGATTACTACAAAAAAAGTAACAATCAACAGTTACAATTACACTACATAGACCGTTTACTAAAAGTCGACAGTATTCTCAATAACAATTACAAGTATTTGTCCAAAAGAATTTTCAAGGAATACGACACTAAAAAACTATTACTGGATAAAAATCAAATCAAACAACAAATGATTACCGGTTACCGTGTGCACTATACAGTCATATCAGCACTAACAGGAATAGTCATCTTTTTAGTTTGGAGACACAAACGAAACAAAAAGCGTTACAAGTTAAAGTTTGAAGAGTTAATGAGTAAAAAGGAAATACCATTAAAACAACTAACCGAAAACAACAATGATAATGGTTTCGAAATCAATCCTGAACTAGTTAAAACTATTCTTCAAAACCTGGAAAAATTTGAAAAGAATAAAAAATATCTCGAAAAAGATATGACTTTAATTAAACTGTCCGGTTATCTTAAAACAAATCCCAAATATGCGTCCAAAGTAATTTTAAAATACCGTGGCAAAAAAACTATAGAATACATCAGTGACTTAAAAATAGACTACATAGTTGATAAACTGAAAACAGAGAACAAGTTCCGCAATTACACTAACAAAGCCCTTGCGGATGAAGCCGGTTTTGGTTCCACTCAAAACTTCACCAAAGCCTTCAACAAACGTCTCGAAATGCCACCTACATTCTTTATCCAACAACTAAAAGACTCATTTCCTTTATAATTTTCACGCTCACTGCCATTCCCAAAAAAGCGGAAAACTTCTTTACCTCTGAAACATAGTAACTCAGAGTCTTAGTTCCTCATCACAAAAAAACCATCACAACTTGTGATGCAATTGTGATATAAAACCAACTAAACCATACAATTTTGTCCCATAACAATCTAAAATATACGTTATGGCAATCGAAGTTATTACACGAGAAGATTTAAACGAATTCCGTCACCTACTACTCAATGACATCAAAGAACTTCTCAAAGCAAACACCCAACCGTCAAAACAGTGGCTCAAATCCAAAGAGGTCCGTAAACTGTTAAACATCTCACCGGGAACTCTCCAAACCCTACGCATCAACAAAACCCTATCCTACACCAAAATCGGCGGCATCCTCTACTACAACAATGCCGACATTGAAAAACTCCTATCTACCAACAAAGTCACCGCGACGCCAACATTGTTCAAATAACTTGTCAAACTGAGCGCAGACTAATTGCCTCGCATAACACAGAAATCTATTCCCTCCGTCAGTTCGAGTTTTCGCTAAAGGCGAAAGTATCGAGAACCCTCCAATTCGTAATTCATAATTCGTAATTCATAATTTTTTAATTCCTAATTCTCATGAACTACATCAAACACCTAACCGGCTTCTTCGAACGGGTTACGCAGGACAAAACCCTTAACCCTACTCATGTAAGCCTATACATTGCATTATTCCAATTTTGGAACTGCAACCGCTTCAAAAATCCGATAAGCATATCCCGAGATGAGGTAATGCGAATCAGTAAGATTAGTTCAAAGGCAACGTATCACAAATGCCTGAAACACCTACATGCTTTGGGCTATATAAAGTACGAGCCATCCTATAACCCCTTTAAGGGCAGCCATGTTATCATGTTCAATTTTGCAGAAGACCTAAAACCTCAGCCAAAAACAAGTTCAAAAAATGAACCTTTTTTTGAACCGGTTAACGAACAGGTAATGAACACGCAGGAACCAAGTACTAAACAAGCAGTAGTACCTTCTATAAACAATAAAAACATTTTAAATAATATAAACGAGAGTAAACACGCGCACTCAAATTCAAATGAAATTAGTAGTTCGACTTTTAATAATGAAAATCTAAAAGAAGAAGAAAAAAGTGGCGCTAAAAAAGAAGAAGAAATTGAGAGTTTAATGATGCCAAGTGCACAGGAGATAACGTCCATAATAAAATCTCAAAAACCCCATTTGGAAGAAATTTTGAATTATTTCACTCAGCATGAATTTGAAATCTCGGAAGCGCAAAAATTTTTCAATTACTATGAAAGTAACGGTTGGTTAATAGGCGGAAAAACCCCGATGGTAGATTGGAAAGCTGCGGCTAAAAACTGGATGGACAAAACCCAGATTTTCAATCAGAAACCAACAGTGTTACAATCAAATACAGCCAATCATCTCATTGCTGTAACTAACAAAAATTATGCTGAACCACTATAAGACGATCATGTATGTATATTCAGTTCCTGCCATTCCATCGTGGCAGTCGGGCACCTGCATTTCAAAGATTCCGTAAAAATCAAAAACTGTTTGAGCATAGCGAGTTTTTTTGATTTAGGAATCAAGAAATAGCAGGTCGCCGAACGATTGCAGGCTTGACTTTTTTGTTACTTTTTGTGTCAAGACACCCGAGCCGAAGGCGAACTGAGCGAAGCTAAAAAGTAAAGAAGCTAAAAAAATGAAATGTTTATCCTATATGGAAGAATTAAAATCACACTACAATTACGAGGACCTAATCACTTGGCTTGAATCCAAAGGAAAAGAACTCTATGGAAACCACTTCAAAATAATAGAAGAAGATTATCTCATAATCTACAAACTCATCGCCTATTTCCTCAAAGACGAACAAGCCTGTTTTCAATTCGGCATCAACCTCAACAAAGGAATCCTAATAACCGGTCCGGTTGGTTGTGGCAAAACATCCTTAATGACTTTGATGAAATACTTGACACCTGCAGAACACAAATTCATACTAAAACCCTGCCGAGACATCAGCTTCGAATTCATCCAAGATGGCTACGAAGTAATACACCGTTACTCAAAAGGAAAGCAACAACAGCTCGATCCTAAAATTTATTGTTTCGACGATTTAGGATTAGAAAACAATCTCAAATACTACGGAAACGAATGCAATGTAATGGCCGAGATCTTATTAAGTCGATACGATCTCTACATAAATAAAAAAATAAAAACCCATGTAACTACTAACCTTTCTGCTACCGAAATCGAATCAGTTTATGGAAACAGGGTTAGGAGTCGAATGCGAGAGATGTTAAACCTTATAGCTTACAGTAATAACACTCTTGATAAAAGAGAATAAAACCATTTATCGTGTAACCTGAACAAACCATTTACGCTCTTTTTTAAAGGATACTTCAACAGAATCCTTTTTGTACTGAACAACGCTAAGTCCATTAAGATCTTGTCGTAATTTTAATCGAACAAATTTTCCATCAACACTCATCAATATAACCTCATCTTTTTGTTCTGCTGCTTTAATAAAACCATAGTATCGAATTACAGGAAAAAATACTATATCGCGTTTTTTGGGAAATGCATTATCTTTAGCAATAATCCTCTTTGGTATAGTGCTAAAACTTACTCTAGTTTTGCTAGGTAAACCTATATTACCTAAAAAGGGATCACGTTTTGTTTGTTTAGGGGTAAAGGTGTCTCGCTTCTTTATAACATATTTAGCATAATTGGCATTATCGGTATAAGTACTTACAGGTAATGGGTCTGCTAAAAAATAATGTTCCACATACCTGTAAATAACCACTCCCCAAAGAATGACAACTACAACAAGTAAAATAATATTAACCTTCTTTTTCAAGAGATAATCAATTAACGATAAACTTAAAAATATTACTGTTACTTCCAATGTTACCGGCTACATCTTTAGCACGAACTCTCCAATAATAGTCACCACTCACTGTAAAAGTTTGCTGAAAAGAAGTGGTATTAACATCAGTGGTTTGTATTAAAGAACTAAAAGAGCTTGAGTTCGAAAACTCAATAACATATGAAATAGGCGACTGAATTGTACCCGAATCCGATGCCATAGTCCAAGAAAACGAAACTGTTTGATTAGCAGCAGTACTGCTATTGTTGATGGGTGTAGTAAGTTGTGGTGTGTTAGGTAAGGTTCTGTCTATGTAAAATACTCTGTCACTAAAAACAGTATTAGTTGAACTATTCATTGCTTTTACTCTCCACAAATATTCTGCTTCTTGTTGTAAATTACCGGCTGCTAAAGTTACACTCGAATTAGTTAATCCGCTTTGCTGTGTAACAATCAAATTACCTCCCGTTACATTAAGCAATTCAAAAGAATAAGTAGCAGCATTTGTCAAATCCTGCCAATCTAAAACCAAGGAAGAGGCGTTGGTATACAAATTATTACTTGGACTACTTAAAATGACTTGTTGATTAGTCAAATCAGATGTTTGAATAACGCTAAAGTTAATATTAAAAGTATAATTCGACTCATAGGCTGAGTTTTCACCTCTCACCCGCCACTGATAAGAGCCTGCTTCAATTGGAGAAGAAAAATTAGTTTGGGTAACTAAAGAATCAACTACAATACCGGAAGTACTATTAAATACTTGTATCCTATACTTATCTGCTCCATCCAACTCATTCCATTGAAAATTAACAACATTGCTACTCACTGTAGAATTATTTTGTGGAAAAACAATTTGTACTGTATCATTTGAAATATCCTCTTCGATTATATCCTCACAGGAAATACCAACTAATAAAAAAATGGCAGCTAAAAGTAGTTTAGGTAGTCTTTTCATAATTCTGAAATATTAATCTTAAATGAAGGGTTTCTTTTTGATTGTTCTTGGTATCAGTATAAAATCGCATGCTAACAATCTTTGAAAACTCAAAATGCTTTTCATAATTATTAGCTAACTGTATTAAGTCATTATAACTTCCCGTAATATCAAGCTGAAAACTATGTACCAAATAGTCTTCTTGCTTATACTGATGTATGGGTTGTAACTCAAAAATAGTTACACCGTTACTATTATTCACTAAAAAATTAACAATCTCTTGCTGTATTTTTTCCTTTTCTGTTTCTCCTTTACCTATTAAACTCTCCAAGTCAGCAATGTCTCTTTGCAATCTCTGCGTATTAGGTGTCTGGGAAGCTATAAGATCCTTTTTCTGAACTAAAGTACTATGCTCCCCTATTAATAAAAATAGATTACTAAATGATCTTCTGTAGGCTGCTACAGATAGCATTACAAAAAACAATAGCAAAAAATAAAATTTTTGCTTGTAACTATACTGTTTAAACATCCTTTATAGTAATTTTTACTTCAAAAAAAGTAGTTCCTTTTTTATCCTTTTTTATGCTAATTATTTCTAACAATTCAACCCAATGCTTCTCTCTAAATAAAGCAACCCAATCGTTAAATTGTATTTTATCAAGGGCTTGACCACGTAGTAAAATAGTTCTAAAACCAAGCTCAATTTTTTTATTGTTTTTTACATCTGTTAACAAGGGAGAGACTTCCAAAAAATTCAAACGCAAATCTTTAGGGATATCATTACAAATCTCATGACAAAAAAAGCTCATCAATTGACGCGACGAAAACCCGGTCTCAGTTAATATCTTCATCTTATCCGATCGCTCTTTTTCAAGGAGTTGTATTTGATCAAATGATTTGGATGAGTAACTATTCTCCAAACTCAGTTGTGCATTAGCTGTAATCAAATATTGTATAGAAATATAGCTTACCAATAAAGATAAGAAAAAGAAGCCTAACGTAAAAACACCAAACTTTTCGAAAGCCTTTTGAAAAAGCAGATCTTCTTTGGGTTGATTGGATAATACTGTTGTTGAAAATGTCATGTCATTAACAAAAAATAAAATCCCAAGTCCGTAAAGTGCAATTTCGTAACTATTCAATTTCAAACTCCCCACGGTTTGCAAGCCGGAATTATCCAATGATTTACTTACTTCTGTAAGTTGTCCGTTTTGATAATTAAGCAATGATTGATTAGAAACAAAACTGTCTGTCTGTAGCTCCTCTCTAAGCAAATGTCCTGTAATTGGTCCCACATAAACATCAAGAACAGTATATCCTTTAACAATAAAAGACTCATATATTTCTGCAACGGTCTCTTTTCGGCAAAAACTTATAAACTCAAAGGTCTCATTCTTGAAGCTCGAACAATGAATTGAAGAATAGTCTAAATTTTTATACCATTCAAGATCTGATTGAGAAGAAAAATCAATTCTTTTACTAACTACTCCTTTGCCATCTATCAATAAAAGTAACGGATATTTTAAACTCAACTTTGAATGTAAGTCTTCAATAGCGTAAATACAATCTCTCGAAACTAATTGCAATTCGTTCTTACGCTTTAACAATATCATTAAAGTGTAAACAGTATCATTACCATCTTTAAAAATATTTAAGAGTTGGATGCGATTTACTGGTAATATTTTTTCTAATACTGATATCATTACTAATACACCACTGTAGGCTTTATAAAAATATGCAGTTTTGAGGTACTTTTAGATTTCTTTTTACTACTAAAAAACCAACTGATGATAGGAATTCTGGAGATTAATGGGGTCCCTGTCCCTGAATTTTCTTTTTGTAATTCGTCTAAACCGCCTAAAAGCACCATTTCACTGTTCTTAACTCTAACCAGAGATTCAAATTTTTGTGTAGCTTTTCCCGGAGGAGCTGTTTCTCCTGCCCTACCCAAAAAAGAACTCTTCTCAACAGTAATGTTTAAAGTTACATTTTCATCGGTAGAAACAAAAGGCTTAATTGAAACACTGAGGTTAGCATCTGTTGATTTCCATGAGCCCGATTGCAAAACATTATTTCCCAAACCATTATTAATCAACTGATTGGTCTGTTCAAAATAGTAACTGGTTTCTCCTATGGCAAGTTTAGCCTCATGTCCACTGATAGTTGCAATCTTAGGAGTAGATTCAATCTTAATAATCGAATTATTCTCAAGGGCTTGTAAATTCAAATAAAAAGCATCGGTTACTTTTCCCAGCTTAATAAAACCCAAACCATTAAAAGCATTGATTAAACTATTTACTGAAGAAGCATTTAAGCTCATATCAGTATTGGGAAACAAAACACCTCCGGTTGTTTGGGTATTATTTTTATCCAAACCGGCTTTAATCCCCGTTTGTATATCGTATGATTTTTTATATTGTACTATTATAACCTCAATCTGTACCAAAGGAACAACCTTATCAATCTGTTTGATGTAAAGCCTAAGTTCATCTACAGTTGTTTTAGAACCGGATACAATCAATCCATTTAACTCTACAAACTCTTTTATTTCCAATTTTTCACTAAATACCCTGGGGAGTGATTGCAATACCGATTCAATGGACCTATTCTCTAACTGTATCAATTCAGTAGCTCTCAATCCCTCTGTTACATGCTCTCCAATTAAATAATAATTGTCTTGCTTTTTAAAAGTATATTTTTTACCCTTAAAAATATTATCTAACAATGAATCAAATGTCAGATTTTCAGCGTTAAGAGAAGTTTTTTCATTTTCAGGTTTATTGTAAAAAAAATAATTCACTTTTGATTTAGCTGCAGCATCCATAATCAAATCAGTCGCATCAGCCACATTAGCCCTAACATCCAAAAAGCCGTTTTTATTTATATCAACTTGGTAATAACCCGGAGAATCTGCGGCTAGTTTGGCACCCTTGTTTTTATTGTTTTTATCATTACTAACAACTCCTGAGTTGGTATTAGTTCCCGTGGCTTTATCCAAAATATAAAAACCGTTATCATCTTTGGTAGCTGATAGATTATTAGACTTGGCCATCATTTCTATAACCTGATCAAATGGTCTGTTCAAAATATAAGAGGATACCTTTAGTGTTTTAATATCTGGCGTTAAAATGATGTTTTTACCCGATTTATCAATAATGGCCTGAGCAACATTGGGAAGTGAATCGTTCTCTAACTTCAACGACAAAAAATCATTCTGTGAGTTGTAAAAAACATCTATTACTTTAGGTTGTTTTTTAACAGGAGGTAATTTTACTTCTTTGTGTTTTTTAAAGATGATAATATTATTGATAAACTCAACATCCAAATCATACTTTTGAGCCAAAAAAACAAAAACATCCTTTACAGTAACATCAAAAAAATTATTAACTACCGGTTGATTTAAATCACTATCAACACTCACATTTAGTTGATGCTCTTGTGCTATCGAATTGATAAAATCGTGTAGTGTCAATCCAGACACATCAGCTTTCATCACATTATTCAACCCTTTCTTTTGCTTTGCAAAATCATCAAACTTACTATTAAGAGTTCCAACATCGTTTTGAGCTGAAACCATGTTAGCAAAAAGAAAAAATAAAACTAAATATAGATGCTTCATTTACGACGTGATTAAAATTGAATAAATTTCCTCTAATGAGGTTTCTCCCTGAGATAAAATATAATATGCCTTATCAGATAATGTTTGATGACTGCCATTTTTACCTAAAAACCCATCCATCTCATTATTCTTAATACAGCTTACAACCTTTGAGTCGATACGTAGTATTTCATAAATAGCTCTTCGACCACTATAACCCGTATGATAACAACTATTACAACCTTTAGGTTTAAACAGAGTTGCAATCGGATACGGTATCGTATAGCTTTCCGGAAAATCTTCAGAAACAAAATCAGTGGGCTCTTTACAATGCGGACAAAGTTTCCTAATTAATCGTTGCGCTACAGAAATGTTTAATGTTTCTGCTATTAAATAAGATGGAATTCCCATATCAATTAAACGGGATATAGTGCCAACTGCCGAATTAGTATGTATTGTTGACAACACCAAATGCCCTGTTAATGAGGCTCTAATAGCCATCATGGCAGTCTCTGAATCTCTAATTTCACCCAACATAATAATATCCGGATCCTGTCTTAAAAATGATCGAAGTGCAGAGGCAAATGTTAAACCTATGTCCTCCTTAAGTTGTACCTGATTAATCCCTTTCAAAGTATATTCAATAGGATCTTCAACGGTAACAATATTGCGAACAGAATCATTCAAAAGTTTTAAAGTAGCATATAATGTAGTTGTCTTACCCGATCCTGTCGGACCACTAATAAGCAAAATGCCGTTAGGTTTCTTTACAGCCTCTAAATAATATCTTAATTCTTCTTCTTCTAAGCCAAGTGTGCTTAATTCTATGTGAGAGGCATCATTTCCTAACAAACGCATAACAATTTTCTCTCCAAATAAAGTAGGAAGTATTGATACCCTTATGTCAAAATTATCAGTAGTAATTCTCCCGTCTTGAGGTAGACGCTTTTCAGTGATATTGAGCTTAGACTTAATCTTGATTTTATTAACCAATTCCAAATAATTCTCATGTTCAACTTTATAGCGCTCTATAAGTTGTCCGTCTATCCTAAATCTAATTCGAGCATCTTTTTCGTAAATTTCAAAGTGAATATCACTACTTTTTAAGGATTTAGCCTCAGAAATCAATCTCTCCAAGAAATCTTGTTGGTCTATCTGAAAAGATTTACTACTCGCTGTTATACGCTCTTTTCTGTAATATAATGATAATGCCTTTTCAACATCTTTACTGTCAACAGGAATCAACTGTACGCTCTTACCCAATAAAAGAGACAATTCCTCTTTATGGTCATCGTTATTGTAAGCTTCATCAACAAAAAAACTTAACCCTTTCTCAGTAACTTCACTTGGAATAACTTTATAATGATTAGCCAAATCACTACTAATCAGATGCTGATTCTCTATAGTTAGGGTAAGCGCAGACATATTATAAAATGGTCATTTTAGGCAATGGTAACCACAAGTCTTTAACAACAATAAGCATAAGTAAAAAAGCAGAATAACCCGCCAAAGGAACAGTCGTGTCTTTAATTATCTTTTTCAACCCGGTTTGTAAAAATATTGAGAATACCATAGAGCAAATAAAAAACAACACATATTCTCTTGTCAGAAATAATGGAGATATAGCTACATAAAACAGTAAATCTCCCAAACCGAAATAATTGGTAAATGGGTTTAGAAACTGCTTGTTTTTAACAGACATATAAATAACCAAAAAAATAAGAATTAACGACAAAAACACTAAATTTAAAATATAAATTATATAGGGATATGGAGTCTTCTCTTCAAAAATATAAAGAGCCATTGCAAACAATACCACAGGAATGGCCACATGAATTTTTCGGAACTTTAAATCTTGATACAAGATAAGTCCTAAACATACAAACAAAACAAATAGTAAAATTTCCAAACTATTCTTTAATTACCTCCGTCAAAACTTTTTTACTGTCAATCTCCCATGTATTAAAGGCACCATCACCATCCAAATCAGAAACAGAAGTGGCTCTGGCCAAAAAGGATTCATTGTTTGCATCTACAATTTCAATTTTGTAAACCGCCTGACCACCTTCATCAACCGTCAATTCTTGTTCAAATCCTATTTCTTCTAAACTATTGGAATACTTAGAAAAACGATAAAAATGACTTTTCTCTAAACCATACAAATGATTCAACATTGCTTGGGCCTCTATAGCCTTTGCCTGACTAATTACAGCCGTTTGATTAGGCAAAACCATTAGCAAAATAATCCCAATGATACACAAAACTATAAGAATTTCTGTCATAGAGTAGGCTCTTACCATAGCGCCTTTAAATTTTCTCCAAATTATTCCTTTTAAATGCTTCATTTCAATACCAAACTGATTAAACAACTCTGTTAACTCAATTACTGTTTTAATCCAATACTGTTTTCTAAAACCAATAGAATTAGGACTACAAATTAAAGTTTTTTTTTAAACCTACAAGATTTTTCTTTAGTTATTTCAATTACTAATTTCTTATAATTTTACTTAAATCAAACATTGGAGCATACATAGATATCATAATAACACCAACTATAACCCCTATAAATATGATAATTAATGGCTCAAGAACAACTCCAATCATTTTAGTTTGATGACTTATTTCCTCATTATATTGCTCCGTCAAACGGTCAAACATCACGTCTAACTGATTTACCTGTTCAGCCACTTCAATCATTGAAACCATTTTATCTTCAAAAACAGCATGCTTTTTCAAGCTATCACTAAAAGTAACTCCTTTCGTAACATCCTCTTTTATAACAGCTATAGAAATTTCTATTGGATAAAATCGAATCATTTTTGAAGTGAGACTTAAAGAAGTGAGTAAAGAAGTTTTGGAAGAGGTTAAAAGCTTCATCGACTGACAAAATCTAGAGAGATATATTTTTTGAACCAACTTACCAAAATAAGGTATCTTCATAACCAACTTAGAAATGAAACTCCTATACCATTCTTTAGACTTATTTAAATAATGAAAAACAATCAACCCTAATAATACCGCAATAAATAACAAAAAAATAGTCCCGGAATGTTTAGACAACTGAAGTATAATCTGAGTGCTCTTTGGCAGCTCACTGCCAAACTGCTTGAAAACTGAACTAAACATGGGAACCACCTTGTTCAACATAAAATACAATACCGAAATGGTAACTACCATAACTATACTCGGATAAGTCAATACAGAAATAATTTGTCGCCTCATCTGAATTTTTCGGTTAAAAAACTGCTGCAATTCAAACAATACTTCTTCTAATTTTCGAGTTTCCTCTCCTATTTGAACACTATAATATTCATAAGGTGAAAACTGTGTGGTTGATATCATAGCCTCACAAATACTCTTCCCTAACACTACCTGATCTTTAATCTGGGTAATCACTTGCTTTTCCAAAGATGATTTTGCTTGTTGCCCTAAAATCTCTAAGGCCTTTTTAAAATCAACACCCGACTTTAAAAGCATACTCAGTTCCCTATAAAAAGTCTCCTTTTTTTTATCAGTCAACTTCTTGGAAGTGCTGTTTAACTTGAATTCAAAGTTAAAATCACTTTTGGGTTTTGGCCCCTTTTTATATTTATTTAAATCCACTCCCATTTATGGCTCCGCTTTTAATAGTTGATTAGGATATATTCTCTTAAAAAAATTCATATCCAAAAGTTTACCATTCACATCAAATTGAAATTTAAGGCGCTTTAAAAACAATCTTTTATGTTTATTAGCTATGGTATCCATCTTTAATGATTTCATGGCAATAGCAAAAGTATCTGTAAAATCATCTTGCACTCTAACGGTGAACAGCTCCCCGTATTCATAACGCACTACCGCTCCGCTGTAACTCTCAAAAACTATATTGGTATCCATTTCAAACATTTGCTCACTGTCAAAAATATCTTTAGTAATAGCATAACTCAAACGATTCATATCGGCAACATATCTATTCTGTTCCTTAAAATCATTCATTCTTTCACTTAATATAGAAAATATAACATAAACAACGCCTATAACTATAGCAGTTATAACCATACTAAAAACAGCCTCCATAACAGAAAAAGCTTTAACAGCATAAAAGTTATTCTGTTTCAACATCTCGAATATAAAATTGGTTTTGAAATTTTGCCCCTATCGAATCTCTTTCGTGTATTGTTACTTGAAGTAAATCGGTTGTTACACGCTCATAACGCACCTCAAAATCATCACCTGCTAATGGTAATACACTATCTGGATAAACCTGACTCATATAATACAGTGTTGTCAATTTATTTTTAGTATTGTAATATTGAACCGATGTTTTTGACGTAAATACCTGTGAATAAACCAAAACAGCAATATACAAACACACGGCTATGATACTTAATGCTATAACCGATTCAAGCACTGATTGTGCTGCAACATTAGAATACTTTCTTAATAGGCTCAAATGAAACTTTTTTTTCATTAAACAGAGGTATTGATACAAAATAGTCAGGACGTAAAGAAACATCTATTGTTGTATCAATAAGACAATTTTCATAAATCGATTGTGAGTTTTGACCACACAATCGGTAAGCATATACGGTTCCGTAAACTTTTCCGTCCATTATAATTTTTCCGCTAGCATAAACATCTCCAACAATCAAGCTATTCTCAAGTAACCTAATATTGTTTTGATTAATACTTTCAATCGGATTACCATATAAAACTACAGCACCTTTAACTGTGCTGTTCTTTCCAATAATAATCTCTCCATTTTCTTCTGAATCATTATAAAGAACAACAGACGAGGGGTACTGTAAAATAACATCTTCTTCTACTACAACTTTTTGGGTAGCAAAAATCTGAACCGAACCGCTAAATCCCCGTCTTATTTTAACCACAGGTGCACTAATAATAACATCTTCTATTGAAAGTGTTTTGTCTAGTTCTAATGAATCATTAGAGGTAATTATAAAATTACCTTTTACCCTTTTCAAACCAATAGTGTAATCGGAAATAATCTTTATTGTTGGGTTTTCAAAAGAATTAAAATACGCTCCTCGAGGATTAGAACCAATATCTTCAGCATTAGCAAGACTAGAGGACATATCTATTAGTCCATTTTTAAAATCAGAACGAATACTGGGCAACAATCCTGATGACGAAGAAATCTTACCTTTGGAAATTAGCACATTAGGATTGCTTCCTATATAGCGTTCATTAATATTAGCGTAAGGCAATACCTTATCACCAATCAAAGTTACAAGACCTGAATAAGAGATTTGAGGGGAAAACTGAGCCAAATGCAGTGCTGTACTATTGCTTATATATGAACCCACAAAGTGGGAAGAATTTAAGGTGTCATTGTGGTAAATGCTTTGGACGATAGCAACTTTTAACAAACCATGATTTTTAAAATGAACTTTTGAAATTATTCCATCCTCTGTAATTAAATCCTCTGCACTTGGTGTTCCTTTTGACAAAAAGTATTGTAATGCTGAATCATTTTGAATGTATAAAGCCTCCCTTGTATTGTAGTATAAATTAAGCATTCTGTATAATCCGGAAAAATACAATAATCCACTGCATATGATAGCAACAATTAAGCAAACGTAAACAGCATACAATAAACTATTGGCCTTTATTAGCATCAGCTTTCTTTTTTTTCGAAAACAAACGAGTAAAGAAGTTTGATTTTCTTGGCTTTGCAATTTCAGCTTTGTCACTACTCTGTTTCTTGGAGGTTTTTAATTTGTCACTTGAAACTTTCTCTTTAAGATTCTTTTGACTCTTTAACTCAGTTTGTCCATTCTTTTTATTGGCCTTGTCATCAACAACAGTAGAATCTTTTTTCCCAAATAGTCTTTTAAAAAAGCCTTTTTTAACCTGGTCTCCTTCTTTAGCTTCCTTAACTTTATCAGGTTTAGCAATAACCACATTCCCTAATTTATAGACTAATGTATCATTAGATTTGTAGTCGATCCATCTCCCATGTTTTTTATCAGACTTATACCGCCCTTTCAAAATCAAATGCCCTTGCTCGTCATACAAAAAACTCATACCCCTTTTCAAACCATTATCCCAATATTCGTAACTTTTCATGGTCCCGTTACTGTGCCAAGTTTTCCAAACCCCTACTCGAAGTCCTTTTCTAAACTCACCCTGCTCCGCCAATTGATTACTTAAATAAAACTTTTCAAAAACATCATCCAATAATTCTCCCGAAATTCCATACTCTGATTGATGTATGGAACCAGCTTTAAACCAAAAATAAGTTCTTCCTTCTTTAACGTCAGGAGCCTTATCTGTTACAAAAAACTCATATCTGAACTCCTTATCAGATATCTTTTTTTTAAGCCTGGGTTCCTGAAAAGACAACATCAACAAAGAAGCCAAAACCAAAAAAATGCGGTATAGATTTATTTTTCTCAAAATCAATTTATTTAAAAAACAATGCAATATAATGTTTTAAAAAAAATAAAAAAAGAAAGAATTTACGGAACTATATTTTTTTTAGTAATTTTGATTAAAATGATCCACTTTTGTTATTGAAAACACATTTTTACAATAGTTAACCAAATCACTCAAAGACCGTAAATTGTACAACAAAGCAAAAT
>NZ_JAXAVY010000009.1:0-55974 GCF_035671315.1 Flavobacterium cheonhonense
CAAACGTTTCACTGTTGAAGCTCCGGCTCCGGTAGTGTTCAACTGTGGTAACAATGTAACTGTTGCTTCTTGTAGCTCTCAAGCTGATGTAAATTCAGCTTGGAATGCGTTCTTAGCTTCAACAACTGCAACCGGCGGTTGTGGTGGTACATTGACTAACAATGCGCCTGCTAACGCACCTTCAATTTGTGGTGGTTATGTAGATGTTACTTGGACATACACCGTTGACTCTTGTGGTCAAGAAAGTGGTTGTGGTAGCAACAATACTATGACTTGTACCAAACGTTTCACCGTTGAAGCTCCGGCTCCGGTTGTATTCACTGGTGCAAACGATGTTACAATTGCATCATGCAGTACTCAATCTCAAGTAAATGCCGCTTGGGCTGCATTTAAATCTTCAGTTACTGCAACCGGTGGTTGTGATGGTATATTAAGCGTAATTGCTCCGGCTTATCCGCCTTCAATTTGTGGTGGTTATGCTGATGTAACTTGGAAATATACTACTAGTTCATGTGGACAACAAAGCGGTTGTGGAAATACTAATTATGTAACTATTACCAAACGTTTCACCGTTGAAGCTCCGGCTCCGGTTGTATTCAATGGTGCAAATGATGTTACAATTGCATCATGCAGTACTCAATCTCAAGTAAATGCCGCTTGGGCTGCATTTAAATCTTCAGTTACTGCAACCGGTGGTTGTGGTGGTACATTAACTGTAATTGCTCCGGCTTATCCGCCTTCAATTTGTGGTGGTTATGCTGATGTAACTTGGAAATATACTACTAGTTCATGTGGACAACAAAGCGGTTGTGGAAATACTAATTATGTAACTATTACTAAACGTTTCACTGTAACTGCTCCATCTCCTGTAGTATTCTCAGGGGCTAATAATGTAACGCTTCCGGCTTGTAGTACTCAAGCAGATGTAAATGCAGCTTGGGCTGCGTTTAAATCTTCAGTTACTGCAACTGGTGGTTGTGGTGGTACATTAACTGTAATTGCTCCGGCTTATCCGCCTTCAATTTGTGGTGGCTATGCTGATGTAACTTGGAAATACACTACTAGTTCATGCGGACAACAAAGCGGTTGTGGAAGCACCAATTATGTAACTGTTACAAAACGTTTCAGAGTAAGTGCTCCATCACCTGTAGTATTCTCTGGAGCCAACAATGTGACACTTCCGGCTTGTAGTTCTCAAGCTGATATCAATGCTGCTTGGACTGCGTTTAAATCTTCAGTTACTGCAACTGGCGGTTGTGGTGGTACATTAACAGTAATTGCTCCGGCTTATCCGCCTTCAATTTGTGGTGGCTATGCTGATGTAACTTGGAAATACACTACCGGTTCATGTGGACAACAAAGTGGTTGTGGAAGCACCAACTATGTAACTGTTACAAAACGTTTCAGAGTAAGTGCTCCAGCTCAAGTAGTATTATCTGGTGCTAATAATGTAACGGTTCCGGCTTGTAGCTCTCAATCGCAAGTAAATGCGGCTTGGGCTTCGTTTAAATCTTCAGTTACTGCAACTGGCGGTTGTGGTGGTACATTAACCAACAATGCACCTGTTAACCCACCTTCATCTTGTGGTGGTTACGTAGATGTAACTTGGACATATAATGTTTCAGGTTGTGGTCAACAAAGTGGTTGCGGAAGTTCTAATGCTGTAACAGTAACTAAACGTTTCACTGTAGCGGCTCCGGCTCCGGTTGTATTCTCCGGTGCTAACAATGTTACTGTAGCTTCTTGTAGCACTCAATCTCAAATTAATGCAGCTTGGGCAGCCTTTAAATGTTCTGTAACAGCTACCGGCGGTTGTGGAGGTACATTAACCAACAATGCACCTGCTAACCCACCTTCATCTTGTGGTGGTTATGTAGATGTAACTTGGACATACAACGTTTCAGGATGTGGTCCTCAAAGTGGTTGTGGAAGTTCTAACACTATGTCTGTAACCAAACGATTCACTGTTGCGGCTTCTCCTGCAGTTGCTTTCAAATGTGGAGGTAATGTAACTATGCCGGCTTGTAGTACTCAATCACAAATCAATGCTGCTTGGTCTTCATTCTTGTGTTCAACAACTGTAAGCGGCGGATGCTATGGAGGGACATTGACTAACAATGCTCCTGCTAATCCACCTTCAGCTTGTGGAGGTTATGTTGATGTAACTTGGACATATACTACACCAGGTGGTTGCGGAACACAATCTTGTACTAAACGATTTACTGTAGCCACTGGCGCTGCTGTAGACGTAACAGGTCCTTCAAGCGTAAGCTACAATGGATGTAATTTTACAAGTCAGTACGCTTTAGATTGTGCTTTTGCTAACTGGTTGTCTCAATTCAGAACATTGAGCGCAGGATGTCCTGCTCCGGGTTGTGGTCCTAGCGGAAATACTGCTGTATTCAGTGGTAGTCCAAGAGTAGCACCAAGATTAATTTATGGTGGCTCAGTTTGTGTGACTTACAGTATTTCAGGAAATTGTAACCAAGACAGTGTTACTGCTACGTTTACAGTAACCAGACCACAAAACTGTCATACGACTTGTAAAACTGATAATGAAAAATCAGACATGGTAAAAGGCTTAACAGTGAAAGCTTACCCTAACCCATTCTCTGAAGTATTCAATATCAGTTGGAACTCTTCAAGCGACGAAAAAGTAGAAGTGTCAGTATTTGACTTGACAGGAAAACAATTAGATCGCAGAGAAGTAAGTCCGTTAGAAGTAACCGAATTACAAATTGGTGATCGTTACCCTAGTGGCGTTTACAACGTAGTAATTACTCAAGGAGATGAAGTTAAAACTCTCAAAGTAGTTAAACGATAATTAACACTTAAGTTCAATAAAAAACCCTTTCCGATTGGAAAGGGTTTTTTTATAGATCAAAAAAAAAAATTAAATACCGACAATCAATTTTATTTCATCAATTATTCTGAAAGCTAAAGCATCAGCGGCCTCTTGTGTAGGTGCTTCAGTGTAAATCCTAATTATCGGTTCTGTATTCGATTTACGCAAGTGTACCCATTCGGAAGCAAAATCAATTTTCACACCGTCTATGGTAGAGATATTTTCGCTTTTGTATTTCTCAGTCATAGCAGCCAAAATAGCATCTACATCAATTTGTGGTGTCAGTTCAATTTTATTTTTACTCATGAAATATTGAGGATAAGACGCTCTTAATTCAGCCACAGTCATATCCAAATTGGCCAAATGCGTTAAAAACAAAGCCACACCTACCAAACTATCGCGTCCATAATGCAACTCCGGATAAATAATCCCGCCATTACCTTCTCCGCCAATAATGGCATTAGTAGACTTCATCATTTCAACCACATTAACTTCTCCTACCGCACTGGCTTGGTAACTGCCTCCGTGTTTTTGTGTAATATCTCTTAGCGCACGCGAAGAAGACATATTGGAAACGGTGTTGCCCGGTGTTTTACTCAACACATAATCGGCACAAGCTACCAAAGTATATTCCTCTCCAAACATTTCGCCGTCATTGGAAATAAAGGCCAATCGGTCTACATCAGGATCCACTACAATTCCGAAGTCGGCTTTTTCTTCGACCACTAATTTACAGATATCACCCAAATGTTCTTTTAAAGGCTCAGGATTGTGTGGAAAATGCCCATTAGGCTCACAGTACAATTTAACACATTCCACACCCATTTGTTCCAACAACTTCGGAATAATAATCCCGCCGGAAGAATTCACGCCGTCTACAACAACCTTAAATTTTCGCTTAGCCACCGCTTCAGCATCAACTAAAGGCAATTCTAAAACCTCATCTATGTGAATATCCATATAAGCATCATTGGCTGTAACTTCACCTAAACTGTCTACATCAGAAAAGTTAAAAGCTTCTGCTTCTGCAATTTCTAAAATCTTAGCACCATCGGCACCACTTAAAAATTCACCTTTAGCATTCAGCAACTTCAAGGCATTCCATTGTTTCGGATTGTGTGAAGCAGTTAAAATAATTCCGCCATCGGCTTCTTCTAAAGGAACAGCTACCTCAACCGTTGGTGTGGTCGACAATCCCAAATCGATGACATCAATTCCCAATCCAACCAATGTATTCACCACTAAATTGTGAATCATTGGCCCGGAGATACGAGCATCGCGACCAATTACCACTTTAAGTTTTTCTTTTTGAATGTTATTTTTCAGGAAAGTACCGTAGGCCGAAGCGAATTTCACGGCATCAACCGGCGTTAAATTGTCACCGACTTTTCCTCCTATAGTTCCTCGAATACCCGAGATTGATTTTATAAGTGTCATTTTTTGTTTTTTTGTTTTAAGTACAAATATAGAAAAGTTCCTGAGTGGCTTAGTGGACGAGTTGCTAAGTTTTTTCTATATTTACGATAACAAAGCTCAGTTACATGGTAACTCAGCTACTCAGCTACTCAAAAAATGAATTTCCTAGCCCACATCTATCTTTCCGACGACAACGATTTGCTTAAAATCGGGAACTTTATGGCCGATAGTATTCGCGGACACCAATACGAAGCCTATCCGACCGAAATAAGAAAAGGCATATTATTACACCGATCCATTGACAGTTTTACCGATATGCATCCGATATACCGCCAAAGCAAGCACCGATTACACGAAAAATACGGCCATTATTCCGGTGTGATTATGGACATCTTTTACGATCATTTTTTGGCAAAAAATTGGAATTTCTATTCGGATGAAAAACTGGAAGACTATGCGGACAACTTCTACACGCTACTCAAAAACAATTATGATGTACTAACCGAAAGAACCAAAGGCATGATTCCGTATATGATTGGTCGCAATTGGCTAGTCAGTTACGCTTCTATCGAAGGCTTAGAAATGATTTTATTCCAAATGGATCACCGTACAAAAAATCGAGTAGCCATGCATGAATCCATCATTGAATTGCAACAATTTTACACCGAATTTGAAACCGAATTCCAATTGTTTTTTGAAGAATTACAAGAACATTGTCGCAAAAAATTAGCTGAAATTTAAGCTTGATTTTTACAATTGCTATCCCATTTGTTTTTTGAAATCGTATCTTAGCCGTTCAAATGATTGATCAAAATGCCTTCAAACAAAGCTTCCCTTTTTAAAATTGTTTTCCGAAGTATTTTCAGAAGAGCCGAAAACCTGGTTTTTCTTTTGAAAGACAAACTCAACGAGAGAAACTTTATCTATTTCGCTTGCGTTGCTGTGGCCATTACTTGTTCATTTGCTGTAATTCTGCTTAAAAGTTTTGCGCACAACATTTTTTTGTTGGCCAACGACATCAATGGCTTCTTAAAGTTGCCTTACATCAACAGTCTATTACCCATTGCCGGAATTTTACTAACGGTATTTGTGGTTCGCAATTTCCTAAATAATCATATCGAAAAAGGAAGTTCTAAAGTGCTTTACGCAGTAGCCAAAAAAGGCGGTATTATGCCCAAAAAGCAAATGTACGCACAAATAGTAACCAGCTCCTTAACCGTTGGACTTGGCGGTTCCGCCGGATTAGAAAGCCCAATTGTAATTACCGGTGCAGCCTTTGGTTCCAACTTTGCTCAGAAGTACCATTTGTCGCAAAAAGACCGCATCTTACTCTTGGCTTGTGGTGTAGCAGCCGGAATTGGTGCAGCGTTTAATGCGCCTATTGCCGGAGTTTTGTTTGCTATTGAAGTAGTTTTAACTGATATCTCCATAGCCGCTTTTATCCCTATCATTATTTCTGCGGCAACCGGTGCTTTGATCTCTACTATTTCTTTAAGCGATGACGTAATTCTGAACTTTCAACAAAAATTACAATTCGATTACCACAATACCCCTTACTATATTTTGTTGGGCGTTTTGGCCGGATTGACCTCGGTATACCACGCGCGAAATTTTCAAAAAGTGGAAAAATTCTTCGGCTCTTTTAAAAATAAAGGATATCGCAGGGCTTTGTTTGGGGCAACATTACTAGCCATACTCATTTTCTTTTTTCCGACACTATTCGGTGAAGGTTATGAAAGCATCCGAACTTTAACTTCCAAAAATCCCGAAATTTTACTCGACAACACTATGCTCGAGCGTTTCAAAAGCGAATGGGTTTTATTGGCATTCGTGGGTGTAACGATGTTACTGAAAGCTTTTGCCACCGGATTAACACTGGGAAGTGGCGGAAACGGTGGAAACTTTGCGCCCTCGCTATTTGTAGGTTCTTATTTAGGCTACTTTGTGGCCAAATCTATTAATTTACTTAACTTCACACATCATTTGCCCATTGCCAACTTTACTATTGTTGGTATGGCCGGAATCCTGAGTGGCTTGTTTCATGCGCCTTTGACAGCCATCTTCCTTATCGTAGAAATTACCGGTGGTTACGATTTAATGGTACCACTAATGATAGTATCTTCCATCAGTTTTGCGGTGTCCAAACAATTTGAAAAACACTCTATGGATGTGAAAGGCTTAGCCGATAAAGGTGAAGTTTTCACCAGCGACAAAGACAAAAACATCTTGCAAAGTATTGATTTTTATAATTTGGTCCAACAAAACTATAAAACCCTGAATCTTAAAGATTCACCTAAAACTGTAATAGAAATTTTCTCAACCAGTGACCAAAAAATAATTCCGATTGTAGATGAAGACAAATCGCTTATAGGCTTGATTGATTTTGAAGACGTGAAAGCTTTTATCTTTAATCCGAATCATGTCAAGTTTATGACCTTATCGGAAATCATGAGTCAACCCAAAGAGTTAGTCCTTTTTGAAGACAAGCCCGAGAAAATCATGAAACTGTTCGAAACTTCCGGCACCACTATTCTACCGGTAATTTTCAAAGGAAAATACTTCGGATTTCTCTCTAAAATTGATGTCCTTGAAAGCTATCGTCACCGATTGAAAGAGATGATAATCGAATAGTTTTTTAACAACAACTTCTCAATTGTCTATTCGATAATTCTTTTCAAAAGCTTACCTTTGCTTCCGAAATTTCGGAATGCCAAATTGCTATGCTAGAAACAGAAAATACGATTGAAGTTCTCGGTGCCCGTGTGCATAATTTAAAGAACATTGACATTACCATTCCCCGTGAAAAATTGGTTGTGATTACCGGTCTTTCAGGCTCGGGTAAATCGTCATTGGCTTTTGATACCATTTATGCAGAAGGACAGCGTCGTTACATCGAAACTTTCTCGGCTTACGCACGCCAGTTTTTAGGTGGTTTAGAACGTCCCGATGTGGATAAAATTGACGGTCTTTCTCCCGTAATTGCCATCGAACAAAAAACCACCAGCAAAAGTCCGCGTTCCACTGTAGGTACTATAACCGAGATTTACGACTTCCTGCGTTTGCTTTTTGCCCGTGGTGGCGAAGCTTACAGTTATGTTTCAGGTGAAAAAATGGTGTCTTATTCCGATGAGCAAATTAAGGAGTTGATTATCCAAAATTTCAGCGGCAAGCGCATCAATATTTTAGCTCCGGTAATTCGTGCTCGTAAAGGACACTATGCCGAGCTATTCCAACAAATCACCAAACAAGGTTTCCTCAAAGTTCGTGTAAACGGTGAAGTACAGGATTTGTTGCCGGGTATGAAATTAGACCGCTACAAAACCCACGATATCGAGATTGTCATCGACCGAATGGTGATTGAAGCGAATGAAGACAACGAAAAACGATTAGCCGAAAGCATCAAAACAGCGATGTACCACGGCGAAAATGTGTTAATGATTCTAGACCAGGACACTAATGAACTGCGTTATTTCAGCAGAAATTTAATGTGTCCGACCTCCGGAATCTCCTACCAAAATCCGGAACCGAACTTGTTTTCCTTCAATTCGCCTAAAGGTGCTTGCGAGGAATGCAAAGGTTTGGGAACCGTACACCAAATCAACCTCAACAAAATTATTCCAAATCCAAAATTATCCATCAAAAATGGTGGTTTTGCACCGTTGGGCGAATACAAATCATCGTGGATTTTTAAGCAATTGGAAATCATCGGAGAAAAATTCGGATTCTCTTTAACCGATGCCATAGAGACAATTCCGGAAGAAGCCATGCAAATCATCTTGTACGGCGGAAAAGATAAATTTTCAGTAGCGTCCAAAACCTTGGGCATTACTAAAGAATATAAAATTGAGTTCGAAGGCATTTCGAATTTCATCAAAAACCAATACGACGAGAGCAATTCGACTTCAATCAAACGTTGGGCTAAGGACTTTATGGACGAAATTGAGTGTCCGGAATGTCATGGTTCACGATTGAAAAAGGAAGCGATGTATTTCAGAATCCACGAAAAAAACATCTTCGAATTATCGACTATGGATATTTCGGATTTGTCGGCTTGGTTTGACGAATTAAGCCAACATTTATCGGACAAACAAACCATTATCGCCTCAGAAATTGTCAAAGAAATCAAAGACCGTTTGCGCTTTTTGGTGAACGTTGGCTTGAATTATTTGTCCTTGAACCGCAGCTCTAAATCGCTTTCCGGCGGTGAAGCGCAGCGCATTCGATTGGCCACACAAATTGGCTCGCAACTCGTTGGCGTGCTATACATTTTGGACGAACCGAGTATTGGCTTGCACCAAAGAGACAATGAAAAGCTCATTCAATCGCTGGAACAATTGCGCGACATCGGGAACTCGGTTTTGGTGGTGGAACACGACAAAGACATGATTGAACGCGCCGATTATGTAATTGACATTGGTCCGAAAGCCGGGAAATTCGGAGGACAAATCATCAGCCAAGGAACGCCGAAAGAACTTTTGAAAGAACAAACCATTACAGCCCAATACTTAAACGGTCAAATGGCGATTGAGGTGCCGAAAAAACGTCGCGAAGGCAACGGCAAAACCCTCAAACTAAACGGTGCTACCGGCAACAATTTGAAAAATGTTTCGATTGAATTGCCGCTGGGAAAACTCATTTGCGTAACCGGAGTTTCGGGTAGCGGTAAATCGACTTTGATTAACGAAACGCTGTATCCGATTTTAAATGCGCACTTTTTCAATGCTGTAAAAAAACCGCAACCTTATAAAAAAATCGAAGGCTTAGAGCATATCGACAAAGTAATTGATATTGACCAAAGTCCAATTGGCCGTACACCGCGTTCCAATCCGGCTACTTATACCGATGTGTTTTCGGAAATCAGGAGTTTGTTTACCCAAACGCCGGAAGCCATGATTCGAGGCTACAAAGCCGGACGTTTCAGCTTTAACGTTTCAGGCGGACGATGTGAAACCTGTGAAGGTTCGGGTGTGCGTACTATTGAAATGAGTTTCTTGCCGGACGTTTATGTAGAATGCGAAACCTGTCAGGGCAAGCGTTTTAACCGTGAAACTTTAGAGATTCGCTACAAAGGCAAATCGATTTCGGATGTATTGAATATGACTGTGGATGAAGCAGTAACCTTCTTTGAAAACATTCCGAAAATTTATCGAAAAGTCAAAACGATACAAGATGTTGGTTTGGGTTACATTACCTTAGGGCAGCAAAGCACAACCTTATCGGGTGGTGAAGCACAGCGCATCAAGTTGGCGACCGAATTATCAAAAAAAGACACCGGCAATACGTTTTACATTATGGACGAACCTACGACCGGTTTGCATTTTGAAGACATTCGCGTGTTGATGGACGTAATTAACAAATTGGTAGACAAAGGCAACACTATCTTGATCATTGAACACAATATGGACGTCATCAAACTAGCCGATCATATTATAGACGTTGGATTGGAAGGCGGAAAAGGCGGTGGCGAAATCTTGTGCGTCGGAACACCGGAAGAAATCATCAAAAACAAAAAAAGCTATACCGCTCAATTCCTGAAAAAAGAACTAAATTAGCAGGCTGTTTTTAGCCCGGATTGCAATGAAAATCCTTTTGTTTTGTCATGCTGAGCTTGTCGAAGCACAAAACAAAAGATTGTAATGGAAAGCCGGACACGAGCGCAGCGACTGGCGCAGCAAACAGCTTCAAAATAAAATAAAAATTACTATGGCATTTGAACAGTACGAAAATGAAGACCAGAAAATCCAGGAAAAATTAAAGCAAAAAACCTGGAACGAGATAAGAACCAACGACTCTTGGGCGATTTTTAAAATCATGTCGGAGTTTGTGAACGGTTACGAAAGCATGGCGCGCATTGGTCCATGTGTGTCTATTTTTGGTTCTGCCCGAACCAAACCGGATACCAAATACTATTTGCTGGCCGAAAAAATTGCCTATAAAATCAGTAAAGCCGGTTATGGCGTAATCACGGGCGGTGGTCCCGGAATTATGGAAGCCGGAAACAAAGGAGCGCACAACGGAGGCGGGACTTCGGTAGGTTTGAACATTGAGTTGCCTTTTGAGCAACATTTTAATCCGTATATCGACAAAGACAAAAACCTGAACTTTGATTACTTTTTTGTGCGCAAAGTGATGTTTGTCAAATATTCCCAAGGTTTTGTGGTGATGCCGGGCGGCTTTGGTACTTTGGACGAATTGTTTGAAGCGATTACCTTAATCCAAACCAAGAAAATCGGTCGTTTTCCTATTATTTTGGTAGGAAGCGAATTCTGGTCGGGTTTACTGGATTGGATTAAAGCGACTATGATTGAAAAAGAGCACAATGCCAGTCCGGAAGATTTGAACTTGATTAAGATAGTTGACACCGAAGATGAAGTGGTAGAAGTTTTGGACAATTTCTACAAAAAATACAATTTGAGTCCGAATTTTTAAGCTACAGTTTAACCACAATTCCGATGCTTCGGGATTGTGGTTAATTTTTTATTTTACAAGATGTTTTTCAACTCGCTCCATTTTGCCGTTTTCTTGCCCATCGTTTTTTTGATGTATTGGTTTGTGGGTCAGAAATCCAAAATCAACCAAAACTACATTCTGATTTTGGCGAGCTACTACTTCTACTCTTGTTGGGATTGGCGGTTTTTGTTTTTGTTGGTGTTCTCTACACTACTTGACTATTTTTCGGCCATACAAATTGAAAAAAGCGATACACCGCAACGGAAAAAACTTTGGCTTTGGCTTTGTATTTCGATCAATTTAGGATTTTTAGGCATTTTTAAATACTACAACTTTTTTGTCGAATCTTTTGCCGAGTTGTTTACGGCTATCGGCTTTAAAGTCAGCCCACTTTTATTGGACGTGATTTTGCCGGTTGGGATTTCTTTTTACACGTTTCACGGGTTATCGTACATCATCGACATTTATTACGGTCGCATCAAATCGGAAAAAAACTTTGTCGATTATTCGCTGTTCGTGAGCTATTTCCCGTTATTGGTAGCCGGACCAATTGAACGCGCAACGCACTTGTTGCCACAATTGAAAAAGCGACGCAAATTTGATTTCGAAAAAGCCAAAGAAGGCGTTTACCAAATCCTTTGGGGATTGGTAAAAAAAGTGGTTATTGCTGATACTTGTGCGGTGTATGCCAATGGTATTTTTGAAAATTACAACTCGATGAATTCGCTTTCCCTGATGCTGGGCGCCATTTATTTTGCGTTTCAGATTTACGGCGATTTTTCGGGCTATTCCGATATTGCTTTGGGAACTTCTAAATTGTTCGGCATCGATTTGTTGAAAAACTTTAACTTCCCTTATTTCTCGAGAGATATAGCCGAGTTTTGGCGTCGTTGGCACATTTCGCTTTCGTCTTGGTTTAGAGATTATTTGTATATTCCGTTAGGCGGTAGCAAAGGTTCGAAACTATTTCAAATTCGCAATGTGATGATTATTTTCTTGGTCAGCGGCTTTTGGCATGGCGCGAATTGGACGTTTATCGCTTGGGGATTGATTAACGCCCTGTATTTTATTCCGCTGATGGTACTCAACAGAAACCGTAGCAATATGGACAGCTTTAAATTGGCGTTGAATTTTGATTCGCTGCGCATTCTAATCAACATCATACTGACCTTTGCCATTACCTGTGTGGCGTGGATTTTTTTCCGATCTAAAACCATACAAGACGCGTTTGCTTACATCTCCAGAATGTTCACCGAAGGACATTTTACCGAGCAATATTTCAAAATTGAGCGTTACACCACCGAATTGTGGAGCTTATTGCTGATTTTTGTGTTAGTTGAATGGAACTGCCGTACCAAAATTGAACCGATTTCGGGGAAATACAGTTGGGTAAAAATGAGCTTTTGTTTAGCGGCTATTTTGGCCTTAGGCGTGTTTTCGGATTATAAAGAATTTATCTATTTCCAATTCTGATGAAACGATTTTTCCAATTTTTGCTCAAAAGCTTGGCGGTGCTGTTACTCACCATGATCGTGCTGGACGTATTGTATACCGTGGTTTACAAGCAATCGGATGATCGCAATAAAATCAGCCATGTGTACCATTCCGAAAACCAGCAATACGATGTGGTTTTTTTGGGTTCTTCACGCGTTAACAATCATTTTGTTCCGAAATATTTTAACGACAGAGGTTATAAGACTTACAACTTCGGCATCACGCGTTCCCGTTTGGAAGAATCGGCCTTAATGTTAAAATTGATGGTTGAACGCAACTATGTGATAGACACGCTCATCCTTCAGGTAGATTTGAACATCAACACCAATGACCATTCTGAAGCGATACGTTCTTTGTTTATGCCGTACCTTCACCAATCGAAAACCATCCGCGAGCATTACAAAGACATTCCGGAATACAACGAGCTGCTTTTGGTGCCGTTTTACCGCTATATGCATTATGATGCGCGCATCGGATTTAGGGAAATGTACGCTTCACTTGTTCATAAAGAAACCAATGCTTTACATCGCGACGGATTTAATGCTTTAACCAAAAATCAGAGACCAATGGTAGCCGCCGATTTATCGAAATATTATCCGAAGCGCAACAAATCCTATGAAGAAATTAAGGCTGTTTGTAAAGCCAACAATATTCACTTAATAGCCGTGACTACGCCTATGTGTATGAGTACGATTAATCGAGAGTATTTTAACCACATTCAAAAGGTTTATCCTGAGATTTATCGTTTGGAAGATGCGGTGACTGATGACCAATACTTTTCCACTTGCGGTCATTTGAATGAAAAAGGTGCGATAGAATACACTAAAGCTGTTTTTGACCAATTCTTTAAACCCCGAAATTAACGTTGAAACAACTGACCTACATACTTTGTTTGCTTAGCGGTTTGGCTTGGTCCCAACACCATTCGAAATTGGTGGCCGAAGTGAATCCTGAAACCAAAGTGATTACTGTAGTTCAGGAGTTGACTTTCAACAATACCACGAAAGACACACTGACTAATTTTGTTTTAAACGATTGGAATCAGGCGTATCACGATAAAAACACCCCTATGGCCGGTCGGTTTTCGGACGAATTTGACCGAAGTTTTCATTTGGCTAAAGACAAAGAACGCGGCCGAACGTACAATATTACCATCGTCGACGACCAACAATCAATACTGACTTGGGAAAGAGACAACAATTTCCCCGATGTGATACAAGTACGTTTAAAAGAAAAACTGTTCCCTAACCAAAAAGCCACTTTAAAACTCACCTATTCCATTAAAGTGCCCAATGCTAAATTCACAGGATTTGGCTATGGTGATAAAGGAAAAATGACCCTTAAAAATTGTTTCCTTACTCCGGCCCGATATGAAAACAGCGCTTTTGTTAAATACAATAATCTCAACTTAGACGATTGTGTTAATGCTTTGAGTGACTTTGACCTCAACATTAAAATCCCTTCCCATTTGGTGGTGGATACCGATTTAAATGTGATTGAAAAAGAAAACCTCAACAACCAAACACTCTACCGCTGTAACGGAAAAAACCGATTGTTACTGAACCTGTTTTTAGACGACGCCAAAGAGTTTTCGGTGTATAAAAACGAACACGTATCGGTAGTTTCCAATCTCAGAGACGCGCGTTTAACCGATATTCAACGTGCCATTGTAATTGACAAAGTGGTGAACTATGTTGCTGAGAATTTAGGTGCTTATCCGCATGAAAAAATTACGGTTTCTCAGAACGACTACGACCGAAATCCGTTCTACGGTTTGAACCAATTGCCCAATTTTATCAGTCCGTTTCCCGATGAATTCATGTATGAGATTCAGTTTTTAAAAACCTATCTCAACAATTACCTGCACACTACGCTGCAACTCGACCCGCGAAAAGACGCTTGGATTTTCGATGGCATTCAGGTTTACACGATGATGCAATACATAGAAGAATTCCATCCGGAGAGTAAAATGATGGGCAGCGTGGCCAAGATGAAATTGTTGCGCGGCTATAATTTGGTTAGCTTAGATTTTAACGGACAATACAGCTATTTTTACATGTTGATGGCGCGTAAAAACTTAGACCAACCCTTAGGCGCACCCAAAAACACTTTGATCAAATTCAACGAAAAAATCGCCTCTAAATACCGAGCCGGATTGAGCTTAAAATACTTAGACAGTTATTTGGAAAACCAAGTAGTCCCTAACAGTATTCGATCTTTCATCTATTTAAACAAAGAGCGACAAACCAACAAAAATGATTTTGAACTTTTATTAACGAAGAATTCTCCCAAAGCCATTCCATGGTTTTTTGATAAAATCATCAACTCCCGCGACATTATCGATTTTAAATTTGACAAAGTAAGCCGTACTAAAGACAGTATTAGCTTCTCGCTTAAAAACAAAACCGAAACCCAAGTTCCCATCCCAATTTACGGGATTAAAAATAAACAAGTCGTCTTTAAAAAATGGATAGATACTTTCCCTAAAGACAGTCTGTTTACCATTCCAAGAAACGAAGCCGATAAGATTGTCATCAATTACAAAAACGAAGTACCGGAGTTTAATTTGAGAAACAACTGGCAATCGCTGCGTGGCTTCCGGTTGAACAGTCGCCCAATTAAGTTTATCTTTTTCAAAGATTTAGAAGATCCAAATTACAATCAAATAGTATACATTCCGACCCTAGAATATAACTTATACGACGGTTTGTTGCCCGGCATTCGATTCCATAACAAAACCATATTGGACCGACCGTTTAATTTTGATGTTAACCCAACCATTTCCACCAAAACACAAAGTTTGTCGGGTAAAGCCAATTTTGCCGTGAATCAATTCAACCGCAACAGCAGTTTGTATAATATTCGCTACCAACTCAACGGACATTATCTGCATTACGCGCCCGATGCCTATTATACTAAAATCAATCCAATGGTGATTATGCGCTTTCGTCCGGATGATTTCAGAGACAACAAAAAAGAGAATCTTATCTTCAAATACATTATGATTGACCGAGAAAAATCGGCTTTCACTGTAGATGAAAACACAGAGAATTACAAAGTCTTTAATGCCAAATACTACAATGGTAAAACCGAAGTCACCGAGCATTATAACTTATTAGCCGATTTACAATTGTCGGGTTCTTTCGGAAAATTGGGTGGCGAAATTCAATACCGAAAACTCTTCAACGATAAAAGACAACTCAATTTACGTTTGTTTGCCGGTACCTTTTTGTACAATAATAATGTTTCCACTTACTTTGATTTTGGCTTAGACAGACCAACCGATTATTTGTTTGAGCACGATTACTTAGGCCGTTCCGAAACCACGGGTTTGTTCAGTCAACAATCCATTATAGCTGATGGTTTTTTCAAATCGATGTTGGAAGTTCGCAGCGCCAACCAATGGATGACAACGTTAAACGCCAGTACCAATATTTGGAACTGGATTGAAGTATATGGCGATGCCGGTATGATTAAAAACAAAAACACTTCACCACAATTTGTATATGACAGTGGTGTTCGCCTTAATTTAGTTACCGATTACTTCGAATTGTATTTCCCGGTTTACTCCAGTAATGGTTGGGAAATCGGCGAAAAGAATTATGGAGAACGCATCCGTTTCATTATTACTTTTAACCCTGATACCCTTATCGGACTTTTCACCAGAAAGTGGTTTTAACTACTCTCTAACTCTTGCAATTATTACATTATTCTTTGCGATATTTAATTATCTTTAAATATTCATCAATCAGCTTCGGTTTTTAAACTATAAAATTATCGATAATTGAATTACATTTTATCAACAGTATGCGGAAACTTGCTGCTTTTTATTTAAATTTGTTTTTTTTAGAAACAAATGCACCATGACTGAAGCACAAACCAAAACCGAAATAACCTTCGAAGATTTTAAAGCCGAAGTACTCAATGACTACCGTATTGCTCGTGTGAGTCGTGAATGCAGTTTATTAGGACGGAAAGAAGTACTGACCGGAAAAGCCAAATTTGGTATTTTCGGCGACGGGAAAGAAGTACCGCAATTGGCGATGGCTAAAGCATTTCAGAATGGTGATTTCCGTTCGGGCTATTATCGCGATCAGACTTTTATGATGGCGATTGGACAATTAAACATTCAACAATTCTTTGCCGGTTTGTACGGTCACACCGATTTAGGGCACGACCCAATGAGTGCCGGACGTCAGATGGGCGGACACTTTGCTACGCATTCGTTAGACGAAAACGGCAATTGGAACAACCTAACCCAACAAAAAAACTCGAGTGCCGATATATCTCCTACCGCCGGTCAGATGCCGCGTTTGTTAGGTTTGGCACAAGCCTCTAAAATATACCGCAACGTTCGCGGGTTGGAAGATTTCACTAAATTCTCTAATCAAGGAAACGAAGTGGCTTGGGGAACCATTGGTAACGCCTCAACTTCTGAAGGTTTGTTTTTTGAAACCATCAACGCCGCCGGTGTATTACAAGTGCCGATGGTGATGAGTGTTTGGGACGATGAATATGGGATTTCCGTACATGCCCGTTACCAAACCACGAAAGAGAATATTTCTGAAATTTTAAAAGGATTCCAACGCGATGCCGACAACAATGGCTATGAAATCATGACTGTAAAAGGTTGGGATTATCCGGCATTGGTAGAAACCTACCAAAAAGCATCGGCTATTGCCCGTGAAGAACACGTTCCGGTTTTAATACACGTAAAAGAGCTAACGCAACCGCAAGGCCATTCAACTTCCGGTTCGCACGAAAGATATAAAAACGCCGATCGCTTGGCTTGGGAAGCCGAATTTGATTGTTTGGCCCAAATGAGAAACTGGTTGCTGGACAACAACTTGGCTACCACTGAGGAATTAGAAGCCATCGATAACGAAGCCAAAAAAGAAGTACTCGAAGGTAAAAAAGCCGCTTGGACTGCTTTTGTTTCACCTATCAAAGCAGAGCAAAACGAATTGGTTGCTTTGTTGAATGCTATTGCTGAAACCAGCGCCAACAAAGTATTCATTGAAAAATATGCTGCTGATTTGGCGGCCATTAAAGAACCTATTCGCAAAGACATCTTGACTACGGCACGCAAAGTATTGCGTATGATTGTTAAAGAAAGCGGACAGTCGCAATTGGCGACATGGATTACGAATTATACCCACAAAATCCAACCGAAATTCAGTTCGCACCTTTTCTCTCAATCTGATAAAACAGTATTAGGAGCTACTGCTGTGGCGCCAACCTATGATGAAGCAGCCGAGGAAGTCGATGCCCGATTGGTATTGCGCGATAACTTTGATGCCATCTTTAACAAATACCCGGAAAGCTTGATTTTTGGAGAAGACAGTGGTAACATAGGCGATGTAAATCAAGGTTTGGAAGGCATGCAGGAAAAATACGGCGAATTGCGTGTGGCTGATGCCGGCATCCGTGAAGCCACTATTTTAGGGCAAGGTATCGGAATGGCGATGCGCGGCTTGCGACCTATCGCTGAAATTCAATACTTAGATTATTTGTTGTACGCCATTCAAATCATGAGTGATGACTTGGCTACGCTACAATACAGAACCCACGGCCGTCAAAAAGCGCCGTTAATCATCAGAACACGTGGCCACCGCTTGGAAGGCGTTTGGCATTCGGGTTCGCCTATGGGAATGATTATCAATGCGATTCGCGGCATACACGTTTTAGTTCCTAGAAACATGACTAAAGCTGCCGGATTTTACAACACTTTACTCGAAACCGACGAACCGGCTTTGGTAGTAGAATGTTTGAACGGCTATCGTTTGAAAGAGAAAATGCCGACTAACTTGGGTGAATTCAAAACGCCGATTGGTGTGGTGGAAACGATTAAAGAAGGAAATGACATTACCATCGTTTCTTATGGTTCAACCTTGCGAATTGTAGAGCAAGCTTCGAAAGAATTATTAGAGATTGGCATTGATGTGGAAATCATTGACGCGCAATCATTATTACCGTTTGATGTCAACCACGATTGTGTGAAGAGTATCGCCAAGACCAATCGTTTGTTAGTTGTAGATGAAGATGTTCCCGGTGGTGCGAGCGCTTATTTATTACAACAAATTATCGATGAGCAAAACGGTTACCGATATTTAGACAGCCAACCGCAAACCTTAGCTTCTAAGGCGCACCGACCGGCTTATGGTACGGATGGCGATTATTTCTCCAAACCATCTGCAGAAGATATTTTTGAAAAAGTATATGCAATTATGAATGAAGCCAAACCGGAACAATATCCGAGTTTATATTAATATGAAAGGAACCGATTGGTTCCTTTTTTTATATCAAACTGTCACCATTGATGCTTCATCTATACTGGAGCTATATAGGAGACATAAGGGAGCTATAGTTTAGATATGTTGGATATGGAGTTATATATGCTTTTCTAAATTATTCCCCTTTCTTTTTCTCTTGATAGAAAAAGAAACAAAAAGATCAAGCCAGCATATTAAAATCTCAAAAACTACTTTGAAGCGACGTTCCGCGTCCCAAGCCGCTCACGCTTCGCGTTCGACTCATGCAACGCTGCCACTCTGCTTCTGCATTGTTTTATTACGATTTTTATATGTGGGCGGATTTAAACCCCTGTCTGAAGACATATTAAGCTAATTTATTTGAGAGAAAATTTGTATTTTTATCAAGCAACTTTAACTTCAAAATTATGGCAAAAGCTATTATTGATCCGAACTGCCTGATACAATTAGCCGCATTGGATGCAGAAATACGTGCCTTGAATGTGGAAAAGATTAGACTACTGTTTACTGCGCTTGAGATTAAGTTGACTGCTGTTGATTTTGAGCGGCTCATGGTGTGGGAACTTATACTTGTTACTGTGCCGGACAAGCAAATGGCGGTACAACTCAATAAGCTTGCCGCCTATATACCCAATCTTAAATTTGTTGTTGACGGAACACAAACTCTTTTTACGTTGATGCAGGGTAGCAAAGCGAAAAGGGTTTGGAAGGAGCGATAGTTTTTTATGTTAAGGGGGATTTATAGAAGTTTCCTTTCGCGTTTAAAAACCAGTCCAAAATAAAATACTAAACCTCTCATTACTTTTTTAATTGCTCCAAATAAGCCACCTTATCTTTCTCTGCTTGGAGCAGTCTTTCGTATAAGCGTTTATTTTCTTCGTAAGATTCTATTAATTTTTCTAAAGGGTTGAAAGCACAATTAAAATTAAAGGCAGAGGATGCATTATCAATATTGTAAGTGTTCCCAATTATGTTCAGTACAGCTTCCTCACTAAAATTCTTTATTCCTTCGACAGATACTCCCAATGCTTCAGCAATTTTCGTTAATACCTTCTCCTCTACTTCCTCACTGTTTTCAATAGTACTGACTGTTTGCTGGCTGACACCAATTGCGATAGCGAGTGCTTCCTGCTTCATGCCACGGAGTTCACGGATTTTACTGATTTTTCGGCCTAAGTGTGTTGGTTTTGCAGTTGTATTCATGGATTAAAGGCTTTTGAAAGGTTACTATCAAGATTAAAACAAAAATAGCAATTTTTAGCTAGTGTAAAGTAATATAATTTTTATAATAATTACTATTCAAATCGGAATTATTGTTATTCAAAAAATGGAATATATGCGATAGAAAAGTTGGATGTAATTTTTAAACAGGGGTCGTGTCCGAGTTTGTATTAACCTAAAGGAGCTGATTCGTTAATTGCTTTATGCCTTTGATTGAAAAACCCTTCGACAGGCTCAGGGTGACAAAGTATAATTGAATTGCTTTTAGTTTCAAAGAGCCATATTCTATCATACAGCAAAATCAATTTATGCCATAGTGATTATCCTGAGCCTATCGAAGTACCAACTTGAAGCCTAAAACATAAACTTCGCACTTCTTACTTCGTACCTCGTACTTTGTACTTTGTCCTTCCTAATTATTATCTTTACCAAAAATTAAAAACCATGCAACATATTATTGACCGCTTTATCAGCTATGTCACTATCGATACCGAATCCGACCCGAATTCAAGCACTACACCGAGTACCCAAAAACAATTCGATTTGGCCAATAAATTGGTAGAAGAATTGAAAGCCATCGGGATGAAAGAAGTCACCATTGACAAACACGCGTATGTGATGGCGACTTTGCCTTCTAACGTCAAAGAAAAAGTGCCGACCATAGGTTTTGTAGCGCATTTTGATACCACGCCTGATTTTACCGGTAAAGACGTAAAACCACAAGTGATTCACAATTACGATGGTGGTGATATCATTTTGAATAAGGAACAAAACATCATTTTATCGCCTAACTACTTCAAAGATTTATTGCAGTATAAAGGCCAAACCTTGATTACTACCAACGGATTGACTTTATTAGGAGCCGATGATAAAGCCGGAATTACCGAAATCATGACGGCTATGGAATACTTGATCCAACATCCTGAAATCCCTCACGGCAAAATCAGAGTTTGTTTTACACCCGATGAAGAAATTGGTCGCGGTGCCGATTTGTTTGATGTTAAAAAATTCGGAGCCGATTGGGCTTATACGATGGATGGCAGTCAGATAGGCGAATTAGAATACGAGAACTTCAACGCAGCCGGTGTCAAAGTTACTTTTAAAGGAAAATCGGTGCATCCGGGTTATGCTAAAGGAAAAATGATCAACTCGATGTTGTTGGCCAACGATTTCATCAACGAATTGCCGAAAGGTGAAACACCACAGGAAACCAAAGGCTATGAAGGCTTTTTCCACGTAACAGGATTAACCGGTAGTATCGAAGAAACCAAATTGGAATTGATTATCCGCGACCACGACATGAAGAAATTCATCAAGCGCAAGGAATTGGTACACAAAATCACCAAAAAATTCAATAAGGCTTATCAGAAACAATTTGGAGAAGACATCGTGATTTGCGAAATCAAAGACCAATACTACAACATGAAGGAGAAAGTAGAACCGGTAATGTTCATCGTAGATTTGGCCGAAAAAGCCATGAAATCTTTAGGCATTAAACCTTTGATTAAACCGATTCGCGGTGGTACCGACGGTTGTCGTTTGTCGTATATGGGCTTGCCTTGTCCTAATATTTTTGCCGGTGGTCACAACTTCCACGGCAAGTATGAATACGTTCCGGTAGAAAGCATGCAAAAAGCAGTAGAAGTGATTGTTAAGATTGCAGAATTGACGGCTACGACTGACTTTACCAAAAAGGGAAAGAAGGAGAAAAAGAGCAAGAAGAAATAAGTACGAGGTATGAAGTACAAAGTACAAAGTACGAAGTAAGAGGTATGAAGTGCGAAGTACGAAGTAAGAGGTATGAAGTGCGAAGTGCAAAGTGCAATATAAGATGAAAGAACCTAAAAACCCTTGGAGAAAGAACGAAATTTGGGACGAAGCCATAGAAAAACTTCGTGCTATAGTTTTGAAAACCGAATTGGTTGAAGCCCAAAAATGGGGAGGCGAAGTCTATACCTTAAACAATAAAAATGTGATAGGGATTGGCGGTTTCAAAAACTATTTTGCCTTGTGGTTTTTCAATGGTGTTTTTTTAAAGGATGAAGCCAAAGTATTGGTCAATGCTAATGAAGGCGTAACCAAATCCTTGCGGCAATGGCGGTTTTCGGATGTTGCCGAATTGGATGAAAAATTGATTCTAAGATACATCAATGAAGCCATAGCCAACGAAAAAGCCGGTTTATCCGTTAAGCCCGAAAAGAAAGAAGCCATGAAGTGCGATTTTTTTCAGGCAGCACTCGATAATAACAAAGTCTTAAAAACTGCTTTGGAACAACTAACGCCTTTCAAACAAAAAGAATATTGGGAATATATGGTCACGGCCAAACAAGAAAAAACTAAAGTTAGCCGCTTGGAAAAAATCACGCCGATGATTTTAGAAGGGAAAGGGTTTAATGATAAGTATAGGAAATAAGTTGAAAGTACGAAGTACGAAGTAAGAAGTACGAAGTGAAAATCCCAAATTCCATTAAGGCATTTGGGATTTTTATTTGAAGTTTTTCACGGCTTAGCGCTTCATCAGTTTAAACCATTTTTCTGCATGGTCAGCTTTTAGTCGGACAAAATAAAGGCCGGATTGTCCACTAATAGAGGAAGATACTTTATCTACATTGCTAAACTGTGCTTCTGAAATTAACTTTCCGGTGATGTCATACACTTCTACAATAACCAATTCCAATGAACTGTTTAGTGTTATGCTGAACTCATTCACAGTTGGATTCGGCACTATAGTCAGAGTATCAAAGCTAGTATCAGACCAATCTGTATTGTTTAAAGCGTTGAATTTTGACACTCCGCAACTTTCTGTAAAACGAACTACTGTACCGTCTATTCCGTTTAAAGCGTCCATTACCAAACCAAAATCGGTATAAGCTTGGGTAGGCGTTGACGGATAACCCATATTTTTGGCCAAATAGAATTGCTCGTTATTCCCTTTGAAGAAACCGGTAAAACCGTAATAAAAATTGAAATTACCACCATCATTATTCAGAAACAATCGCTTTAAATTGCCGGCTTCATCATAAACGGAAACAAAATAATCAAACTTGTTAATAGTCAAACTATAGCCGTTACCATTAGTACTATCGAATAAAGCCGTACAATAATCGCCGTCATTATTGTTATTGAAAATTTGTCCGACTACGTGAATTTCATTCCCGGCTTTTACCATATTGTATCCATAGCCATAATAGGTATGCCCCGAACCTCGAATCCATTGGCAAATCCCGTTGGTATTGACTTTGGCTACAAAATACGGTCCTTGTTGCGTTGACACCGTTGAGCCGTCGGTGTTTTCAAAAACGTGCGTAAAATTTAAAGTACCGAAATAATTATAGCCGGTGGAATTGGTACCGGTAATATAAATAGTCCCATCGCTTTCCACTATCATTTTATTGGCATAAGTCAAATCACTAGGAAAACCGTTAGCATCAATGGTTCGGCTTCTGAGCTTCCAGATAATTTCGCCATTGGGACTCATTTTTACCAATCCGATTTTGGAACCGTAGCTACCATCACCCATGATGGTTTCTGAAATGGTGTTGGTTCCGGCCTGGTAAACCGTGGCTTGCAAATCGAAATCCATCGTAAAATAGATATTGTTATTCGCGTCTATTCCTAAATTACTAAGTCCGATTTTATTAGCCGAATATAAATAAACCTTAGTATCCCAAATAAACGATCCGTTAGGGGCAATTTTTACAATTACGTTAGTTGCTCTTGGGGTAACTACTTGCTGGGCGATCTCCTGAGCTAAAGCGCCGTTAAAATAGGTTTGTATGGTGATAAAATTAGTATCCAAAGACGACAGTCCTATCAAATTATTTTGGTTGTCTACTGCCATTTTTACCAAGCCGATATAACTGTTTTGTAAATACCAAATCAATTCACCCATGCTATTTAATTTAATCAAATAAAATCCGGGTTGATTTAGCGTTGCCGATAAATCGGTACTTCTTCCGGTATTGTCGATAAATTTTCCGCTACCTTTTCCGGAGATATAAATATTACCATCCGCATCTACTGCGGTCGAGTAAACACCATTGTCATTATTATTTCCGAAAGCTGTATTGATGTTGTATACCGTCCATTTGATTACACCGTTGCGGTCATATTTTGAAAGATATCCGCCTTTTTTACCGGCTAAATTTAATGTTACACCATGATTAGAATCGAATATCTCATTGAAATAAGTTCCGCAAAGTAAAAAGCCATCGGCTGTAGGCGTCATTTGGGCAATATCGGGATTATAATTCCCCGGCCAATTGGGATCATTACTGTTGTTGGTTATCAAAAAGCAATCGGCGGCGGCGGTATCTGGTTCAAATATATTTGGTTTCGTAGCAATAACTGTATCGTGACAACCGTTATCCGACCATGCATGTAAGGTACTGGTAACAGCTCCCGGAGCGCTAAAACTTAATTGCGGATTGGGAGCATTAGAAGTCACCACTGAAGCGTTCGGTGTAAATTGCCAATCAAAGTTTTGAGCATCGGTTGTATTTTCGAAAAAATCGACCGTTTCATTGACTTCTGCGTTGATTAAACCTGCGTGAAAATCGGCTTTGGTTTCTTCTACCGTAATCAAAAAATTACCGGTAAAACGGCGACTGCAATTGGCTAAGTTGTGTTTAGCATCGATATAATAATTTCCGGTTACCTCAATTAATCCGGTTGTAAATGTTAAAAGACCACCGGTACTTGCACTACTCTGCCCAAAATTAGAGCTTGGTTGGCCTTCCATTCGCAACGTATAAATCACTTCCGGTTCTGAATCGGCTATCGAAATTTGAATGGCTTCTTGTTTACACAAAATTGCATCACTCAGTGTAACTGTTTTGTCTATTTGAGGAGGATTAACAATGTAAATTGTTTTGGTATCGGTTGATTGTTGACCAGCGCTGTTTTGTACCGTTAAATCAATCGTATAAGTGCCGACAGCCGGAAAATTATACGTAAATGAGTTGGTTCCGGTTTGTACCAAATTATTGTTGATGTACCAACTGTAACTATTGGCACTTCCCGTAACCGCACTTAACGGAATTCCTCCGGGATAGCATCCGCCATTAGCATTAATTCTAACATAAGGTTTAGTAGCGCCACCACTTCCGGCAGCTTTCAAGATAACGCCATTACTACCGTATGCGTAGAAATCGGTGGTGCCGTCTTGTTTCCAAAAATCTTTTATATCATAATTAAGAGAAGTGACTTGCCACTCGGCTGAAGTGTTTAAAAAAGAGCTTGTAGCATAAGAACTTCTGTAAATTCCGTGACTCGTTCCGATATAAAAATAACCGGAAATCAGTATAAATCCATTAGCATCAAGTGGACTGTAGAAATTTTGATTATAACGGGTAAAGAAGTTATTTACTGATGACAAATCGGTAAAGGAGAACGAGTTTCCGCCTACACCATACACATTAGAACTGTTACTGTTCCCAAATAACACATCGCGATTAATTGCTGAGTTGGTTGGTACTACATTTACAGTACCCAAAGCCCCTGCGCTGATAGAAGTTCGCATAATCTTTTGATCAGTGCCTAAGAGTATATAACTACCGGCTGACCCAACACTTAATAAATTATCGGTTAAACTGTTGGTAACAGGAAAAACCTGAGTGTTGTTAAATCGGAGTAATAAACCATCATCACCCACTGCAAAATAGGCGTTGTAACTCGAAGAAAAATCGATTTTATTCAATTTAGAATTGGTCGGTCCGACATATACTATTTCGTAGGTTAGAGACGGAATGGCTATCTTCATCAAAACCGCCTTCAGTGTTGTTGTATCCTGACCGCAAGCGAAGACAAATCCGGTATTAGACGAGTTGGAAGGATCAGAATAACAATGGGTAAAAGCCGTGTTCTCGTAAATAGTTGTATTAGCTGCATTATCGGTAATTTCAAATCTTGTCCAACTGCCCGAACCAACTCCGCCTGTAGTAGTATAATACAAGCCTGCGGCTCCACAAGCTAAACCGTTCTCATCTAAAAAAACAGCGCCGGTGAGATTATCGTTAATTCCGGTATCGAGGTTCACCCATTGGGCATTAGAGATTGTTGTTAAAAGAAAAAAGAAGAAAAAGTAATAGTTTTTCATGTACTGAATTTGTCCCTAAGTGGATTAAGAAAGCCAAAAGTAAACAATTTTATTTCAGCTCATTATGTTTAACAAAAAATCCCAAACACAATAGAGTATTTGGGACTTCACTTCGTACTTCGTACTTTTAATTTCGTACTTTGTCTTATGCTTTTTTGTTCAAGGCTTGTGTCAGTTCTAATGAAATAGCTGAACGCTCAATTTTTAGTTTGCCCGACATGGTTTCGATTACCACTGTAGTTTCGGCTAATTCCGAAATCTTACCGTGAAAACCACTTTTGGTGATGATTTTATCGCCTACTTTTAAGGCTGATTCAAATTCTTTTTCTTGTTTCAATTTCTTTTGTTGCGGGCGAATCATAAAAAAATAGATCACCACAAACATTAATAAAAAAGGTAAAAAACTAGTCAATTGTTCCATAATAATTGTTGGGTTTTAGTTCTTGTTAGGAACTTCGATGTTAGCATGAATATTTAAAATTTTGTTTCCTTCTTTGGTGTTACACAAGATCGTTACGGTTTTGTTCGTTTTACCTTGTTTCCCTTTAGAATCGAAAGACACTTTGATGGTTCCGGTTTCACCCGGTTTGATGGCTGTTTTGGGATACTCGGGTACAGTACATCCGCAAGAACCACGAGCTGAAGTGATGATTAAATCAGCTTCACCGGTATTTTTGAATTGGAAGTCGGTACTGACTTTATCCCCTTGTTTGATGGTTCCGAAATCGTGCTCTTCTTTTTGAAAAGTCATGGTTGAATACTTACCGTCAGCCGGTACTTGAGCCGTTGGTGTAGTCGTTTCTACAGCTTCCGGTCTTTGGGCTGAAATAGTGTCCAACAACACTTCTTTATCGTTTACATTTTCTTTTTTGCAAGCGGTGGTTAGCACAAGAAGTGCTGCTAAAACCACTAGATTAAATTTCATTTTCATACTATTATGACAGTTTACATTAAACCTCTACCGGTTTTTTTAATTTTATTTTCGGCTTGGAATTCTTTGACCAAGTTATCTAAAATTCCGTTGATAAAAATACTGCTTTTCGGGGTAGAATATTCTTTGGCAATTTCCAAGTATTCATTAATGGTGACTTTGATTGGAATAGACGGAAATTTCAAAAACTCGCAGATGGCCATTTTTAAAATGATGGTATCAATTTCGGCGATACGATCGGCATCCCAATTAGGCGTTTTATCGATGTATTCTTTGGCCAATGCTACTTCGTTCAAGACTGTTTTTCGGAACAAATTCCCCACAAACTCACGGTCCTCTTCGTCTTTGTACAATTTGACTACTTTGAAATCGTCTTTGTCTGAAAATTGCTTGAGTTGCTTTTGGATTTGAGTATTCACCAACGGAATATCGTCTATCCAAGTCAGTTTATGGTCTTCGAGATAGTCGTACAACTTTTCGTTGGGCGCAATCAACTCGGTAAACATGTCCACTACAAATTGTTTGTCTTCTTCAAACGTATTGGTGCGATTGCCCATGTATTTATCATACAATTCACTCTGTTTGATTTCGTTTAAAAGCAACAAGATGTAATCGTCGTTAAGCGACCAGTTATTGATTTTTCGGCTTTCAAGCGCAATACTCAACGAATTGTTTTCTTCCAAATGAAGTAAAACGGCATTGTTGACAAACTTAAGATTGGGGTTTTTCTCTTCCGGTGTAGCCAAGTGTTTGTTTTTGGAAGCTTCTAAGAAAATAATTTCTTTTTTGCGAATTTCCGTTAGAGAAGACAACATGATTAAATACAAATCCTGTATATTATCAATACTTTGGATTAGGAATTTCTCCTCTTTTTCTAACTCTTCAGCATTTTTTTGATGCATCGCGTAGATGGATTGCATCACTTTTACTCGAATATGTCTTCTGTTTAACACGGATAAGAACTTTTAAAAATTAACAAAGCGAAAGGAGTTCTTTCGCTTTGCAAAAATAGGAATATTTTAAAAATCTACTAGTTATTTAGCAGCGTTTTCTTTTTTTCTTTGGTCGATTCTGTTTTGCGCAATTTGCATGGCTGCTTGTTGGGTAGTCATGTTATTCACCTCCGCAAAATTGAAAATCTCTAAAGTGGTATTGTAGATGTTCTCCGTCATTTTCATGGCTTGGTCTTTACCATATTTTACGATTTCGCCGTAAACATTAATAATACCACCGGCATTGATTAAGAAATCAGGCGCATACGCTATACCTCTTTCTCTTAAAATCTGACCGTGAACCGCTTCTACCGCCAACTGATTGTTAGCCGCACCCGCAATTACTTTAGCTTTGATTTTGTTAACCGTTTCATCGTTAATAGTAGCACCTAAAGCACAAGGCGAATAAATATCTACATCGGCAGCGTATAAATCGGCTCCGGTGAAAATTTTCGCACCGTATTTGGCCACCATATTTTCCATTTTATCTTGGTGGATATCGGATACAAATACCTCCGCACCTTCAGTTCTCAAATAGCTGATTAAGGTTTCACCCACGTGACCGGTACCTTGCACCAATACTTTTTTACCTTCTAAATTATCGGAACCGAATTGGTATTTAGCAGCAGCTTTCATTCCCATGTAAACGCCGTATGCCGTTACCGGAGAAGGATTTCCTGAACCACCAATAGACTCTGAAATTCCGGTAACATGATTGGTTACTTTGTGAATTCTGTCCATATCTTCGGTAGTTGTACCTACATCTTCTGCAGTAATATATTTTCCGCTTAATGAGTTTACAAACTCTCCGAAACGTGTAATCATTTCCGGTGTTTTATCTGCTTTAGAATCACCAATGATAACCGCTTTTCCGCCACCTAAATTCAAACCGGTAATGGCTGATTTAAAGGTCATTCCGCGAGAAAGTCTCAAAACGTCGTTTAAAGCTTCCCATTCGTTAGCGTAATTCCACATTCTTGTTCCTCCAAGCGCCGGTCCCATAACTGTATTATGAATACCAATAATTGCTTTTAAACCTGTATCTTTGTCGTGACAAAAAACAATTTGTTCATGATTGTCAAAAGAAAGTTGACCGAAAACTGGGTCCATTTTTTTGAGCTCAACCGGTGTGGTGATTTCTGATGTCATATTGCAGTAGTATTAATTTAAGACTTTTTTAAAAAGTCGGTACAAAAATAAAATATTATTCAACAAATAGCCTCAATATGAGCAATAATTAGTAATTTGTTAATAAATTCAATTTTAAACAAGAATACAATAATTTATTTATTCGCAAAAAAATTAACAAAATAAACCCCAAAAAGTCCATTTCTTTAATTTCAAGATGAAAGAACTTCAATATTTAAACAAATATTTTATTAAATATAAATTCCATTTTTTATTAGGAATTTTTATCACTATTGTCGCGCAAATTTTTTCTTTATTCACGCCAAAGTTGGTTAGCCAATCTTTTGAAGCGATTCAAAGTTTTCATTCGAATAACATCAGCAGTGACGTCATTAAAGCCAAACTGATTGAAAACATTCTTTGGATCATTGGCACTACTCTGATTGCCGGCGTTTTGACTTTTTTGATGCGGCAAACACTCATAGTCATGTCGCGTCACGTTGAATTTGATTTGAAAAACGAAGTATTCCAACACTACGAAGTTTTGGATCAAAATTTCTACAAACAAAATCGCACCGGCGACTTAATGAACCGTATCAGTGAAGATGTGGCTAAAGTTCGCATGTATGTCGGACCTGCCGTAATGTATACTATCAATACGTTTATTCGTTTTACAGTAGTGATCATTTACATGTACAATGTATCGCCATTGCTGACCTTATACACTATTTTACCGTTGCCGATTTTGTCGTTTATCATTTTCCGATTAAGTTCGGAAATCAACAAACGCAGTACCACTTTCCAACAATATTTATCTAAGATTTCTAGTTTTTCCCAAGAAATTTTCTCGGGAATTCGCGTAGTAAAAGCCTATGCTTTAGAAAAACAATACCAAGAAGAGATTGTTGATTTGGCCAAAGAAAGCAAAACCAAAAGCATGAGTTTGGCACGCGTTCAGTCGCTATTCGGTCCGCTCATGATTGCTTTGATAGGCGTGAGTAATTTAGTAGTTATCTATTTTGGCGGTTTGATGTACATCCAAGGCGATATCAAGAGTATCGGTACCATAGCCGAGTTTATATTATATGTAAACATGTTGACTTGGCCTGTAGCTTCTATCGGTTGGGTTTCGTCTCTGGTGCAAGAAGCTGAAGCGTCGCAAAAACGCATCAACGAATTTTTAAATGTTAGTCCACAGATTAAAAATAAAGCCAAAGAAAACACCATCATTCAAGGAGAAATCGAGTTCCGAAACGTAAGCTACACTTATGAAGACACCGAAATTACCGCATTGAAAAACATTTCTTTCAAAGTTAAAAAAGGAGAAACGCTGGCTATCCTTGGTCAAACCGGCTCCGGGAAATCGAGTATCCTTTCTTTGATTACCCGTATGTACGATATCCAAGAAGGTCAAATTACGATAGACGGCAAAGCCATTGACCAAGTGAACTTATTCGACTTAAGAAACAGCATCGGTATAGTCCCGCAAGATGCCTTTTTGTTTTCGGACACCATCAAAAACAACATCAAATTCGGCAAAGAAGACGCCACAGACGAGGAAGTAATCGAAGCGGCTAAAAAAGCAGTAGTCCACAATAACATCATGAACTTTAATCTGCAATACGAAACCATGTTGGGCGAACGCGGTATTACCCTTTCGGGCGGCCAAAAACAAAGAGTCTCCATTGCCCGAGCGATTATCAAAAACCCGGAAATCTTGTTGTTTGACGACTGTTTATCGGCTGTAGACACGGAGACCGAAGAGCAAATTTTGAACAATTTGCTTCAAATCTCCAAAGACAAAACCACCATTATTGTGAGTCATCGTGTTTCCTCGGCCAAAAACGCCGATAAGATCATCATACTCGACGACGGACAAATTATACAAGAAGGTTCTCATAATCAATTGGTAAACCAACCAGGCTATTATGCAGAGCTGTATCAGAAACAACTTTCGGAAAAAGAATTAAATTAAATTGTTGTTTGGTAACAAAAATTTTACCATTTTTGAACTATAGAGAAACCTTTTTAATTGACCGAAAGAATATGAGAGAAAATGATATGTTAGAAAAAGATGAGATTTTTTCTAAAGTTTTAAGAGCCGGAAGAAGAACGTATTTCTTCGATGTGAGAGCGACCAAAGCGGATGATTACTACATTACCATTACAGAAAGTAAAAAGTTTACTGAAGAAGACGGTTCTTTTCACTTCAAAAAACATAAAATTTATTTGTACAAAGAAGATTTTGCTGCTTTTACAGACATCTTAGAAGAAATGACTGCTTATGTATTGAATCACAAAGGCGAAGAAGTAATTTCGGAAAGACACCAAAAAGATTTCAAAAAAGAATACCATCACGACACTGCCGATTCGGGAAAAGCAGCTTCAGAGAAAAGCTTCACCGATATTGATTTTGACGATATTTAAAAAGTAATTAGTGACTAATAATAGTCAAAAGTTTAAAAAAGTCCTGAGCTGAAAAGTTCCGGACTTTTTTTTATCCAATGCGCAATCCGTTATCCACTTTCACATCGGAAGTGAGCAATACTATATCATTATCCTTTCCTACCGAACCCAAGACCAAACATTCGCTCATAAAATTGCCGATTTGTTTTTTGGGAAAATTCACTACAGCTATAATTTGTTTGCCAACCAAGGATTCTTTGGTGTATCTTTTGGTAATTTGGGCCGATGATTTTCTCAATCCTATTTCAGAACCAAAATCAATAAGCAATTGATAAGCCGGTTTTCGCGCCTCGGGAAAATCATTAACTTCCACTATGGTTCCGATACGCATTTCTACTTTTTCAAAATCTGTCCAATTTAATGGGTTTTCCATATTTTTTTAAGCTAAAAAAGCACTCTGTTGAGTGCTTTCGGTTTAGTTCATCGTGAGGTAATTGTAAATTTTTAATCCTTGGGCGTCATTTAAACGCGCTTTCTCTTGCATTCGTTGCACTATAGGCTTCCATTGTTCAGCCGAATAATCTTTGGCATTGTATAATTGGTGGCAACGAGCACAACTGTTTTCGTAAAGCGATTTTCCCTCTGCCAATTCCGGCGATAATACCTTTTCTTTAGGAACTTCTACAGTAGGAATACTGGATTTTGAAGCGCAAGAATATAACACAAGGGCTAAAACCGGTAAGGCAAGTAATTTGTATCTCATATTTATATTTATTGGTTGAAGTAAATGTAACAAAAAATCCCAACCGTAAAAGATTGGGATTTTCATTTAATCAAAACTTAAGTTTTAATTTATCCTTTAACGTCCATTAATTCTACGTCGAAAATTAAGGTAGCATCCGGCGGAATAACACCTCCGGCGCCGCGTGAACCGTATCCTAAATAAGACGGAATAACGAAACGTGCTTTATCGCCTACTTGCAACAAAGCAATCCCTTCGTCCCAGCCTTCAATCACATGGCCTTTACCTAATGGAAATTCGATAGGTTTTTTACGCGGGTAAGACGAATCAAATGTTTTACCGTTTTCTAACTGACCGGTGTAGTGAACAGAAACCGTCTTTCCGGCTTCCGCTTTTTTACCATTGCCTTTTTGAATGATTTTATAACGCAAACCGCTTTCCGTTTTATCAAATCCGGCCGCTAATTTTTCCATAGCCGCCTCAGCCGCTTTCTTGGCTTCCTCAATTCTTTGTTGACGAGAACCTTCAAAAGTACGGAACGCTTCAATAGCATTCCATTTTTGGGCTTCGTCTCCTACTCTAACGATTTCCAAACTCTCGATGATGTCGCCTTGTGCTATATCGTTTACTATATCTTGTCCTTCTACTACATGACCGAAAACCGTGTGTTTGTCATCCAACCAAGTCGTTGGCACATGCGTGATGAAAAACTGAGAACCATTGGTTCCCGGACCGGCATTAGCCATAGACAAAACGCCCGGTTTATCGTGACGCAAATCTAGGTGAAACTCATCGTCGAAGTTGTACCCCGGACCACCGGTTCCGATGCCTTGCGGGCAACCGCCTTGGATCATAAAATCGGGGATTACGCGGTGGAATTTCAATCCGTCGTAATACGGTTTTCCCATTGGTTTAGCTGAGTTTTCCAATTGTCCTTCGGCTAAGCCAACAAAATTGCCGACAGTTCCCGGTGTTAAATCGTGTGTTAGTTTTACTAAAATCGTCCCTTTAGTGGTGTTGAATTTAGCGTATATTCCGTTTTCCATGACTGTATTTATTAAAAATGAAGTGCAAAGTTACTACAATATCTTGTAAATTTGGTTACCTAAAACCAAAACCATGAGCTCAATTTATTCCAAAGCCGACAATGATGCTATCATTTCCAGAATCAACCAACTCACTCCTGAAAGCAAGGCTTTATGGGGAAAAATGACGGTTGATCAAATGTTCAAGCATTGCAACGAAGCCATAATAGTCGCTTTTGGAGAAAATGAAATCAAAGTCAACTTCTTCTTGAGATTGTTGGGTCGCCTGCTAAAGAACAAGGTGTTCAACAACGAATTCCAAAAAAACAGTCCAACCGCCAAAGAATTTGTGTTTACAGCGCAATACGATTTTGAAACTGCTCAAAAAGAATTTATCCGCAACTTCGCCAGGTTTGCCGAAGGACCAAAAGCCATTACACTCAAGGTACATCCGTTTTGGGGACCAATGTCAGATGAAGATTGGAACAAACTGATGTGGAATCATATTGATCATCATTTGAGACAGTTTGGAGTGTAACCCAAAGTAAAAATCTAAAAAATGTCAGATTACAAAACAATCAATAAAAAAACCTGGAATGACAAAGTCGATATCCACATGGCTTCTTCCTTTTATAACATGGAAGCATTTTTGCAAGGAAAAACAACTTTAAACGACATTGAATTGACGTTATTAGGCGATATCTCCGGTAAAAAAATATTGCATTTGCAGTGCCATTTCGGGCAAGACAGTCTGTCCTTAGCGCGCATGGGTGCGCAAGTTACCGGTGTTGACTTATCGGACAAAGCTATTGAAAGGGCAAGAGAATTAGCCGAAAAGCTCAACCTTGAAGCTACTTTTGTTTGCTGTGATCTTTATGAGGCACCCAATGTGATTGAGGAAAAATTTGATATCGTTTTTACCAGTTACGGCACCATTGGCTGGTTACCTGATTTGGACCAATGGTCGAATGTGGTAACACATTTTTTAAAGCCGAACGGACAATTGATTATGGCCGATTTCCATCCGGTGGTTTGGATGTATGACAACGATTTCAAAACGGTATTTTACAACTATTTCAATGCAGCACCCATTGTGGAAGCGGAAACCGGAACCTACGCCGACCGGGAAGCTCCGATTGCAAACCAAACGATCACTTGGAACCATCCGATTAGCGAAATCCTGAACGCCTTGATTGTTTCGGGACTCGAAATCAAACGCTTTAACGAATATGATTATTCGCCTTACAATTGTTTCAATCAAACAGAAGAATTCGATCCCGAAGGGTCGGGAGGAAAATATCGAATTCAAGCTTTTGGCAACAAAATTCCGATGGTGTATTCGATTTTGGCCATTAAAAAGTAAGTTCCTATGGTAACAGATACCCTAGCCCCGATGGGAGCGGCATCCTTTTTTATAGAAAAGCCTCTCGACTGCGCTCGAGGTGACAAAAAAGATACAGCGGACAGCGGGAAACAGCTTCTCAATTCGACAAGCTTCAGTGTGACACTCTATTTTATATCTTTGCACCATGCGAATAGACATTATTACCATATTACCAGAACTAATGCGAAGCCCATTTGAAGCTTCCATCATGAAACGCGCCATCGAAAAAGGATTGGTAGAAGTGCATTTTCACAATTTGAGGGATTATACTAAAAATAAACAAAAAAGCGTAGACGATTACCAGTTTGGTGGCGGTGCCGGCATGGTAATGATGATCCAACCCATAGACGATTGCATCACCCATTTGAAAAGCCAACGCCAGTACGACGAGGTAATTTACATGACTCCTGACGGAGAAACTTTGAACCAAAAAATGGCCAACACCATGTCGATGTACGAGAACATCATCATCCTTTGCGGACATTATAAAGGCGTTGACCAAAGAGTGCGAGACCATTTTATTACCAAAGAAATCTCGATAGGCGATTATGTCTTATCCGGCGGTGAAATTGGTGCCATAGTATTATGCGATGCCTTAATCCGATTAATTCCCGGCGTTTTAAGCGATGAGACTTCAGCTTTGACCGACAGTTTCCAAGACAATTTACTTTCCGGACCAATCTACACGCGTCCCGCAGATTACAAAGGTTGGAAAGTACCTGAGGTGCTCACCAGCGGTCATTTTGCCAAAATAGAACAATGGCGCGAGGAAAAGGCTTTTGAACACACTAAAAACAGAAGACCGGATTTGCTGGAAGAATCGTAAAAATTACGAATTATGAATTATGAATTACGAGTTTAGCAGTAGCTTTTTATGTATCTTATTGATTTTACAAATTTATAAGGCGATAAAAAATTCATAATTCATCATTCACAATTGCTTCGCCAGTCCCAAAACAAATTTAAATTTGTTTTGTTCGAGTCACAATTCTTTTTTATATTTGCACCCACATTTGACCAACCTCTGGCGAGAACCGTGAATGTTGCTCAGATTTTAAACCATAATAATAACAAAAATGGCAAATTTAGTAGATTTCGTTAACAACGAATTGTCAACCAAAAAAGATTTCCCTGAATTCGGTGCCGGTGATACTATCACGGTATACTACGAAATTAAAGAGGGTGAAAAAACAAGAACTCAGTTTTTCAAAGGAGTAGTTATCCAAAGAAAAGGAGCCGGATTGACTGAAACATTCACCATCCGTAAAATGTCAGGTGCTGTAGGTGTAGAGCGTATCTTCCCTGTAAACATGCCGGCATTACAAAAAATTGAAGTTAACCAAAGAGGTAAAGTTAGAAGAGCTCGTATCTACTACTTTAGAGAACTTACTGGTAAAAAAGCAAAAATCAAAGAAAGAAGAAGATAATTTTTCGCTTTGTGCTCATAAAAAAAGTCTCGATTTTATCGGGACTTTTTTTATTCCCGAAAATTTAAACGCCTTATTTTGACAATTCGCCATTTTTTTTCCCTTTAATTGTCAATTTGATAATTCAATCGATTTCGTAAAACCTTCCCACTGATTTCTTTATATTTGCTTGCTTCAAAATGAGGGATTTGACGCAACACTATGCGAACAAACAATACGAATAAAAACCTTTACAATGACACAAAAATCAAAAATCCACTACACTTTAACGGATGAAGCGCCCATGCTGGCTACCCATTCGTTTTTGCCTATAGTACAAGCCTTTACCGCTCCGGCAAACATCGATATTGAATTGAGAGATATTTCACTAGCCGGCAGAATTTTAGCCAACTTTCCCAACTATTTAAAAGAAGATCAAAAAGTTAGCGATGCTTTAACCGAATTGGGACAATTGGCCACTCAACCTGAAGCCAACATCATAAAATTACCCAATATTTCCGCTTCTATTCCGCAGTTAACCGATGCCATAGCCGAATTGCAAGCACACGGTTACGCCGTACCAAACTATCCGGACAATCCGCAAACTGACGAAGAAAAAGCCGTTAAAGCTGCTTATGCTAAAGTATTAGGTTCAGCGGTTAACCCTGTTTTACGCGAAGGAAACTCTGATCGCAGGGCACCGAAAGCCGTTAAAAATTACGCCAAAGCCAATCCGCACTCTATGGGCGCTTGGTCGAAAGATTCTAAAACCAAAGTCGCCTTCATGAACGAAGGTGATTTTTACGGCACTGAAAAATCGGTTACCGTAGCCAACGCCGGGCAATTCAAAATTGAATTCGTAGCCCAAGACGGCAGTGTAAAAGAATTAAAAGGCTTGTCTAATCTTAAAGCCGGCGAAGTAATCGATTCTTCGGTGATGAATTTAAAAGCCTTGAAAGCTTTCGTTTCTCAAACCATTGAAGAAGCCAAAGCGGCAGGTGTTTTACTATCGGCTCATTTAAAAGCCACGATGATGAAAGTGTCTGACCCGATTATTTTCGGCGCTATTGTTGAAGTCTATTTCAAGGATATTTTTGTAAAATATGCTGACACATTCCACACCTTAGGTTACAAAGCCAATAATGGATTGGGCGATTTGTACGCTAAAATTGCAGGTCACGCTCAAGAAGCCGAAATCAAAGCTGCCATTGAAGCTGCTATAGCCAACGGTCCGGCCTTAGCTATGGTCAACTCTGACAAAGGCATTACCAACTTACACGTACCATCTGACGTTATTGTAGATGCTTCTATGCCGGCGATGATTCGTACTTCGGGACAAATGTGGAACGCAGCCGGTAAAGCTCAAGATACGTTTGCTTTAATTCCGGATCGTTGTTACGCCGGAGTATACGTTGCTACCATAGAAGACTGTAAAATCAATGGTGCTTTAGACCCGAGAACTATGGGTTCAGTGCCCAATGTAGGTTTGATGGCGCAAAAAGCGGAAGAATACGGTTCGCACGATAAAACCTTCCAAGCCGAAGCAGCTGGTGTAATCCGTGTGACCGATGGCGAAGGCACTATCTTTATGGAACAAGTCGTAGAAGCCGGCGATATTTTCAGAATGTGTCAAACCAAAGACGCACCAATTCAAGACTGGGTGAAATTAGCCGTGAACAGAGCGCGTTTGTCTGCCACTCCGGCCATTTTCTGGTTGGATGATAACCGCGCACACGACCGCGAAATCATCAAAAAAGTAAACTTATATCTAAAAGATTACGATACCAACGGATTGGATATTCGCATCATGAATCCGATTGAGGCTACCAAAGTCACTTTAGAGAGAATTCGCCAAGGCTTAGACACCATTTCGGTTACCGGAAACGTGTTGCGTGACTACTTGACGGATTTGTTCCCAATTTTAGAAGTAGGTACCTCAGCTAAAATGTTATCGATAGTTCCGTTGATGAACGGCGGTGGCTTATTTGAAACCGGTGCCGGTGGTTCAGCCCCAAAACACATTGAACAATTCATTGAAGAAGGCTATTTGCGTTGGGATTCGTTAGGCGAATTTTTGGCCTTAGGCGCTTCTTTAGAGCATTTGGCACAAACCCAAAACAATCCGAAAGCGATGGTTTTAGCCGAAGCCTTAGATGTAGCCACTGAGAAATTCTTAGCCAATGACAAATCGCCTGCGCGTAAAGTTGGTGAAATAGACAACAGAGGTTCTCATTTTTACCTAGCGATGTATTGGGCTGAAGCTTTAGCGGCTCAAACCAAAGACGCTGAGCTGAGTGCTAAATTCGCCGATGTTGCCCGTGAGTTCAATACTAACGAAGCGACCATAAACGAAGAGTTGATTGGTGCACAAGGCCAACCGCAAGACATTGGCGGGTATTACCAACCGGTAAAAGCATTGACTGATAAAGCGATGCGACCAAGCCAAACTTTCAACACCATACTTTCTAAATTGGTTTAATGATAACCAAAAGCAATAAAAAAAGCGTCTCGATTGAGACGCTTTTTTATTTTTGTTCTTCCAGGGTTCCGGCGTTTTTTAAGATGATTATTTTGGCCCTAACTCCGGTCGTTAAATTCCATTTGTTGGTGGTAATCATGCCTTTCTTTTGATCGTAAATAACAAATTGGGCTGTATTAGGTCCGGATGCGCCTTGGTTCATCGCTTCAATTTCAATTTTATTGATGCCTTCATTCAAATCCAGAAAAACTTCTTTGTAATCTACATCTAACAATATCCCGTCAACCACTATCCTATCGTTAAGCCAAATACGAACCACATCGCCATCCGGTGCTTCGTGATCACGACAAGCTATACTGATGATTTTAGTTCCGGTTTTGAATTGCCCCAAAAAACTGTCACTCTTAAATTTCTCCAGAATTTCTCCATCATCCGTCTTTCTGTTCATTTTTTCAGTATAATACTTCGACGGATTTTCAAACTGTTCCTGCTCCATGATACTCTTCTCAGGTTCAATTTTTCTGTTGAGTAAAGAAACGCTTTCCAACAACTTGTCTTTCTTATCAAAAATACTCGGATACGTAATCAATTTTGAAGAAGTTGGCGCTACTTGTCCCGTCGGATTGGAAGCCGGCGCGATTTTCAATGTCTTTTTGGGTAACTCAAATTGTGAGTAACTTTTCGACATCGCCAAAAACAATACTATAAAAGAAAGCCAAGCCTTCATAATCAATTTTTTTTTCAAAGATAAATGTATTTATTTTAATCAAAACCGCCTTTTTTAATTAACCTAAGATTAACAAATGATTAGTAACAAGTACCGCATTTTATTAAGAATTTTGCAACATAATCTAACCCTATGTCAAAAAATACTTTTACTATCGTACTGATACTCTTGATGAGTGTATCGCTACAAGCCCAAAAAAAGTTTACGATAAGCGGTGTAGTAGCTGACGAAAAAAATAAGGAAACACTTATTGGAGTGTCGCTCTTTGTGCAAGAAACCAAAACCGGATTGGTTACTAACGAATACGGCTTCTACTCTATTACCTTACCGGAAGGCGACTATACCTTACTAATCAACTATTTAGGTTATCAAACGGTAACAGAAAAAATCAAGCTCAACCAAGACCTTAAAAGGAACTTTTACCTTTCGGTCAGCAGTCAGCAATTAGACGAAGTAGTTATTGTTGACAACAAAAAACGAGTGGACATCCGTAAACCCGAAATGAGCGTCAACAAACTCACCATACAGGAAATCAAAGAAATGCCGGTGATTTTTGGCGAAGTCGATGTACTGAAATCTATTTTAACCTTGCCCGGTGTTACCAATGCCGGCGAAGGCCAATCGGGTTTTAATGTGCGCGGTGGCGGTGCCGATCAGAATTTGGTATTGCTGGACGAATCTACCATTTACAATTCCTCACATTTATTCGGCTTGTTCTCTGTTTTCAATCCGGATGCTATCAAAGATTTAAAACTGTATAAAGGCGGTATTCCGTCGCGTTTTGGCGGACGATTATCCTCTATATTAGACATCTATCAAAAAGAAGGTAACAAAAATGCCTTCCATATGAATGGCGGAATTGGATTGATTTCCAGCCGTATTTTAGCCGAAGGTCCGATAGTAAAAGACAAAGGTTCATTCCTGATTGCCGGACGCGGATCGTACGCGCATTTGTTTTTAAAATTATTTGACAACCCGAACTCGGCGTACTTTTACGATTTGAATACCAAATTGAGTTACAGTATCAACGAAAAAAACAACGTTTACCTTTCCGGTTATTTCGGACGCGACGTATTTCAACTCAACGACAGCTTTGTGAATACTTACGGTAACGCGGTGATTAATTTCCGCTGGAACCATTTGTATTCGGATAAACTCTTCTCCAACCTTTCGATGATTTATTCGGATTACTATTATGGATTGCGATTGGACTTCGTAGGTTTCAACTGGGATAGCGGCATCAAAAACTACAACATCAAATACGATTTCAAGCATTACATTACCGATAAATTCAAATTGAACTACGGCTTACAATCGCATTATTACGATTTCAATCCGGGGAAAATTGAACCCACCGGCGAAGATTCGGGCATCAATCCGGAGCAATTGGACAAGAAATACGCCATGGAAAACGCGATCTATGCCGATGCAGAGCATCAAATCTCCAACAAGATTTCTCTTTCTTATGGACTTCGCTTCAGCAATTTCCTCCGATTAGGTCAGCAAACCATGAATACATATACCAACGACCAGCCGGTGATTTTCAACCCTGATTTCCAAATCTACCAAAACGCAGAACCCATCGGAACAGTGAGTTACGGTAAAAATAAAACCATCGCCAAATTTGACAATTTAGAACCTCGCTTTGCGGTATCCTATGTCATTAACGAAGAACAATCGGTAAAAGCGAGTTACAATCGAATGACGCAATATTTACACCTGATTTCCAATACGCAATCGCCTACACCTTTAGACGTTTGGGCGCCAAGTGACCGCTATTTGAAACCGCAATTGCTGGATCAAGTCGCCATAGGCTATTTCCGAAATTTCAAAGACGATTTATACTCCTTAGAAGTAGAATCGTTTTTCAAAAAAATCAAAAACCGCGTAGACTACATAGACGGCGCTAACCTGATTGCCAACGAAGCCATAGAGCAAGTGATTTTAAACGGCAAAGCCAGAGCCTACGGTTTGGAAGTCCTATTCCGAAAAAACTCCGGTCGTTTCAAAGGTTGGGTTTCTTATACTTTATCGAGAACAGAGCAACAAGTGGCCGGAAGAACTCCGGAAGAAACCGGCATCAACAACGGCAATTGGTACAAAACCGGTTTCGACAAATTGCACAACTTGGCTGTAGTCGCCAATTACAAACTCAATGAAAAATGGCGTTTCAGCGCCAACCTCATCGCTCAAACGGGACAACCGGTGACTTTCCCGAACGGACAATACCAATACGAAGGCATTACGGTTCCGGTTTTTAGCGGCCGTAACGAAGAAAACTTACCCACTTACCATCGTTTAGACGTTTCGGCTACTTTGACACCTACTAAAAACAAAGGCCGAAAATGGCAAGCGGAATGGGTTTTCGGTATTTACAATTTATACAATCGACAAAATGCGGCTTCTATTACTTTCCGTCAAAACCAAGAAACCGGTTCAAACGAAGCGTTGCGATTGTCTATCTTCGGTATAGTACCAAGTGCTACATATAACATCAAATTCTAAGGTCATGAAATCTACAAACTATCTATACATTCTCATTCTTTTATTGACTTTCAGTTCGTGCGAAAAAGTCATTGATATCGGTTTGGAAACCGGTGAACCGCGATTGGTTATTGAAGCTTCTATCAATTGGTATGCGGAAACGGCCGGAAACGAACAAAAAATCAAACTTTCCACCACAACAGGCTATTTCGACGAAGACATCCCTAAAGTATCGAACGCAACTGTCTTTATCACCAATAGTGCCAACCAAGTTTTCGATTTTATAGAAGATCCGACTGAATTGGGAACCTATAAATGTGTCAATTTCATTCCGTCAGTAAACGAAACGTATACTTTAACCGTAATTCACGAAGGTGAAACGTATACGGCTACCGAAAAACTGTTGAATACGCCAACAATTACCGGAGTAGAACAAATTAATGACGGCGGTGTGTTAGGCAACGAAACCGAAGTGAAATTTTATTTTGATGACTTGGTGAATGAAACGAATTTTTACTTCTTGCGAATTGACGATCCGTACAAAGTCATCCCCGAATACGGTGTAATCGAAGACCGTTTTTTCCAAAATAACGAAATGTTCGGATTGTACTTCAGCGAAGATTTAAAACCGGGCGACACACTTAAATTTACCTTAAACGGTGTGACTCAAGGCTATTTCAACTATATGGACGTATTGTTAGAGCAAACCGGAACCAATAGTATGGGACCGTTTTCTACACCAACGGCTACCGTGAGAGGTAATATCATCAATCAGACTAATTTTGACCATTTCGCTTTGGGGTATTTCCGTTTGAGTAAAACTGAGGTTTCGGAATATGTGATTGAGTAGGTGAAAAGTACGAAGTACGAAGTACGAAGTGGGAAGTACGAATTACGAATTACGAAATAGGAATTACGAAATAGGAAGTGACAAGTGTTTTAATTATTTTTACCACTTCGTACTTCTAACTTTTAACTTCGTACTTAAAAATGTCATCACATCATATCGTTCGCGACGACCAAGAACCGGCTTTAATCATTGCCAACGGCGAAATGTGTAGTCCGGAATTGTTAGGGCAATTGCTCGAATGGTCGCCTTTGGTAATCGTTTTAGATTCGGCCATAGAACGTGTTTTGGCTCTAGGAATTAAAGTCGACGTCCTTTTAGGCGATTTCGATCGCGGATTTGACCCTGAATACTACAAAGCCAAACAATACCCCATTGAGATTGTCTACGCGCCCAATCAGGAAAAAACCGACTTGGAAAAAGCTTTCGATTATTTAATCGAAAAAGGCCACAAAGCAGCCAATGTGATTTGGGCCACCGGAAGACGTGCCGATCACACCATAACCAACTTGACCAATATTGTAGCTTACCGAGATCAGCTTAAAATTGTAATACTAGACGACCACTCCAAAGTATTCTTACTTCCAAATGTCTTCGAAAAATGGTACACCGCCAACACTATATTGTCATTAATTCCCATTGGAAAAGTCTGTGGTATTTCGACACAAAATCTGTTTTATGCATTAACTAATGAAGATTTGACTATCGGCTACCGAACCGGAAGCAGCAATCACGTCATCAACGATGGCTTAGTTTCGATCACTCACAAAGAGGGCGATTTGCTGTTGATGGAATGTTGGGATTAGTTTTGTAACTTCGTAAAAACATTTTGTTATGAATACTTTAGAATTGAAAAATAGTGTGATTGCCAAAATAAATGAAATTCATGACAGAGATTTTCTTTTGGCTATCAAAACCATCATTGACGCCAAGACATCAAAAGACTATTCTTCAACAGATTACAATAATGACATTTTAAAAGCGGAAGAAGACATTGCCAATGGTTATCTTGTATCACATGAAGAAATCAAAGCCAAGATGGAACAATGGAAAAAGAAATAATTTGGACTGAAAATGCTCTAAACCAACTGGAAGAAATTTATTTTTACCTTCTTGACAAAACCAAAAACGAAAGTATTCCAGAGAAAGTAATCAACACTATTTATGATTCTGTATCTATTTTAAAATCAAACTTTGAAATTTATGAATTAGATGAAATGAAAAGTTTGAATGACGGAAATTATAGAGCTTACGAAATTTACCATTATCGAATTTCATACAAAATAACTCCTAAAACCATCTATATTTTAAGAGTAAGACATACCAGTAGAAATCCAAAAAAACTATAACCATTGAACTTCGTAAATCGTACTTCAAAATGAAATTCCAAGTCGTATCTGAATACCAACCTACCGGCGACCAACCGCAAGCTATTGACAAATTAGTCAAAGGCATCCAAAACGGCGAAAAATACCAAACGCTGCTCGGCGTTACGGGCTCAGGCAAGACGTTTACCATGGCCAATGTGATTCAGAACGTGGAAAAACCAACCTTGGTCCTAGCCCACAATAAAACCTTGGCCGCACAGTTGTATTCGGAATTCAAACAATTTTTCCCGAACAACTCGGTGCAATATTTCGTTTCCTATTACGACTATTACCAACCCGAAGCCTACATTCCAGTAACGGGTGTTTTTATCGAAAAAGATTTGTCCATCAACGACGAATTGGAAAAACTGCGCTTGAGCACAACCTCTGCCCTATTGTCCGGCCGACGTGATGTGTTGGTAGTTGCTTCGGTTTCCTGTTTGTACGGTATCGGAAATCCCGTTGAATTTCAGAAGAACGTGATTTCAATTGAGAAAAATCAAGTCATCTCCCGAACTAAATTGCTCCATCGCTTAGTGCAAAGTTTATACTCCAGAACCGAAGTGGAATTCCTGCCGGGAACATTTCGCATCAAAGGCGACACGGTAGAAATCTTCCCGAGTTATGCCGATGAACCGTTCCGCGTGCACTTTTTCGGTGATGAAATTGAAGAGATTGAAGCCTTCGATGCCAAATCGTCTAAAGTGTTAGAACGCTACGAAAGACTGAATATCTATCCGGCGAATATGTTCGTAACTTCGCCTGATGTTTTACAAGCCGCCATTTGGGATATCCAACAAGATTTGGTCAAACAAGTCGATTATTTCAAAGAAATCGGCAAACATCTCGAAGCCAAACGTTTGGAAGAACGCACCAATTTCGACTTAGAAATGATACGCGAATTGGGCTACTGCTCCGGCATTGAGAACTATTCTCGTTATTTAGACCGAAGACAACCGGGAACGCGACCTTTCTGCTTACTAGATTATTTTCCGGACGATTATTTGATGGTAGTCGATGAAAGTCACGTGACCATTTCACAAGTACACGCCATGTATGGAGGAGACAGAAGTCGAAAAGAAAACTTGGTGGAATACGGTTTTCGATTACCCGCAGCGATGGACAACCGTCCGCTGAAATTTGAGGAATTCGAGAGCATGCAAAACCAAGTCGTTTATGTTTCGGCCACACCGGCTGACTACGAATTGCAAAAATCGGAAGGCATTTATGTAGAGCAAATCATCCGCCCTACAGGTTTATTAGACCCGATAATAGAGGTACGTCCGAGTTTGAATCAGATAGACGATTTAATCGAAGAAATCCAGGAACGATGTGAAGTTGATGAAAGGGTTTTAGTCACCACATTGACCAAAAGAATGGCGGAAGAACTGACGAAATACTTGACGAAAGTCTCCATCCGTTGTCGCTATATCCATTCGGATGTAGATACTTTAGAACGCGTAGAAATCATGCAAGACTTGCGCAAAGGCATCTTCGACGTACTGATTGGCGTGAACTTACTCCGTGAAGGTTTGGATTTACCCGAGGTTTCTTTGGTAGCCATTTTAGATGCTGATAAAGAAGGTTTCTTACGCAGTCATCGCTCGTTAACGCAAACTGTAGGTCGCGCTGCCCGAAATGTGAACGGAAAAGCGATTATGTATGCCGACAAAATCACGGCTTCGATGCAAAAAACCATAGACGAAACCAATTACCGTCGTGAGAAGCAAATGAACTATAACACCAAACACAATTTGGTACCGAAAGCTCTGAACAAAAGTTTGGGTAATGCGTTGAGCGGTAACTCGGTTTCAACCCAATATTTTGAAGACAAAATCGCCAAAGCCGCCGAATCGGAAAGCTTGTATTTATCCAAACCGGAAATCGAAAAGAAAATACGCGAAGCCCGAAAAGCCATGGAAAAAGCCGCCAAAGATTTAGACTTCATGCAAGCCGCTAAATACCGCGATGAGATTCAAGCGCTGCAAAACAAACTGGCTGAAGCATAATGAAAAGCATCTTTACCGATAAAGCAATAACACCAAGTGAAGCGCAACTCAAAACCGCTTTAGGTGAAACTTATGACTATTGGCAAACGTTGGCTAATATAACCTTATCCCTGCATCCGAAAGCCATAACACAATGGCACTATTCCGGTGAAAAATTCGGTTGGAGTTTCCGCATCAGCGATACAAAAAGAGTTCTAATTTACTTATTACCCAGAGATCAATTCTTTAAAGTTGCTTTTGTTTTCGGTTCAAAAGCCACCGATGCCGTATTGAAAAGCGACATAGCCGATTCGATTAAAAATGAACTACTTGCCGCAAAACCCTACGCTGAAGGTCGCGGCATACGAATACCGGTTACCAATGAATCCCAAATAAACGATATCAAACAGTTAATTACCATTAAAATAAGTAATTAATTTTTTACAAAATATTATTTTTTGTACTTTTATTCTTATCTAATATAAAAGATATGGACTGGAGTGCAAAAGTAATCAAGCATTACGAGGAAGAGCGAATTGGCATTTACTTTGAAAAAAATGCAGAAATTCTGCTGCGAGTGAAAGAGTTTGAAGATGCCAAATGGAGTCAGTCGAAGCAAGTTTGGCACATTCCGGACACCGAAGCCAATCGGCGTTATTTTGGTATTCCGAGCAAATTCGACACCATACCCAGCGAAGAAGGCATCAAGAGTTTAGAACAATACAAACTTTGGATGCGTTCCAAAAGGTATAGTGACAATACCATAACCACTTACTTTAATGCGGTGAAAGTGTTTTTGATTTACTACAAACACAAAAGTATTGCGCTGATAGACAATGATGATTTTGTGTATTTCAATAACGATTATATTTTGAAAAACAACTTATCGGCGTCTTATCAAAACCAAATTACGAATGCTATAAAATTATTTTTTAACACGATTCAGAACCGTGTAATGGATGTTGATATCATTCATCGCCCGAAGCGTGCCAAAGTGTTACCCAATGTTTTGAGCAAGGAAGAAGTTAAAAAGATATTAGAAACACCAATCAACTTGAAACACCGCGCGATGTTCAGCTTGATTTACAGTTGCGGTTTGCGGTGTGGCGAACTTTTAGCCTTAAAATTAAGCGATATTGACTCGAAACGAAACATAGTACTGATTAAAAACGCGAAAGGCAAAAAGGATCGGATTGCGCCATTGAGTCCGAAAATATTGGAACTGTTACGCTCCTATTTTAAACTCTACAAACCAGCCACCTATTTATTTGAAGGCCGCATAAAAGGCACTCCCTATGACAGCCGAACCTTACAGCAAATTTTAAAACTCACCATACAGAAAGCCGGAATTGACAAGCCCGTTACTTTGCATTGGTTGCGTCACAGTTACGCCACGCATTTACTGGAAACAGGAACTGACTTGCGGTATATTCAGGAACTGTTGGGACACAATAGTAGTAAAACCACCGAGATATATACTCACGTCAGCACGAAGAGTTTACAACAAATTCGCAGCCCTTTTGACGATTTATAATAAAATCCCTATATTTGAGCAATACACGTATTCAATAGCGGCTATACAACCGATTTCGGGTGCATACTCGCTATAAAATAGCGAGTATATAAGAGTTAGTGGCTATTTTACCGCAGATTCGGAGAATTCAATAATTTATTAAATATACTATGAAAAAACTATTATTACTTACTTTCCTAATTTGTGGAATAACTTCATTTTCTCAAAAAATAATTGAATATAAGGGAGAAAAAATAAATGCTTTAGATGAAAACAATAATCAAACCGGAATCTGGAAATTGTTTGATGAAGAAAAAAATATTTTAATAATTTGTGAGTTTAAGAATGGAGAATATATTGCAGACACAAATTTTTATAAAGATTCAAAGTTAATTGCAACATATAATAATGTGGACGAATTAATAATATATAAAGATTCAAAAACAATAATTTGCAATTTTCATAGAAATGAAGATAATCGCACTACCCTAATTGACAAAAATGGAAAAGAAATCGATTCGGAAATAAAAAAATACTATACATTTAATGCTGGTCAGGTTATGCCAATGTTCTATGGAGGAGTTAATAAACTTTATGAATTTATTGGAAATAATTTTAAGAGTAACGGAAATAAAGGAAAAGTAGAAGTTCAGTTCAAAATTGATTCAAAAGGATTTGCTACAGAAATAGAAATTAAAAGTAGTACTAATGAAAAATTGAATGAAGAAGCAATAAGGATAATAAGTATCATGCCTAGGTGGCAACCAGCATACCAACGCGGTAGATTTGTAAAATATCCATACATGATTCCAATAAACATAAACTAAAACAGCCACTAACAGCGGTTAGTGGCCATTGCTGGTTTTTCGTGGTTTCAAGCTTGTTTTTCACGTAAAAATTCTATCTTAGCTGACAGTACGCAGTTCGCTGGTTTCGCAAAAAGCCACTAGCCGCGAAACGTTATGCGCAATTGGCCAAGTTCCGGAGAGTTTGCGTCAATGAATCCTAAAAAAAATGGGCTGTGAGTTTTTTAGAAAGAGAAGAATTCTCGTGCTCAAGTCTTTCGATTAAAATCGTAGAAAGTTTACTTTCAGACGTTTGACAACGTAAAAGACTTGGCGAAGTTAAAAGAAAAAATTGAGAATGTCAAGTTTTTCTTAACTTTTGAAACTCACAGCCCATTTTTTTTTTAGGAAGCCTTTTTTTGACTGACGCTTATCAAACATAAACGCAATTAAAAAAAGGTTCATTGGAAGTAGATGACGTTGAAAATAATTCAGAGGTGAAACTCGGCCAACTACGTTATCTCCAAATCCTATCCAAAGGATAACTGCGCATAACCCTGGATAACCGCTATTGCTAAATTAGGCTGTAGCAGACACTATGCATGGAGTTGTAATTTTTGTATATCTTTACAGCTTCAGGCGTGTGAGGTCGCAATAGCGGCTATCCAGATCACGTTATATGCAAGTTTTCCGCCTAGTTTTACAGAGAAAATATGAATAAACTATTAATCTTTTTGATTTTTACAACTTTGCTTTCTTGTGCTTCTGATAAGAAAGTTATTGGAACTTATAAATCCAATCGAGCAAGTTTAGGTTTTTTCATTACTACTATTGAATTTAAAGCCGACAGCACTTTTAAATATAATTTTTCAGGTGATTTGATCAATCAAGACCTAACTGGAAAATTTAGCGTCAAACAAAATATCGTTTACCTAAAATTTTATAAAAATAAAGGCGAAATAGAAAGTAAATCGGATAGTTTATCAGTTTCAGAAATCTTGAGCGGAAATTATCACAACTACGATTTAAAAAATGAAAAAGGAGTTTTTTATCACTTAAAGTTTAAAATTCGAAATGAAAAACTTTTAACATATAGAATTGACAATGGGAGATTAGTAAAACGCTCTAAAGTATACAACGGAAAAAAATATGTAAACGAAGAAGTCTATTTGAGAAAAGTTCAATAAAACCTGCATATAACAGCGGTTATCAGCTATAGCTGGTTTTTCTTGAGTTGTACTTCTTTTTTCACGCAAAACTATTATCTTAGCAGACAGTACGCAGTTCGTTGGCTTCGCTACAGACTGATAGCCGCGAAACGTTACCAGCAAGCTCCAAAAAAATCTGCTTAAAATGAACATTTTCAACAGAATAAAATACTTTTTCGTTCCAGCAGAATATTATTCCGCAGAAAATCTGACTTTTGAAAATCCATCGTTAGAATTTAAAGAACTCGAAGATGAAACGATTTTGAATACAACAGAATATGTAAAAAAGTATCTAATCGAAGTTCAAAAGCTTGACACAAAAAACTTAAAATCGAAGAATGTATTTGAGTTTGAAAAAGTTGATGATTTAATAGTTTTTATAATTAAGGCGCTTGAATTTGATTACAAAGAAATGGAAGCGGAAAAATGGAAGTTTGAATATTTTATGAATCATTATTTTTTAGACAACAAAACGATTTGCATTTATAACAAGTTCACTAATGCTGAAACAGAAGTTGGGAATATGATTTTAACCTTAATCTCAATCAGAAAGTTTAATGGAAAATATTATTGTTGGATAAATGTTGACGACAACGAGCCAGCTGGTAACAGCGGCTAGTAGCCATTGCTGGATTTTCTAGAGTTGTACTTCTATTTTCACGTAAAACTATTATCTTAGCAGACAGTACGCAGTTCGCTGGTTTCGCAAAAAGCCACTAGCCGCGAAACGTTGTGTGACATTTTGAGCGAACCGCTGAAAACAGATAAATATTTACAAAAAATAATATAAAAATATGGGAGGACATATTCATTCAATTCCGCAACACAATTTTAATCAGTTTAATCAAATTGATTCTGAAAATATGCTTACTGAAGAGTTAATTCAGGAGATTCTAAATAATAATGTTTTGTATATCCAAATTAACTCATTTAATAAAGTTTCTTTGAAGACATATAAAATTTTAAATGATAGAATCTTTTCCGTAAAACCTAATATTTGTTTAAGACTTTATGGCTGGAGTGATAAAATAGATTTAAAAATTTTAGATAAGATGAAAAATCTTCAACATCTTTCAATTGATCATTATGAAGTTGTTAACGAGCAGTCAATATCACATTTAAAAGATTTAAAATCCCTTTCACTTGAAACAAAAAATATAATTAATTATGACTTTTTAAATGAAATAAATGAAAATTTAGAAAAATTATCAATTATTGCAGATGATACAAAACAACATAAAGTTGATATTTCTCAAATTACTAGGTTTAAAAAATTAAAGTCATTTTGTGTTTTAGGACACAACAAAAATATTGAACAAGCCATTTCACAATTAGAAAATCTTGAAGTTTTAATACTAAGCAAAATCAAAACAATAAAAAATTTAGATTTTGTTACCTCTTTGAAAAAATTGGAGTATCTACACCTCAAATCTATTCCTCTAACAAATTTTGATGCGCTTGAATCGCTTCCTCGTTTAAAGTTTATCGAATTTTATAAAGTTGAAAATTTAGAGAATCTTAACTTTATAAATAAAATGGATTCTTTGGAACACATATTTCTACAAACTGTCAATAAAATCACTTCTTTTCCTAAACTCAATGCAAATTGTAAATTGAGAAAAATTGAGCTTTGGTATATGAAAAACATCAGAGATTTCGGCGCTCTGGAAAACTTACATACACTAAAAGAGTTTGCCTGTAGAGAAATGATAACTAATGAGCCAAACGATTTTTTACCTGTTTTGAGAAATAAAAATATTGAGAAAATAGAAATCTGGTTTTTAAAAGAAGGGCAACGCAAAGAAATGCAAAAACTCTATGAAGCTCATGATAAACAGCTATCAAGAATTAGCTATATGTATTCATAATGTCGAACAAATAATTCAAAATTAAGATATGGAATTTAAAAGTTTTGAAAGTCTTGGTATCTTTCATTTTAGTGATAGTTTAAAAGCCGCAAAAGCTAAACTTGGAAAAGATATCCAATATAAAGAGAGCGAAAGCTATCACCTTTCTTTAGAAGAAAAGAACAAATTTCTACATATTGAAAAATATAAATTATCAATCATTTTTCATGAGAATAAAAAATCTATTGAATTTATTGAAATGAAAAAAGGAAAATTCATTTTTAACGGTATTGATTTATTTAAAGTTCCGTATACTGAATTATTGGACAAATTTCATGTTTTAGATGAAAACCTAAAAACGGATGATGAAAGTGGATTTGAGTCTAAAAAATTTGGGTTTGGTGTTTCAAGAAATTTGCACAATGGAAACTATTCTAAATATATTAAATCAGCATTTGCTATGAGTTTGGAATATATTGACAGACCAATACCAACAGGTGATAATATACTGATGCACTATTTAGGTTACAATCCTTTTGACGAGTAAAAAATGATTATTTATGCCTTTTTTAGAACAAATTATTATAAAAGTAATTCAGAGAAAAACACATGAAACAAACAGAAATAATTGAATTAATCGGACTACTATCAACCGACGTTAAATTACTGGCATTTTTTGAGAAATATGGGCTAAAAAAACCACCCAAAACGGTCAATTCAAACTCCTGTGGAATAGCAATAAGACATAAAGATTACCAAATCGATTTTGATTTTGATTATGACATCATTAACGAAGCATTTTATCCCCCAGTTAGTCCTAAAAATAATGATTATTATTTTATAGCTTACTTAAAAGCGGTATATTTTTACTTGCCAAAAAAAAATGATACACGAACTAATGATTTTTGGGATATCACCCCCAATCCAAAAGGAGAATTTGAACAATTTGAAAACTATTTTGGAAAAATAGATAATGGATATTTCAAAAAGACATACAGCGAACTTATAAATATAGTTGCTCAATATGAGATTAAAAAAAATAAATGCGAATATGTATCATTTATAATAAAACAGGAACGAGAAATCATAAGCTCGGATTTTTTTGATCAAAATAACGAATACAATCTATGGCCGGAAGCGTATACATTTTTAATAAAATGGTTGTTTGATAATCGTTTTCTGAACATCAGCGACAAAATTTACAACCATGGTTTAGAGCCGTCTCATCAAGTTATATTAGAGTTTGTACAGTCAAATTTAAAAAACAAGTTATGGCAAAACCAATTGAAAGAAGTGCCCAATTTATATCAATTTTTAAATGCAATTAGAAGTAATAACAAAATATGGAAAGATGAAAATAAGGACCAAGTGGTTTTCTATCAAAACAATCTTTTCTTAATAGCAACAGGTAATTTTGAGCAATATAATAAATTGTTTTACGAGGACATTGACAAAGCAGACGAATTATGCAAGTCAGCGAGATTTACACCTGAAACTGCTCAAATTTATTTAAATTTGTTGACCGACAGATTTGCAATTTTCCCTATAATCAGAGATTTAAAAATAAATAATTAATTGCAAAGTCAAATATAAAAACGTCACACAACAGCGGTTAGTGGCCATTGCTGGTTTTTCGTGGTTTCACGTTGGTTTTTCACGTAAAAATTCTATCTTAGCTGAAAGTACGCAGTTCGCTGGCTTCGCAAAAAGCCACTAGCCGCGAAACGTTGGCAGAAACCTTGGAAAAACAGAACGCAAAGAGAATAGAAATTTGAAAACAAAAAAATACTTTTTATTAGTTTTAAGTATAGTGTTATTTTCTTGTAATGAAAATGACGAAATTCCAAATCAACAATCAAATTTACAACCTGGAGTTGTAATTTCCTTTGATGATGATTATGTCGATGAATGGTTTGAAGTAAACAGTGTTTTAGAACCTTACGATTGGAAAGCAACATTTTTTGTAACTAAATTTAATCAGTTATCGACAGCTAAAATACAAAAGCTAAAAGATTTGAAAATTGACGGTCACGAAATTGGTGGACACGGATTAAATCATTTAAACGCACCTAATTTTATTTCAGCAAACGGAACCGCCGAATATTTAAATCAGGAAATTATTCCAATGGAAACTTTAATGAATAATAATGATTTATCAACAACATCATTTGCATATCCTTATGGTGCAAGAAATACAACAACTGACAATTTGCTACTCAATCGATTTGAAATAGTTCGCGGAACAACATATGGAAACGCAAATCCAGCTTCTCAAAATTGTTATTACAATAACAACAATCTTGTATTTGGTTTAGGAATTGACAAAAATTATTCACATTTCAGCATTTCATATTTTTTATCACTTTTAGAATATGCAAAAAACAATAATAAAATCGTAATATTTTATGCTCATAAACCAGTTCCGACTTTTCAAAACAATTATGAAACGGAATACCAAACTCTAATTCAAATTTGTAACTATGTAAAAAATAATAATATGAAATTCTACAAAATATCCGAATTATTCAATCTACAAAATAGTATATAAAACGGCAACAGAAAAAAGAAAGGCATCTGCCAACACACGTTTGGCGCAATTGCGAATTTTGTGGTAAATTCACGTTCACGTTTCGCAAGAAATTTTATCTTTAACAGAAAATAAGCAGTTCCGAAGTTCGCAACTGACGCCAAGCGTGGGAACGTTACAAGAGATTTTTTTGGAATTTTTGTGGAAGACAAAATCTGCTTTCTTTTGAGGTTTTTTAAATTGAAAAACTGAAGAAGAAACGTAACCGAAAAACCAAAGTTTGCTCGAAAGTGAAACTCAAAAAAGACGTTCTAAAGTTTGCGGAAAATCAAAACTCAAAAGTTTGAATGTGTTTGCTCATAAAAGACAAAAATCAGACAGAAATCAGAAACCGGAAATGGAGAATCCGAAGTTGAAAACCCGAAGTTGAAAACCCGAAGAAGAAATTGGTTACGTTGCGTTATCAAGTTTGCGTAAAAAAATCTCTTGTAACAGCGGTTAGTAGCCATTGCTGGTTTTTCTTGGTTTCACGCTTGTTTTTCACGTAAAAATTTTATCTTAGCTGAAAGTACGCAGTTCGCTGGTTTCGCAAAAAGCCACTAGCCGCGAAACGTTAACCCATATTTTCCAGAAACCGCATTTCAGTAGCAACTTTAGTAGTAAATTAAAATTCATTTTCCGTTCCAGGTTTTTTAAAAGAGTAGTTGAAGACAAGATCCGTTTTCAAAAGATATTGACGAAAAAAAGTTGACGGAAAAATGAAATCCGAAAATGTTTGCGGAAAATGTTTGCGGAAAATCTAACCGAATTTTTTCCAAGTTTGCGTTGAAAGTTTATCAGAGAATAAGCAGAAACGAGAAACAGAATCCGAATTAGAAACCGGAAAATGAAACTGGTTACGTTACGTGCTCAAGTTTGGGTTGGAAAAATTGGGTTAACAGTGGTTATCCGATATAGCTGGTTTTTCGTAGTTTCACGTTTGTTTTTCACGTAAAACTATTATCTTAGCTGACAGTATGCTGTTCGCTGGATTCGCTACAGTCGGATAGCCACGAAACGTTACAAGAGATTTTTTTGGAAATTCTGCTGAAGACAAAATCTGCTTTTTTTTGAGATTTTTTAAACCGAAAAAATGAAGAAGAAAATCAACAGACAAACCAAAGTTTGCTCTTAAATGAAACTCAAAAAAGACGTTCAAAAGTTTGCAGAAAATCAGAACTCAAAAGTTTGAATGTGTTTGCGCTTAAAAGACAAAAATCAGACAGAAAGCAGAAGCCGGAAATTGAGAATCCGAAGTTGAAACCCGAAGAATGAAACTGGTTACGTTGCGTTATCAGGTTTGCGTAAAAAAACCTCTTGTAACAGCGGTTAGTAGCACTTGCTGGTTTTTCTTGAGTTGTACTTCAATTTTCACGTAAAAAGTTTATCTTAGCAGACAGTACGCAGTTCGTTGGATTCGCAAATGCAACTAGCCGCGAAACGTTAAGCCACATTTTGCGTTCCCGATTTCAGCAGCAATTTTTGTATAAAATTCATGTTCATTTTTCTTTCGTTGTTTTATAAAAATCATTGAAGAAAAAATGCCTTTGACAAAAATCAGAAACTGGAAAAGTGTTGCGGAAAATGTTTGCGGAAAATCAAACCGAATTTTTTCCAAGTTTGCTTTGAAAATTTATCAGAGAACAAGTAGAAACTGAAAACAGAATCCAAAATAGAAACCGGAAAATGTAACTGGTTAGGTTGCGTGCTCAAGTTTACGTCGCAAAAAATGGCTTAACAGCGGTTAGTGGCCATTGCTGGTTTTTCGTGGTTTCACGTTGGTTTTTCACGTAAAAATTTTATCTTAGCTGAAAGTACGCAGTTCGCTGGCTTCGCAAAAAGCCACTAGCCGCGAAACGTTAGCAGAAATATTTGAGAACGACCTGTTTTAAATTCAGGTTTTTGAAATTGATAATTTAAAATTGTAATTTAAATGAGGTTTGGTATCGTTTCTGACACAAATTATGAGGCTAAAATTGACCAAGTAACTAACTCATTTCCGTCAAGAGAACTTGAAGATTGGTTACATTTCAAAAATTACGGAGATGATTTGGAATGTATCTGTATTGTACTAATATGCAGAAATCCAGAATACAATTTCAAGCAGCGGATTCGGATGGATAAAAAAACTAAAACTTTATATATTGATTTAATGTTGGACTACAATTATTTCGTTTCAGATATAACTCAAAAAGAAAGAATTAATGTAGTTGTGGAGAAATTATTTGACGAAGTACCAAAAATTGTATCAAAGTATAAACTCAAAGATTTTAAATCTGAACTATTCTTCAGTGATTTACATAAGTTCACAAAAAAAAATGGATGGTTTTAAAATTTGTTTATCAATACTTCTG
>NZ_JAXAVY010000010.1:0-19417 GCF_035671315.1 Flavobacterium cheonhonense
TATACCCTTCCGTGTCAGCTAAAAACAGTGCTGAATTATCAATTGGAGTTATTGGAGCTGTATAAGCATAAAAATTATCCAAACTAAAAATCAACTGTCTGCCATCAGCATTATTAACCGTTAAAGAGAGTAAATACTCAGCGCTTTGCATAGGTGTAAAAGCTCCGGAGACCATTCCACTTGCCGGTACTATTGTACTCCAAATAACATTCTCTTTGTTAGTCAAATCCCTAACTTCAAAATACAAAGATTTGTCAACAGGGAAATCTTTTATTTTTCTCACGTTCATATTAAACATTACTGTCTGCTCCCCTTCAAGTTTAATCTTTTTAGAGATCCCTACAAACGATGCCGAATCGTTAACAAAAATTTCTGCCTCACGCTCTTTGTTTATATAAACTTTCGAAGCGTTCAAAGGTTCCCAACCATCTAATTCTTCATTGTCAAAATTATTAACAAAGATACTACGAACCCTTCTATGAACAATTTTTCTATCATTAATCACACTTAAAACATTCCCTAAATGATTAGAGAGTTCATAACGCTTATCACCAACAAGTCTCTCGTAATTTCCATCTCCGGTACCGGAATATCCATATTGCTGTAAACCCAAACGGGAACTACCATAAATATGATGCTCACTCAACCTATATTCAACAGCTCTCCTTTCTTCCTCTTTTGATGCTTCAAGATTTACATCCGAATTAAACAAATTATTAGGCGCTAAAGTATAGACGGCCATAGTATTACCCTGAGCATCTCTGGTGTAATGAGTGGTGGTAGTACCTCTTCTTCCTGCTGAAACTTTTTTAGCAACCCTATTTCCTAACCCGTCATAAATAAAATTAATGAACATTCCACCCTCATACTTGTTGATACTCTTAACCTTACCATCAACCCTCCATTGTATCTCAGTTATCTTTTCCGCCTTATCACTAATCAACTGACCTATCTGATCGTATTTATAATTATTCATTTCCGGATTTTCAAGATCCCCTTCTTGGTCATCTACATCCTGATCAAAGTTCGGAGAAAAATCCGGATTATCATCAACATAAGCCAACTTGTTTGTTCCACCCTCATACTTGTAATCAAAACTATCCATTGGAGTCAATTGTTCCGAATTCGGATCATCAGGATTCAATAGCTTTGGTGCAACGGAATTTAAAGTTTTTAAGTTGCCGTTTTTATCATATGTATAGGACGAGGCATAACTTTCTTGTGGTGTAAAAGTATTACCCGATTGCCTACCGTTAAATGTAGTCATATTAAAAATTCTATTCAATTGATCATACTTGTAAAGATTGATTTGTGTAGGTAAAATCTCTTCATTTAAACCACGAACAGAAGTAATCATTCTTTTAATGTTTCCGTTATACAAACTTCCATTAGAAAAAGCTTGTGGATTACTATTAGAAATAAAATAAGTACCTGGCGAAGTTTGATGTCTAGCAGTATAGTCACCATCAAAATAAGATAACGAGTAGCCAAAAGCATCTTTAGACACATAGCTACCATCTCTGCCCATATCTTTATCGTTTGTAGATAAATTTTCAGAATTCACTGTCTTGAGCCACCCCTGTAAAGTATAGGCATAATCCGTACCTTGAACCATTTTATCGCCTGTGATTACCCTAGCCAAAGGACCATGATCGTAATATTCATATCTGGCATCTTTCTCCCAAATTAAACCTTCTCGTGAAGTTTCAACTGAAGTAATTCTGTTATCGGCATCGTAATTATACTTATGAATAAACTGGTCTTGTTTACTTCCTTTTTGATAAATAACTTTATTTACATTGCCGCTGATAACATCATATTCATAGTTGACTCTTTTAATAACACCCTCGGGTTCAGAAGCAACATACATGGTTGTCGGGCTGATTTTTTGAACCATTTCGTCAACATTTCCATGGATATCATAATTATAAAAAATAGCTGTTTCAAAATCCTCTAATGGCGTTGTCGAGTCAGTATTTGGATAAGTTAAAATTGCTGTAACTCTATTCCTAACATTCCTATGGGTTTGAGGTGATAAAAAATTATTCGGATCAAATGGCGCATATGAACTGTAAAGTGTTTTTGTCACCTCTACTTGAAAATTAGATACATTATAAGGATAGTTATCCCCTAGTGCATCAACTCCAACCCAGTTTCCAGAGGTATTGTAAATCAATTTACCACTATCATCAATTCTAATATTAACATTTGATCTAAATTGTCCTGCCTCAATAATTCTACCCAATCCGTCATACCGTGTATAGGAAAAATCCTTTCTAGCTCTTGAAACCGCAATCCTGATATTATTGAGCTGATTATTCTCATTTGGCAAATAGAAATTAGCATAAAGTCTTGCTTTAGGATCTAAATCATTAACCTGTGCGATCAAAACCCCATTTTGATACATATAAATAAAACCGTCCTCTCTCTCAATTCTAAAAACATCACCAACAGCAATTGTTCTTCTTTCCTCATCTTTAATCCTTGAAGCTTTTACTTGATAGGTACCATCTTCATTATGATAAAATCCAAAATCAACCTTACCATCTCCTGTAGTCTCCTTGTAGCTGAATCCAAAAACAACACCATTTAGAGTTTTACCAAGTTTTGTGTTATCAACTAATACGGTATGTTCAGCAAAACCATTCTCTGCAATTGCATCACCGGCAAATCCATAAGTCTCTCTGTAATCACCTCTTTTCCCGATATTAAAAACCACTCCGTTACCGGTCTTAATAAGTGGTCCTGATATTAATACAGGATTTAACGTCGACCACATATTCAGCTGTTTACTATTTTGCGAAGCAACAATTCTTCCTAATAAATCATACGCGAATCTCGTTTCTCCACCATCTGGGGTAGACTGCCAAACCAATTGGTTGAGCGAATTATATCTGTATTGGGTCTTAAAACTGTCTGATGGTAATAAAGACGTGTTTTCCAATTGTGGATTATAAAATCTGTGATTGTTGATATCAGTGTTCAGTGAGGCATCTAAAGTTACCACCCCTTCTGGGGCAACAGTCTGAATAAGATTACCAGCTTGATCATAATAATACAACGTATACTGGTATTCCTTATCTGTATAGGTTAGATTAAAATTCTCAACAACTGTAGCTAAAGCATCTTCTAAATATTTCTTTTTAAAAGCCTCTTTCTTATTAGTCAAGTATGCTTGATAATTTTCAGAATTATAAACAGCAGCAACACTAACAGAGAATTCTTCACAAGCCGTATTTTCAGGCAGAGGAACATCAATCCCCTCTGAAGGGTACATTGGTTTTGGTGGGCATATCCCAGGATTTGCAATTAAATAATTGGTAACAAATTGATGCCAAGTATCTTTTTCACCTTCTGTGGGTAAGTTTAAATAATTGTCATAAGCCAAAATTACTTGTTGATAGTTAGAATAACCATAGTTAAGTGATGAAGCCCCAAAACTTCCCAAAGAAATATAATTAGGATGTGAAACACTGTTAACTCCCAAAATGGTTAAATATTGATAATAGCCCTCTACTAAATACTGCAGATTTTGAGAACAAAAATAATCTTCCTTATCTTCATATTGTAGAGCCACTTCACTAGTAGGTCCAAAAATAGTACTCATATAATTCATAAAGTTCTCATAAGCCAAATCACAACTAACTGGCGTTGGCACTTGAGGAATACAATTACAAGTATTACTGGCTACACTTGAAGAGCTAAAATTAACCATTCGCTTAGTTTGATCGGCAACTGTTCTACAAAGATTACAGTCATCTATAAACTCACATAATGGTTGCTCAAACAAACACAATGTAGTGCTGTTCACTTTTTTAACCCTAATTAAAATCTCAGTCAGAATCTCAAATTCAGTACTATCTGTATATGTACCTCTAATGATCACAGGTGTTGTTGTTGCATTAGCTAGTGGTTCTGTTAACTCAATGCTGTTTATCGATGCTACAATACCATCCAACCAAAAAGAAGCAGTAACAGGAAACTCAAACTGCATGTATTCAAAATTATTCGAGGTCGAAGTATCAGCGGTCCTCCATCTTATGACTCTTGGTAAATTAGCTGAGAATTTAGAATATGAAAAGATCAGATTGTTGATATTAAATACATTCGTATTACCGATGCTTGACTGACAAAAATTATTAATAGAGAAATTATTAATTGCCCGAAGTTGCATTTCATAATTAGCATAAAACGACAAATTCTCTGGCAAATTAGAACTTCCTGAATTAAGATTAATAGTGGGAGCTCCAACAATTGCATTCATTAACGCTCTGAACTCTTGTTCAAAGATTGTTTTGTCATCATTTACAAAACAACCGGGATCACAAACATCGCCAAAACCATCACCATCTGTGTCTATCTGATTGGCATTTGGTACTGTTTTACAATTATCACAAACATCACCAACACCATCAGAGTCAGTATCTTGATTTAAATTATTTATTACATTAGGACATAAATCACATGCATCACCTATGTTATCAGAATCCCCGGTATTCTCCTGATACGGATTATAAATCAAGGGACAATTATCCAATTCATTCACAATACCATCACAATCTACATCGGACAAATTATTGCAATCAGGACAGTCAGAAACACCATCATTATTAGAATCATTTCTATTATCACAAAAATCACAACCACTGATGTTAAAAGCACCATCATCACCAAGTCCATCACCATCAAAATCATATTCACCACAAGGCGAACAACAACTAAAATACATTAGTGGTTTTTTCAAAGGATTTGAGGAAAATCGATGGATAAAGCCGTTAAAAACAGTTGACCCAAAATTAATAGTAATTCTATGAACTCCTTCAACATCATCAGTATTTCCGATACTTAAACCTAAAACATTTCCGGAATAAACGGTATAGCCACTTTGTGCTGCCTTATATATAATAACACCTGTATCAATTAATGAACCTGACCGTTTAACGGTTAGTTTAAATTTTGTTGGTCCTGAAGCATCCATACCTATTACTTGCCATCTGGCAATATGGGCAACGGTAGAAACCCCAAAATATTCTTTAAGAAAAGGGGATAAAGTAACCGGAACGGGATTAGTTGAATAAAAGTTATTAGAAACAGAAACCAATCCTTGAATCAATGTCTTAAGGTCGTTAGCAAATAACTCCTTTTTATCACAAGAGCTACTTTCAGTTGGCTCCAAAACAATAGGATTACCTGAAACCGGTTGGCCTACAGAGCAAGTCAACACAACTTTAGTTATACCTTCAAAAACTCTTTCAACATTACCATTACTGGTTGCTATTTTTACTAAAACTTTAAACTTGTAATCTGCAGTAGAATTATCATATTCATCAAAAGTCAAATCAGACATCTCAATGATTTTCCATGCGCCGCTGTTAGCATATGTATTCCATGAAAAACTGGTATTAAAATTATCAGAAGGAATTATCAGTCTAATTGACTTTAATTGATTACCATTCTGATTAAAGTTTATATCCAATACTTTATTACTGGATCCTATTGTTCCCGATACATTCAATGATTGGTTATAATTACCTCCCATTTCACTAAGAAGATTTTGGGTAATATAATTAATATTGGGCTGCGGCGATGGAGTATTCCCCTTGTAAACCGGTATAAAACTTGATTGCTTGACTGATTTATCTAAAAAAAGCTCCAAATCACGAACCATTGGACAAATTCCGGTTTGACTGTAAATGTAAGATTCAGCTTGACCAGAAGATGCATTCGAACCATTGGTTGCAATGTTTTCCTGCATTATAAATCTTTTCGACTTGGTCAACAAATTGTTACTATTAGACGAACAAACATTGGGAACTGGTAATTGAGAGGAAGCTATCAATGAATTGATATAGCTGGTTTCGTTAGTGAAGCGTGATGAAATTGTAGAAGTAATATTCGACAATATTGCTCCATTACTATTTCCAATACAATCATTGTATGCGCCATTTCTGGCAGCATGAACATTAATCATTACATCCTTAATTTTTTGCTTTAAACCAATGTAGGCTGCCATGTAATTATACCAAAATCTATTTTTTTCATCAGTATCAAAACTGGTAGAGTTAACTCTATTGATAATTTCATTAAACTCAGCTGTTGGATTAGAGGCAAAACTAGGCAAATCACTTAAACACTGCGCTTGTCCAACTCCAATACCGGTACATTTAATCAATTCATAAACATGTCTGGCAATTGTTACATTTTGTTCACCAATACCATTTGTATAGCCTAATTGATCATTACTAGAATAATTACAACTGGTGCAAGAACTTTTTTTCAAAGCTTGTTGCATCATAGCTTGCTTGACCTTGAGAAAATCTTGCTTAAAATTTGGTGATGCTGTATTTTCAACAAAAATACCTCCTGAAGTTGTTGTTACATCGCCGTCTAATTTATGCACTAATTGAAAAAAAGGATCATTGTCATAAAGCGTATTCACATTAGTAAAAAAACCTGCATCGAAAGCCTCTTGGAAGGTTTCTGCTCTTCCTAACATCATATCAAAACCGTCAGAATTAACAATATAACTTTCATTACCAACTGTATCATCTAGGTTAAAGTTAACAGTTTTGGTATAATCAGAATCACAATAAGCTAACTGATATCGCAAATAATGAAACTCAGGATGGTATTTAATGAGTGATAGAGCCCAAGTCTGATTGGATAGAGCTAATTCAATAAAATCACTGAGATTTTTTAATTGTTGAGGCTCTACTTTATAGTTGCCCAAAGCATCCTGAAATGGAGTAACATTAGGTAATACTTCTGGAGTAAATCCACCATTTTCATTAGGAGTAACACTAACATAATCTATTTGACCGCTTTCATCAAAGTAATGATTTAAATCAGAAGCAGGTATCGAAAAATTATCTTTGTTAAAATATCTAGGGTTTCTCCAATTATTGGAATTAATAGCACTATTTTGAGGAACAGCAAGACCAGCCACAGGAGAATAAATTTTGTTGGCTATTGTTTCATTGTATATAGACAACGGTAAATCATCAATATCAACAGGATTTGGATTCTCTATTAAATTACCATAACTATCCACTGTAGTTTGTCTGTCTGCATATTGTCCGTTAGGCATAACATCTGCAATAATTTGAGCAAGTAAAGCGCTACAAGCTGTAGAAGTAGTTGGAGCATTTGTAGAGGATATGCCAGAACCCTCACACGGTCTGTTGCATTCCGCTCTCAAAAGTGTCCACTCACGCTCATATCGTTCTGTTAATAAAGAAAGTAAGGTATTGTAATCATTTGTTCCGGGTGTGTAGGCTTCTAATTCAGCATTATTATCCAACATTTCTTGAACATAAGCATTCATACCGGTATAAAGAGTACCGTTATTGTATTGTAATTGTTCGTAATAATCTTGACAATCTTGACAACTGGTAAAACAACCGGACGAGGTGGCTGAAACTGGTTGTTCTGGAAATATACAACCATTGGCAATACCTTTCTTTATGTAATCTTCAGCAAACAATTCAAGAGCAGAAGAATCAATAACTAAATGCTTTTTAACACTATAGTTACCCTCATTGTTAGGCTCAAAAGTAAAATTATGATTAATTAAATTGGGGTTGGTAATTGAGGTTACATTGCCATTATCATCAGTAGTATAACTTCCATAGGTAAATTCAATCGGGTTTTGCCCTTCCAATTGAGTTATACCGCAATCATCTTTTACATCAATTTTAACTTTATAAACAAAGGGATACTCTACTTGAAAATTAGGATTATTGTCACATCCAAAACTAAAAACATTATCATTTTTTATGCGATATGCAAAATTATATTGAGTATTTTTTGCAGTGAAAACTTTCTGAGCATCATACCTAAGACCATCATAATTATTTCCATAAAAACCGGTCTTAAATTTGATATTATTGTCAAAATTTGTATCAGGAGCATCAGTTGATAGCTTACTGAGTAAATCCTCGTTCAATTCAGAACGAATAGCATTAGGATCATTTAAACTTTCCAAAACATCAGGATTTGGGTTATCAGCTGCTAAAGCAGTTGCAATTGTTTTACCCTTAGGATCAATATAACTTACACTCAACTGACCGTTAGAGTCCATAACTGAATTCTTTTTATAAAAAGAAGCATTTCCTACATGATAACCGAACAATCTATTCAATTCTTCTGAGGATGGTACAGAATAAAAGTATTTTAATTCTTTGCCATTACCAAGTTGATGTTGCTCACCAACCCCCCCTTTGCGTTTTACTCTTCCTGTATTATCATTTGTAAATTCTACTTGTGAAAAAGGATAACCAAATGCATTTGGAACATAGTCTTGATAATTAAATTCTAGCTCTGAAAGATTAGAGTAGTACTTACTAGCTCCAAAATTAGTTGACATTTTAGTGGTTTCAAATGTACATTCTCCATCTACTAATGGCACAAAGTCTTGATAAGAATATATCTGATCTAATCCCTCTCTCCTATTAAAATTTGGAAAAAACTGTAATGCTGAACTCTCAACAGGAGTAGGCAATACTTCTACAGTAGCCCTTCCCTCATGATCGTAGATAACCTCGCCTACTATGGCTTTATTGTTAGTGTTTGATTTAGTAACAGTTTGCCTGTTTCTCAGAGAGCCATCAAAATACGAAACAACTTCTTTCTTTTTACCATGCTCTGCAAAAGATGAATTAAACTGCCAATTTAACTTACTTCTATGTCCACCAAGCTCGATATAAGTCCAATCAGACAAATTAATGGTTGTACCGGATACAGACCATGCTCCATACTTATTGCGTTTTACAATCTCATCCAAGGACATCGTTGATGTTGATGAGCTTGGAACAGTATGCCTTCCAACTGCACGCACCCTGTATACTAAATATCCTCTATCATAGATATTCGAAATGGAATAATTGGGAAAAATCGAAGTAATCCTAGTGCTATTATGTTCAAAATCTTTTTGAGAAAAAGGTATTTGTGATGCACCAATAACTTGGTTCAAATCAGCACCACTATAGTTGTCAATCCAAGTCCATTCTAACTCATACTCCTCAGCCTCATATACATTTCCCCAACTAAAATCAATAGTATTATTGGTTACATTTTCAATTGCAGTTAAACCATTAATAATACCATTAGGCAATTGATAATACCTTTCGGATTCAAAATAAGCTGTTAATTTTAAGTTTGATGGGAAAGTAGTTAATGGTAACTCCGTCTCCATATTCACAATATCAACACTCATTATGGTAAAAATAGCACCTCTAGCATTTGAATCTTGCACCAAATGTTTATCTAAATCAACAAAAACTCCAAACCCTCCGTAATGATTACTCTCTACACTTAGAACAGTTTCATATGAGGTTCCTAAAGAACCGTCAGACAACCTTGGTTGTACTTTGACAGTCATACTCCCACGATACCAATAAAAGGGAGCTACAAAATCATCAACTTTCAACTCCAAAAAAACTTTATTTGACAAAGAAACATAATTTGTTGAATAGAGCTCAGGATCAGTTATCTCAAACGTAGAACCAATAGAATTTGATATTTGTCCACTCAAAACAAATGGTGTCTGTATGTTTATATCTTTAGAAAAACATACTGAATTAAAGGATAAAAATCCTATTACAGTAATAATAAATTTAATGAAATTGATATGTTTTTTCATACTTGATGGATTTAATCAACAATGGTATATGATGCATACTTTTTGGAGGGATAAATTTTTCCTCCCTTTACTTTTATGTAACTACTTTTATCAAAACAATTTTTATCCTCTACTTTGTTTTTAAAATTTGAAAAACTTACAACTAACCTAGGCATTTCATAATTTGGAACACCCTTAACTATCCTAGTCTTATATTTTGTTAAATAAAATAAATCTTGTCTTTCAATTTGATAATTGGATTTCTTCAAATACAACACAACTTTACTAAATGGAACCATTGAAATTTTACCGGTCTCCAGAGTACATATCCATTGGCTTTGATTTTCAGTTAGCTTAACTATTGTAAAATACTGTAGGTAATTCTTGAAGTCTTTAATTGTTGACATTTCATTAGAGGAAGTGTTATATCTAAAAACTTTAATCCTTTTATTTTTATTATCTATTTTAATAAGGGACTTACCAATCCCAATCATCTCAGTTGTAGCTATTCGATTATAAACATTGTCATCCTGTTTGATTGTTACCCCTGTATACTCCTCTTTAATCTCATTGGAAGTATGATTAACATACAATCTGTATCTTGAGTCTAATGAATATGCTTTAGTATTGTTATAAAATGCCTCAGACTTATTTAAAATATTAATTATCCTATCCTTTTCACTTATTTGAGCCTCTACTATATTGTAAAATAAAAGCAAAAAAAGTACTGCTAATTTAATATACCCTTTACTCATCTTTCTTAGTGCTTGATCTTGTTTCCTTAATCGTAAAAACACCTCTTTCGGTCTCCTTCTTTATTCTAACCAAGCCTCCTTCATTATCATACTCATAATAAGTAGCATAATTATTTTCATCTAACTCAGCCATCAATCTTTGAGTATCAGGATCATAAACGTAAGTCTTCATACTGGCATCTGCAGGCTGAAGTCTCATATCGTCATAATGTATCATTTGTCCTTGAACTGCGTTTAGTTCAATATCCATTACATAAGAACCAATAGGGATTAAAAACTCACCTTCAATTTTTTGCCAACCATCAATTATTTTTCCGGTGGCATCAAAAACATATGTAGCAAGTGTTGCCGACGCTGTCCTGCACTTTATAATAACTTTTGCATTCTCAAAGGTTACCACATCAGTATTTTGCTCACTTGCCCAACAACTTATTAGATATTTCTTTCCAGGAATTGGAATCAACGAAATATCATTCTGAGCAAAAACATTTAAATATTGCAGAAAAAAGCAAACAATCAAAAAACTCTTTTTCATAGTATTAAAAATTTGCGGTACATGAACTATTGTTAATGTAACCTTGTTGACTTGCGGTTTGACCACTTGAGTTCATAAATCTGAGTCTAGTATCAATAGTGTAAAAATTACTTTCGCAATCATAAACTTTAATCTTAACCCTTTTAAACTCATCTGACCAGAGGTTATATGTAGTGTAATACAAAGAGAGTGTTGTATAACCCTGGGGATCTTGATAAGTATAAAATGTCTCAAAACCACCAGGACAAAGATTTTCAATAGGATTAACACCTCGAAGCCCATCTGGATTATAAAACTTAAATTCCAAATAATAAATGCGTGAAGATATGGATCCTGAAGTACTATATGTATTATAACTTAAACCAAACGAGGTAGGATTATAGAGGGTTAGAGTGTTATTATTAAAAGTACTCAAATTTATACCACATGGTCCCGGAGTTGGACAATTACAGTTAGGTTCATACCAACCTGATGGGCAATTAGGACAAGGGGTTGGTTGTACACAATTCACTAAACTTTGCACTTTGGTAGGTGTTTGTAAATTGATGGATGTCGTAGGAACATTGTTTGGATTTTTTGTTATAGCTACACTCCTCTTTCCGCTATGGGATTTAATGGTAGATACCCAAGAGTAATAATCACCACCAATACTAAATCTATTTCGGTACCCCCAAGAAGTGCCGGGACCAAAATTATGATCTTCAAATCCTTCAAAACCAATTTCTCTATGTTGTGCATTGCTTGCTAAAGCCATTGGTTTCGTGTAGATATAATTATATTGTGCACTACTGTATCTACCCAAAGCATCAACGTTCTCTAATTCAGCACCATATGGACTAAATTTTGTAACCTCTCCAGCATTAGTCCACTTATCATTATTGCTTTTAATCCATTTCTTATTACTGTCTAAACTGTAATAAGGAAGATATGAACCATAAAATCCATTATTCCTAATATTGGTTGAATTAGTATTTGCAAAGGCTCCTTTCCTTCCTGTAAGGAATTTTAAAGTTTTAGATAATCGCCAATTTCCTTTATGATTATACAAATATGGATTAAAATCTAAGATAGTTGGAAAAGTTATCTGTTCAGCAGTAATAGCTAATGGCGTTTGATTTGGATTAACATTAGGGTAAATCTTCATATTTAACTCTCTTTGAGGTTCCCAAAAATCTTTAAACTCAACAGCTGTTGAATTAAGAATTCTTGGATTTGATTCTCCAGCATTACCCATGTAAGTAGGATTTATTAATTGACCGCTTGCTATTGGATTAGCCATTAATTGTACACTAGCCATAGAAACCATTTGATTATTACGATAACCGGAACGAATTATTCTAAAAGTGTAGTTAATCCCCTCATTACCACACTTATCAATATAATTTCCTCCACTGTCCATTAAAAGGACTCCTGTTTTATTTGCATTAAAACCAAAAACCCAAACCTTTTTCTCAGATCCATTGTGCCTGATATAAAGTTCATCTCCGAGTTGAAAAACGGAGCTTAAATCTTGTAAGTAACCTTCTAATTTAAAATACGGATTTGGAGCTTGTTGAGTACCTCCAGTTGGTGCTAATAATCTTCCTTTGATATCAATATTCCTACTGCTCATACCCATCCGGTCATAATGCCAATAGGCAGGGTAAGATAAATTATAATAACTGTCACCAAACTCATTGTCTGTGTTAGTCAATATTACCTGACCGGTCATAGCATCCCATGCCATATTACGTGTCGATACTGAAGAACCTAAATCAAAAACCTTTTTCTCTTTCAAAATTCCGGTTCTATGTATAACTTTTGTTGTTACAGCTGATCGAAATGTTTGAGAATGGGATTCATTATCAAAAAAAGCTGTACCTACATAAAGTATCCAAAAGAAAAAAGGTGTAATTATTGGAATAACTTCTAAATTACCATTAACCCCTACAGTCGAGGAATAATTGTAATTATATCTCAAGTCATTAACTAAATCAAACTCTACACCGATAGGTCTCTGAGTAACTTTACCCTCATGATCAATAACAGTAACAGTATTATCTAGTTGAGTTGGGTCATTATTTTCAACATAGTACTCATATGATTCATAAGATATCAAATTTCCATTGTTATCTTTTACTTCTCGCTTTTTAACCTTACCATTCATGTCATTAGTCTCAATCTGAAAACCTTGGGTCAAAGTGAGTTCATTTTTAACCTCAATATTTAATCCAAGCATTCCAAGTAATATGTTAGGTAAAGCTGCTTCTTCATTACTGTAGTTAAATTTACTTCCATCAAGATTTGTAAAATCAGTCTTTGTTGGAAAATCGTATGATGTGTAATGAGTAGTAACAACTTCACCTGATCTTGTTTTACGTACTTCTCCCGTTGAATCATCATCGTCATCAGCACTGGTGATATTTTTCACAGAAACCCTGCTGTAAGTAATAGCTGGTCTTGGGAAAAAAGATGCTCCAAAAGGCTTTTCAGTATAGGTCTGGGCAGATAACTTTTCAGCATCGTTATAAAATGGTTCTACAAAAGGATTTTCTTTTGAAATATTGGGTTCAAAAGTAGCTACTCCACTAGATTTTCCGTCTTCAAGCAAATAAGTATACTCTTGACCATATTTTTTCTGATACCTACTTAAATCTCCAGCAACTTCATTAGGATCCAACATATTTTCCCATCCATCATAAACCTCAACAGACTTAACCCTTAAGCCTCCTCCTAATTTCACTCCTGTAGGTTCATTCAATCTAACCCATGATTTAGTAGGGTCAAATTGTTTAGCTCTTCCCATCATTTTCAATCTTCCGTTAGGGCCAATGAATATCTCTACTAAAGGCTCTAATCCATTCATAATGGCAATACCCAAATCAACTGGATTTGGCACTCCTTCATCAAGCTGTGGTAAATTATAAATCTGTCGATGCAAATGTTGCCTTCCAAAAAACCAACCTGCAACAGTAATTGGATTTGTTGCATTACCACTAGTCCCTTCTCTGCTTACCTTCTTCATAGGTAAATACAAATTCTGTTGAGACTCACTGTATTTAATATCTTCATTTTTATCAAGTTCAAAATAACCGGTAACATGGTCACTTTTGGAATCTGTCATGTTCATGAAAAAATCAAAAAAGATAGGCTTTCCTTTTAACCCATCTGTATATCGCTTAATAGTTTCTGATGGTGTGGCCCCCGGATGATCAACATGAATCACTACATATTTTGCATCATATCCATCTCCATAAAGTGATGACCTAATTTGACTTTCGAAATTTTCTGTCACACCAAGAACCTTGAACATTTGCATTGCTCTTTTATTCTGAACATATTGGTAGTCATCTGATTCATACTTAACCTTTATCAAACCGCCGGAAGGTAACTCAATCTCACTCAATGTCCAGGATGAGGCAAACTCATTTTGTAATTCATGATCATCTTGTTGTACAAAAGGAAACTCTTGAATACTTAAATCCTGGCAATTCCCAGGTGTTGGTAAAGCCTTATAGGTCCCCCATATGTCATAATTTTTCGGATTATATGGTTTGTTATTAGAGTAGTTAAATTTATATGGGGTATATTTACCCATATTAGAATTTTCGTATGTGAAGTAAACTTTCTTTAAGGTTAACTTACCTCTCTCAGAATTAATATCCTGATCCCCAAAAATTTGTGGTTGCCCTGAATTATTATCAATCCCGGGACACAAAGAATAGTCGTACTCGAAATGAGCGGTCTTTATTGGTTTTACGTTATCATTCTCATAAAAAACAACTCCTGGCTTTTTAGCATATAGTCGTATGGACTTCAAAAAATAAGTTTTACAATTATTATCCAAAAGACCATTTTTATCTATTACACCATATCCATCTCTTCTTTCTACCAAATCAAATAAAGCAACATGAGTTTTAGTTTCAATCCTTTTAACATATTTTACCTCCTTAACACCATATAGGTAACTTGCCTTCTGATCTTTAGAATGTGATTTAAAACCCTCATTATAAGAAGCTTCATACTTCTGCTTACCAAAAGGCACTCTCCATTTATAATTGTTATTGTAGCCAAGATCGTTGCCGGTAGTGTAGGTAAATTTGGTGTAGTTTCCTAAATCACTATCACTAGGACCATTCCCATCAATATCCTGATAGTCACTGGAAAGAATAGATGTAATCAAATAGGTGTGGGCATATTGTTTAGTTTTAACACTGTTGAAATATCTATCAATTCCAGCTGTATTGTTTATAGAATTATCACCATTATTATAAATAACAGTACCTCTTTCGCAATTAATGTTTTGACTATTAGTTGCAAATGACACTTCATTCTTTTCAATGTTATATGCGGTTTCTCCAAATACAGTTTTATTACCATTCTCGTCTGTTATCAAAAAACCTGCTATATGATGATCAAGAGCATTAGAATTGATATTTACAAACTTGTTATTTAAATTATAATCTAAAGCTTCTTTTTTCGTTAATTTCTGAATCACCTTATTACGCTGCTCTCTTTTGGCTCTTCGAAGATCTGAGGTGGAAAAAGATGACATATTAGTTAGAGAAGAATTATATCCTCCTGTAATTGTTTTCTTAGCATACTTATTCATTAGTACATCTGTGCTCAAACTAAGTGTAACTGGTGAATTACCCCCAAAATTTTGGTTTAATAATCGAGATTGCTCTTCATCAACATGTTGCTCACCTACCATTTTGTAATAAACTTTTTCATAATCAATATTACTAGGTGATTTTTCTTTTAAATAAGGCGTAGCAATACTACCCCATAGACTAGTATAGTTAACCCCCGATGTATATTTGATACTAGCTCCATAATGTACCCCCCAACCAGCTTCAATTTCTCCTGATAAACTTGTACTAGATGAGTTATCCGACACATAAGGATCGTAAACATAACCGGCTTGACTTCTGTAAGGTCTTATCTGACCACTAAGTCCCTGACTCTGTATAGATAATAAATCATAGGTATAATTCGTAACAGGCAATACATTTGTTGACTTTGATACTGTTGAAAGTTCATTCTCACGATTAAAATCCAAAATATCTGATTTACCAGCCAATTCTGTATTTTCATAACCATAAGCCTTTTCAATTTTAAACTTATCCTTTATGGTTTGTATAGTAGCAGAGGCTGTGAGGCTTCCTTCACCTTGTACACCAAAAAAACTCCCTCCAACAGAAAATGAGAATGTATATTGATTGTTTTGAAATGCAATTCTTTTAGTTGGAGTAAATGTTGTGACACTGAAAGACTTACCAAAATTTATATTTCCCATTGTTTTATTGTTTATGGGATTTGTACCTGAAAAAGGAGTTGTCGTTGATAAATTAAAACTTTGCAGTCCCTGTCTCGAGTTATAGCTCAATCCTCCACCAACAGTAGGATTAAATGACAAACTCTTTTTATCTGTCATCATAGCTAATGGGTTAAGAGAGACACTCGGACTCACAGAAGCTCCCATTTCATCTGAGGTCGAAAGTTGAAGACCAAGAGAAACGTTTTTACCCAAATTAAAAGAAGCACCCAAAGTTGGATTGGCTGCAAGACCGGTGTAGTTGTTGTATCGCACCTCCAATCCGGCACCTATTCTTATAGTGTTATCAAGAAAACCCCATGCCTGTGGATTGATGTAAGGTGTAATTGAAACTGTTACATTTGGTTTGAGATTATTTTGAGTTTCTATTTCGTCTCCTTTAAAATCATCTGGAATCCCTCTAACATCGCGATTAATCTGACCTACATTTAAATTCCAACCAAGTCCAACCCAAGATGCCTCTTGATCCATTGAAACACCGGCATTATAGGCAAGATTAATAGGATATCCTCCTACATCCATGATGGGAATGTTATAATTAAAGTCACCACTCGCTAAATCAACCATGTCAGAAGTACCAATAGGGGTGAAAGAATTAAACTCAGGTTGTGATGGTCCTTCGGTCAAAGCATATGCTCTCATTGGCTGTGTCACCTCTATGAACATCATTAAAGATAAATAGTAAATAAAAAACTTAGTAACTTTACTTTTTCTAATGGTCTTAAACATATCTAAAGGTTTATTATTGGTTCTTTGAATCTAAATTTGAGTGTACCCTTGTTAAAGAGATAATCTTTATATACTAATTGTATTTTTTCGTTTGGAGAAATCCCTGAGAAGAATAACATCAACTTATGATTAGGGGTAGATTTAAAATCTCGCTCAAACAAAACACCTTCGCATGTTACTGTATCATTTTTTGAGGTAACTAGATAAAAGTCTTTTGCTATTGTGAAAGAAAGATATTCAACAGAGTTTTGATATTCCATCCCCGTGAACTTTTCTTGTAACAAATCTTCCTCGGAGTCTTCCACAAAATTGAACTCAATAACTCTCTCCGTTTTATTCAATTCATACAGAGAATCTACTTTAATCAAATCCTGACCATTTTGGTTATTTTTCAACAAATAGTAAACTATAGGCACTTCAGTAGCAGTAAAATTTATTTCATCAACTTCTTGAGTTTGAGTTTTTGATTTCCAACCATTATTTTGGAGATTAAAATACCTATACCGTATTTCTGAGTCATCAACATAATCATCATCTTGTCTATTGAAACATGATGTCATAACAAGAAAAAAAATAAAAAAACAACTACTCAAACCCCTCATATCTTTTATTTATGTAACTTAATAATGAGAACGTAACATCAATCTTCTTTCCTGTTGAAACAATATTACCCTTATTGTTGATGTCCAAAATGAAATCATAACCTTTAACCTTTGCATAGTCATTAGAGTACAATGACAACCTTTGCCATATTTGTGCAGAATTTTGTTCTACAAATTTTTTTTCAAAATCTTCAATCTCAATTTTTTTTTCTATGAAGACTCTCATGAGGTCAGACCTCATAGTTTCATTCTTAGTTCCCTGCAACAGTACCTGAATTGAATCTAACTTTTTTTTTCGTATTGCTATTTCGTTCTGACCTGTTTTCTGAAGTTCAATAGCCATTTTAAATTCTTTAAACAACTTTTGACTATCAACATAAACTAAAGAGACTTTTTCAGTTTTTTTAAAAACTAAAAAAGTAATAAATGAAGAAAAGACTATCAAAAAGAAATAAGAAAAAATCCTTTTTTGCATACTTTATTTAATATTTTTCCATAAAGCTAAAAAAATAATTCTTACAAAAAAAAACCAAAATTTACAGTAAAATATTTTTTTTTGATTTGAACAAATATTCTAATCATTAAAAAAAGCAGTAATACTTTTGAAAAGAAAAAGACATAAAAACCTTATTTTCAAATAATTAAAATATATTTTTTTAGTTTTTCAAATATTTTTCATTGATACCTGATAGTAAATGATTTAGTTAAAAACACTCACATTAAAAAAATGTAAATTATTTTTAAAATCGACAAAAAGACATATTTAATCGATAAAATGACTTTTAAATTAGCTGAAAAGACAAAAAAAATCGTTAATCGATTATATGATTTGAGCGTTTAAGAATACCTATTTTAGAAATATCAGAGAAAAAAAGAAAGCTTTTAGAAAAAGTGAACTCATTATCATATTTTGTAATAGTGTAATAATCTTTCAATAAATTTTAAAATACTTGTCTTTAAATTCCTTAATAATGAGAGAATTATTATACATTTACAAAACAAAACTATTTTCAATATGATGAAAAAATACTTTTTATTAATCATACTGCTAAATTCATTTACAATTCTGGGGCAAAATGAACTTATTTTTTTTAAGTCTAATCATAGTGTACCTAAACTATCTGAAATTTTCAAATCCTATGAAATTCTTACAATAAGTGATAACATTACAAATCTTGGTAATGGACAAGAATTAAAAATCAATTTCAATCAGGAATATAAATTCATATTGAAGGAAAATAAATTAGTTACCGAAGATCATTTGGTAGCCATAAAAAGTGAGGATAAAATTGATTATAAATCACTGGAAGAATTAAATTTTGATGGGAAATATTTTTTCAATCAAAATGCAAATGCTCAATCACAACTTGCTATTTCCTTTTTTGATAACCAATACACCATATATGTGAAAAGTAATGGTAACGAATTTTATATCGAACCCTTGAATAAATATGTTCATGATGCAGCAAAAAATAGTTATGTATACTATGAGGTAAAAAATATCAAAAACTATTCAGACCCTCTTTGTGACATTACCATGGATGAGAAAAATGGTTACAGTAATAAAGTTTTTGAGGAAGCACTTCCTAACAATGATTGTAAAGTTGTAAGACTAAATTATTGTATAGATTATTCTTTGTACGCAGCCATGGGCTCAATAAACGCTACTATAAACAAAACCTTTGAAACCTTAAACTTAACTCAATTAGATTACTCTGTTGCTAATAGCCTTGCTTTTGATGTTAATTTCAAAGTTCTCAGACACTACATAATTACATGCAACAACTGTAACTATTGGCCAACAACCGACAGTCTCACAATCAATAGTTCATACTTTAGAGTTTTTGAATATTACAGCCT
>NZ_JAXAVY010000011.1:0-11837 GCF_035671315.1 Flavobacterium cheonhonense
TAAAATTCCACTCTATAAGTGGAATTTTTTTTTTGCCCCTACCCATCTAAACTTTATGTATAAAAAAACCACTCCGAAGAGTGGTTTAAGATTATATCAGTTCAAGCGTTCTTTCGAGTGCCATACCCCTTGAGCCTTTGATCAAAATAGTTTTGTTTTGCCAATGCAAAGCTGATAAAGCTTTAGCAAAATCCTCAAAGGTTTCATAAAAGGAAAAATTAGTTTTCGGGAGTTGATTGGCATAAAAATCTTTCCCCACGAAATAACAGATCATGGATTCGTTTGTACTTAAAAAATCCACAATACTTTTGTGTTCTGACTTGCTTTCTTGCCCAAGCTCATACATATCGCCTATGACAACAATTTTATTAGGTTTATCCAATTGTATAAAATTCTCTAAAGCAACTCTCATACTGCTTGGATTGGCGTTATAAGCGTCCAAAATAATCTCATTCGTATGCTTAACCATCAACTGGGAGCGATTGTTGTCGGGCACATAGGATTCGATAGCCGTCTTGATATCCTCAATCGGCACCTTGAAGTAATGTCCGATAGTAATAGCCATACAAATATTAGCCGCATTATATAATCCAATTAAATGTGAAGTAATATCAGTACCAAGCGCTTTGACTTTTACAAAAGGATTGGCAGCAACTGACTCGATAAAAACAGTCGCATCAGGATTAGTTTGGCTGAAAGTAATTCTGTTGAAATGCTCCGTTTTTTCGCTTTGCAAAGTATCGTCTAAATTGACAAAAGTGGTTTTATTGTCCTTGGCTAAAAAAGCATACATTTCGCTTTTCCCTTTAATCACTCCTTCTACACCTCCAAATCCTTCCAGATGCGCTTTCCCGAAATTGGTGATAAAACCATAATCCGGTCTCGCGATGTCGCACAAAAACTCAATTTCTTTTTGATGATTAGCGCCCATCTCTACAATTCCTATTTGGGTGGATTGGTCAAACGACAACAAAGTGAGTGGCACACCAATATGATTGTTCAAATTGCCAACTGTAGCTTTAACTTGAAACTTTTTAGCCAAGACAACATTTACCAATTCTTTGGTGGTCGTTTTACCATTACTGCCGGTCAAAGCAATAATAGGCAGCTTTAAATATAGTCGATGGTAAGTTGCCAACTCCTGTAAAGCTGTTAAACTGTCCGGAACCAATATTGTTCTGTGGTCGATATGATACGCTTCGTTGTCAATTAAAACATACTTAGCGCCTTTTTGCAAAGCTTCTGCGGCAAAGGTGTTAGCATCAAAACGATCTCCTTTAATGGCTACAAAAAATGAATCCTGAGTAATCTTTCTGGTATCGATAGCAATCCCGGAGGTTTGCAAAAAAAGGGAGTGAATTTCTTGAATGGTCATGGGAAATATATTAAAACAAAAAAGCCCTTAAAAATAGGGCTTTTTTGGTATTGTTACGAACTATAATTAGTTTCTTGGTCTTTTCTTTTTGTCGGCTTTTGGACCTACTCTTGACATAGCACAACGGAATCCGATGTAATCTGTCGCGATATCTTGCGGGAAGTATCTTCTTTGCGCCGGATCTAACCAGTAAGCTCTGTCTCTCCAAGAACCTCCTTTGTAAACTCTTACATCATCGTTTACTAAAGTCGTTCTCTTGTTTGACTTATCATACTTTTTAATCATATTCCCTAAACTGTCGGTATCAACATTATGTTTAGGAGAATCATACATTCTTTGGTCGTCTCTTAACTTACCTTTGTCGTCTCCTTCTTCAGAACCGAATTTGAAGTATCTTGAAGATTGTCTGTCACCATCACGATAGTTACGGTTGTCAGATTTGTCAAAGTTTTGTCTTAAGTAAGTTTCTTTATCGTCAACGGGAACTTGTGCAATTTGACCAGGGAAGTTTCTTGAAACAATTTTACCGTTTGACAACGTATCGAATTGTTGTGACTCGGCTGTAACCAATTCCACTTTTCCGTCTTCACCAATCTTGTTTTTCATGTAAACGTTACCTCTGTAGTAGTTGAAGTCATTCGCTTCGTCATCTACGATAGGTCTGTAAACGTCCGCAACCCATTCAGCTACGTTACCGGCCATATCATACAAACCAAAGTCGTTTGGAGGATACGATTTAACTTTATTAGTGATATCAGCGCCGTCATCAGACCAACCTGCAATTCCACCGTAATCACCTTTTCCTTGTTTGAAATTAGCCAATTGATCACCTCTAACTTGTCTTTTTCCTGAACGAGTGTAAGCACCAGACCAAGGATATTTCTTCTGACCTTTATATGTATTGTATTCTCTTTGTCCTACATCAGCTGCAGCAGCATATTCCCACTCAGCCTCGGTTGGCAATCTGTACTCCGGCAAAATCAAACCGGAAGTTCTTTGTGCATATACGTTTTTAGGACTGTTACCTTGTGTATTGGTAGCACCGGCAGCAGGAGCAGCACTCCCTTTTTTACCTGAAGCGGCTTTCTGACCTCTTTTCAATACTATTTTATCGTCACCGCCCATAGCTGTTGAAGGCGAAGCCAAATAAGCTTCAGTACTGAATACTTTGTCAGCTGACGCGTCAGTTACCTTAGCATCTTTTTTCAAGTATCTTTGCTCTTCTAAGATTTTCTCGTTAACACGGTCTGTTCTCCATTTAGCAAATTCTGTCGCCTGAATCCAGTTCACCCCTACTACAGGATATTCAGCATAAGCCGGATGTCTTAAGTAGTTGTTAGTCATCGTTTCGTTGTATCCCAAACGATTTCTCCAAACTAAAGTATCAGGAGAAGCTCCTTCATATATGTTTTTGTAATTTTCTTGATCCGGAGGAAATACTCTTTTTAACCAATCAAGGTACTCCATATACATCATGTTGGTCACCTCAGTTTCATCCATGTAGAATGACATTACGTGCTGTTGATTTGGAGTGTTATTCCAATCGTGCATCACGTCGTCCTGAACCTTACCCATAGTAAATGTTCCACCTTCCACTAAAACCAAACCCGGCCCGGTAGCTTGCTTCTTGAATTTGGAAGCATACTGAAAACCACCTTTCTTATCGTTGATTTTCCAACCGGTAGCTTTTGAGCCACCTTTAGAGTCAGATTTCTTACTACAACTGGTAAAACCAATCATTACCACTAGGGATAGTAATAATTTTACAGCAATAATTTTGTTTACTTTCATATTTTTAGTAGGTAAATTTTAGTGGCGCAATATAAGAATTAACCTTTATACTGCAACAACTTTTTTAAATTAATACTAAAACACGCCCATTCCTGCGAGTTTCATATACAACGCAAAAATAATAGTTTTATTGTATTTTGACTGAAAAAAAATATTTTTTTCCTTTTTAATACAATTTTGCTGAAATTTGCGTTTATTGTATACTATGAAAAAGATTATTACCGTACTACTTTTGTTAACTGCTTATCTAGGCAACTCTCAAGAGCAGGGAAATATCGTGTTGAACTGGACTGAAAAAAGAGCTTTCTCCTACGGAGATTACAACTTCACTATACCACAATTTAACCCAGACAATTTTGTCTACGACAACTACAACCAAACCTTAGTTTTTAATTTCAGAGTAAAAGTCGGCTATACCGTTTCAGAAAATAGTTTACAACTCAACAACCTCATTTTCGAACCTATAAGCGAATCACAATTAGGAGATTTAAATACCAAAAACATACCTAGTAGCTTCAAATACACGATTAAAAATAGCAAAGCACGCGACATCAACTTTGCTCAAATCAGCATCTCCCCTATAGTAAAAGAAGGCAACTCTTATAAAAAATTAATTTCTTTTAACTACACTTTACAAAACAACAGTACCAATCGCAACGCCGCAACCTTTAATAATATTAACAGCATTGACAATTCGGTTCTAGGAACAGGAAATTGGTATCGCTTTTACATCCAAAAATCCGGAGTTTATAAAATCAGTAAAAGTTTTCTGCAAAGCTTGGGCATGGAAACCAACGTTGACCCCAGGAGGATTAAAATTTACGGTCATGGCGGCAGAATGGCTCCACTTTTAAACGGCACTGCTTATCCGATGGACATTGAAGAGAATGCGATTCATTTTGCAGGAGAAAGTGATGGCTCATTTGACAGCCAAGACTACATCCTTTTTTATGCCGAAGGATTAGACAATTGGAATGAAGAAAACAAAACTCATCTGAATTTGTACGCCAACAGAGCCTATTACTATGTAACTGCCTCGGGTGATACTGGAAAAAGAATAACCGATTTCGTTCAGCCCACAGCAAATGCCAATACTGTAATTACCAATTTTGACGACTATCAATTCCATGAAATTGACGATGTAAACATTGCTAAATTAGGAAGAGTTTGGTTTGGAGAACAATTCGGCATCGACAACGAACAAGAATTCGACTTTACATTTCCAAATCTGGTAACAAGCAGCCCAATTGCAGTTAAAACGCACGTAGCCGCTTCCGCTTTCAACCAAACGAGTTTCAAAATCGAAGCCAACAACCAATTGGTAGGCAATATGGGGATTAACGCGTTAAGTACTAATAGTGGTTGGGAAGCTTACGATAACACTTTAGAAAACAACGTGAATGTAACCGGCGAAGATGTCACTATTAAAGTCACTTATGATAATGGTGGTGTTCCCAGCGCCAAAGGTTATTTGGACTATATCGCCATAAAAGCCAAAAGAAACCTCTCCGGCATCGGAAAGCAATTTCGTTTCCAATTGGATCAGGCACCATTTTTATCCGGTGTAGGCGAATACCAAATCAGCAATGCCGCCGACATTATTCAAGTTTGGGACATTACCGATATTTACAATGTAACTAAGGTAAACAATGACAATCAGAGCGTTTTATCATTCAAAGCCAATTTAGGCGAAACACGAAAATACATAGCGGTTGACAATTCCGATTTCTTATCTCCTATGAAAGAATCGAAGTCGAAAGTAGACAACCAAAACTTAAAAGGAACTATTTTTACTAATGCGCAAGGGCAATTTCAAGATGTTGATTATCTGATTATCACCCCGAAATTCCTGAACACCCAAGCCGAAAAACTGGCCAACTTCCATAGAAATTACGCTAACTTAAACGTGAAAGTAGTCAACTTGGAAAACATTTACCAAGAATTTTCTTCCGGCAAACAAGACATAGCCGCGATTAGAAATTTTGTCAAATATGTTTACTTCAACGCCTCCGATGCAAGCAAAAGAGTAAAATACCTCAATATTTTCGGCGATGGTTCTTACGATTTCAAAGACCGAGTAGCGAACAACACCAATATAGTTCCCATTTACCATGCACTAAACAGTTACACCGAAACGGAATCCTCTTTTTCCTCTGACGATTTTTATGTTTGTATGGATGCCGATGAAGGCAACACCAACTTTTTCTTTGACGGAATGGACATAGCCGTAGGAAGAATGATTGTAAGCACGACTCAACAAGCCGAAGAAATGGTCAATAAAGTAATAGAATACCACGACATCCAATCGTATGGCAGTTGGCGTAACAATTATGTAGCCATAGCCGACGACTCCGACAAAACAGCGGACATTACTTTACAAACCAAACAAAACAATTTGACCGACGCTATTGTTACTGAAAAACCTTTTATCAACTTTAAGAAAATTTTACTCGACTCCTACCAACAAGAAACTTCTGCCGGAGGAAAACGCTATCCAAAAGCCCGAGAGGAAATTTTTGCTGCTTTTGAAAAAGGCGCTTTGGTCTTCAATTACCTCGGTCACGGTGGTGAAGACGGTCTTTCCGGCGAGAGAATTTGGGAAAAAACAGATGGCGAAAACCTGCTGAATCGATACAAATACCCTTTATTTATTACGATTACCTGTGATTTTTCTCGTTTCGACAATCCGTACCGACCAACCGCAGGCGAATACACTTATTGGAATCCTCGCGGCGGTGCAATTTCCATGATTACAACGGTACGCTCTATTGGCCAAATCCCTGCTGAAATTTTCAACGACCGAATCGCGAAATACCTCTTTGCTTACGGCAGCAACGAATATACTTCCATCGCCGAAGCCCTGAGATTGGCGAAAAACGAAAATCCGAACACCGCAACCAATGTCGTCTTCTATTTAGGCGATCCGGCTTTGATGCTCGCGATACCGAAACCAAAAGTAGTATTAACCAAAGTAAACGATATGCCGATTACGGGTCCGATAGATGATTTTCAATCGTTAGCTTATGTTAAAATTGCCGGAGAAGTTTTGGATGAGAATAACAATTTACTACCAACATATAGCGGCGAATTATCGGTGAATATTTTCGACAAAAATGTAACCCGAGCCACCTTAAATAACGATGGAAATAGTCCGCCAATCAATTTTACCAACTTGGGAGAAACCATCTTCAGAGGCAATGCTTCTGTCACCGGTGGTCGATTCGAATTTGGCTTTGTGGTTCCGAGAGACATCAGAATACCTGTCGGCAATGGTAAAATCAGTTTTTACACCAAGCGAAATCAAATTTTATTGGACAAAACGGGTTACAACACCGACATCAAAATTGGCGGAATCAATCCGAATGCCACAGCCGACAATGTTGGTCCAAGAGTACGATTGTATATGAATGACGAAACTTTTGTCAATGGCGGCATCACCAATGAATCTCCTTTCTTATTGGCTTTATTAGAAGATGAAAACGGAATCAACACAGCGAGCGGCATTGGCCATGACATCATTGGGATTTTAGACGGAGACGAAAGCAAACCGTACATCATGAACGATTATTACGAAACCGAACTCGACGATTATACCAAAGGAAGAGTTTATTTTCCGTATAGAAACTTAGCCCCCGGATTACACACCATCACTTTTAAAGCTTGGGACGTATACAACAACCCTATCTCTGCCGAAATTCAGTTTGTGGTTATGGGAGACGAAACCATAACATTGGACAATGTTTTGAATTATCCTAACCCGTTTGTAAATTACACCGAATTTTGGTTTTCACACAACAGACCATTCGAACCTTTGGAAGTACAAGTTCAAGTGATGACCATAACCGGTAAAATTGTATGGACCAAAAACCAAACCGTAACCACTGATGGCTTTTTATCTCGTGAAATTACTTGGGATGGCAAAGACGACTTTGGTGACCGAATAGGAAAAGGCGTTTACATCTACAAGCTCACTGTAAAATCCACTTTAACGAATAAAAAAGCAGAAAAGATAGAAAAACTTGTAATCCTTTAGGAAAATATTATATTTGTTAACTTTTATTATACCGAAGATGAAAAAAATTGCGCTACTACTTCTAATCACAACCACTATATCTTTTGTAAATGCCCAACAAGACAGCCGCGTCATTACAACCGGCGTTCCGTTTCTTTTAGTAGCTGCTGATGCACGTGCTGCCGGTTTAGCTGACCAAGGTGTAGCCACTTCATCTGATGCTTTTTCACAACAATGGAATCCCGCTAAATATGCTTTCGCCACAGACGGACAAGGATTTACCGCAAGTTACACTCCTTACCTGACAGATTTAGTAAACGATATTTCCTTAGGTCAAGCCACCTATTACAAACGTTTCGGAGCTGATGGCCGTAGTGCCTTTGCGGTGAGTTTGCGTTATTTTGGATTGGGGGAAATAGAACTCAGACAAAACGCAGATGATCCGGCTCAAATTGTAAAACCCAATGAATTAGCCTTAGACGGTTCTTACTCGCTTAAGCTTAGTGAAAAATTCTCTATGGCCGTTGCCGGTAGATATATTCGTTCAGCCTTAAGAATACCAACCGGAGAAGGCGATGCCAAACCGGCCAGTACTTTTGCCGTAGATATTGCCGGTTTTTACCAAGGAGAAGAAACCGCTTTAGCCGACTTTAACGGCAGATTGCGTTTAGGATTCAACTTCCAAAACTTAGGTCCGAAAATCAACTACGATGCGGGAGCATCCGACGATAACAGTGCTAACTTCTTACCGGCCAACATGAGATTAGGTGGTGGATACGATTTCATCTTCGACGATTACAATAAAGTATCTGTAAGTGTAGAGTTAGCCAAACTTTTAGTGCCAACTCCGCAAAGTGCAGACATAGATGGCGATGGATTAGTTACTACCCCAGAAGAAATTGCCTTGAGAGATGCCAACAATGCTGCTTACAACAAAGTGAATTGGGTTTCCGGTATTTTCAAATCGTTCAACGATGCACCGGGCGGATTCAGTGAAGAATTAAAAGAGTTCACTTATTCGGTTGGAGCGGAATATTTATACCAAGATTCCTTTGCCATGCGTTTAGGTTACTTTAATGAAAGTCCGGAAAAAGGAGCCAGAAGATTTTTCTCTTTAGGCGCAGGATTCAAATACAACGTAGTTAAAGTAGATGTTTCATACTTGTTCTCTGCTTCAAAAGTTAAAAACCCGTTAGAAAACACCCTTCGTTTCTCGTTAACGTTTAACTTTGGTGATAAATACGAAGAATATTAGTAGATAAACAATCATAAATTCAATATCCAAATTTCATTTGAAATTTGGATTTTTTTTCCTCAATAGTGAAATAAATTCTTTAGAATGCAACAAATAAACATCAACACCTCCTTCACCGTTTTCGAATCAGTAAATGAATTACCGCAAGACATTCAAGCGTTAATGGAACAAGCCGTAGCCATCCGAAAAAAAGCCTATGCGCCTTATTCTAAATTCAGAGTTGGTGCCGCTTTACTCTTAGATAACGGTCAAACTGTTTTAGGTTCCAACCAAGAAAACGCGGCCTATCCTTCCGGACTCTGTGCTGAGAGGGTTGCCATATTCCAATCAGGCGCCATTTATCCAGAAGCTAAAATTTTAAAAATGGCCATCTCAGCTGCTTCTGATACCAATGAAACTAAATCGCCCATTCCACCTTGCGGTGCCTGCAGGCAATCCATTTATGAGTACGAATTCAAGCAAGATGCCGATATTGAGATTTACTTTATGGGAGAAAGCGGAGCCATTTACAAATCGGATTCGATTAAAAATTTACTACCCTTAAGTTTCGATAAAAACTTCTTGTAACAAACAAAAATTACTGCTTTTAAATTTTACTTCTTACGGGGAATGTTTTACTTTTGCCTTTCGCAAATTTGTGTGTGAGTGAACTATTTTGCGTTGAATAAAATAAAAACTTAAATAACACTTTAGAAAAGTAAAAATGAAAGAAGTAACCAGAGAAGTTTATTTAAAATGGTATGAAGACATGCTGTTTTGGAGAAAGTTTGAAGACAAACTTGCCGCACTATATATTCAACAAAAAGTTAGAGGATTTCTTCACTTATATAACGGACAAGAAGCCGTATTAGCAGGTGCACTCCATGCAATGGATTTATCCAAAGACAAAATGATTACCGCTTATCGTAATCACGTTCAACCTATCGGAATGGGTGTTGATCCCAAAAAAGTAATGGCTGAACTTTTAGGAAAAGTTACCGGAACATCCAAAGGGATGGGCGGTTCTATGCACATCTTTTCCAAAGAACACGGATTTTACGGAGGTCATGGTATCGTAGGAGCACAAATTCCTGTAGGTGCCGGAATGGCTTTTGCCGACAAATACTTCAACACCGGTGGTGTTACCCTAACCTATTTCGGTGACGGTGCTGCGCGTCAAGGTTCATTACACGAAGCTTTCAACATGGCCATGTTATGGAAATTACCGGTTGTTTTCATCTGTGAAAATAACGGATACGCCATGGGAACTTCAGTAGAAAGAACAGCCAATCATACCGATGTTTGGAAATTAGGTTTAGGCTATGAAATGCCATGCGGACCGGTTGATGGTATGAACCCAATCAAAGTAGCCGAAGCCATGCACGAAGCTATCGAAAGAGCTCGTCGCGGAGACGGACCAACTTTCTTGGAAATGAAAACGTACCGTTACAGAGGTCACTCAATGTCGGATGCGCAATTGTACCGCTCTAAAGAAGAGGTAGAAGAATACAAAAAAATCGACCCTATCACTCAAGTATTAGACATCATCAAAGAGAAAAAATACGCTACTGATGAAGAAATTGAGGTGATTGATGAAAGAGTAAAAGATTTAGTAGAAGAGTGTGCCACATTCGCCGAAGAATCTCCTTTCCCGGATGCACAACAATTGTATGACGTAGTATACGAACAAGAAAATTATCCTTTCATTCCTCACAGACTATAATTATGGCAACAAAAATCACTATGCCGCGTCTAAGCGACACGATGACGGAAGGAACCGTAGCTACTTGGTTAAAAAAAGTGGGCGACAAAGTTTCTGAAGGAGACATTTTAGCAGAAATTGAAACTGACAAAGCCACAATGGAGTTTGAAGCTTTTACAGCAGGAACTCTTTTACATATCGGAATTAATGAAGGAGAAACAGCTCCGGTAGATTCGCTTTTGGCCATCATTGGTAAGGAAGGCGAAGACATTTCGGGCTTACTTTCCGGCGATAATGCCCCAGCGGTAGTTGCTGAAACAAAAGCTGAAACTCCGACCCAAGCTGAAACCCAACCGACAACTACTTTACCGAAAGGTGTTACTGTAGTAACCATGCCACGATTGAGTGATACTATGACCGAAGGAACGGTAGCCACTTGGTTGAAAAAAGTGGGCGATAATGTTAAAGAAGGTGATATACTGGCTGAAATCGAAACAGACAAAGCTACTATGGAGTTCGAATCTTTCAACGCCGGAACGTTGTTGTTTATTGGTATTCAAGAAGGACAATCTGCTCCCGTTGACAGCGTTTTAGCGATCATTGGCCCTGCGGGGACTGATATTACGGGTGTTGCTGAAAACTTTACAAAAGGTGGCTCTTCAGCAGCTCCAGTTGTTACAGAAGCAACTCCTGCTTCTGCTCCCGCTACTGCAACTCCTCCTGTATCTGAAACAACAACTAGTGGAAGAATATTTGCTTCGCCTTTGGCCAAACAAATCGCAAAAGACAAAGGCATTAACTTAGCTCATGTAAAAGGCACCGGAGAAAACGGTCGTATTACCAAAAGCGATGTTGAGAATTTCAACCCATCAGCAACTTCAATGCCAGTATCCGCTTCTGCTCCTGCAGCAAGTGCCTCAGAAACTGTTTCAGCTCCTGTTGTAAAACCATTTGTTCCTGCCGGTGAAAAATTCAGCGAAGAAATCAAGAATTCGCAAATGCGTAAAACTATTGCACGTCGTTTGGCCGAATCAAAATTCACTGCGCCTCATTACTACTTAACTATTGAAGTAAGCATGGATGAAGCGATGAAATCACGTGCAGTTATCAATACCGTTCCGGATACTAAAGTATCATTTAACGATATGGTAGTAAAAGCTTGTGCTATGGCTTTGAAAAAGCACCCACAAGTAAATTCGCAATGGAGAGAAGATGCCATGATCATTAATCACCATGTAAATATTGGTGTAGCCGTAGCCGTTGAAGATGGTTTAGTGGTACCGGTATTGAACTTCACCGACCAAATGAGTCTATCTCAAATTGGTGCTGCAGTGAAAGATTTAGCAGGGAAAGCCAAAAACAAAAAACTGACACCGGCCGAAATGGAAGGCAGTACTTTTACTGTTTCTAACCTGGGAATGTTTGGCATCCAATCTTTTACTTCTATTATCAACCAACCGAATTCCGCTATTTTATCAGTAGGTGCTATCGAAGAAAAGCCGGTTGTTAAAAACGGTCAAATCGTAGTAGGCAATACCATGACTCTTACACTAGCCTGTGACCACAGAACCGTTGACGGAGCTACAGGAGCACAATTCTTGCAAACATTGAGAATTTATCTGGAAAATCCGGTGACGATGTTAGCTTAAAATAAAAAGCCTTTATAAATAATAAAACCCGCTCCTTGGAGTGGGTTTTTTATTGGGGCGTGTCCTCGTCTCGC
>NZ_JAXAVY010000012.1:0-5297 GCF_035671315.1 Flavobacterium cheonhonense
AAAAAAAGGCGGCGACATACTCTCCCACATTACTGCAGTACCATCTGCGCAGTCGGACTTAACTTCTCTGTTCGGAATGGGAAGAGGTGAGCCCCGACGCAATAACCACCTTAAGTCGTTTTGCAAGGGTAATCAACTTTAGCTGATTAACATTACACTATATCTTAACATACTGAGATAAAAATCATTTCTTAGAAAGTTTGCCCCGCCTCTTGCGAGGCGGTAGCGACGTACATAAGCTTACGGGTTATTAGTACTACTCGACTATGACATTACTGCCTTTACATCTATAGCCTATCAACGTGGTCATCTTCCACGACCCTTAAAAGAAATCTCATCTTGTGGTGGGTTTCGCGCTTATATGCTTTCAGCGCTTATCCCTTCCAAACGTAGCTACTCTGCGGTGCTCCTGGCGGAACAACAGATACACCAGAGGTTTGTCCAATTCGGTCCTCTCGTACTAGAATCAGATCCACTCAAATTTCTTGCGCCCACAGTAGATAGAGACCGAACTGTCTCACGACGTTCTGAACCCAGCTCGCGTGCCACTTTAATGGGCGAACAGCCCAACCCTTGGGACCTTCTCCAGCCCCAGGATGTGACGAGCCGACATCGAGGTGCCAAACCCCCCCGTCGATATGAGCTCTTGGGGGAGATCAGCCTGTTATCCCCGGCGTACCTTTTATCCTTTGAGCGATGGCCCTTCCATGCGGAACCACCGGATCACTATGCTCTACTTTCGTACCTGATCGACCTGTATGTCTCTCAGTCAAGCTCCCTTATGCCATTGCACTCTACGCACGGTTACCAAGCGTGCTGAGGGAACCTTTAGAAGCCTCCGTTACTCTTTTGGAGGCGACCACCCCAGTCAAACTACCCACCAAGCAATGTCCCCCACATAAGCGGGGTTAGACCTCAGATAAGCAAAGGGTGGTATTTCAACAATGACTCCACAACGCCTGGCGACGCCATTTCACAGTCTCCCACCTATCCTACACATCACTTATCCAAGACCAATACTAAGCTATAGTAAAGGTGCACAGGGTCTTTTCGTCCCACTGCGGGTAATCGGCATCTTCACCGATACTACAATTTCACCGAGCTCATGGCTGAGACAGTGTCCAGATCGTTACACCATTCGTGCAGGTCGGAACTTACCCGACAAGGAATTTCGCTACCTTAGGACCGTTATAGTTACGGCCGCCGTTTACTGGGGCTTCAATTCAATGCTTCTCCGAAGATAACATCTCCTCTTAACCTTCCAGCACCGGGCAGGTGTCAGGCCCTATACCTCATCTTACGATTTTGCAGAGCCCTGTGTTTTTGATAAACAGTCGCCTGGACCTTTTCACTGCGGCCAGCATTACTGCTGGCGACCTTTCTCCCGAAGTTACAGGTCTATTTTGCCTAATTCCTTAGCCATGAATCTCTCGAGCACCTTAGGATTCTCTCCTCGACTACCTGTGTCGGTTTACGGTACGGGTACTGTTAATCTAAGTTTAGAGGTTTTTCTTGGAAGCCCTTAGGTACACTATCTCTTTGGCCGAAGCCTCTGAGTACTATCGCATTTCCCCAAGTCGCGTGGATTTGCCTGCGCAACTTATAGGTAGGTGCTTTAACGAACTATTCCGTCAGTTCGCGGTACTTTCATCACTCCGTCACCCCATCACAATTAACAGTAGTACGGGAATATTAACCCGTTGGCCATCGACTGTCCCTTTCGGGTTCGCCTTAGGACCCGACTAACCCTCAGCTGATTAGCATAGCTGAGGAAACCTTAGTCTTTCGGTGTGCGGGTTTCTCGCCCGCATTATCGTTACTTATGCCTACATTTTCTTTTCTAACCAGTCCAGCATAGCTCGCGCTACACCTTCAACCCTGTTAGAATGCTCCCCTACCACTTGTATTACTACAAATCCATAGCTTCGGTAGTATGCTTATGCCCGATTATTATCCATGCTCGTCCGCTCGACTAGTGAGCTGTTACGCACTCTTTAAATGAATGGCTGCTTCCAAGCCAACATCCTAGCTGTCTGGGCAGACAAACCTCGTTTTTTCAACTTAGCATACATTTGGGGACCTTAGCTGATGGTCTGGGTTCTTTCCCTCTCGGACATGGACCTTAGCACCCATGCCCTCACTGCTGGTAAACATTATATAGCATTCGGAGTTTGTCAGGAATTGGTAGGCGGTGAAGCCCCCGCATCCAATCAGTAGCTCTACCTCTATATAACTTATAACCAGCGCTGCACCTAAATGCATTTCGGGGAGTACGAGCTATTTCCGAGTTTGATTGGCCTTTCACCCCTACCCACAGGTCATCCGAAGACTTTTCAACGTCAACCGGTTCGGACCTCCACTATGTGTTACCACAGCTTCATCCTGCCCATGGGTAGATCACACGGTTTCGCGTCTACCACTACTGACTGCATCGCCCTATTCAGACTCGCTTTCGCTACGGATCCACACCATAAGTGCTTATCCTTGCCAGCAACGGTAACTCGTAGGCTCATTATGCAAAAGGCACGCCGTCACCCAACTTGTGGGCTCCGACCGCTTGTAAGCGTATGGTTTCAGGATCTATTTCACTCCGTTATTCACGGTTCTTTTCACCTTTCCCTCACGGTACTGGTTCACTATCGGTCTCTCAGGAGTATTTAGCCTTAGCGGATGGTCCCGCCAAATTCAGACAGGGTTTCACGTGCCCCGCCCTACTCAGGATACCACTATCCTTATCTTCTCTTACTTATACCGGGCTATCACCGTCTATGGCCTACCTTTCCAGGTAGTTCTAATTCAATCCGCAAGAAATGTCGTGGTCCTACAACCCCAAAATTGCCGTAACAACTTTGGTTTGGGCTAATCCGCGTTCGCTCGCCACTACTTACGGAATCACTTTTGTTTTCTTCTCCTCCGCCTACTTAGATGTTTCAGTTCAGCGGGTTTGCTCTCCTATCGGAGTGACATGTCTTCAACATGCCGGGTTGCCCCATTCGGATATCTGCGGATCAATTCGTATGTGCCAATCCCCACAGCTTTTCGCAGCTTATCACGTCCTTCTTCGCCTCTGAGAGCCTAGGCATCCCCCATACGCCCTTATTTTGCTTATTGTACTTGTTACTTATTATCTAATCACTTAGATAATTCGTGTTCTTTCTACTTTTTAAATGTATTTTTTATCTCAATATGTCAATGAACGGTTTCCCTTTACGGGATAGTGGAGAATATCGGAGTCGAACCGATGACCTCCTGCGTGCAAGGCAGGCGCTCTAGCCAGCTGAGCTAATCCCCCAATCTTAGTGATGAGTTACTAGTTATGAGTTATGAGTTACATAACCTCTCAACCCCTAGAATTTCCTTATAAGCATACTAGTAGTCCCGGGCAGACTCGAACTGCCGACCCCTACATTATCAGTGTAGTACTCTAACCAGCTGAGCTACGAGACTCTGTATTTTGCTTATTTATATTTTGAATTAACAGCGAGAGTAAATGAGCTTTGTGACTCTTCTATTTCCAGTCCTTCTTTTCGTCTCTAGAAAGGAGGTGTTCCAGCCGCACCTTCCGGTACGGCTACCTTGTTACGACTTAGCCCCAGTTACTAGTTTTACCCTAGGCAGCTCCTTACGGTCACCGACTTCAGGTACCCCCAGCTTCCATGGCTTGACGGGCGGTGTGTACAAGGCCCGGGAACGTATTCACCGGATCATGGCTGATATCCGATTACTAGCGATTCCAGCTTCACGGAGTCGAGTTGCAGACTCCGATCCGAACTGAGAACGGTTTTATAGATTCGCTCCTACTCACGTAGTGGCTGCTCTCTGTACCGTCCATTGTAGCACGTGTGTAGCCCAAGGCGTAAGGGCCGTGATGATTTGACGTCATCCCCACCTTCCTCACAGTTTACACTGGCAGTCTTGCTAGAGTTCCCGACTTGACTCGCTGGCAACTAACAACAGGGGTTGCGCTCGTTATAGGACTTAACCTGACACCTCACGGCACGAGCTGACGACAACCATGCAGCACCTTGTAAATTGTCCGAAGAAAAGTCTGTTTCCAAACCTGTCAATCTACATTTAAGCCTTGGTAAGGTTCCTCGCGTATCATCGAATTAAACCACATGCTCCACCGCTTGTGCGGGCCCCCGTCAATTCCTTTGAGTTTCATTCTTGCGAACGTACTCCCCAGGTGGGATACTTATCACTTTCGCTTAGCCACTGAAGTTGCCCCCAACAGCTAGTATCCATCGTTTACGGCGTGGACTACCAGGGTATCTAATCCTGTTCGCTCCCCACGCTTTCGTCCATCAGCGTCAATCCACAAGTAGTAACCTGCCTTCGCAATTGGTATTCCATGTAATATCTAAGCATTTCACCGCTACACTACATATTCTAGTTACTTCCTTGTAATTCAAGTCTGGCAGTATCAATGGCCGTTCCACAGTTGAGCTGCGGGCTTTCACCACTGACTTACCAAACCGCCTACGGACCCTTTAAACCCAATGATTCCGGATAACGCTTGGATCCTCCGTATTACCGCGGCTGCTGGCACGGAGTTAGCCGATCCTTATTCTTACGGTACCGTCAAGCTCCTTCACGAAGGAGTGTTTCTTCCCGTACAAAAGCAGTTTACACACCATAGATGCTTCTTCCTGCACGCGGCATGGCTGGATCAGGCTTGCGCCCATTGTCCAATATTCCTCACTGCTGCCTCCCGTAGGAGTCTGGTCCGTGTCTCAGTACCAGTGTGGGGGATCTCCCTCTCAGGACCCCTACCTATCGTTGCCATGGTAAGCCGTTACCTTACCATCTAGCTAATAGGACGCATGCCCATCTTTTACCGTTGGAACTTTAATATATCAAACATGCGAATGATATATACCATGAGGTATTAATCCAAATTTCTCTGGGCTATCCCTCTGTAAAAGGTAGGTTGCATACGCGTTACGCACCCGTGCGCCGGTCTCAAGGAAGCAAGCTTCCTCTACCCCTCGACTTGCATGTGTTAAGCCTGCCGCTAGCGTTCATCCTGAGCCAGGATCAAACTCTTCATCGTATGTTTTTTGTCTCGTTTTATTAACGAGACTGTTTTATAGACAAAGGCTAGTCTTTTTCAAATCTCTCGATTCACTTACTCTCTTTTTTTTCTGTCTTAAAATCTCTTTTAAGACGGCTGTCAATTCAATATGTCTATGAACGTTGTTTCTTTATTGTGCCGCTATTCTCTCGATTAGCGGGTGCAAAAGTAAGCATCTTTTTTAAACTAACAAGTAATTTTTAAAATATTTTTGAATTTATTT
>NZ_JAXAVY010000013.1:0-4940 GCF_035671315.1 Flavobacterium cheonhonense
CTTACAGGTATGGGTTTCAAGGGCAAGAAAAAGATAATGAGATTAAGGGTGAAGGAAATTCCTTAAACTACACCTTTAGGATGCATGATCCGAGAGTGGGAAGGTTTTTTGCGGTAGATCCATTGTTTAGAAAATACCCTTATAATTCTCCTTACGCATTTAGTGAGAATAGAGTGATGGACATGATAGAGCTAGAGGGTCTTGAGGCGGCTACACCAAAAGAACAACAAAATGCGGCGGCTGCGGTTAATAATTTTGCGAATGATCCTAATACTTCAACTGTTTGGAACAACATACCAAAAGTAGATTTTGTGAATTCTCTTATGAATATGTTGAATAACCCTCAATCAATTAATCAAAAAAGCACGAATCTTTGTGGGGTAGCCGCATCATGTAAATCAGGTATTGAATATAATCCTGAAGAATTTGTAAATATGGCCATAGGTTTGTATAAATACGGAAAATATGGTCCTTCAATTGAAGCCAATGAAGATTTATTGAATAGTGCACCAACTAACGGACTTGATGCGGCAAGTTATGTTATAATGTCATCATTACGTACTTCCTTAAATGTTTATGGCAATAGTTATAACCCTGCAACAGATAGTGGACCTTCAGGATTTACTTGGCCTAGTGACATTGATAAAATGACAACCAAAATGTTCGGAATGCAAAGAACTACTGAAAATAACTGGGCAAAAGGTATAAGTTTGAAAGATGGTATTAATAAATCTGTTAATACTGGTGATTTTGTGATTCTTTTGGTTAATACTGACCATTTTATGGGTAAATCAACATGGAGCGCTATTCCTGATCATTATATTCAAGTAAAAGGAGTGACAAAAAATCCAAATGGCACTATAAATGTAGAATGGTGGTCATGGGGTAATAAACAATCGACACTAACAATGACGGAAGATCAGCTTAACAATTCAACCTATGCTTATGGCTCATTTAGATAGAAAAATAAAAATCATAATATTTAGTATTTTTATTGGAGTATGCTTATACTTGTTATTATTCCAAAAGCAAAAAAATTATTATAGGATAAAAAATTTAAAAATTAAAGAGTTATACATTAAATCTGGTAAACTCTACCAGTTTGATGATTCCGCAGCGGTTAATCCAAAGGAGTTTCAATTTATTGGAGTTTCAATTGAAATAAATAAAGAATATATATCTAAACCCGGTTCAAGAAGAATTTTATTTGGAGGATCGATGGAGAAAGGTATTGATGGTATTTCCAGAAATTCTCTTGAATTAACTCTTTTGAGTAATACAAATATAAATATTGACAAATATTTGTTTGCAGAATTGAATGGAATTGACAAAAATGATTTAGGGGCAAGAGAGCTGACGTTATATGAAAAACATTTATCATTAAGCAAATTTATTGCCAACATTAATTCAAATGAAGAATATACAAGGGGTATTAGCTTTGACACTAGACCAATTTTTTTTATTTTTAATAAACAGGACAGATTGAAATTCCAAAATAAGCCGAAAATAATTTTAAAGATTATTAATCATTAAAATTCAATAGATAAAAATTATGATTTTATATTTTCTCCATTCTTACACGAGCATCTCATTCTAGTGATAAAATTTAAACAGCCCGATGGAGCAGGAATGACAAAAAGTGAATCTCAACGCAATCGTTGGCCCAGTTTTATAAACTGTGCCCTAAACAGTGATAAAAAAAACACTAAGGCGTATTTTTTTGTAGATACAAACTATAAAGGTGAAACGTTTTTAGTGAAGAAATCCCCATTAACCCGCGAATCCTTTGGAGTGGTAATAACTAATAAAAATAATAAACACTTTCTCTCTTGCACCTATCCTTTCGGATTGTCAATGATAGATAAATACGCAAATTAGAGTGTTTATTAGTCTATGTTGTGATAAAGAAACAAGTAAATTCAATAACTCTCCAACTTACTATACACCTTATCAATCTCCCTATCAATATAAACTTGTGCATAATGCACATATCTGTTAAATGCAGTACTTGAGCTGCTGTGGCCACTTATTTTTCGCACCAAGTGTTCGGGCATGCCAAGTATTAGAAATGTAGTAATCGCAGTTCTTCTCATCATATGAGAACTCATTTTATCACAAAACCTTATATTACCTGTTTGCAATTGTTTGGTTATACCTTGTCGTTCTCGAGAAACAGAAATTATGTTGGTAAACTCTGCAAGTTCACCGATTCGTTTTATACTTCTGTTAAAATTGAATAAAGGCATATTTTTGAACAAATATGTTTTACTACTTGCAGTCTTGTAGTTTAGGTAAATCTCAATTGCATATTCAGGAAGTTTTATTGAACTAGTAGTTTTTGTTTTTTTTGATTTTACTCTCAAGTACCAGTCTTGTCCTAACTGCTCAAAATTTTTATTGGTCAATAAAAAAATATCAGAATATCTCAGGCCAGTTGTACAACCAAAAACAAAAATGTCTTTAACCTTTTTTAAACCCGGAGTTAGTTTGGTCTCAAAATTTTTGTCATGGATTAAAAACTTTAATTGTTCCGGTGATAGTACCAAAACATCAACTTCCTCTTTCCTAACATAAAATTGTTTATGAAAGTCTCCAACAAAAATATCTTTTTCTGTTTTTAAATAATTAAAAAATACTTTTATAACCTTAATTGTTGCACCAACATAATTATCATAGCAACCCCGTTTATATAAAAACTCGGTAAAATTTTTATAAAACTTTTTCCAATACTTTTTTTCAGACAATAATTCCCTTTTGCTCAATTTTAAAACATCACATACTAACAATTCTGTTCCTATGTGTTCAGAAAATAAAATGAGATTTTTCAGAACATACTTGTAATTTTCTATTGATTTTTTTGTGATGCGTTCACCATTTTTTTTCAAACGCTTTCCTGATTCTGAATCTTTTATAAATTCTTTGAATAAAGGAATCAATGCATTACACTTTTTCATGTATTGGCTTTTGTCAAAAGTACATCAAATGGATCGAAGTAAAAAACTAAAATCTCTATAACTATAAGTACTTACGCCTTTATAACAACCAACAAAAAAACACGCCCGTAAGCGTGTTTATCTATCATTGACCATCCGAAAGGATTCGGGCGTGAGCGAGGGAAATAAATAACTTGTTAAAGCCTAACTTTTTTTGATAAAAAAAGTATATACGCTTTATTGGTTTACATTATTTCTACCAAGTTAAATTCGAAAGGGTTGACGTAAAATGACTTGTATTCTTATGTAGTTTATTAAATCAGAATCATTTAATGTTTATTCTAATTTCCTATATTTTGTCGCGATGCATCAATAAGGTAACCACAAACAGTTGTGTAAAAACAACACATTTACAAGTTGTTTTTGTTCTTAATAAATAAAAAATTAATTATTTTTTATCCCTGATTTTTTTTTTAGTTTACTTATTAAAAGGTTTTCAAGATCTATATACGAAATAATTGTTTCAATAATTTTCTCATTTCCTTTTTCAGATTTAACCAAAGTATCTAAAAAAATAATCTCTTCAACAATACCAATTTTTGGTATTTTTTTATCATAATTTTCAATTACTCCATTTTCGTTAAAATTAAATTCACTTAATTTTAATAATTCTAAGTTACTAAAATCTTTTTTTATACTATCATTTCCTTTAAATACAACATATCTGTCTGTGCCTATTTTATAGAATCTATTGTATGGTGAGAAATAATATAACTTATTTCCATCTATTTTTAAAAATCTACTTTTATCATAGTCAATTTCCCCATTTGATAAAAAACAAATTCCTTCTTTAACAAACTTATCTTTGTTATTCAGAATGTTATAAATACATTCAATATGACCATTCTTATCTTTATAAACTACTATACTATCAATACTATTTTCGTAAGTAGCTTTTATTAGTTTATCAGACTTATTACATGATAACAATAAAAATTGCAAACAGAATATCAAGCTAAGACTTTTTTTTGTTATTTTTTTTCGCATTTTGAACTTTTTTATAATCTTCTTGATATTTTTTTTCAACAGAATCTTTGAACTTTTCTATTTTATGCTCTTTAACTTTTTTGGTTTTTTTATCTGAGAGAGGGAAAGGACTGTTGTTTGGAACAATATTAACCTTACCATTTATCTCAAGATATTCTACATCATATATATTTTCTTTTTCATAACTAACTTCAATTTTACCATCTTTTAGGTTCACTTCGCCTGCTATGCCATTTTTGTCAAAAATATTCTGAATAATTTCACTTGTATTTCCTATCGCATCAACCGCTGCATCTAACCCTTTAGGTAATGACCCGCCTCTAAGTATTTCTGTAACCGCCACTAATGCACTCATATCAGTATCTTTTTCGCTTCGTGCTTTTCCATTAGATTTGTTTGAGCTTGCTATACCGTCTTTACCCCAACTTGTTGTAAAAACATAACCATCTTCTATTTTTATATCTGAATCACCACCAAAATTTATAGAAGGTATTTCAGGAATAAAATCCCAATCTGCATCTCTAGTATATCTAGGAGCGTATTCGGTTTTGTGATTTTGAACAGATTGTGTGCCATCTTCATAAATAATAATAGTACTACTGTGGATAATATCACTATATTGATAATCCCAATCCTTATAATAGTAGTCTCTAACATTAACTATTTTTTTATCTAATTTATCTGCATCGATTATCTCAAATATCATTTCTGTTTTTCCAGTTTTATGATTAATAACAGTAGTTACTTGCCATTCTGTGTTACCATCTGGGTCTATGAATAAATTAGGATTATCAAAAAATGCTTTGTAAGGTGACCAGCTGGGTTGTAAAGAAAATTTTAAATCTGGAGCAAACCATCTTCCAACTCTTGGGTCTAACATCCTCGCTCCAAAGTCATAACTATTCCCTTCACCCTTAATTTCATCATCTTTCTCCATTCCATTAAACCCATACCTGTAAC
>NZ_JAXAVY010000014.1:0-4507 GCF_035671315.1 Flavobacterium cheonhonense
ATGAATAAAACAAGGATATTTCTGCTTTTTATTTTGGCTTCTATCTTTATAGAATGTAAGCCGGAAATTAGAAAGGCTGAAGACAAAAATCAAACAGAAAATAAAGTTTCTGAATTCAAAATACCTAATAATGTTGACGACAACTTCAATGTTTTCCTGAGTTATTTTAGTAAAGATTCGATTTTCCAAGTTAGTCGTGTAAATTTTCCGCTAAAAGTCATCGAAATTGACGAGAATAATATGATGGAGACAATTGAAAGGACAGTTGAAAAAGAAGAATACACAAAACTTGACTTTGAATATCCAAAAGATGCTTTGACTAGAGAATTTGATAGATATACACAGAAAATAAAAGCAAAAGGAAATAACGTAACAATTGAAATCAGAGGTGTTGACAATGGAATTTATACCGATGTTTACTTTGAAAAAGTTAACGGAAAATGGTTTCTAAAAAGTTGGAAAGACACGTCTAACTAATAAAAACTACTGGTAACAGCGGTTAGTGGCTATTGCTGGATTTTCGTGGTTTCACGTTTGTTTTTCACGTAAAAATTCTATCTTAGCTGAAAGTACGCAGTTCGCTGGCTTCGCAAAAAGCCACTAGCCGCGAAACGTTAGCGGTTATATCATGAAACTCATCATTCAAATATTAACAATTTCTATTTTCTTTTCTTGTTCAAGCAAGAAAGAAGAAAAATCTATTGTTCATAGACCACTACCCGAAAATAAAATAGAAATAGAACCTTATGATTTTGATACACTACTTACAAGAGGTTATCATTTATCATATAGAGTTCATTTTGATACAATTGAAAAACAAAATATGCAAAGTTTGACTTTAGTAAAAGGGGAAAAGGATATAATAGAATTGAATGAAACCAGTTATCCCATGATTCATAAAAGTCTTGGATATATTGGCGGTGATTTCGGAGAAACTTTTCTTTTTATACAATCTTACGGTTCAGGAAATCCAAACCAAATGCAACTAATCAAGAAAGAAAATGGCACAATACTCAAGGAAGGCATTTTTGTTGATAATCGTGAAGATGAAAGAATACTTCTTTACATTGAAACGCTTAATGATGATAGTGAAAAATTAGTATTGTTAGATTTGAAAAACAATAAAGAAAAAATAATAACTGATTTCAATAATTCTATTTGCGCAGAGATTGGAAATCTGAGAGATTGTGTGCTAATTGACACTGTCACTACAAAAGAAGTTGTTTTAAAAACAGATTCAGAAGAAAATAAAATAATTAGACGATACAACCGCTAACAGCGGCTAGTAGCCATTGCTGGATTTTCTTGATTTCACGTTGGTTTTTCACGTAAAAATTTTATCTTAGCTGACAGTACGCAGTTCGCTGGTTTCGCAAAAAGCCACTAGCCGCGAAACGTTAGCACTTATTTTGGGAGAACCGCTAAAAAAGAGAAATCGGAGAGTTGATAGGCTAAGTAAAAGAATGAAAAGTGGTCAAGAGAAAAATCAATACGGGAATAAATAAATTAAACAAGGTTTTTACAGTAATTTGGATTGTTATAAACATAGTTTTGGTTTATAAATATTCTTGGGATTCATATACAATTAACTGTGAACCTTGTATTGCTGGAGAAATTTGTCAGCCATGTCAAACTGACTTTATGGAAAGTTTTTGGTTATACATTGCTTCGTGGAATTTGGGAATGCTCATATTGTGTTACTTATATATTTTAAGAAAAAATAAGTGCTAACAGCCGTTAACCGCTATTGCTGGTTTTTCGTGGTTTCAAGTCTGTTTTTCACGTAAAACTATTATCTTAGCTGACAGTACGCAGTTCGCTGGCTTCGCAATAGTCGGTTAGCGGCGAAACGTTATAAGCAAGCTTTCCTCAAAATTACGTCGAAAAGTTATGGAAAAAACAATTAATCATTTTTCTTTTGGTTTGTTATTATGGCAAATATTTCTCATTGTTTTATTTTGCTCAATAGTTTATTTTTTAATCAAACTTTACAAGAAAACAAAGCGGAATTCAGAAAATAGATCAAAAGAATCTAAATAAATAATTTCCAAAAGAATTGAACAAAGTGTCTAAAAAAACAAGCCTGCTTATAACAGCGGTTAGTGGCCATTGCTGGATTTTCGTGGTTTCACGTCTGTTTTTCACGTAAAACTATTATCTTAGCTGAAAGTACGCAGTTCGCTGGTTTCGCAAAAAGCCACTAGCCGCGAAACGTTATAGGTAACCTTTTGACAAATTTTGCGTTGAAAAAGATACAGAAGTGAAACAGAATCTAAAACCTGAATTTAAAAAATTAAAAATATGATAGGTTTAATTTATGAGTCTAAATTAGTTTGGAGTACTGATACAATCATAAGTACAGTGATTGCAGGTTTCAATATAATATTAATGCTTTTAATTTTTTATTTAGCTTATAAACTTTGTAATAAAGTAATTGACTTTCTGATAAAAAAATAAGCAATCTGACAAATTGTAAAAGACAAAAATTCATCTAGTAAACTCTTAAAGCTATTTACATAATAGGTTGACTGAAAAGGCAGACCAATAATAAAGGCTACCTATAACAGCGGTTAGTAGCACTTGCTGGTTTTTATTGAGTTGTACTTCTATTTTCACGTAAAAAGTTTATCTTAGCGGACAGTACGCAGTTCGTTGGATTCGCAAATGCAACTAGCCGCGAAACGTTAAGCCACATTTTGCGTTCCCGATTTCAGTAGCGATTTTTGCAGTAAGTTCATTTTTCCACTTCAGTTTTTTTAAATGTAATTGACGAGAAATCAACTTTCGAAAAGATGTTGACGAAAAAAAGTTTGCTGGAAAATGAAATCCGAAAATGTTTATGGAAACGTTTGTGGAAAATTAAAACGAATTTTTCCCAAGTTTGCGTTGAATATTAAACAGAGAATAAGCAGAAACCGAAAACAAAATCCGAAATAGAAACCGGAAAATGAAACTGGTTACGTTGCGTGCTCAAGTTTACGTCGCAAAAAATGGCTTAACAGTGGTTAGTAGCCATTGCTGGATTTTCGTGGTTTAACGTTGGTTTTTCACGTAAATATTTTATCTTAGCTGAAAGTACGCAGTTCGCTGGCTTCGCAAAAAGCCACTAGCCGCGAAACGTTAAGCCACATTTTGCGTTCCCGATTTCAGTAGCAATTTTTGTATAAAATTCAAGTTCATTTTTCTTTCGTTGATTTATAAAAATCATTGAAGAAAAAATGACGTTGACAAAAATCAGAAACTGGAAAAGTGTTGCGGAAAATATTTGCAGAAAATTTAACCAAATTTTTTCCAAGTTTGCGTTGAAAATTTATCAGAGAATAAGCAGAAACGAGAAAGCAGAATCCGAAATAGAAACCGGAAAATCAAACTGGTTACGTTGCGTGCTCAAGTTTACGTCGCAAAAAATGGCTTAACAGCGGTTAGTGGCCATTGCTGGATTTTCGTGGTTTCACGTTGGTTTTTCACGTAAATATTTTATCTTAGCTGAAAGTACGCAGTTCGCTGGTTTCGCAAAAAGCCACTAGCCGCGAAACGTTAGTGGTTAGTTTTGGTCCGAAGCTTAAACGGACGTTTTTCTTTCTTTCACTTTTGAAAATTTAACCGAGAATAAAAAGTCTGACTTTTCGGTTTTACTGAAAATAATCTTACCGGTAATCGAATGAATTTAGTCAGTTTGTGTTTGTAAACTTTTAGGCTTTTGGGGAATTCAACAAGAACTTGTTTGTAGGCGAAAGTTGAAAGTCGGCTGACTTTTGGGCAATTTTGGTTTCCTAGTCTAAAACCAAACCACTAACAGCGGTTAGTGGCCATTGCTGGATTTTCATGGTTTCACGTTGGTTTTTCACGTAAATATTTTATTTTAGCAGACAGTACGCAGTTCGCTGGCTTCGCAAAAAGCCACTAGCCGCGAAACGTTACCGGAAAGCCTAAATCGTGCACCAGAGAATATCTTGTTTATGAATTCAAAGTATTTTTTTATCAAATGTTTATTAGTATTGTTAGCCTTAAGCTCATGTAGCTCTAAAAAAAGCGTGACAGGAACTTATACATTAAAACAGAAACCAAACTCATATAACATAATCCTTAGATTAGATAGTAACACTTATAAATTAGAAACGACTGGAACAATAGCTTCTGGAAATACCAAAGGGAATTGGAGAATGGAAAAAAGCAATATTATTTTAATGCCAGAAAAGTCTAAGATAACTCATGAAACTTTAGGTGATACAATTGTTGAAGTACAAGAATATAGACCATTTTGTGACACATTAAAAGCAAAGGTTAAAAAGAACAAAATAATTATTTCCCGAAATCCATATAATGAAATTACTTTACGCAAAATAAAGGCCATCCGGTAACAGCCGTTATCCGCTATAGCTGGTTTTTCTTGAGTTGTGCTTCTTTCTTCACGTAAAAATATTATCTTAGCAGACAGTACGCAGTTCGCTGGATTCGCTACAGTCGGATAGCGGCGAAACGTTAGCAGTAATCGTTGGAAACATCA
>NZ_JAXAVY010000015.1:0-4119 GCF_035671315.1 Flavobacterium cheonhonense
AAAAGTAAAACAACAAAAAGATATTTCAATTTACTTATCATTACTAATTCAGTTTTTTTATTAAAAGTTACATTTTTACTGCGGTTTTCAAAAAATATCGCACAACGTTTCGCGGCTTTGCGTCTGTTGCGATGCCAACGAACTGCGTACTGTCTGCTAAGATAAAAGTTTTTCGTGAAGAAAGAAGTACAACACAAGAAAAAACCAGCAATAGCGCAAAACCTGCTGTTAACCCAATTTTTCCAACCCAAACTTGAGCACGCAACGTAACCAGTTACATTTTCCAGTTTCTATTTCGGATTTTACTTTCTCGTTTCTGCTTATTCTCTGATAAACTTTCAACGCAAACTTGGAAAAAATTCGGTTAGATTTTCCGCAAACATTTTCCGCAACGATTTTCAACTTTCAGTTTTCCGCCAACTTTTTCTAGTAAATATCTTTTGAAAACGGATTTTGTGTTCAACTACTTTTTAAAAAACCTGGAACGGAAAATGAATTTGAATTTACAACTAAAGTTGCTACTGAAATGCGGTTCTGGAAAATATGGGTTAACGTTTCGCTGCTATCCGACTGTAGCGAATCCAGCGAACTGCGTACTGTCTGCTAAGATAATATTTTTACGTGAAGAAAGAAGTACAACTCAATAAAAAACCAGCTATAGCGGATAACAGCTGTTAGCAGTAGTCGTATTTAGTAGTACTCAAAATATGTTTTGTAGATACTTGTTTCGTCATCAGTAATTGTAGTTACTCTGTTATCTTCATCGAGTGTATATTGAAATTGGTAGTAAGTCAGAGGTATACTAAAGTCATCGCCTTCGTATGGATATGCTTTTTTAGTTTCAAAAGTATTATTTGAAAATGCGCGAGAATTATATCTTAAAATGGCTATTGATTTTAAGACATTCGTAGGATTTGGGACTGTTAAATTATAATTCAGGTATTCGACAAAAACTTCATTATTCCTTTCCTCAGAAATAATATTATTATTCACATCATAATTGATTCTGTGGATATCTGAGTTCGCAGAAGTGACTTCTGATAAATTGCCATTCATAAAAACAAAAGTCGTAGGGTAATTTGAATTATTGTAAACTATTGCCGTATTACCGTTCCAAATTACTTGAGAAACTATATGATTATTTCGGGTTTCACTCAGGATTCTGCCATTGGCGTCATATTGAAAAGTACTAAAAAAACTTTGTTCCGGATTATCGTTACTAATGTATTTTTCTGCAAGTACATTTCCATTAGCGTCAAATGAATATTCTGAGCTATGTATAGTAGAAAAGATTTCAAAATCATTCTTTAAAGTGATTTTGAATGAAGCTTCAGGGAAAGGAATTTGGCTAACATCGATATCATTTTCTTCACCATCATCGTGGTTACAGTTTGCCATAAAAAGACTTATTATTATAATTCGTAGATATTTCATATTGTCGCTTTTAAAGTTGATTTTTCCAACGATTACTGCTAACGTTTCGCCGCTATCCGACTGTAGCGAATCCAGCGAACTGCGTACTGTCTGCTAAGATAATATTTTTACGTGAAGAAAGAAGTACAACTCAAGAAAAACCAGCTATAGCGGATAACGGCTGTTAGCTGCTGGGCAAATTAAAGGAATAAAAAAGCCTCCATAATTTAGAGGCTTAGTTTTAAGGCTTATTTGTTTAAGCTTTAAGTATCAATTCAGAGTTTATAAGTTCTTCATCTTTTGTAGATACTAACTTAATCTCTTTAATTTTGTCTAATGCTTTATCAAGAATAATAGTAGCTTTTTTCACTGGCTTACTCTTGAGCACCACTTTCTTCTTTGTTGTTTTCATCTTCTTTTCTTTCTATTAAATATGCGTGCCAATTAGTATTTGGATCAAAATCTTCTTGAACCAATATTCCATCATCACGTTTTCTAACGCCAAAGATATAAAAATCTTTTGATATTTCATCATAATTAATTGTTATTGCTCTACGATATAGTCTAGTACGTGCTTCATTACTACCTTTAAAGATAACTCTCTTATCAGGATTGTCATTTGTAAATTCATATATTGATGAAGCAACAGTTGTTAAAACTAAGTCTCTATCTCCGCTAATAGCTGTATCATCTATTTGTACTACTTCTCCATCATCACTAATGGTTACTATATCTCCAAAGGCTAGATTATAAACATTTTGATTTATAGTAGGTGTATATTTAATTGCTTTATCAACTGCTCCATTAGTTCCATTACTTGTAAAAGTAAAAATTGTACTAGTACTGTTACTATTTAGTCCATATTGTTCTCTGTCCATATTAAAAAATTAGCCTGCAATTTATTAACAAATATTGAGCTTTGAAATTTAAGACGTTCTTTTATGCAAAAAGTTGTGATTTGCCTTGCAGCTAACGTTTCGCGGCTAGTGGCTTTTTGCGAAACCAGCGAACTGCGTACTGTCAGCTAAGATAAAGTTTTTACGTGAAAAACCAACGTGAAACTACGAAAATCCAGCAATAGCCACTAACCGCTGTTAAACCATTTTTTGCGACGTAAACTTGAGCACGCAACGTAACCAGTTTGATTTTCCGGTTTCTATTTCGGATTCTGCTTTCTCGTTTCTGCTTATTCTCTGATAAATTTTCAACGCAAACTTGGAAAAAATACGGTTTGATTTTCTGCAAACATTTTCCGCAACACTTTTCCAGTTTCTGATTTTTGTCAACGGCATCTTTTCTTGAATGATTTTTATAAAAAACCGAAAAAAAATGGACTTGAATTTTATACAAAAATTGCTGCTGAAATCGGGAACGCAAAATGTGGTTTAACGTTTCGCTGCTATCCGACTGTAGCGATTCCAGCGAACTGCGTACTGTCTGCTAAGATAAACTTTTTACGTGAAAATAATGGTACAACTCAAGAAAAACCAGCTATAGCGGATAACAGCTGTTGGCAGTAGTTTTTATTATTTATTCTCAATTTCCATCAAATAACTTTTCCATTTCTTCTTGTCAATTAAAAATGAGAATTGAAAAGATTCTTCAAAGACTTGAACCTTATCTACGTACTTTATTGTGTCTGCAAAATAAGTTTCAATCTTTTGTGATTCTCTGTAAAAGTCAATTGCAAAGTCTGTATCAGGACAACAACAATATCCGGTATATTCAGAATTCTCAAATAGTTTTTCAAAGTTTTCAATCTCTTTTAAGTCATCAACTTGATATTTGTTTGTATTTTCAAAGCATGAATCTTCTCTAACACTTTCATTTTGATTAAATCTCTTTGGCTTAATTCTTATTTTGTCAGATTCTGAAATTGTAGAATAGAATGAAACTTTGTCACTCGTTTCCTCAAAGTAATTACAACTAAGCGTCAAGAATGAAAAAGAGAAAAGAAAGAGAATTTTTTTCGTCATAAATTTTGTTCTCGGTTATGCTGAGTTTTAAAATTACTGCCAACGTTTCGCGGCTAGTGGCTTTTTGTGAAACCAGCGAACTGCGTACTGTCAGCTAAGATAGAATTTTTACGTGAAAAACAAGCGTGAAACCAAGAAAAACCAGCAATGGCTACTAGCCGCTGTTAGCGGTAGTACTTTAGCTTATCCACGAATATAATTCCGCAAAATATTTCCAACTTCCATTTACTTTCACAAAAGTTGCGAGTTTTCCACCTTCAGTTTCGTCAAAGTAAAAAATGCAAATAGAATTATTTCTTAAAAAAATTGGCTTTGAAAAACTGTGATATATATAGAATGACGATTTTTTACTTAAATAACTTTCTATTGTATCTCTTGCAATAAATTGAGCATCAACAACTTTATTTTTGACCCAACCGTTATTGTTGTTCTTTTCAATTTCTTCTGAAACATACTTCATTTCTTTTTCAGTAAATATGATTTTTTCAGGAAGTATGGTTTTTATATTATCAGGATTGTTTTCCCTCAATTGAATTTTCGTTTTTCCAAGTGCTCGTTTTATATCGTTTAGAGTAGATGGCCATATCTTTTCGGTGTAAATAATTTTGTTTTTGGTTTTACTTTTTATGTAGTCATTTAGGAATTTTACGGCTTCATCATCTTTCTGCGCCATAATTGAATATGACGAAAACAGTGCAATGAAAAAAATAAAGGTTCTAATTTTCATAAG
>NZ_JAXAVY010000016.1:0-2666 GCF_035671315.1 Flavobacterium cheonhonense
CTTTAGAGAACCCTGAATAATTTAGAACTAATATGCGAACTCATATTTTAATCTTTGCAATATGCTTAAGTTTATTAAGCTGCCAGAAAAAAACTGAAGAAACAAACGAAAAAGAAATTCCTATTATTTCTAGTCAACTTAAACTAGAATTAGATAAATTAATAAAATACTCAGACAGTATGTCCGAAACTCCAAACTTTGAAAAAAAATTTAAATCAATTTGGGTTGTATTTTATGATTTTAAAGATTCTGGTAAGTGTATCGGTATTGAATCACATTATACTTATTATGATGAAAAAGAATGTGACGGTTTTTTTAATTATAACGGTAAAATTATTTCCGTTTACGGTTTGGAAAATGAATACAGTCGAAAATTTATAGACATCAATAGAAACTTAAACTCAACTAAAAAAATTCCTGAATTAAAAAATTACACAGAAAATGGTGAGATGATTGGTGGTATATTCGACGAATTATACGCTGTAGAAGCCAATGGGAAGTTAAAGCGTTGTGCCAAAGCGTAAAAGCCATCACATAACAGCTGTTATCCGCTATAGCTGGTTTTTCTTGAGTTGTACTTCTTTCTTCACGTAAAAATATTATCTTAGCAGACAGTACGCAGTTCGCTGGATTCGCTACAGTCGGATAGCAGCGAAACGTTATGCACAATGGCTAACCACTATTACGGTTAAAATAATGCTTTGCAATTTTTATTAAACAGTCGGCTATTATTCCAATAGCAATAAGAAAAATTAAAGAGTAGAAAAATACTCTTGTTCCGCTCGTTTGATTAAGTAATTCAATTAAGTTGCACATATAGTTTGGTTTATTGCCACAGCGCATAACATCGGTTACACGCCATTGCTGGGTTATTGTTACTATTTTTACTCTCACGTTTTAGCGTATCAGAAACTATTCGGTTCTAATCCGCAACGGACGTGTAGCCGTTTGCGTTATACGACATTTTATCCAAACTACGACATAAAAATAAACTACTGATATTTAGATAATTAATCACATTCAAAATGTTTTTAGCTAAATACATTGTTATACTATGTATTTTGTTTTACATTTGCAATATGAACAAAGAATTTATTGACAAATGGCAATCACAAGTTAAGAAAGGAACTTTATCTTTTGTTGTATTACTTGTGCTAAAGGAAAATGAACTTTATGGTTATGAACTTATTGAAAAAATAAAAGCACTAACCAATATTGAAATTGCAGAAGGAACACTTTATCCGTTATTGAACAGATTAAAAACTGATAATCTTCTGGAGTCTAAATGGATTGAGCAAGAAACTGGAATTCCAAGAAAATACTACTTCTTAACTGAAAACGGAAAACAAACACTTGAAGAAATGAAAATTCAATGGTCAGATTTACAAAATGGTATAAACAAAATAATCTAAAAAAATGGAATTCAAAAAAATACAATTCAAAAATGCTGATGCACAGAAGATTTATGAAAATTATTTAAGACAGATTCAATCAGCAATTAAAAAACTTAACCAAGAAGATAAGAATGATATTCTAATGGAAATGAATAGCCATATTTATGAAAGTATGTCTAAAAACAACAATGAAAATAATGAATTGAAAAATATCATCAATGCTATTGATAAAATTGGAATTCCAAACGATGTTTTAAAACCACTCGTTGCAGAAAAAAAACTTAATCAAGCAACAAAAACTTTTAATCCAATTCACATTTTCCAAGCATTAATTTTAAATTTTTCTTATGGAATAATTTATTTCATATTCTTCATTTCGTATTTATTTCTCTTTTCATTTATTGCTCTAATTTTCGGGAAACTATTACTTCCAAATAATGTTGGTTTCTATTACAAAAAGGGAGAAATTTTCCAATATGGAGGTTTTATTGAAAATGGAAATTTAGAGAATTATGAAATTCTTGGAAATTGGTTTATTCCAGTTACAATCTTGCTCGCAATACTATTCTATTTCTTGATTACTCTTTTGCTGAAACTAAAAAAATCAATGAGAAAAAAGAAAAACGTCGTATAACAGCGGTTAGTAGCTATTGCTGGATTTTCTTAGTTTCACGTTTGTTTTTCACGTAAAAATTCTATCTTAGCTGACAGTACGCAGTTCGTTGGCTTCGCAAAAGCCACTAGCCGCGAAACGTTAGCAGTAATTCATCCCAAAAAGGAACTAAAGCATGATAGACAGAATTTTATCACTAATGAAAGACGACAATAGAATGTCTAATTATTCTTTGTATTTTTTAGGTTTGATTATTACACTTCTAATTTTAAAGTCTTTGCTGAAATCGAAAACAATAAATCCAAAAATATTTGACAATATTGCTCTAATAATATCAGTTCCTTTTTGTATTTTGTTTTTTGGGAATGTATACTTTAATGAAAAATATATTCGTTTATCATATGTTCTTGTTGCAATTTTAGGAGCTATTTTGCAGAAAAAAATACCAAAATTCATAAAATGGTATGATGACAAAGTTGACAAAATGATGGAAAAAAATTGAACTACTGCTAACAGCCGTTATCCGCTATAGCTGGTTTTTCTTGAGTTGTACTTCTTTTTTCACGTAAAAAGTTTATCTTAGCAGACAGTACGCAGTTCGCTGGCATCGCTACAGTCGGATAGCGGCGAAACGTTATGAGTAAGCTTGAATGACGCGC
>NZ_JAXAVY010000017.1:0-1582 GCF_035671315.1 Flavobacterium cheonhonense
TTTTCGTGACATATAGTTTTCAATAGAAATTTATCTTAGCTTTGAGTATTGAATTCTTAATAAATACATCTATGAGAAAAATAGTTTTGGTTGCTTTGCTTTCAATTACATTGACAAATTTGATAATCCTTATTTTGGCGTTGACTAATGAAAAGTCAATGTTTTATGGTTACAGACTTGTAATTGGAATCATGTTTATAATGTTTGGCGGATTTTTAACCCGTTATTTATTGAGTTACAACAAAAAGACATCAGAAAACTAGTTATTCCGCTAAATCTTGTTCAGAAAGTTTGAAAAACAAGAAGTGGAATCCGAAAAGGAAACAGACAAAATTTGTGTGCTCAAGTCGACGTAAAAAACCATCACATAACAGCGGCTAGTAGCCATTGCTGGATTTTCGTGGTTTCACGCTTGTTTTTCACGTAAAAATTCTATCTTAGCTGACAGTACGCAGTTCGTTGGTTTCGCAAAAAGCCACTAGCCGCGAAACGTTAGCGGTAATGCGGCCAAGATTGCGGAGAATTCAATAACCTATTGTAACAAATGAATTTTTACAGATTACATATTCAGACCAGAAGTGACGTAGTTTACAATCAAGTTAGCAAAATCTTGAATTTAGAGCCAACATTTCCCTATGATGAAAAAGAACTGAAAAGATTATGGATTCATGGTTTTGAAGACGATAAGGAAGATAGTTATATTGATTTTATAAATGTTTATTTGAATATACTTGAACCAAAATTTGAAGAATTGGAAAGTGTTGGTATAAAGAGAGACGATATTAGCGTTTGGAGAATTTACGGTTACAATCAACAATGTTCAATGGAATTTTCACCAACAGAAATGAAGCGTTTGGCAGAAAATGGAATAACTTTATGTATAGATTGCTTTGAACAGTAAGCACTACCGCTAACAGCGGCTAGTAGCCATTGCTGGTTTTTCGTGGTTTCACGTTTGTTTTTCACGTAAAAATTCTATCTTAGCTGAAAGTACGCAGTTCGCTGGTTTCGCAAAAAGCCACTAGCCGCGAAACGTTATGCGAGAGTTATGAACATCTTTTCTAGAAACCTGAAAATTGGATAAAGGAATTAAAAAAATAAGAGAAATGAATATCATAGTGATAGTTTTGGCTATGGTACTTTTATATTCATTTTATAATAGTGTAAAAAGACAAAACTACCTGAACAGTGAATATAGCTTTACAGTTGCCAAAACAATAAAATATGAATTCAACAAAGGCTGGAAGAATTGTATCAAATACAAGTATTATGTGGACAATAAAAAGTTTGATGGTTGTGTGACTATTGACCCTGAAATCAATTGTTCAATTGGTAAATTTTATAAAGTAAAATTTTCCAAAATAAAACCAGAGATTAGCGAATTATACATGACTGAAGAGGTTGTTGATACAGCAGAAATTTCGAATGCAGGTTTTGATTACAAGAAGTAATTTAAAATTTAAATTATATAAATTAACCCTCGCATAACAGCGGTTAGTGTCCATTGCTGGATTTTCTTGGCTTCACTCCTATTTTTCACGTAAAACTTTTTATCTTAGCGGAAAGTACGCAGTTCGCTGGA
>NZ_JAXAVY010000018.1:0-1222 GCF_035671315.1 Flavobacterium cheonhonense
TAGGCAAGCGACCAACAGAGCGTGAAAAATATTATGGAAAATCAAGCCAAAATAAAAATTATACAAAATAGAAGAGAATATTTCGACAATCTTTTCCCTAAAATCAGTGGATGTAATTTAAGAAAAGATATTGACTTTGAACTTCCAAATTCATGTCCGGCTTGTGGATATTTAACACTCGACAAAAGATGTAGTTGGGAGATTTGCCTACTTTGCTTTTGGGAAGATGACGGTCAAGATGATTTTGATGCTGATAAAATTTATGGCGGACCAAACGGTGAATATTCTTTAACTAGTTACAGAATCCAGTTTTCTGATGAATTTGAAAATTTTAAAAGAGAAAATCAAGATTCAGAGTTGATTGTTGAATTTAGATTATTAGATCATTACATATCGACAAATGAAAAAAATATCGAAAAAGTTAAATTGAAAATTGACAAAATTCTCAGTGAAATTCAAGGAAAGTTAATGAATTAATAATGCCTGCCTATAACAGCTGTTATCCGCTATAGCTGGTTTTTCTTGAGTTGTACTTCTTTCTTCACGTAAAAATATTATCTTAGCAGACAGTACGCAGTTCGTTGGATTCGCTACAGTCGGATAGCAGCGAAACGTTATGCGAAACCTTTTGACAAATACCGTAAAATCATGAAACTAACCAAAATTTTATTGCTTATTTTGACTTTGTTTTTGACAGTTTCATGTTTCGAGAAAAACTCAAATGAAGCAAATGAGGTTTTTGAATTGTGGTCCGGAAATGAACCAAAAAATGTCAATGTCAAAAATGGAAAGTATTGGCGCTCATCTCACTTTACTCTTGAATATATCGTGTATTTAGATTTTCAAACATCTAAAGATTGGATTGAAAAATTCAAAAAGGAAAATAGATTAGAAATCCAAAAATCTAAAACCTTAAATCTTCCAAGTGATGCGCCAAGTTGGTTTGTTCCAAAATCAGGATTTACGTGTTATTCTCAGAAAGGATTTAACCAAGGATCTTTGTATTTTTTTAATGAGGAAACTGGAGAAGTGTTACTTTATGAAATTCAACTTTAAGGCTTCGCATAACAGCGGCTAGTAGCCATTGCTGGATTTTCGTGGTTTCACGTTGGTTTTTAACGTAAATATTTTATCTTAGCTGAAAGTACGCAGTTCGCTGGTTTCGCAAAAAGCCACTAGCCGCGAAACGTTACAGGTGATTTTCTTAGAATTTCTCAGAACT
>NZ_JAXAVY010000019.1:0-1130 GCF_035671315.1 Flavobacterium cheonhonense
GGTGGATTCAAGACCTTAATGCAACACATGGTCTTTTTGGTTATGCTCAAAGTTATTAATTTAGTTTATAATTCTGATATTTTATTTTGTTTATTTCAATTTCCATCATATAGCTTGGGGTTTTATAATTAAGCACCTTTCTAGGTCTGTTATTAAGCTTTTCCTGCACGTTTTTGAGTTGTTGCTCTGTTATTTCGTTAAAGTCGGTTTTCTTTGGGAAATAGCGTCTAATTAGGCCATTTGTGTTTTCATTAGTGCCTCTTTCCCAAGGCGAGTAAGGATGCGCAAAGTATATATCCATTCCTGTTTGTGTTGTGAGCCATTTATGATTGGCCATTTCCATTCCGTTGTCATAAGTCATCGTTTTTCTTAGTTCTGGGTTTAAGTTGTTTAAATGCTTTGCTATTTCGTGTGTTACTGTTTCTGATTTTCGGTCTTTTAGATAGAGAATAAACGTGTATCTGGTTTTTCTTTCTACAACAGTTGCGATGGCGCTTTTTTGTCCAAGACCTACAATTGTATCACCTTCCCAATGACCAATTTCCATTCTGTTTTCTACATGTAAAGGTCTTTGTTCAATAGAAATAGCGTCAGGAATTCGCACTCTTTTTGTTCCATACTTTCTGTGTTTTCTTCTTCTGGAATGATTGTAGGGTAGAAGTGCTATTAATTTTCTGCCTAATCTTGATTGTCGATGTCTGTAAATATGTTGGTAAATAGCTTCATGTGAGATTGACATTATTGTGTCATTAGGATAAATATCTTTGATGCTTCCGGCAATCTGTTCCGGGGAGAAGTCACTTAACAATCCTTTGTATACAAAGACTTTTAGTTTGAAAAATGTATTTATCTTATCTAAATTTCTTTTGTTTAAATACTCTTCTTTTGCGCAAAATTGAGCTAGTTCAGCATTGTATTTATCTGTTGGTTTTCTTACCCATTTCTTGACTTCTCTGTGAATAGAAGATCTATCTCTTGAGAGTTGTTTAGCGATGTATGATATTGATTTTTTTTCTTGGAGTAATGTCTGAATAACGACACGTTCAGCAAGGGTTAATCGATTACGTTTTGCTTTCATATACAACAAATTTAAAAATTATAATTTGTTGCATTAAGTTATTGAATTTACG
>NZ_JAXAVY010000020.1:0-907 GCF_035671315.1 Flavobacterium cheonhonense
CGGCTCAATTCAACATCAGCGAATTCCAAGCACCTAGATTGTGCGACGGTGGTAGCGTGAGTTTGACTTACAGCATCGCTGACAACTGTTCTGAGGACAGTGTAAGTGCTACATTTACTGTAACACCTTCTTCACAAATCACATTTAACTGTGGTGATAACGTATCTGTACCGGCTTGCAGCACTCAGCAAGAAGTTAACTCAGCTTGGACAAGTTTCTTGGCTTCAACTTCTGCAAGTGGTGGATGTAGCAATGGTGTATTAACAAATAATGCCCCTTCAAATCCTCCTTCAGCTTGTGGAGGCTATGTGGATGTTACTTGGACTTATAATGTTACAGATCCATGTGGACAATCTGACAACTGTGAAGGACAATTTACAACATTCACCCAAGGAGGCTATGGCACTTCTTGTAACGGAAATAATCCGGGATGCTACAGAGATTCAAACTTTGCAGGAGCATTTCCAAATGGTTTAGTTATAGGATGTGGAAGTAATAAACTAACCTTTACTTCTTCTTCCGCAATTGAAAGTTATTTACCAGCAGGAGGTTCTCCGGCGGTACTTACCTCAAGTGCTGTAAATCCAACTAGTAGCAGAGGCGTTTTATCTTCTCAGTTGATTGCGCTTACATTATCTACCGGATTTGATGCCTACGACCCTAATTTCTCACAAAGCAATACCAGTTTAGGTTCTTTAAGCATAAAATCTGGCGCATTTGCTGGAATGACCGTTTCAAATTTCTTGCAAGTAGCTAATGATGTTATAGGAGGCTGTTCAACAGCTTACTCATTGTCTCAAATTAATACAGCAGCAACTGCTATCAATGAAAACTTTGATAATGGTACTGTTGACAAACACTATTTAAATTGTCCGGAGCAAAGCAGCAGCAATAATATGACTTGTAC
>NZ_JAXAVY010000021.1:0-823 GCF_035671315.1 Flavobacterium cheonhonense
AGAGTTAGCACAGTCACCTTGAGCGATTGCGTCAACACCTTCTACAGTGATAGCACCGTTACAGTTGTCTTGAGCAGTTAACGATACCATTGCAGGAACGTCACCGGCACAAGCCACAGTTACCGTAGCCGGAGCTTCAGGAGCTACAGGGGCTAAAGTATCTTGAATGCGAATTGTTTGTGTGAACTTGTCAGAAACATTTCCACAAGCATCAGTTACGGTCCAAGTATTTGTATAAGTACCTGAATTAGCACAAGTTGTTGAAACTACAAATTGTCCTTCAGTTTTAACAATATTAGTTACATCAGTATCACATGAATCAGAAGCGATTGGGAAAAGCGCTTGCGCTGCTGCCAAACCACTTGCATCTCCACATTCTAAAGTAACATCAAGTGAACCACTGGCAGATGTCCAAGTAGGAGCAATATTATCTGTAATACTTACAGTTACTGTTGCTGTATCACAGTTGTTAGGATTCAAGATTTCACAAATTTGATAAGTGAAAGTATAATCACCACAAGAACCACTTTGAGAAACAATTACATCTCCATTGTTATTAATGCTAACAAATGAATTATTACCTGATAATACGGAAAGTGTTACATTAGAAAGTGTAGCAGGATTTCCATTTAAAGTGTCATTTGTTAAGATGTTTCCAATAGTTCCATTAGCAGAACAAAGGATGTTGTTATAAGTATCATCTACTGCATCGATAGGTGCACCGATAACGTTAACAGTTACCACAGCAGTATCACAGTTAGAAGGATTCAAGATTTCACAAATTTGGTAAGTTACTGTGTAAGAACCGGCAGCAGTACCAGGT
>NZ_JAXAVY010000022.1:0-676 GCF_035671315.1 Flavobacterium cheonhonense
TTGTGCTTGTGCAAAAAAAATAACAACGCTTGAGGAATATGCAAATTATCCTGTAAAATATGAAAAAACTAAAATATCTTATCCAACTAAGGATTTCTCAATGACAATTCCTAAAAATTGGAAATGGAAAGCTAAAAAATATAATACTGAACAAATAATTCTCGGAATGGTTATTGGAGAAACAGATTCAATAACAAGATTTACAAAAATAATATCTATTCAGAAATATAAAAGTTTAGAAAATAATTCAGATTTGAAAGCTGAATTTGAAACAATTCTAAAAAGTTCAGCAAAGAATAATTTAATTCCTGAAATTGTAGAAAGTGGAAAAACTAACATTTTAAAATATGATTCTTATTTTATCCACGCAAAATCTGAAAATGAAAAATCAATAGAAATGATTTCATTCATCGTAAAAAGTAAGCAAAAAGGAATTTTTTATTCAATCACAGCAAGTTGTCAAAATGAAGATCAAATTAAAACAAACTTAAGTATGATGATTGATTGTGTCAAAAGTTTTGAACAGAATTAAAACATCGCACAACAGCCGTTAACCGCTATTGCTGGATTTTCGTGGTTTCACGTCTATTTTTCACGTAAAAATATTATCTTAGCAGACAGTACGCAGTTCGCTGGAATCGCAATAGTCGGTTAGCGGCGAAACGTTATGTGATAG
>NZ_JAXAVY010000023.1:0-630 GCF_035671315.1 Flavobacterium cheonhonense
TAACGTTTCGCGGCTAGTGGCTTTTTGCGAAGCCAACGAACTGCGTACTTTCCGCTAAGATAAAAAGTTTTACGTGAAAAATAGGAGTGAAGCCAAGAAAATCCAGCAATAGCCACTAACCGCTGTTACCAGCAGTTTATTTTTCCACATCTAAAGTCATTTTACCAGGAATTTTTATAACTCTTCCATTGTACGGCATTTTTAAAAGAAGTTCAAGCGTATCTTCTTCAATTGTTTTTGGTGTAAATTGAAATTCAAACCTTGTCTGATTACTTTCTCCAACCTTAATTTCTTTATTGCCTTCAAGTTTATAAATTTCATATTTCGGCAAAGTCTTATTGAAAGTTTGAAGCAACATAACAATTTCGTTTTTCTTTCCAACTTTGATAACTTTTGTATTAGGAATTCCAATCAATATTTGAGAGTATAAAAAGTCCGCCTCGACTTTTTTCAGAGAATCTTTCAACTTTAAATTTTCTCTTTCGAGAAAAGAAATTTTCTCAATAAGCTTCTCTTTTTCAGTTGATTTTTCAGAGTTACAACTGATTGCTGTTAGGATGCAGATGGTTGATATTATTACGTTTTTCATAAATTGCTGGTAACGTTTCGCGGCTAGTGGCTTTTTGCGAA
>NZ_JAXAVY010000024.1:0-589 GCF_035671315.1 Flavobacterium cheonhonense
GTAGCCATTTTAAAACGAAACCGTAGACAATGAAACTAAAACTAATAATATTTCTTTTCTTCGGACTAACTTGTTTGACAAGTTGCTTAAACAAGTCGGCTAACCATTCAACTAAGACAGAAATTGTTGAGATTGAAAATAATGACTTCGAAAACACCAAACATGACATAAATATTGACCAAATTATTTTTGGTGTTTATTGTGGTGAATGTGCCAACCATTGTGCGACAATGTATCGTTATTTCAATGGCGGAAATCAAAATTCTTTTTCAGTCGACTTTACAGATAGCTATTTTAAAAAATCAGAAATCACTTTTGACAGTTACTTCAACGACAAATTTCATTTTGACATTGGCAATGAAATTATTTCAAATATTCCAGATAAGTTATTGAATAATGATAAAACTACTGAACAGTATGGTTGTCCAGACTGTACGGACGAATGTGGAATTTATTTTGAAATAAAGAAAGGAAATAAAAAACAAAAATTCTATATTGACTATCAGACTTCCGAATTGTCGGGCGATATTAAAGTTTTTGCTGAATTTTTAAAAAATAAAATAACTCAACTGGAAAAGAAAAACGGCTA
>NZ_JAXAVY010000025.1:0-521 GCF_035671315.1 Flavobacterium cheonhonense
ACTGTGCTAACTCGTTCGTAGTGACCAGAACTTGGACTTTCGTTGATGCTTGTGGAAACACTTCTGCTGTATCTCAAACTATCAATGTAAATGATAACGTAGCGCCTACCATTGATACGCAAGCAACCAATTTTGTTGTTGAGTGTGATGGTCATGGTAATCAATCATCATTAATGACTTGGTTAGAATCAAACGGTGGTGCATCAGCATCAGACAACTGTTCTAATGTAACTTGGTCAAATAATTTTGATGCTATGTCTAATGACTGTTCTGCAGCTGTAACAGTTGTATTTACTGCGACTGATGCATGTGGTAATACTGCAACTACAACTGCTACATTTACAGTCAATGACACTCAAAATCCAGTTGCCCCTGAAGCTCCGGCTACGGTAACTGTGGCTTGTACAAGTGAAATCCCTGCTATGGTAGCGTTGACTGCTACTGACAATTGTTCTAATACAATCACTGTAGAAGGTGTTGACGCAATCGCTCAAGGGCAATGTGCTAACTCGTTCGTAGTA
>NZ_JAXAVY010000026.1:0-481 GCF_035671315.1 Flavobacterium cheonhonense
ATTGATAGTTTGAGATACTGAAGAAGTATTTCCACAAGCATCAACGAAAGTCCAAGTTCTGGTTACTACGAATGAGTTAGCACAGTCACCTTGAGCGATTGCGTCAACACCTTGAGCAGTGATTGTATTAGAACAATTATCAGTAGCAGTTAATGCTACCATAGCAGGAATTTCGCTTGTACAAGCTACTGTTACCGTGGCCGGAGCTTCAGGCGCTACAGGATTTTGAGTATCGTTGATTGTAAATGTACCAGTTGTTGTAGCTACATTACCACATGCATCAGTTGCAGTAAATACAACAGTTACAGCAGCAGAACAATCATTAGACATTGTATTGAAATTATTAGTCCAAGTTACATTAGAACAGTTGTCTGATGCCGATGCACCACCATTGGATTGTAACCAATTCATTAATGCTGATTGGTTTCCATGGCCATCACATTCAACAACTATATTAGAAGCTTGAGTATTTATTACAGGC
>NZ_JAXAVY010000027.1:0-444 GCF_035671315.1 Flavobacterium cheonhonense
CCTAAACTCGATTTATTTGCTAATTCTTGGCAAGAATCGATTAGTAAAGAATAATAAATTTCTGCTTGGTTTTCAGACCAAGTTTGAACTGTATAATTCCATATTTCTCCTAAATCTTCAACGGCTTTATTTGTCAAATAAAACTTAGCCATTACTTCTTTCTTGATTTTAAAGTTTCAAGATGTTTTTTTGGATCAAAGTCAACAGCTCGACCACTTTCAATTCCTTCACGAATTGCATTACGTAAAATGATTATACGGTTTTCTTCTTCTTCCAAGAGTCTTAGTCCGGCGCGAACAACTTCACTTGCGTTACTGAAACGACCTTTCGAAACAGTTGATTCAATAAAACTTTCAAAATGATTCCCTAAAGATATTGATGTGTTTCTTCCCATGATTACTTCTTTTTTTTGTAAAGTTACCAAAATTTGGTAATTAAGCAAAT
>NZ_JAXAVY010000028.1:0-434 GCF_035671315.1 Flavobacterium cheonhonense
ACTGCAACCGGCGGTTGTGGTGGTACATTGACTAACAATGCGCCTGCTAACGCGCCTTCAATTTGTGGTGGTTATGTAGATGTTACTTGGACTTACACCGTTGACTCTTGTGGTCAAGAAAGTGGTTGTGGTAGTAACAATACTATGACTTGTACCAAACGTTTCACCGTTGAAGCTCCGGCTCCGGTAGTGTTCAACTGTGGTAACAATGTTACTGTTGCTTCTTGTAGCTCTCAAGCTGATGTAAATTCAGCTTGGAATGCGTTCTTAGCTTCAACAACTGCTACTGGTGGTTGTGGTGGTACATTGACTAACAATGCACCTGCTAACGCACCTTCAATTTGTGGTGGTTATGTAGATGTTACTTGGACTTACACCGTTGACTCTTGTGGCCAACAAAGTGGTTGTGGTAGCAACAATACTATGACTTGTAC
>NZ_JAXAVY010000029.1:0-345 GCF_035671315.1 Flavobacterium cheonhonense
AATTTTTTCAACAGGTAATGCTAACATCAATGTTTTTTGTCAAAATTATGTCTCATCCTCAGGGGTGCTGGGTTTGGGGACAGTAAATGCATTTCAAAATTGCGTATTAGGAAATTTAACTACAATTGGAAGTGCATTAATGAGAGTTTTTCCATCTGCCGGCACTAACCGTTCTATTCTATCTCACGAGTTTGGTCATAATTTCGGATGCCAACATATTGATGGTGCCAATGTAATGAATCCCGGTGGCTCAACAAGTAATTATTGGGAACCGGTACATGTAGCATTAATCAATAGTAAATTACAAAATGCAACATGTTTTGCAAATTGCCAAACGGAATTATG
>NZ_JAXAVY010000030.1:0-309 GCF_035671315.1 Flavobacterium cheonhonense
CTTTCAGGACGATACGAGAGCGGGCTATACGCTAACACGAACGAAGTGACTGCCGAAGGAATCTTTTGATGGTTAACACCATTTTTTTGCGGAAAAACTTTTATCAAACCATCAAAAGGATATCGCTCCTATCCCTCACGCGAAGTATTGCTTTTACAACAAACCTTTATCTATGAGGGTTTGATGTTAAGAGAAGGAAACCCGGTAGCTTTGAGGTACGCGAACTTTTACTTCGTCAGTTCGCTTCGCTCGGGTGCTCGCTTAAAACCATATAAAACAAAAAACCCCGTTCGTTAGAACAGGGTTTCT
>NZ_JAXAVY010000031.1:0-234 GCF_035671315.1 Flavobacterium cheonhonense
ACCAGCGAACTGCGTACTGTCAGCTAAGATAATAGTTTTACGTGAAAAATAGGAGTGAAGCAAAGAAAAACCAGCAATAGCTACTAACCGCTGTTACAGGTGGTTTTTCATATCCATCATACCATGTAAAATTCTAACAACTTCAATTTCTTTTTCCGTCACGATTCTGTAAAAAATCACGTGTTGTCCAGTTTTAAATCCTAGAATATTTTTTTCAACCACATCATAAGATTT
>NZ_JAXAVY010000032.1:0-226 GCF_035671315.1 Flavobacterium cheonhonense
TTCGTAGTGACCAGAACTTGGACTTTCGTTGATGCTTGTGGCAATACTTCTTCAGTATCGCAAACTATCAACGTAAATGATAACGTAGCTCCTGTAGCTCCTGAAGCTCCTGCTACGGTAACTGTGGCTTGTGCCGGTGACGTACCTGCAATGGTATCGTTAACTGCTCAAGACAACTGTAACGGTGCTATCACTGTAGAAGGTGTTGACGCAATCGCTCAAGGTG